>CAVYPB010000001.1:0-349609 GCA_963770305.1 uncultured Actinomycetota bacterium
CGTTTCAGCGGCGGTATCGGCTGCGGTGGCGGGCAGCGAGTAGGCCGGCACGGTGCTCAGACGGAGCTTGCGTGCGGCCATGGTGCGCGCTGCCCGTTGCGGACCTCCACCGCACCGTCGTGGTGGCGAATCGCAGTGAGGGGCACCACCACACCGTGTTTTCGGTGTAGGTTTTCATTCCCAATGTCAAATTCTCATCCGCCGTGTCATACGCGTGTCATATATGACACGGCAGTGAGATTCGCCCGCCCCAGGGTGTCAGAAGGATGCTTTCGGCAGCTGCCTGCGTGTGGCTCCTAACTGAGACCTGAAGGAATGTAACGAGTTTCGAGACAAGGGCGGCACGACATCACTTGAGACAGCGTGCGTCACTGCAGGTCTCGCTGGCTGCGACGACGTCGGACCACGCCCACCGGGCGGCTCAAGCACTCGCGTTGTTACGAATTCAACATCAACAACTGCGTATGTCGAACCATTCCCACGGTGACCTCACTGCACCCGACGGTGGCCCACGGGCGCGCTGACAGACGACAGCCCGCTCGCCGCGTGACCATCATGACGATACGAGCAACCGGCTCAGTCGGCCGCCGCGCCACATGGTCGCATTGTCGCGCGAAATGTGGTCAACGTTGGAGGAAACAACATTGATGTTCCTATCCTCTCCAGCGGCTGCTGGGCCAGTCTCGAAATAGACGACATCTGCGACTCGCGGAAGTTCGTCTTGAAAGTCGTCGTCTCATCCACAGATCAAACCTTGCGCACGGCGGGGAGCCTGTAGGTCTTGTCTATCACCGGTGCCAGCGGGGTGTAGTACCGCATGGTGAGGTTGAAGCTTCCGGCTGGTGCGGGCAACCAGTTGCTCAACTGATCTTCTTGGGGCTTGGAGTGTTGCAGGTAGACGGTCAGGGACCCGTCGGGGTTCTGGGCGAGGCCGTCGGTGGTGCTGCCGATGGAGAAGCGGTCGACGTCGTTGGCGATAAACAGCATTGAGTCGTCGTACATCGCGATGTTCCACATGCCCGCGACCGGCGGTGTCTGGCCTGGTTCGAAGTGCAGGACGTAGTTGTTGGTTCCGTTCAGTCGCTGATTCTTGGCGTCGACGGCGGTGTTGACGTAGACGACTTGGTCGGCGACTTCGGTGCCGACCTGGTTCTTGGTGTTGGCTGCGTTCAGTGCCCAGTCGTAGCTGCAACGTCCAGACGCGAGCGAGCCGCGCCATCCGTTGACCGTTTCGCTCATCGTGCGCCAGCGCTCGTCGGCGATCTGCTCGATCACCGGTGCGGCACGCCGCAGTCCAGTAAGCGTCGACTCGTCCAACGATTGCCAATCGAAACCCTTACGCACGCTGAGTCCGATCGTGCCAAGCGTCTGCACGAAGGTGTCGTTGACGTCGGCGTGGGCGGGCAGCATGTAGCGCATCGCCGACCCGAGACGGTCGAAGTGGCCAAGGTCGTCCGGTGCACTGAGTTCGGGGAAGGCGATGGGGCTGTAGTCGACCTCGGCTCCCGCGATTCCGTGTTTGAGGTAGTCCGGCAGAGGACGCATGGTGAAGCCTCGCTGTGCGTCCACGGCTCCGGCAAGGTCTGCCGAGCCGGTCACCGCGATCCGGACCGCGGCGAAGCCGATGGTGGTGCGAAACGCGACCTGGGTCATGTCGCCGGGCACCGAGCCTTGGTAGTCGGGGTCGGTGATCAGATATGGCCCTGACACCGGTGGGCGCGAGCCGCCGATGTTGAGGACGACGTCGTCGAAGGCGTCGCCGATCTGCACGATGAACCAGCGGTCGGTGTTCAACTTGGGTACGTGCAGGACCACCGGCCCGTCGGCGAGGTCGATGATCGCGTAAGCGTCGACCGTGAGGTTGTTGGGTGTGACGACGAAACGGTCCTCGGCGGTCTTGAGCCGATCGAACTTCCGAAACGAATTGTGCCCGATGCCCTTCGCTACCAGAGTCTGTGGGAACGCCTCGACCCGGTGGGCCAGTGGATAGCCCCAGAGTCCGGCCTGCACACCGAGGGTGTAGGCGTTCTCTTCACGTTCTGCACTCATGGACGCAATTGTTGCGCAAGCGCCCACCAGCCGATCGAATCGGTTAACCCCGCCAACCATTGGGGAGGATGAGAGGGAGGAGGCACCGTCACATGACTTTCACACCCGAGCAGTTGCAGGAGCGCACACTTCATCGCCGCGCCATCGAGGCCGCCATCTGGGGCATGCCGGCAGTGAACTACGAGATGATGTCCCAGGCGCTGGTGCGCGACGCCAAGGGTGCGCCGAACCAGATCGTGTACTGGTCTCGGCTGCTGGACGGCAAGAACCAGACGCTGACGCCCAACCCCGACGCGATCTATTTGATGCCGTTCTACGACACCACGAACGGACCCGTCGTCCTCGAAATCCCGCCAGCCGACGACGGTTCGATCACCGGCTCCATCGACGACGCCTGGCAGTGCGCGATCGCCGACGTCGGTCCGGCGGGTACAGACGCAGGCAAGGGTGGCAAGTACCTCATCCTGCCGCCCGACTATCAGGACTCCGTTCCTGACGGATATATCTCCATGAACTCGCCGACCTACTGCGGGTACGCACTACTGCGGTCCAACCTCAAGAGCGGCAGCGACTCGGACATCGCCGCCGCTGTTGCATACGGGAAACGGGTCAAGTTCTATCCGCTGGGTCAGGCGAGCGAGCAGCCGGACACCACGTTCGTCGACGCCGCCGACGTCTTGTTCGACGCCACCATCCCCTACGATGCGACATTCTTCGAGGCACTCGACCGCCGGGTGCAGGCCGAGCCGTGGCTCACCCGCGACAAGGCAATGATCAACCAGCTCAAGACGATCGGTATCGAGAAGGGGAAACCGTTCAGCCCGGACGCCACTTCCAAGGCCATCTTGTCTGACGCGATGCCGGAAGTGCATGCCTGGCTCGACGGACGTTACGCGGACGGCTTTTCGGCGACGTTCTACGACGACGCCCGATGGTCGTTTCCCGGTTCACCCGGGCTTGTTCGAAGCCACCACCAACGGATTCAGCGATCGCGACTCCTACCCCGTCGACGACCGCGGAGCCACCTATTCCTGGGCGTTCTTCAGCGCCAAACACATGGGTGCAGGCCAGTACTACCTGATGACGATCAACGACAGCAACGGCGACGCCTTCGACGGCTCGGCAACCTACCGGCTCACCGTTCCGGCGAACGTGCCGGTCACGCTGTACTGGTCGGCGACCGCCTATGACCGCGCCGCCCATACTCTCATTCGCGATATGCCGTGGGCGAGCCGGTCTTCGAACACACCCGGTCTGCACATCGAAGACGACGGGTCAGTGGTTCTGTTCTTCGCGCCCGAGCCGCCAGATGGAGGTGATAGCAACTGGGTCCCCACAAGCAAGGACGGTCAGTTCGAGGTGCTGTGCCGCTTCTACGGGCCGGAGAAGTCCTTCTTCGACAAGACCTGGAGGCTGCCCGACGTCGAACGGGTGCACTGACCGGAACCGCTGAAGCGCCGCTCGCCAGCCGGTGCCGTGTCGCGGAATATGACGACATACGAGAGTCTCGAAACTTGGTCCCGAAATCTCCTGGAAGGACTCGCGCCACGGTTCGACGAAGTGGAACATGTTGCGCCCCGGCAGCTCAACATATTTCGCGTCGAGTATTTGCTCGGCGATGTACCTGCCCTTCGAGGGCGGGATGATCACGTCGTCGGAGTGCTGGACGACCAGGGTCGGCACGCGGACAGTCGGAAGAATTGCACGCGCGCTCCCTTCGGTTATGAGCGGCAACATGAGTTCAACGGTCCGCGGGCTGCCCGCCAGGCGTTCTTCCCGCGCCCACGCTGCCCGGATTTCCTCGTTCCACGGCATGTCCGGATTCATCACATGTATGAGTTCGCCCGTCCCCCACATGCGGACCCTCGCAGCTTGGGGTTTGTCTTGAACGAGTGGGGTGCCGCCCGCATCTGCGTAACCTTCGAGCACGACCAGCGCGGTGGTGCGAGACGGATGTGTCGCCGCGAACAGCGCGGCTGTCGCGAATGCGGCGTCCGACGCGACGAGGACCGCTTCTCGACTCCCAAGGTCGTCGAGCACCGCGGTGATGCTGTCGGTCCATTGCTCCAAGGACGGCAGCGCGCCCGGCGTGACGGGATCGGACGCTCCCGTGCCCGGCTGGTCAAAGAAGATCAGCCGCCCGAGCGACGTCATCGCCTCGGCCCAACCCTGAAGGGACGGTAGCTCCGGGAAGACCTCACAGCAGGTGGCCCAGTTCGCGACGCTCACGATGTCGCGAGGACCTTCGCGTGACGTGCGATAGGCGACGCGCAGTCCCCGTTCATCGCATAGCGCGTCTCCGAGAACATTGCGGAAGTGTAAGCCGAGGAGCGGGTCAGCTTTCGGTGTCAGGCAAGCCCGCGGTGCATCAACGATTGCGACTGCTACTACTCCGACGGAACGCGTGCGCCCACCATGCTTGACAGGTGTCAATTCGCGAACGGGCATAGCATGACGACACGACTCAACGGAGGTCTGCATGCCCGAGGTGCCCGCACCGCGCGCAGTTCTCACCGCCTGGACACCGCGGATCTCCGAGCAGATCGCGCAGCTGTATCGCGACCTGCACCGCCACCCCGAGTTGTCGATGCAGGAACATCACACGGCCGCTGCCGTGGTGGCCGCGCTCGAACCGCTGGGCCTCGACGTCACCGCTGGCGTCGGAGGCACTGGCGTAGTCGCGGTGTTACGCAGCGGGAATGGACCGGTGGTCATGTTGCGCGCCGATATGGACGCGCTGCCGGTCGCTGAAGCTACGGGCCTGCCGTACGCGAGCACCGCTGTATCTGTCGATGCGGCCGGCAGCACTGTCGCCGTTGCGCATGCGTGCGGGCATGACATGCACACCGCTAGCCTGGTTGGCGCGCTGTTCGTGCTCGCCGGCGGGCGGAACGCATGGGCGGGCACCGTCGTGGCGGTCTTTCAGCCGGCTGAGGAGATGGTTTGCGGCGCCTCGGCCATGATCGCCGACGGACTCTTCGAGCGGTTTCCCGCTCCGCAGATTGTGCTTGGTCAGCATGTCGGACCGCTTCCCGCCGGAATGATCGCCTACGGGCGCGGACCGCTGATGGCCGCTGCGGACTCGGTGCAAGTGACGTTGTACGGCCACGGTGGTCACGCGTCACGGCCGGAGAACGCTGTTGATCCCGTGGTCATGGCTGCCGCTGCCGTCATGCGACTGCAGACCGTCGTCGCGCGAGAGGTATCAAGCAACGACCAGGCCGTGCTGACCGTCGGCCGGCTCCAGGCGGGCACGAAGCACAACATCATCCCCGACACCGCAGAACTCGGCATCGACATCCGTAGCTACTCGAACGAGACACGAAACCACCTGCGCGCTGCGGTCGAGCGGATCGTGCGTGCCGAAGCCCAGGCCAGTGCGGCCCCACGCGATCCGGTTTTCGACTGGAACACCAGCGTCCCGGTCCTGATCAGCGACCCCGACGCCACCGACGCCACCGTCAGCGCGTTTCACTGCCACTTCGGCGTCGACCGCATGCTGGAACTCCCACCGGTCGCTGCTAGTGAGGACGTCGGCGCTTTCGGCGCGGCGCTCGGCGTACCCACCGTGTTCTGGTTCTTCGGCGGCATCGACCCCGAGGTCATCGCCGAGGCCACCCGCACAGGGCGGCCGTTACCGTTCAATCACTCTCCCCAGTTCGCCCCAGCGATCGAACCCACACTGACGACCGGCGTAAACGCGTTGGCGCTCGCAGCGCTCACCTGGCTCGCAACCAGCGAATCACCTCAACCCGACGTCTCGGTCAGCCTTTAGCGCGGGTTGTTCACGAAAACGAACGCGAGCACCTGTTGCCTGCCCATGATGTGGATGAGCCGAGTGTTCGTTGCTCGACGGCGTCTCGATATAGACGACATTCGAGGGTCTCAAAAGTTAGTCGCAGCTCGGCTACGCCAACCGATTGTTCTGAGTGTCCGGGAACGATCTCATCCTGGTTTGAACAGCACGGCAGCTCGACCCGACGAACGAGAGCGAACTGTGGGTCCGCGAGCCCCCGTTGGCACGGCTTACCGCGGCGGTGATGAGACTAACCGGATTGGACTCTGTCCGCGAGCTTCGACGCGATCGCTTCGGCTTGATCCGAAACGTTGTTGCGGCAGGCGCTCACTTCGAGAATGACGTTCGACACCGCCTGCAGGACATGCTGGTCGAGTTCTTCCGCCTGGACGAACGAGCGGCGGCCGATCTTCACGAGCGACAGTTCGCCTCGGTGGTGTTTGGAACACCCCGAGCCCCAGCGCGGGCATGTCGACGCCGTTGTTGAGGGTGATGGTTTCCATGGTGTTCAGCTCTCGGTGGGTGCGGTGGCGAGAACAGGATGGGCCTCAGTCGTGCGGTGGTCAGCGGCGTAGAGTGAAGGGTCGCCGCTAGGCACTTCGCCTCCGACCCGCACCGCGAAGGTACCCCGCCCTAAGTCGGGCAGCGGTGAAGATGAACGAGGTGTGGCGTGACTGACGAAGGCGAGGCCGAGGCCATGGCCCAGGCTCGGGAGCGCGTGGCGGACGAGCGGGACCGAGTAGCCGACGACCGTGAGCACTTAGCAGATGAGCGGCAGCGCATCGCCAACCTGCGAGACGATGCGGCCGACCGGCGGGCCAACGAGGTGGACAAAGCTGATCATGGCGCTGATGTCCGCCCGGTCAACGATCGGCTCGACCTCCTCGCCGCTGATCGAAGCGCTGCGCGTCGCAGACTGCAGGCGGAGCGTGCTCAACGAATCGCAGGCACGGCGGGCACTCGCACCGCTGAAGATCGACAGTGGGCGGCCGACCGGCGGGAGTTTGTCGCCGACGACCGCCAGGAACAGGCCGACGCTCGTGAGCTCCTTGCCGATGAGCGCGAATCGATTGCGAATCGCCGCGACGAGTACCTCAAGACGCTCGTCGGCTCAAGCGGCACCGACCGCACAGCGGAGGACGCTTACGCAGCGGCAGTCGCCGACGCGCACGCGAGTCGCGAACAGGCAGTCGCGGCGAGGGCGGCGGCAGCGCTGGCCCGCCAAGTTGCCGATGGCGACCGTGCGGCCATCGGCGGCGTCAATCCGCTGGCTGCCGAGTTCGTGAACATGACCAGGTCGCTGCTCCAGTCAGAAACCGTTGAGCTGGCGATGCAGGACGTGGTTCACGCCGCAGTCCGTTTCGTCAACGGCTGCGACGCAGCCAGCTTCTCCGCCTATGCAGACAACGTTGTCACGACGCTAGCCTCGACCGGTCCCATCGCCGACGAGGCGGACGCTGAGCAATATCGCGCGTTCGACGGTCCATGCCTCCAAGCGATCCAAACGATGCAGTTGGTGATTGCTGCCGACCTGACGAGTGACCAGCGATGGCCCAAGTTCGTTCGTGCCGCGACCAACGTCCGCAGTGTGATCTCCGCGCCGGTGTCGAACGAGCGGCCAACGGGGGCTGAGCCCGGCTCGCTCAACAACTACAGCATGCAGGCGAACGCCTTCACCAGCGAGGACGCGGACACCGCAATTTTGCTCACCGCACATCTGGGCGTCCTGCTTCGCCTCGCCGTGATGACGTTCGAGGCCAACACTCTGGTCAACCAGCTGACCGAAGCAGTCACCACCCGCGACGTTATCGGTCAGGCGAAAGGCATTCTGATGGAACGAGAGCGGCTCACCGCCGGACAAGCGTTTGACGTGCTCCGTGCTGCGTCTCAGCGCCTGAACCGCAAGCTTCGTGACGTCGCCGACCAACTCGCGACGAGCGGCGAGATCGCGACCGATCCCCCCGGCCGAGACAGATAATCTGGCACCTTCGGCTGCCCGAGATTGAGCTCACCGACGTCGTGGGATCGGCGGGGCGAGCAGGTGCAACTGGACCGCGTACACCTGTAGCACCGTCCGTCGGTGCGGTCCTGGCCAACGTCATGTTCGATCGGCGAGTGTTCGAGATCGCCACCAAGCACCGCATCACCACCGGGCATCTCGTCGGCGAGGTCGTCGCCACCGCTGGACTGATCGCGGTGATCTTCGCCTTGGCCCGTACCGGGCGAGCCGCACTGTCCGCCGCAGCGGTCGGCGCGTACATCGGCGCGGCGTACTGGTTCACCAGCAGCACGTCGTTCGCCAACCCCGCCGTCACCATCGGTCGGATGTTCTCCGACACCTTCGCCGGTATCGCGCCCGGTTCTGCGCCCGGTTTTATCGCCGCCCAGATCGTCGGAGCACTCCTCGGACTGGCGCTCATCGCCGCCCTCTACCCGGATGGCGCCGCCGCTGCCGACGATGTCGTCATCCCTCACCCCGCCGACACCCATCACGCCGATCAACGGAGTTCGACATGACCGACAGTCCCGTCCCCCTGGCCGCGCACCCCCACCCCGATCTGTCCATCGACCAGCAACTCGCACTCCGGACCGCCGCGACCCGGCTGCACTCCGAGTTCGGCGAGCACTTCGGCGCCGAGACCATCGAACGGCTCTTGCACTCCTCCTACGACCAATTCGCCGGTAGGGCAACCGTTCCCAACTTCCTTCCGCTGCTGGCCGAACGCTGGGCGCGCCAACGACTGACCGCCCTGGCACGAGTCGAGGGCAAGATCACCGACGCCAAGCCCACCGTGCTGTTCTTGTGCACGCACAATGCTGGCCGCTCCCAGATGGCGCTGGGGTACTTCAACCACCTTGCCGGCGATAAGGGCGTTGCCTGGTCCGGCGGCTCCGAACCCGGCAACGAGATCAACCCGTCCGCCGTCGCCGCGATGGCCGAGGTCGGCATCGACATCACCGGTGAGTTTCCCAAGCCCTGGACGGATGAGATCGTCCAGGCCGCCGACGTCGTCGTCACGATGGGGTGCGGCGACGCCTGCCCGTTCTTCCCCGGAAAGCGGTACGAGAACTGGGAACTGCCCGATCCCGCTGGTCAATCAGTCGGCGCGGTCCGCCCGATCCGTCACGACATCGAAGGGCGGGTCCGCCGCCTCCTCGACGAACTCGGCATCACCCCCGTCGCCTGATGACAGAATCCGACCCCACGCCGTCGGTGCTGTTCGTCTGCGTCAAAGAACGGCGGCAAGTCTCAGATGGCCGCTGGGTTGATGAGCAAGATCGCATGCGACACCGTGCAGGTGTACTCGGCTGGCACCAAGCCCGGCACCGCCGTCAACGACCTGTCCGCTCAGGCATTGGCCAAGGTTGGTGTCGACATCACCGGAAACACACCCACCCTCATCGATCCGCAGCTTGTTCGTGACGTCGACTTTGTCATCACACTGGGTCGGGAAGCCCAAGTCGATCCCGTCCCTGGAACGCGGTTCGAGAACTGGGACACAGTCGAACCCTCCGAACGCGGCATCGACGGCATCGAACGCATGCGCCTAGTCCGCGACGACATTGCCGCCCGCGTCGCCGATCTCCTCGACCGAATGCAGACCGGGTTCCATTTCTCAAGTGACTTGGCCAGCGTTTGGCCAATTGGACATCAGATGAGAATTTTCGCGTCCGCGTCCACTGGTATCCCTCGAGATCGAACAGGCCACCACGGTGGTCCGGCGCACCCGGCAACTCGCCTCGCTGGGCATGCCCCGCGTCCGGGCACCCCAACCAGACCTTCGATTGGAGCGCGCATGACCGACCCCACCAGCGGGATCACCGCAGCCCGCCGCGCCCACAGCGCACGCTGCCCAGCGCGTGATCAAGGCCCTCAACACCGCCATCGAGTCCGGCGAGGAGATCTCCATCTCCGCCATTGCCCGCAACGCGGCCGTTGATCGCACCTTCCTCTATCGGCACCCCGACCTGCACGCCCTGGTCATGACCAAGGCCGCCGAACCACCCTACTCGCCGACCACAGGGCCTGCGGTCAGCCGCGCCTCCTTGATCGCCGATCTCGCAGGCGCGCACAACCGGATCAATCGGCTCGTGCGAGAAAACGCCCAACTGCGCGACCGACTCTCCGAGGCCCTCGGCGAACAAGCGTGGCGTGAGTCCAGACTCGGTGGCCCGACGACATCGAGGATCTCCGCCACCGCAACACCGAACTCGAACAGCAAGTCGTGGAACTGCGCCGCCAACTCGGCGAAAAGGATGACGACCTCGATGCCACCCGCATGACCAACCGCGAATTGATGGCTTCGCTCAGCCGCTCCGCAAGAGTGTCGACTTCCAATCCTCCTATAGGGATCGGAACTAAACCGAACTAAACCAGGGGTAGTTCACCATGCTTAGTGCAGCCGGGTTCGCCCAGCTTGGTCAGCACGCCGCTGTCGGCAAAAGGCTGGTGGCGGGGTTCTGACGCCTTATCCTGGGCGTTATCGGGTGGTTCCGGGCCACGGATCGGTGGGTATCGGATGCCAGCAGCATTGTGCCGGACGTGTGGCACCGAAGCGCTGGTGGATAGCGCTCGATTCTGTCACGCGTGCGGCACGCCATTCACGCCGGCCGCCAAACCGGCTGAGTACAAGCAGGTGACGGTGCTGTTCGCCGACGTGGTTCATTCGATGGACATCGCTGCGGCTGTGGGTGCGGAGCGGTTGCGCGAGATCATGACCGAGCTGGTCAATCGCGCTACGGAAGTGGTGCGGCGCTACGGCGGCACTGTGGACAAGTTCACCGGCGACGGAGTCATGGCGGTGTTCGGTGCACCAACAGCGCTGGAGGACCACGCGCTTCGCGCGTGTTTGGCAGCTCTGGCCACCCAAAAAGCGACGCAAGACCTCGCCGCGGAGGTGCAACGCACAGACGGTGTCACGCTGCAGTTGCGGGTGGGACTGAATTCGGGTGAGGTGATCGCCGGTGAGATCGGCGCGGGCCCATGGAGTTACACCGCGGTCGGGTCGCAGGTCGGGATGGCGCAACGGATGGAGTCGGTGGCCCCGCCTGGCGGGGTGATGGTCAGCGAGTCCACCGCGCGGCTCGTCGAGATGGCCGCCGAACTTGGTCAACCGGAGCTGGTGCGCATTAAAGGCGCCGCCGATCCGGTGCGCGCGCGCCGTCTCGCGGCGGTGGCGGCACGGCGGCCACGCATCGGTCCATACGTATCGACTTTGGTGGGCCGTGAGTGGGAACTGGCCGAATTGACTGCGATGCTGGATCGATCGATCAACGGCCACGGGTGTGTGGCCGGTGTGGTCGGTCCAGCCGGTATCGGTAAGAGCCGCATTGCCGCCGAAATAGCCTCCATCGCGGCAAGCCGTGGCGTGCAGGTGTTTTCGACCTTTTGCGAGTCTCACACCAGCGAGGTCCCATTTCACGCGGTGACCCAGTTGTTGCGGGCGGCGTTGGGGATAGCGGAGATCGACCACGAAGCCGCGCGAGCGCAGGTGCGAAGCAAAGTCTCCGGTGCTGATGCCGCGGATCTTGTGCTTCTCGACGACCTGCTCGGCATCCGCGACCCTGCAGCCGAGTTGCCCAAGATCGCTCCCGATGCGCGTCGGCGACGACTGACGGCCCTGGTCAATGCCGCGGCGCTGGCCCGCTCAACGCTGCGTGTCTTCGTCATCGAGGACGCGCACTGGATCGATCACACCAGTGAGTCGATGCTGGCCGATTTCTTATCGGTGATTCCGCAGACGCCTTCGCTGGTGTTGATCACCCACCGGCCCGAATATCGGGGCGCGCTGAGTAGGACATCGGGCGCCGAGACGATTGCATTGGCGCCCCTTGATGATTCACAAACCAGTGCACTGATCGGCGAGTTGCTCGGTTCGCACCCCTCGGTCGCCGCGCTGGCTGACCAGATCGCGGAGCGCGCCGATGGTAACCCCTTCTTCGTCGAGGAGATCGTGCGCGATCTGGCCGACCGCGGTGTGCTGGCGGGCGAACGAGGCGCATACATATGCGAAAGCGAGGACACCGAGGTCAGCGTGCCGGCCACCTTGCAGGCCGCGATCGCCGCCCGCATCGACCGGCTCGACAGCACGGCCAAGAGCACGTTGAATGCCGCGGCGGTGATCGGGTCGCGGTTCAGCGCGGACTTGTTCGGCACGCTGATCGGCGATCCTGCGCTGACGGAGCTGACCCAAGCCGGACTCATCGATCAGGTGATGTACACGCCGCGCGCCGAGTACGCGTTTCGGCATCCGTTGATCCGCGCGGTGGCCTACCGATCACAGCTCCAATCCGATCGTGCCGAGTTTCATCGGCGCCTGGCTGCCGCAATCGAGCAGCACGACCCGGCAGCGGTTGAGAAGAATGCGGCGTTGATCGCCGAGCATCTGGAGGCAGCCGGCGCGCTGCACGAGGCGTTCGGCTGGCGCATGCGCGCTGGAACTTGGGCGAACTACCGCGACGTCCACGCGGCGCGCAACAGCTGGCAGCGGGCCCGTCAGGTTGCCGACCGGTTGCCGGCTGCGCCGGGCCGGACGTCGATGCGAATCGCCCCCCGGGCCATGCTCTGCGCAACCGCGTGGCGGGTAGGCGGGCACCTCGCCGACACCTGTTTTGACGAGCTACGCGAACTCTGCACAGACGCGGGAGACAAGGCGTCGTTGGCCCTCGGCACGGCCGGGCAGTTGCTGGCGCTCACCACCCACGCCCGGTATCGCGATTCGTCTCGGCTCGCCGCGGAATACGCCCAACTGCTCGAGTCCATCGACGATCCGACACTGACGGTCCGCGTGCTGCCCCAGGTAATCGTGGCCAAGTACGAGGCGGGCGAGGTGGCCGAAGCCCTGCAGTTATCGCAGCGCGTCATCGACCTTGCGAGCGGCGACCTTGCCGAGGGCAACCGGGTCTACGGTGCAGCGTTGGCGCGAGCGACCATGATGCGGGGCCTCACCCGGTGTTGTTTGGGACGTCCGGGATGGAAAACCGACCTCGACGAGGCGATCTCGATGGCAAGGGCCCTTGACCCGACTTCGCGCGTCCTCGTGATCACATACGCATACGGCATCACCGTCGCCAACGGGGCGGTGCTGGCCGATGCGGCCGTAATGCGTTACACCGCCGAGGCTTTGGAGATCGCAGAGCGATCCAGTGACGACTTCGGCGTCGCCACCACTCGCTGGGTTCTGGGTCTGGTCCTGGCTCATCATCGCGGTGCGGATCGCGGGTCGGGGCTGGACCTGCTGGCCACAGCCCGTCAAACCGCCCTGCAGCAGCAATACTCGATGGGGGCGGCGCCGATGATCGACATCGAGATCGCCAGGGAAAAGCTCCGACTCGGCGACGTCGACGGTGCCGTTGAGGATTCGCGGAAAGTGTTCAACGAGCTACTCGACACAGGCGGGATGCTGTGGCACGGGCCGGCGATCACCATTCTGGTGGAATCACTGCTGGCCCGCGGTGGCGACGCCGATCTCCTGGAGGCGCAGGACGCGATCGGCCGGCTGGAGGCCGTGCCGACCGAACCGGGGTTGGTGTTTCACGAACTGCCGCTGCTGCAGGTTCGCGCGCTGCTGGCGCAGGCACACGGTGATGCGGTTCTATATCGGAATTTCGTCGAGCGGTATCGCGCGACGGCGAGATCGATTGGCTTCGAAGGACACGTGGCGTGGGCCAACGCCATGCTGTGACGGCGCGGACCCCTTAACCGGCGCGCCGCGTTGAACCACACCTGTCGCCCACGCTAGTCTCATGAAAGACAGTGCCTGACCTGCACATACAGCCGCATTTTCCGCTCACGCCCAGCGCGGACCCCCAGAGAATCGGGTAGCTACTGGTCATCAACCATGTCCGCCCATGTCATCTACGAGTCACGGCTCGAACTGGCGCGCCTGCTGGTGGCGGACTTCGACCAATCTGTGAATTGCATTGTGGCGCAGCCGTTCATGTTACGAGCGCCATTTTGCGGGAAGTTTCGTCATCAAGTCCACGATGAGCGAGGTCGGCAGTGACGTGGCCGAGGCCGCACCCCACATCTACAACGACACCTGGCGAGTCGATTCTTTCCACCAAGGCAGCAACGGCGTGGCGTTCGATAGGTGACTGGTAGGGGCGGGAAAACATCGCGGCGTAGCGGTCGGCGAGCGCCTCATATCCCGGTTGCGTCATGTGCCCACTCTTGCAGCGAACTGGGCGAGTATGTCGTGCGCGTCGTCAGAGTTGGGGGCGGTGCGGTCACGTCGAGGCTTCCGTTGTTGGGTACCAGATTAACAATTCTGTCGATCGGGATTTGGCCTACGTCACGTACTTCGACCATGTCGCACCAGCCGCTTCGGCGTGTCGTTGCGTGACTTGGTCGCTGTATCCGAGCATTTCGGCGACTCCACCGACCGCGAAATGAGCTGGAAGGTTAATTGAAGGGCGGTAATGGGATTCGGCGAGTGGCCGAGCTGTCGCAGCCCACGCGGCTAGGACGACAATCGTTGGTCCCACGGGCGATGCGGCGATACCGATACCGCAGGGATCTTGATTGCGCCGAAGCGTTCGTGGGTTGGGTCGGCCGATGCGGTGTGCTCGTTTCGCCACACGACCGACTCGCCCGCATACCGGGGATGGGCGGGCTGGGGATGCTGCTGGCGTCGATCGAACCTATCCAGGCGGTGCATCGGCACGAGCCCGATCAACGTGAAGTTCCAGATTTGGCCGATGAGGTTCCTGGCGGTCCGGCGGGATTCCGGGCCGGTGACGTAGCGCCGGGCGATCGTCGGAAAGTCTTCCGGTTCGACTCCGGCGACATCGCGGACATGAGTGGTCGGGCCGCCCACCTCCCAGGTGCCCAGGGCGTACTCGGGCAGGTAGTGGCGCACACTGGACTCGAAGAACAGATCGGCTCCCAGTCGCTTGGCGTTCACGCGCACGGCGCGCATGAACATCCACGGCGGGATATCGATGGGGCGCACCCGCCGGCCCAACGCCTCACCCACCGCATCTGCGATCTCGGCTCCGGACAACATCGTCGGCCCGGTCGGACGGTAGGCCCGGCCGTCATGACGATGCGGGTCAAGCAAGGCGCCCACCGCGACTCGGGCGATGTCTTCGTTGGACGGGGGCGCATTGCGGCCCGCCGTCGGCACCGGCAACACCCCGAGTTGGGCGGCCATCGGGACCAGGTTCAGATAGTTGTCGGCGAAGAACCCCGGATCAACCGCAACGTGGGCGGTATCGGGCAGCAGCTCAAACAGCTTGTCGATCAACCAGGCATGCCGGGTCATCAGAGACGGATGCTCGGGGCTGGCCAGCCACTGCCCCAACGCCACCACCGTCTCCAACCCTGAGCGGCGCGCAGCCACCGCAAAGCCGACCGCGCTGTCGAGCGCATGTGGATGGTACGGGGGATTGAAAAACAGCCGGTCCACCCCGTCCACCGCGGCCGCAACCTGTTGAATGTCAAACATATCCGCCACGACGATCTCAGCGCCCAAGGCCCGCAACCGGTCAGCGCGCCCATCGTCGCGATGCACCAAGGCCCTAGTCGCCACGCCCTTTTCCAACAGTTGGGCGGCCACCGCGCCGCCGATCTTGCCCGTGGCGCCGGTTACCAGTACGCGTGTGTTGGTCATCGGAGTTTCCTTCCCTTGTCGGACGATCACAATGTGACCGCTGGTTACATCCGCCCAGTGTGCGTTCGGATGTGACCATTGTCAACATGTCGGTTTGCGTGGGATCGTGAAGGCATGAGCTCCGTCAGCGCCGACCCCACTGACCGAAAGCCCTACCATCACGGTGCGTTGCACTCTGCGCTGATCGAGGCGAGCATCGCGCTGGCCCGCGAGGGCGGCCCCGATCGAGTGATCCTGCGCGAGGCCGCCCGGGCGGCCGGGGTGTCGCACTCGGCCGCCTACCGCCATTTCGCCGACCGCGAGGCGCTATTAGCCGAGGTGTCGCGCTTCGCGCGGAACGAGCTCGGCGCGGAGATGCGCCGACGGGTCAACCGCACCAGGGACCCCCGCCGCCGGTTGCGAGCGGTCGGCACCGCCTACATCGACTTCGCACTCACCGAGCCCGGACTGTTTCGCACCGCGTTCACCTCACATCCCGCGACATCCGGCGACGCAGCGGACGATCGACCGAGCGGAGGCGAGGACCCAACACACAGCACCGCCGTCGCCGACCCCTACGAGGTCCTTGGTCAAGTACTCGACCAAGCGCAAGCCGCCGGTGTATTGGATCCTCGCCGCAGGCCGGGAGCAGAGATTGCCGCCTGGTCAGCGGTCCACGGCCTTGCCGGCCTGCTGCTCGACGGGCCGCTACCCACTAGCACCGCAGCCATCAAATTCTCGCGGGGGCACGTGCTGGACCTCATCGAGCGCGGACTGCTGAACGACGCTTAAACGCCCCACCTTCCTGGCGCGAAGGCAATTGACAGCGCTCGGCCTTCTTCCGGGATGAATTTGACTCGATGCGGGCTACTCCTGCCGAGGTCAATTTAATTTCGGAAGGCAACGTCCTTTATCCGCGGGACGACCGATCGATCGCCTCACAGCACACTTACCCTTCGACTTTCGCTCGCGACAACAGAGGCAGAGGCCTAGAGGCGAGCCCTCCTGTGTGCGGAAGACGTCCTTCAGTGGTTCGTTGACAGTTAGAGCTGAGGCACTGCAATACGGGGTATCCAGGGCGTCTGAGTTCACCTCGGTTGCGCTCACAGTCGTGGTAGGGCCGTTAGCGTGGGTCTGTCTGATCTGCGCAAACGAATACCGCACGTTTCGAATAAGTGCCCTCTGTCGGTTTGAGCGGAATAGCCTGCCCGACGCGAAGCACCGGCTGCTCGACAGCATCATCGCGCTCAGCGCCGAAGGGAGCAGGCTAGCGCTCGACAACCTTCCCCCGCTGCCGCCCACCGAACAGGACCACTTCCGGCAGCGCGTCCGGCTGCTCATCCAGCGCTGGCTTAACCACGGCCTGGAGGTCGATATGACTGATGTCTTCTACCTAGACGACCAGAACGACGTTGCGGAGTACTTGGATACGCACGGCTGGGACACCCTCACCGCCAGCACGTCGGACTTGTTCGCGGCCCACCGGCTCGCCCCGAGAGCCGAAAACAACGACGACAGAGGACCTTCGCCGTCGCCCCTACATGAGCGCAACGCTGATGGTCGGGTTCCAACGCGCCCACGGCGGCGATCACACCGACCGGGACGTCCCGTAGGATGCTGCCCGAAAGTGCTGGTGTATCGAGAGTTTCGCTCGTTCAATTGTGGACTTGGACGTACTCCGAACGTGCGCTGTTCCAGTGCGATGATCACACACTCAGCACCTCAGCGGGTCAGTTTGAGTCGTTAGGTGGCGGTCTTGGATAGTCCTGAGTGCCTTTGGCGGTGGCTCATAGTCGCCGATGACGCCTTTGTTGCGCATCAGGAAGTCGGCGAGGAAGCGGTCGTGCGACTGTCTAGAAAGCCAAGCGCGCCGCCGACATTGGATTCGATGTGGTGTTGGTTGGCGACCATCTCGGCGACTCGGCCCCGCTTCCGATCCTGGTCGCCGTCGCCGATGCGGTGCCCGCCGTCGGGGTCAGGACCTTTGTCATCAATACGCCACTGTACCGGCCGGCGCTGTTGGCCTGGGATCTGGCGACGGTGGACGCCGCCAGCGGCGGGCGTCTCGACATCGGCTTGGGCAGCGGGTATATCGAGGGCGACTTCGCCGTTGCGGGAGTGCCCTTCCCGTCGGCGGACAGCGTGTGGAGTTGCTCAACCCACTTCGGCGGCCAGCTTCTTCAGCACCTCGGCGAGTGCGTCCACCACCTCGGTACTCTCCCGTGGATCCTTGCCGTCCAGCGAGCTAATCGGGATCGACAAACTGATCGCGTCGACGACGCGGGCCCCGGCCCCGCCGAACGACTTGCGCGTCTCGTCGTGTGCCCACACGCCGCCGTACCGACCGCCCGAGGCGCCGATCACGGCGAGCGGCTTAGCGGTAACTGCGCCCTCCCCGTACGGCCGCGACAACCAGTCGATCGCGTTCTTCACGACCGCCGGAATGCTGGCGTTGTATTCGGGTGTGATCACCAGAACAGCGTCGGCGTCGGCAACCGCGGCGCGGAGGCTCTGCGCGGCGGCCGGTGCGTCGGCACCGTCGATGTCCTCGTTATAGAACGGGATGTCGCCGAGACCGTCATAGACCGCGACGGAAATCCCGTCAGGCCCGTTCTCCGAGGCCACTTGGGCGATCTGCCGGTTTACCGAAGCGGCGCGCAGGCTCCCGACCAACGCCAACATGTTGATGTCCGTCATGGTGGTCTTTCCTTTCAGTTCTGATCTGTCAGTCTGATGTGACGCCCGCGGACTGCGGCGCGGTCGACCTCGTTTACCGATGTGGCCATTACGTCGACGACGACGCCGTCGGGCGCGGCGATTGGTTCGCCGATGTCGAACAGGCGCGGCATGAAGTCCAGCCCGGTCAGTCCAACTGCCTGCATCGCTGATCCCGCCTCCTGCTGCGTGCGTTCGGTCCCATGCTCGGTTAAACAATTAAGTGTCGTCAGCATTCCCGGTTCAACGATTAAGTTAGAATGAGGACATGAGTAGCGCGCCGTGCGCGGCAACCGAGTTCGGCCCGCAAGTGCTCGCACTGTCCAGACACCCCGGCGCCGTTGCAGTCGCCGGGCGGCTTTAAGTCGGCGCCGTCTGGGCGATCGAGCGGCACGCGGTCCGGCAGGCGAGCCCAGGTCGGTGCGGTGGCAGGCAGGCTAGCTTCGGCGCTTGCATCCCCGCGTCATGAGCGCATCTCCTCCATACGATTTGTCGACCAAGTAATGCTCTACGGCGAGCGTAGCACCTTATTTGGTCGGCCAACCAAGCTACTCTGGGGGCATGGCGCCCAAGCAACCTGGCCGCGATCCGTTTGACGTCGAGCCGTTCGGCCCCGTTGGTCGGGCCCTTGGTCGGGTGGCCCGGCTGCACCGCGCCACGGCGGGAGAACTCCTGAAGGGCACTGGCCTCTACCCGGGGCAGGAGCTGCTGATGATGCACCTGTGGGAAGCGGGGGCCGTGCGCCAGGCCGACCTGATCGACACCCTGGGCGTCGACCCCTCCACCATGACCAAGATGCTTCAGCGGCTGCAGCGCACCGGCAACGTTACCCGGACGACGGATCCCGCCGACCGACGCGCAGTACTCGTCGAGGCAACCGAAACCAGCAGAGCCCTCCGCCCCGAAATCGAAGCCGCCTGGAAAACGGTGGAACAGCGCACGGTCGCCGGGCTGGACCCCGCCGAGCGCGCCGAACTGCAGCGACTGCTGGACAAGGTTGCAGTGAATTTCTGCCACAGGACGTGACCTGACCGACACGCCAGCCACCACGGTCGGGCGACGGATTCACATAACTGTGGTGGCGACGCCTCGCGGCGCTGCAGCATCGCCAGCAGCTGCTTCTTGTATTCGGGCGGATGGCGGGTCGGTTGCTGGGGCCCGACACCAATCTGACTTGGTTGGTCGACCAATTAAAGTGCTACACTCGGTGTAGGGCATTACTTGGTCGACCAATCATATTGAGGAGATCCGCTCATGACTAAAGCAGTGCAGTTCGATTCGTACGGGGGCATCGACGTCCTCGAGGTGCGCGACGTGCCCCGCCCTGTTCCGGGAGCCGGTGAGGTTCTGGTCGAGGTCAGGGCAGCCGGCATCAATCCGAGTGAGGCGGTGATCCGGAGTGGCGCACTGCACGACCGATGGCCGGCGACGTTTCCGTCCGGTCAGGGCAGCGACCTGGCGGGGGTGGTGGCCGAACTCAGTTCCGGCGTCACCGGTTTCGCTGTCGGCGATGACGTCATCGGATTTTCCAACCTAACTATCGAGGACGCGGTGCGCAACGCCAGGTCCAGCCACGCCGAGTACGTGACTGTGCCGGCAAACCAGTTGACCGCCAAGCCGGCCGCGGTGCCGTGGGAGGTGGCCGGTGCGCTGTACATGGCGGGGACCACCGCCCACGCCGCGGTGCGGGCGGTGCGCCTCCTGCCGGGTGAGACGGTAGCGATCGCAGGTGCGGCCGGCGGTGTCGGTTCGATCGCGGTTCAACTCGCCCGACGCGCCGGGGCCACCGTCCTCGGCATCGCCGGGCCGTCCAACGATGCCTGGCTCGCCGACCATCGCGCGGTCCCGGTCAACTACGGCGACGACCTGCCGGCCCGGCTGCGCGCCGCAGCACCATCCGGACACATCGATGCTCTGCTGGATTTCTACGGTGGTGGATATGTCGCCATGGCCGTCGAGGACCTCAAAGTCCCGCGCGACAGGGTCGACACCATCGCCGACTTCGCTGCCGTCGAGCAGTTCGGCGTCTTGTCGGCAGGCGGCGCGGATGCCGCGACCGCAGCGGTGATCGCCGAGTTGGCCGACCTCGTCGCACGGGGCGAGCTGGAAGTGCCGATCGCCGCAGTCTTCGCCCTCGACGATGTGCGCGATGCATACCGGGAACTCGAAAAGCGCCACACCCGCGGCAAGTTCGTGCTGCGACCATGAGCGACGAGACGTCAGTCGACGTGAGGAGACCACGATGAGCGATGGCAACGACTTCAACCAGCGCAATATCGCCGAGTTCCGCGCCAACCACGGCCGCGTCAGTGGCCCGTTCGAGGGAGCGCCGATCGTGCTGCTGCACACCGTCGGTGCACGCAGCGGCAAGCCGCGGACCAACATCATGATGTATCTCGCCGACGGCGACCGGTATTTGGTGTTCGCCTCGAACGCCGGTGCCGACGATAACCCGGCCTGGTACTGGAACCTGAAGGCCAACCCCGACGTCCGCATCGAAGTCGGCGACGACATCGTCGACGTGCATGCCACCGAGTTGCAGGGCGCCGAACGCGACGACAAGTACGCGCTGCAGGCGGAGCGGTATCCGGGATTCGCCGAGTACCAGCGCATGACGTCGCGGACCATCCCAGTTGTCGCGTTCACGCCTACCGGTGGGTCCGACGACTCCTCCGGATTGCAGCACATGGATTATGACGCCCTTTACCGTGGCGAAAGCCCGGGCGAAGGCATGCCGCCGATAACCACACCACCATGGGATACCAAGGCGCCCAACGAGAATGTCATCGGGTGGCAGACGAGCGGCTGGGTCCACGGCGATGTTCTTGACATCGGTTGCGGGCTCGGCGACAACGCCGTCTACCTGGCCAAGAACGGGCACAAGGTGACCGGGTTGGACATCTCACCCACCGCGCTGATCACCGCCGAGCGGCGGGCCAAGGACGCCGGAGTCGACGTGGACTTCGCGGTGGCCGACTCCACCAAGCTCGACGGCTACACCGACGCGTTCGACACCGTGATCGACAGCGGCATGTTCCACTGCCTCGATGACGACGGCAAACGTCGTTACGCCGCCGCGGTGCACCGGGCCACCCGGCCGGGGGCCACCCTGTTGCTCAGCTGCTTCTCCGACGCCAACCCGGTAGGCGAGGAGTGGCCGCGACCGGCGGTGTCCGAAGAGACGCTACGCGACGTCCTCGGGGGTGCCGGCTGGGACATCGCGTCGCTGGAGCCCGCCACGGTGCGCGGCGCACCGGACGGCGCGCCAGTCGAAATGGCGTTCTGGTACCTCCGCGCGCAACGGCGCGACCCTAACTAAAGGGGGACCTGATAGCTACGGGGTAGCTTAGTTCCGGATCGGTCTTCCATTCAACCAATCGCAGAGCCTTCATAGCGCACCTTTTCTCGTCTCGTTGAGGGTCAGGCCGCGAGCAGGGCGCGCGACATGACGATGTGCTGAATCTGGTTGGTGCCCTCATATATTTGGGTGATCTTGGCGTCGCGCATCATTCTTTCGACGGGGAAGTCGCGGGTGTATCCGGCGCCACCCAGCAGCTGGACCGCTGACTCGGTGACATCCATGGCGACGTCGGAGGCGAAGCACTTGGCGGCCGCCGAGATGAAACTGAGGCCGGGCTCGCCGCGGTGGGCGCGGGCCGCGGCGGTGTACACCATCAGCCTTGCCGCCTCGACCTTCATCGCCATGTCGGCCAGCTCGAATTGGACGGCCTGGAAGCTCGAGATGGACTTGCCGAATTGCTTGCGGTCCTTGGTATATGCGATCGCGGCGTCCAGGGCGCCCTGGGCGACGCCGACAGCTTGGGCGCCGACCGTGGGGCGGGTGTGGTCTAGGGTCTTCAGCGCGGTCTTTAGGCCGGTGCCGGGTTCGCCGATGATCCGGTCGCCGGGGATGTGGCAGTTCTCGAAATACAGCTCGGTGGTGGGTGACCCCTTGATACCCATCTTTCGTTCCTTGGGGCCGACGTTGAATCCTTCGTCGTCCTTGTGCACCATGAACGCTGATATGCCATTGGCGCCCTTGTCGGGGTCGGTCACCGCCATCACGGTGTACCAGGTGGACTTGCCCCCGTTGGTGATCCAGCACTTGGTGCCGTTGAGGATCCAGGCGTCGCCCTCGGCGCGGGCGCGGGTGCGCATGCTGGCCGTGTCCGATCCGGCCTCTCGCTCCGACAGCGCGTAGGAGGCCATCGCGCCCGCGGCGATGTCCGGCAGCACCTGCTGTTTGAGGTCCTCGGCGCCGGAAAGGATCAGCCCCATGGTGCCAAGCTTGTTCACCGCCGGGATCAATGACGAGGAGCAGCAGCCCCGGGCGATCTCTTCGATCACGATGCAGGTGGCCACGGCGTCGGCCCCTTGGCCCCCATAGGCCTCGGGGATGTGCACGGCGTTGAAGCCGGACTGGTTGAGCGCGTCGAGAGCTTCCTGGGGGAAGCGCTCGTTTTCGTCGCAGTCGGCCGCGTGCGGCACGATGTCGCGCTCCGTCAGTGCGCGAATCGCCGTACGCAATTCCTCATGCTCTTCGGTCAGGCGGAATAGATCGAACGACGAATCGATGGCGGTGTTCATGGGTCTCCTTATTGTCGGGTTTTGTGGTTTGTTCAGCGGTTGAGTTCGGTGAGTGCGGTCTGGGCGGCGTTGTATCCACACATCCCGTGCGCACCGGGGCCGGGCGGGGTGGCCGCCGAGCAGATGTACATGCCGGGTAGCCCAACGCGGTAGGGCGACAGTGTGATTCGCGGACCGAAGGTGAGTTGGCGGATGTCCTTGGCGCCCGTCATGATGTCGCCGCCGACGAAATTGCTGTTGTAGGTTGCCATTTGCCTCGTTGAGCGCACGGTGTGCCCGATGATGCGATCGCGGAAGCCGGGAGCGAATCGCTCGATCTGGGCGATGATCGCGGTGGTGGCGTCGCCGGTGTAGCCGTTGGGGACGTGCGCGTAGGTCCACACCGGGTGGACGTTGCCGACCGACCGCGCCGGGTCGGCCAGATACTGCTGACCGACCAGGACGAAGGGTCGCTCCGGCATGCGCCCGGCGTGGATGTCGCGTTCGGTTGCGGCCAGTTCGGCGAACGAGCCGACGACATGTACGGTACCGGCGCGGCGGGCTTCGGGATTGGTCCACGGCACGCCACCGTCGACGGCGAAGTCGACCTTGAACGCTCCCGGGCCGCGGCGGAACCGCCGGTAAGCCTTACCGATGCGGCCCGGCAGACGGTCGCCGAGGATGCTTGCGACCGCCTCGGGTGCCAGGTCGAACATGACCAGGTCGGCCGGCGGAAGTTGCGACACCGTGTAAATGCGGGTGTCGGTTACGATCTTGCCGCCCAGATCCTCCAATAGCGCTGCCAGCGCGTTGGTGATGGACTGCGAACCGCCGGCCGCGACCGCCCAGCCGTGACGATGCCCTGCGGTGAGAATCCCCAGGCCGATCGCCGAGGTCATCGGGTAGTGCAACGGCCGGAAGGCATGTGCCGCAACGCCTCCGAACAACGCCTGCGCCTGGTTCGTACGAAACCACCTGGCGAGGGCTGAGGCGGGCAGCACGGTCGGCGCGCCGAACCGGGCCAGCGTCAGCGGGTGGTGCGGCAGCCGCAGCAGCGGACCCATGATGTCCTCGGAGAGCGCATCGAACCTCGCCGACGGCCCGGCGAACAGCGCTCGCCAGCGCGAGCCGTCGGAGCCGAGTCCATCGGCGGTGGCATCGACGGAGCGATACAGCACCCCGGCACCGCCGCCGTCGAGCGGATGGACACAGTCGATCTCGGGCAGCCGCCAGGACAGTCCGTAACGGTCGAGTCCCAGCCCGGTGAGAAACGGCGAGCCGACGGCCATCGGATGGATCGCCGAGCAGTGATCATGCAACAGACCGGGCAGGATCGCATCGCTGCTGCGGGTGCCGCCACCGATCTCGTCGGCGGCTTCCAGCACTGTCACCTGCACTCCCGCCCGAGCCAGGGTGACCGCGGCGGCCAGGCCATTCGGCCCGGCCCCCACGACGAACGCGGTGCTCACGCGAGTACCTCTTGGTTGTAGACCTGCCCGTTGCTGCTAACGACCTCCGCCGCGGCCGGCGGGTGCGGCGCCGACCAGGTGACGTCGAGCGGGATCGGGCCGTCGGGCAGCCAGGGCTGCGCGGCGACCGCGTCGGACACCTGCCACGTGCCGCGCTCGATCACGCCGAGCGCCGCGTCGATCACCTTGTAGTGCTGGACCTTGCTGCCCCAGCCCTGCGACTCCACCCAGACCGCGACGAGTTCACCGGGCTCGAAGGCCGCCTCACGCTGCACAGCGGCAATCATGTCTTCGTCGTGAAGGTGGCCGTCGCCGAAGTTGAACCCGATCAACGAGTTGCAGGTGAACTCGGCTTCGCGCACCGTGCGGGTGTCGATGTCGGGCAGGTTCTTCAGCAGCACCGAGAACAGGCCCCGGCCCTGGCTGTGCATGGTGCGCCAGGCGATGGTCGACTGCAGGGTGATCTCAGCCCACTTCGGCTCGTAACCGAACTCGACGAACTGGTCGACCTGGTTCTTCGCGGAGCGGGTGACGTTGTTCAGCTTGGCCTCCGCGCCCGGGGCGAACGCCCACACCGCTGAGGCCCAGTTGCCGGCGTACTGGCGCATCGACGGCAGGAACGACACCTTGTCTGGCCGGAAGTTGCCCAGGATCGGGAAGAACACCAGCGCGGCCACGATCCCTGCGGTCAGCCATGGCGAGGACATGTCGGACACGGCGTAGCCGTCCCAGGTCGGGAAGCCCAGGAACAAAAAGACGGTGGCATAGGCGAACAGCACGTTCCATTCCAGCGGAACCGCGATCGGGAACGTCGAGACAATGAACAGGTGGAAAACGACCATCAGTATCGCGGCCGGCACGGTGAGCCACGGCCACGGCGAGAACAGCAGCACCAGCGGGGCGATGATCTCCACCGTGGTGCCCGCGACATGCGCCATCACATCGGCGACCCGCGACGGCCGCAGATCATTCGGGAAGTCGCGGTAGTGCGCACGCTTGAGGAATTTGAACGGTAGCGACGGGCTGTTGCTGACCATCGGCGGCACCACGTTGGAGAAGTGCTTGCCGAACTTAGACACCCCGGCGCCGACCCACACCACCACGATCAACAGCTTGAGAGCGATGATCATGTCGACGAACGGCAGCACTGCGAAGATGACCAGCGCAGGCAAGTACTGCTCACCACGCGCACCCAGGAAGATGGTCTTGTCGCGCAGTCCCATCGCCACCAGCAGCACGATCGGCGCGACGAGAAGCGCCGGGTTGACCACGCCGGAGGTGTTGTTCGGCATCACCGCCGACAGCGAGTCACTGTGCACGCCAGGCGAAAACAGCGCGATGGCCACACTGATCAGCAGCGTCGCGTACAGGGCGACGTCAAAGCGGGTGCGCCGGTCACCGGCGGTGAACGGCACCCACTTCCAGGGCCGCAGCCGGATGGTGCCCGGGCGCGCCCAGAACAGGATGCCCCCGGTCATCGGTTTGACCTTGCCGGCCAGCGGGCCCCAGGACCCGGCGACGCCGATCGCCTCCAGCAGCACCGTCCACAGGAGGGCCTTCTCGTAGACGATGGGCTGGTTCCACCACGCCGAGACATGCCAGAACGCGGGCAACCCGGAGGTCAGCGTGGCGACCAGGATCGCCCCCAGGGCGTAGAAGAAGACCAGCTTGACGATGTAGACGGTGTGCACCATCTTGGGTGAACCGAATCCGTTCTCGGCCCAGTTCAGCGCCAGGATCCGCATCCGCTCCATCAGCGGTTTGGCGAGAAATTCGTCCGGATCCACGTCGGGGAAATCCGGTGTGGTGAAGCCCATGTCAGTTCTCCTGTGTGTTGTGTTGCGGGTGTTGGTCGGGTGTTACCGGGTCGGTGGATGCCATGAGGTTCATGCGCGCTCCTCGATGGCAGAAGACGGTGTGACGGTGGACAACGGTAGGACCCGGTATGGGGTGCGACACCGTCGTTAACCCATCAAGATGGGTCAGACTTTTGTTGGCCGACGACAACCCTGGCCGGGTGTGGGTGGCGAGACGCGAGGTTCTCATCGATGATCCGCGTGGGCCGTGCCGCCGGCTCGTGCCGAACACGTCGGCGTGCAGCCCGCCGAGCGCGGCGCCTTTGGAGGGCGGGTAGGTCCGGCTGGGTGGATCGTCGAGAGCACCTCGACCGCGGCGGGCAGTGATGAACTGCCAGCCGGGGGAATCAGCGCTGTCGGCCGCGCGAAGCCGGCCCAGCAGCCGGGCCCGGCCGCGGTATCGGTGTCCGGCCAGCCCGCACCATTGGCAATAAGCGCGGCAGGTTGCCCCCGGGGTGGGCGGCCTGCCGATCCTGCCAGCCCCGGCCCACACCCAGGTGGCGGCGGCCGACGCAGCGGGGGGGACCGTCACTCAGACCTCAGCGTCAAAGAGCGCCGGGCACGGGCCAAATCCCAAGAGCCCCAAGAGCTCACGCATATTCGACCGCCAAGAAGTCCCGCCGCGCTCACTGCCCGGGCTCGGGTTTAGATCGCCTCATACCGCGACAGTGGGGTCTACGTCGGAGCCCGTCCGTGAAGGGCAGACACGTCGTGGTCGGGCGCGGTCGTGGTCCCCGCCGAGCGCCCGCCAGCTGGCCCTCGAATCTAAGCCGACACGCAGCTCAAAACGCCACCCCAGCGTTGTCGGTGAGCTCGCCGACGCCGCCCGCAGGTTTGCGCCACTCGAGGTGTCGGTAAGGAGCCACTAAAGCAATGCCGCGTGTTCGCGCAGCTGCACATGGATCGGTGGCCCTGGCCCAAGCGGGGCGACGCCAACTGAGCAGGCGACGGGTACACCCGGTTCCCACAAACCTTATGCGGTCGTCAGCTGATGTGAACGTCATAGGGTTCACGGCCGGCGATTTCCGTCGTCAGCCCGATCCGGCGCACATCGCCAGGGTTGATGACCGCGTCGGTCCAGTCCGCCGATAACACCCTGGCGGTCAGCCCTCGGCCTGCTGCCGTCGTTCAGCCAACCCCGTGATGCTTCAACATTCGGAGTAGCGTCAGCCTGGCCATGGCGCAATACACGTTGGGCCAGGACGGGGCCGAGGAGTTCGAGCGGGCGCGGCTCGCGCTCCTCGAGGAGGTTCACGATCCGTATACGGGCCGGCAGTTCGATGCGATCGGAGTCAGCGAGGGCTGGCGTTGTCTTGACGTGGGCGCTGGCGCCGGCTCCGCGACGCGGCTGCTTGCGGCGCGGGTGGGCGATACGGGCTCGGTCGTCTCGCTCGACCTCGACGTGCGCCTGCTGGAGGGGCTCGCCAGTGATCGCGTCCAGGTCCGCCGACATGACGCGGTCAGCGACCCTCTTCCCCAAGCAGCGTTCGATCTTGTGCATGCCCGCAATTTGCTCATGCATCTGCCCGCACGGTTGGACGTGCTCGGTCGTCTGCTCGCCGCAGTCCGACCCGGGCGCTGGCTCGCGGTGTGCGAGCCCGATTTCAACGCCATGGCGGTCACGCCCTGGAGTGCGGCGTGGCGCCGTGCGTGGACGGTGTTCTGTGACGCGGCGATCAGCGGCGGTTGGGATCCCGGCTATGGCACACGCCTTGTTGGCGACCTGGAAGCGCTTGATCTCGCGGAACTCCAGGTTGAAGTCATCGCACGCCTAGTGCGCGGCGACTCCGTGGGTGCGCGCTTGTTCGCCGATTCGCTTTTGCGGCTCGAAGAACGGATGCTCGCGCTGGGTGCCCGCGAGGACGATATCGCGGAAACACAACGGCTACTGCGAGATCCGACCGTAACCTTCCGCGCACCGTCTACCACGATCGGCTGGGGTCGTCGACCGGACTGACTTGTCGGTCGGCCGACGACGATTGCGTTCGAGGGAACCGACATCACCACGCTGCGGGGACTCATCGGTGCACGATTGGGCGTCGCCATCCTTCCGCGCGCTTCGACACCGTCACCAGACATCGTCGAAATCGCCGTCGACGACGATCACCTGGTCCGATCGATCGCGATCGGATGGATGACCAACAGATTTCTTCCGCCGTCGGCCGCCAGTTTCCGAGACAGCGCACTGGCATGGCGACGCACACGCGATGCGCCTCACGACACCGCGCAACCGGTTCAGCGCACACGTGGCTCTAATGTTCGAAGGAAACAGCGATGAAATTTGCGAAGCCTAGTCAGTGCCGACGGATCACAAGCGGCTGACCGGTCGCACGTCGCTGGGACTGCTGCCGCGGTTCGAGACCATCAGCTACCGCGAGTGGTGGGACCGCGTCGTCGCGGTCGCCAGCGCCCTGGCAAGGCACCTGGGTATGGCCGGGCGACCGTGTGTGTGTGCTGGGTTTCACGGGCGTCGACTACGACAATGGAGATGGCGCTGGTCCAGGGTGCTTCTGCTGCCACGAGGGAGTGTCAGCCAGATCTTGACGACTGGTATTACATGGATAATAGAGACTATCCATCAACGACGTCGTAAATCTATTGCGGCCCAGCAATATTGAGTGTAGGGCCCTGCAATAGGCTAGACACGTCACTATGATGAGTTGCGCTCGGAGGGCGAGCCGCGATTGCGATCCTTTTCGTCACGGTGACGGTACGCACGCCACGCTGTCGGCAGCTGACCCCGATCGCGGGTACAACATGGTTGCCGTCAACGCCGATGCGCTCGTACGCCTCACCCGCGCTGTAATGTCAGCTATATGCCGCGAACTCCAAGCGTAAGCGCGTCGAGATGCAGCGAAGACTGACAGGAAACGCCGGGCTACTTTGACAAGACGTCGGCGTGTCGTATGGGCCTGTCAATCTTCGCTGCAAGCATGGGTGGCGATCGCACGTCACAGCCCGGCCAAAGGGGCTGCGGCGGAGGCAATTCGAGTTGTCGCCTAAGGCATCGTCGAGCGCGCACAGCGTGGCCGCAGGTCCGGGAAAGGTCGATCATCCAGTTGACGTGCCTCGCAGGATTGAACGTCCGGGGGTTCTGGCGTCGGCCACGCCGACTGCTTCCTGTGTGTCTCTATGCGAGAGCTGTGGCTTGATGATGAATCCCGCCTCGAAGGTGGGCGCGCGCGGCGGGAATACGTAGATTTTAGTTGTGCTTATTAGTTGTGGCAGGCCTGCGTATCGGCCGGAGCCGACAAGCACCTAAGCATCCAGAATCGCGCGGTCGCGAGCGACGCGACCACGGCCACCGGTCGTCGTCGAGGAGGTCGGCATGTTGACTCTCAGTCCCCCACCCGCCCGCGGGAACGACATGCAGTCGGCCGCGCCTGCGTCGCGGTGGCGCAGGCTGATACCGCGCTCGCGCCGCGGCAAGACGGCCGTCGCCGGCGGATTGGCCGTGTTACTAGTCGCGGGGTTGCTGGGCGCCACGTACGAGACCTCACCGGGAGGCGCTCTGTGGGGTGCCGAGAAGGCGGTCTTTCCCGATCACGCGCAAGACGTCGCCCTCGCCGCCGTCGTCAATGATCTGAAGATGGCACAGGACATCCTCGGCGGCGGGCAGCAGCCCACACCCGATCAGCTGACCGACGCCCGCACGTCACTCAATCAGGCCAAACAGGACTTGGACTACCTGTCAACATCACCGCAGCGGACCAGCCTGCAGAACCTCTACTTGCAACTGACACAACAACTTCTGCAGTACACGCCCGATTCGGTGCAGCAACTGCCCGCGCTGCCGGCACCACCTCCTGCGCCGCAGGCCGCCGACCCGGGCAGCCCGCCGCAGACGCCGGATGCTGCGCCCTCCTGGGGATACCCGATCACGGATGAGGCCGGGAGCGTGGCGCCAGACGACTTCGTCCCACCGCCGCCCGGTGTGCCAGATGACCCCGAGGCCGACTGGCCGCAGCCCTACGCTCCTCCGCTGACACCGAACCTCGGCGACCTGGGCTATTACGACCCGTCGTGGGGACAGCTCTACGGCTACGACCCCACCGACTGGTACAACTACGACCTCAGCGGCTACAACCAGTACGGCTTCGACTTCCTTGGCTTCGACCGGTGGGGATACGACCGGTGGGGCTACGACCGGTGGGGCTATGACCGCTGGGGCTACAACTGGGCGGGTTGCAACTGGGCAGGCTACGACCGCAACGGCTGGGACCGCGACGACCGCAACGAATGGGGCCAACGCCGCGGCCACCCCGGTGACCCACGCAATCAGGACTGGTACAACCACCACCGCCCCTACGAGCAGTACTACCAGTGGAAGTTCCAGAACGACGACCCGGTGTTCCACCGCACGCAGTGGGACCACGCCCACGGCTTCAACCCGAACCTGTACCAAAACTGGAACATGAGCCGGGACTGGCACGATCCGCGCAACCGCGACTGGGCACCGCCGGCCACCACCAAGTCAGTCACCGGCGCCAACATCCGCGCCTCGTCGCCGGTGGTGAACCTGAATGCCTCACTGACGCAGTTCATCTCCACCGACAGGGCGACAAACAACTCCAGGTCACTGATGAAGGACCTCGCGGACAAATCCGCCCGCGACTTCACCCGGGAACTCACCCCGCGTAACACCACCATCTCGATCGGGTCGCCGCCGCCGTCGACTCTGGGAGAGCGCCCCGCCACGCCTTCGGCAAACCACCAAACACCGTTTGCGCCACCGGCATTGACGGCGCCCGCGCCCGCCACGCCGCCGTCGAGGGTGTCACCCGGGTTTACCGCACCCAAGCTGTCACCGGTGCCCGCCTACACACCGCCGGCGATCGCCCAACCGCAGGGAAAGTCTGCGCCCACACCGGCCAACAACGCGCCGCGACGGCACCCCGATCCTTCATCGGGGCCAATGGCGATCCCGCCGAAGGGCGACTCGCCGAACCCTGCCGTGGCACCGCCAGCCGAACCGATACCGGTGACCCCACCCAACCCTGCGGCGGCTCCTCCCCGCGAGCACTCGGCGCCCCAGACCAATCCAGTTCCGCAGGCGCCGGAATCGGAACCGCGAGCCCGCCCAGCGACACCGACACAGCAAGAGCCACCGCAGCAGCGGACCGCACCGGAACCACCCGCGCACGACGCTCCGGCTCCCAAGACCCAGGCTCCTGCTCCCGAGGCCCCGGTCCGACAGGCGCCCGTCCACCAAGCACCTCTTCCGCGGGTGCCCGACGTGGCTCCGGAGCAGCCCGTCCGACAGGCACCGCCCGTGCACGAGGCGCCGCCTCCTGCCCCGCGACCTGCTCCTGCGCCACGTCCGGCACCCGCACCAAGGGCACCCAAGTGTTCAATTCCGATGTGTTGATGGGTTTTCAACACCTACTTCGATAGGTCTCCGACTTGTCGGGCAACGCTTAAGGTCCCAGTCCGATCGCTGCCCGGCTGGCGTTGTTGATTTTGACGTCCACGATGACGTCGTAAACGGTCTCGCCGCGCCACATAGTCAGTGAACATTTCGTGATAGCTGCGCTTGAATTCCACCGCAATGCCCCCATGCTTCTTGCGGTGGCTTCAAGCGAGGAGTCAGTCGCTTCCCAGTACAACGGGTCTACCCGAAGGGGGTAACCGACGACGGCACGGAATCTCATCGAGCAACGACCCGCCCATCGCGCCGTTCTCGTTGGACGCATCGGCGTCGTGGACTACCTTGAGCATGGGCGTACCTTCCCGAACCAGCGCGCCATCGCCAGCTCTTGATCAGAACTTCTTGGACTTCAGATCATCCTCAGGGAGGTGCGCCCCACCACGTCACCAAGCCGAGGGCCATCCACAAGTTCTGATCATTGCTCCCCAGTTGGTCCCGACTAGGATTACTTGTACTAGCTTAGCTAACTTGGGCGAATGGGTTCGGGTGCCCCGGCACGACTCGAACGTGCGACCTAGGGATTACCAAACGGTATGACCCGACGATGCCGGTTGTTGCTTGATTTTCCTGCGCGACAACTAGATTGGAGATCTAGACGCTCCCGTGGCAACCGGTCAATTCCGGCCGACTCCAGGTCATTCGCGGTGAATAAGCGGTAACCGGATCTCGATGCCTACTCGGCGCTCTCGGTCAATACGGCTACGCACCGGCAAGGTGCTCAGGCTCCTGGCGCGTGGAGGACGAATGGAGTGTTCTCGGCCGATCCAGCATCCCTGACAGGGTATGTCAGCAAATGCTGCGTCACACTGAACCAGGTGTGCATGAAACCGGGATGCTCCAGGTGTTGGTATTAGCACGAATACGAGGCCGACGTTGGCGCACTGCACAATGCCACACGGCCATGGGCAGGTGCACACTTGTGGCATGCAGGTATGTGAGCTCACCGCCGTAGCGCCCCCGCCCCCGCCGCGGTCCCTGCGTCGGGCCCAGGCGTCGACGTCACAGCGGCTGGCGTGATCGTGCACGCCGGCGGGCCGGAGCCCGAGCCGCGCCGCCTGCTGAACGGCATCTCGGACGTACGCGCGTTCTTTCACACCAACGCCGTGCCGCTGTACTTCATCTCGCCGACCCCGTTCAACCTGCTAGGCATCGACCGCTGGGTACGAAACTTCTTCTACCTGACGTACTTTGACTCTTTTGAGGGTGCACATTCGCGCGTGTTCGTGCCCCGGCGGCGCGACCGCATTGATTTCGCGTCTATGGGGGATGTGTGCAACCACCTCCTGCGTGATCCCGAGACACTCGAGTTCATCGCGCGACGAGGCCCCGGTGGCAAGGCCTGCTTCGTGATGCTTGACGAGGAGACCCAGGCCCTCGCGCGCCAGGCGGGGCTCGAGGTCATGCACCCCCCGGCGGAGCTGCGCCATCGCCTGGGCTCCAAGATCGTCATGACGCGCCTAGCCGACGAGGCGGGCGTGCCGAGCGTGCCTCACGTGATCGGGCGGGCTGGCTCCTACGACGAGCTGTCGGCGCTCGCGCAAAGCGCCGGGCTGGGAGATGACCTCGTCGTCGAGGCCGCTTATGGCGACGGCGGCAACGCGACGTTCTTTGTGCGCGGCCAGCGCGACTGGGACCATTGCGCCGGTGACCTGGTCGAGCAGGAAGTCAAAGTCATGAAGCGCATCCGCAATGTCGAGGTGTGCCTCGAGGGAACCGTGACCCGCCACGGCACCGTGATCGGCCCCGCGATGACGAGTCTCGTCGGTTACCCGGAGCTGACTCCGCGCAAGGGCGGCTGGTGCGGCAATGACGTCTGGCGCGAGGTGCTGCCGCCCGCACAGACGCACGCCGCGCGAGAGATGGTAGGAAAGTTGGGCGACGTCCTGCGCCGCGAGGGGTACCGCGGCTACTTCGAGGTGGACCTGTTGCACGACCTGGACTCCGACGAGCTCTACCTCGGCGAGGTGAACCCGCGCCTGAGCGGCGCGAGCCCGATGACGAACTTGACCACCGAGGCCTACGCCGACATGCCGCTGTTCCTGTTCCACCTGCTCGAGTACATGGACGTGGAGTACGAGCTCGACATCGACGAGATCAACTCGCGCTGGGAGCGGGGCTATGGCGAGGACGAGGTCTGGGGTCAGCTGATAATCACGGAGACCTCGCCGGACGTCGAGCTCTTCACCGCAACCCCACGCACAGGTGTGTGGCACCTCGACGACGACGGGCGCATCTGTTTTGCGCGCCAGGGCAACGACTGGGCCACGCTGCTCGACGAGTCCGAGGCCTTCTACATGCGTGTCGCTGCGCCTGGCGACTTACGCTGCGAGGGCGCCCAACTCGGCGTGCTCGTCACCCGCGGGCACCTGCAGACCAACGACTACCAGCTCACCGAGCGCTGCCGGCGCTGGGTCAAAGGCATCAAGGCGCAGTTCGCCTCAACACCCCTGGCGCCGGCCACGCCGATCGTCTCGCGGCTCGTCGCACGAGCGTGAGCAGCGGCCGCACGAACTGCTCGACAAACCATCGAGCGCGAGCCCCTGATCCAGGCGTTCCTGCGCCCACCGCTGCGCCATACCCGCTACCACGAAGGGCATGGGACGGCGTACACCGCCGTCTACCGCGCCGTCGACGGTGTCGTCGACTATTGCTGGCCGAAACCTTCGCCTTAGCCTCGCCTCAGTTCTTATGCAGCCACCGAGACCGCCGACACAGTCGCACCTGGGCTACCCGATCTTGTCCAGCTCGCCGCCGACTTCGGCCGAGACGATCTCCTCATCCGCATCGCCTCCCAGCTGGAATCAGCGCACCGTTGGTCATCAGACCACCCGGCGATCCCGTGAAGCCGCGCGCATGATCGGCGGCGAACCCGGTCGCGTCCCTGCCGGTTTCTCACTGGACAACTGGCTGTCGGCGCCATATTCGCATTGGTCATTCCAGCATGTCGAAGACTTCGTGCCGACCGCGGTAATCTCGCGCGGGACCGGGCCAGCCGCGGCGTTGCCCGCAGCCAGTGCTCCGATGGCCGAGATCCCGCTGACCAGCACTGACGGGGTGGCCACCACCGTTGGCGCGGTGATGGCCACCACCGCTACCGACGGGTGGGCCGTCGCCTACCGCGGTTCGATGGTGGCCCAGGAGTACCTCGACGGTTTCGCGGCCCAGACCCGGCACCTGCTGTTCTCGGTGAGCAAGTCGCTGCTGGCAGCCGTGGTAGGCGCGCTGCACGGGGCCGGTGCGATCGAGCTTGACGCGCCGGTCACGGCATACGTTCCCGCCTTGGCGAACTGCGGCTACGCCGGTGCGACGGTGCGCCACCTGCTGGACATGAGGTCGGGCATCGCGTTCTCAGAAAACTACCTCGACCCGACCGCGGAGATACACGTCCTCGAACAGGCGATCGGGTGGGCACCCAAGAGCAGTCCGGACGTCCCCTCCACGCTGCGTGACTTCCTGCTGACCTTGCGGCAGAAGTCGGCTCACGGCGGCCCGTTCGAATATCGCTCGTGTGAAACCGACGTACTCGGCTGGATCTGCGAGGTCGCCGGCGGCCAGCGGATGCCCGAACTGATGTCGGAACTGCTGTGGAGCCGCATCGGCGCCCAATGCGACGCCACCATCGGCGTAGACACGGTCGGCACCGGAATATTCGACGGCGGCATCAACGCCTGTCTTACCGACATGGTCCGGTTCGGGTCGCTGTTCTTGCACGACGGTGTCTCGTTGACCGGCCAGCAAGTTGTGCCGTCGGCGTGGATCGCCGACACTCTCGACGGCGGTCCCGACTCGCGTCAGGCGTTCGCGGCCAGCCCCGACGACAACCGAATGCCCGGCGGAATGTACCGCAACCAAGTGTGGTTTCCCTACCCGGGCAGCAACGTCGTGTTGTGCCAGGGCATGTGTGGTCAGATGATCTACGTCAACCGCGCCGCCGAGGTGGTCGCCGCCAAGTTATCCACCCAGCCGGACTCTCAAGACCCGCAGATGCTGTTAGACACGCTGCGCGCATTCGATGCGGTGGCACACGAACTGGCTGGAATCACTAGTTAGCTAGAGCTCCTCAGCCGGACGACGGGGCTGGGGAGTCGACGCCAGGCTCTTGAAATTGGACATTTGGATGAGACGAATCGCAGCCGGCGGTGGTTTATCTGACGTAATATAGTTGCGGCGAAATACGTTGCAGCACAACTAATTATAATGTCTGCGATTAACGTTCCGCCAAGGTTGTTGTCCGAGGTGCACCGGCGCACTGCGGCAGCACCGCCTACCTCCCCGCCGAAGCCGCCGAAGCGATGACTGGGTCGGCGATCTCGGTCGTGGCACAGCCCTGCCTACGTGTGAACCCGCGCCACGTGAACAGGGACATCGCTGCTATGCCGAGCAGAGGGGTTGGCCGCGCGGCAAGTCAACGGCGCGCCTTCGCCCGGGACACAATTCCACTGTGGGTTTATGCCAGCGGTTCGCCGATCATCCATCGCCGCAACAGACGTAGCGTGCGCATGCTGATCTGGCCTAGCACGCCATCGTTGCTGGCGATGGCCCAGCCGCAGCCGCTGTCCTGCTGCCACCGATTCGGCCAAGCGTTGATCCAGGCGAGCGCTTCGTACTCGTTCATGGATCGGACTTCCCTCTGTCATTCAGGCCGGAGGCCCGCAGCGCGAATTGAAATCGTCAGACTTTTGTGGCGACGGTGTTGCAAGCCCAGATCACCGCGGGGTGGTGAAGGGCTTGGGTGCGGATAGCGCCGCAGCCGTCGGGAACAACAGCCGCCGGAACAACAGCCGCAGCCCGCCGCAGCCACCATCGCGGCATCGCTACTGGGCCAAATACTGCTAACCCGCCATGTTCGTTTCCGACGTATTCCTCTTCATTTGTCCGCTGGTGTCCGGGCGTCGCTCGTTGAGCGCGGCGCCTCGCCGGGATACGCGACTATTCAGCTCGTTCAAAGGGCCCTCGACCATCGCCCAGTCGGGACAGTTGAGCGCCATCGACTACCGCTGACTACCTGCTTCTACGGCGAGCGCAGCTTGCGCACGAATTGCGCGACGGCAGTGCCGATTTCGTCGGGGCTGTCCTCTTGGACGAAGTGCAGTCCGGTGACGGTGGTCTCGGCGAGGTTCGGCCACGAGCGGATGAGGTCACGGATGCGGCCGTGGACGATGGCCCCTGGTTCGGCGTTTACGAACAGTTTGGGCACATCGCTTTCGGCCAACCAGCTGCTGTAGTCGTTGACCACCGTTGTGACGTCGGCGGGCTCGCCGTCGATTGGGATGTTGCGTGGCCAGGACAACGTCGGCCGGCGGGACTCACCCGGGTTGACGAACGGCTGCCGGTAGTGGTCCATCTCTTCGTCGGTGAGCTTGCGCTGCATCCCTGCGGGCAGAACTTGCTCGACGAAGATGTTCTGCTCTAACACCATGGTCTCGCCCCGCGGCGATCGAAAACCCTCAAAAACGCCGCGGAGACCCGCAGGGAACTCCGACCAGCTAATTGGGGTGACGCTGGCTTCCATGAACGCGATGCCCTGTATGCGGTCGCGATGCTGGTTGGCCCAATCGAAGCCGAGTACTGAGCCCCAGTCGTGCAGCACGAGTGTCACTTTGTCGCCGAGATCCAGTGCATCCCAGAGCGCGAACAGGTAGTCGCGCTGTTCGGCGTAGTTGTAGCGGTCCGGACCCGACGGGTGCAGTTTGTCCGACCCGCCCATGCCGGTCATGTCGGCGGCGACGATACGGCCCAGCCCTTCGAGGTGTGGCATTACGTTGCGCCACAGGTAGGACGACGTCGGGTTGCCGTGCGCAAAGACGATGGCATCGCCGTCGCCCTCGTCCACGTAGGCCATTCGGTTTCCCCGGACTTCACGAAAGTGCAGTTGCCCGTACGGTTTTGCTCCGGTCATGTGTATCTCCTGTTTGCTCGTGTTTGGTCAGATGGCGGTAAAGCCGCCGTCCACCAGCACGGTCGCTCCGGTGACGTAGCTCGCTTGCGGCGACGCGAGGAAAACGATCGCCTCGGCGATCTCGGTCGGGTCCGCGGTCCGGCCCAACGGTGTCGCGGAACCCAGCTGCTCCAACCCGTCGCGTAACGCGCCGACGCCACCGCCGGTGCGGGTGGGCCCGGGCGCGACGGTGTTGACACGAATCCCGTTGGCGCCGAACGCCGCCGCCCAGGACCGGGTGAAGGATTCCAGTGCCGCCTTGGTGGCCGCGGCGACTGGCGCGAAGGGAACGCCGACCGACGCGCCCATTGAGGAGATGTTAACGATGGCGCCCGATCCGCGGGCGATCATCTTGGGCAGCAGCGCCGCGGTCAGGAAGAATGGCGCGCGCACGTCGACGTCGAACATGACGTCGAACGACTCAACGTCCTGCTCCAATGTCGGATCGGCCGTGACCGTTGCCGCGTTGTTGACCAGCACGTCGACGTCACCAGCCTGTTCGGCCAGGCGTCGCACGGATACGATGTCGTTCAGATCGGCGGCGATGAACTCGGCGCGTCCACCTTCTGCCTCGATCGCCGCGACGGTCTGTGCGCCTCTTTGGGTGTCGCGCCCGGTGATGACCACGCTGGCGCCGCGGCGGGCGAACAGCTTCGCGGTTTCCTGTCCTATTCCAGAGGTTGCGCCGGTTACCAGCACCCGTTGGTCCCGTAGCTCCATCACTCACTCCTAGTTTGATGTTTACATTGAATGTGGTTGCGGCTCAGGCCAACAGCTCGATAGCGGGACTCAGACCTTGGCGGTGACGGCGCCGAACGCTGAGCGGTGTTGCCGCACGAAGTTTCGGAAACTCAGAGGGGGGCGGCCGCTGGCCGCTGCGAGGGCGGAAGGGTCGGTGTCCATCCGCGAGATCGTGGTGTTGTCCTCCATCATCCTGGCGTGGGTCGGGAGGTGCTGGATCATCGCGTCGTTGACAAGGCCTCCGGAGTGGACAGCCGCGGCCCTGAGCTGACGGGTCCACTCCTCCTGGTTGACGTACTGGTAGCGGACGTCGCGGCCGGTTTCCTCGCTGATGATGTCGGCGATCTGTTGCTGGGAGAGCCGCTCATGGCCGGGCGGGTAGACGATCGGGCTCTTGGCGTAAGTCTGCGGTTCGAGCAGGGCGGTCGCGCACAGGTCGGCGGCGTCCGTCGCGCTGATCCAGACCGGTCGGGCATCGCCGAAGCAGTTGGCGAACACACCGGTCTCTCGGATCGCGCCCGAGTGCGCCAGCAGCACGTTCTCGTAAAAGAACGCGCTGATTCGCAGCACCGTGACATTCACCCCGAGGTCGACCATCAGCTCTTCCCCAAGGGCAAACTCTCGAGAGATTCCGCTCGGGCTGTCGTGATCGACCGTGCCGTGCGAATTGATCACGACGCGTGGCGAGGAGTCCAGCTGGTGGATCACGGAGGCCACATTCGCCAGCGCGGTCGCGACGCCCGCCGCGACCGGATACGCGACATACACCGACTCGGCTCCATCCAGGGCGGGGAGCAGAGTCCGGCGGTCGTGCAGGTCGCCGACCAGGGTTTGCACCCCGGATTGGCGCAGCCGCTGGGCGCGGTCGTCGTCGGAGCGCACCAACGCCCGCACGACACGCCCCACGGCCTGCAGCCGCTCGACCACCCGGGCCCCGGTGCCGCCATGGCGGCCCGTCGCCCCGATCACCAGCACCGTTTCCTGATCGCTGTTCGACACCGTCACGTTCGCACCCCTCCCCTGAATCTGGTTTCGAGACTCAGGGTAGAGAGGCTGAGTAGCATTGTCAAACTCTGCTAGTATGGGTTCATGACCAGGAGTTCTGTTGATCTCGCGGAGGCCGGGCCGGCCAGCTTCGAGGAACTGCGGGTGCGCGACTGTTCGATCAAGCGCACCCTCGACGTCGTCGGGGAGAAGTGGACGTTGCTGGTGCTGCGCGAGGCGTTTTACGGCGCGCGCCGCTTCGAGGAGTTCTTCGCCAACGTCGGCTGCGCACGAACCCTGCTCAGCGAGCGACTCGCCACCCTCGTCGAGCACGGCGTGCTGCGACGCGCGCCTTATCGCGAAGCTGGGCAGCGTGAACGCAATCAGTACCTGCTCACCGAAAAGGGTCATGACTTGTTCGCGGCCTTGGTCGTCTTGATGCAGTGGGGGGACCGATGGGAAGCAGGCCCCGAGGGCGGGCCCGTGGTGGTCAGCCACCGTGACTGCGGCCAGCCGGTGCACGTGGAGCTCCGCTGCGCGCACGACCATCGCGTGTTCGAGGTCGAGGAAACCGAATCCGGGCCCAGGCCCGGCCTGACTCATCAGTCGAACAGCTGACTGCGATGGCTCCGGGCGTGTCATTAGGGACCGCCACGGAGCAGCAGCACGTTATCGGGTACTTCCTCGTCTGCGCGACGACCGTAGATGGAAACCGGTGCGGGACAGCGTGATAACGAAGCGGTAGTTGATAGATATTAGAGACTATCCACGATCGGTGATATCAGCCGCACTGTGCTGTTGGGTCCGCATCTCCCGCCAAGGCTCGACTACGCGTGACGGAACCTTCCGAACGGGTTGTCCGCGTCCCTCACCGACAGGGTCTGGCCGTGGATGATCCCGGCCATTTGAAACTCGCGTCGCAGGCCCATAGCGCTCCGAACAGAATGCGCACCACCGCCGGCGCCGTGCAGCCAGCGCCGTCCGAACACGACCGAATGTGTTGTGGTGCTCGGGGACGAATCTGCAGCAGAGACGGCGTCGAGAGTCGCGGACACAGGGGTGCACCCTTTCGGTTGACCGAGGTTTTCGTTCGATCCAACACAACGTGGCTGGCAAGTTAGTTCACGGCCGCTGGGAATCATCCAGACCGCGATGTCTAGTACACCGTTCAATGGTTGCCCGGCGCGGCTGTTGTCGTTGCGTAGCACTGCCTTACACGGCGGATTGGCGGACCGGATCATGCTGTCGCCGGGCCAATATTCGGGGTTGACACGATAAGCGTCACCACGAGAGCCGGGCCGCCGCGGAGCACAGGAGGGGTTGAGAGGCAACGTGCCTGTGCCCCGCCGCGGACCTTACGCGGCGATCGTTACCGGTGGCCGCCGCTGTGGCCGCAATCACCCCAGCCGCCCTGCCAGTAGGGATATTGCGGACCGAACTGAACCGGTGCGGAGTCGATGATCTGAGCATTTCCGGTGTCACGCAGACGCTGTCGATGACACCCGACGCGGCACTGCAGGACTGCCCGTATCGGCCGCCATCGCGGCGGGCACGGCGATGATGGCTGTCGCAGACCCCGCAGCCACACCCAGCGGTGTGATGTAACGGAATTTCATTGGTGTATCTCGATATTTCGTGATTTCTTGGTGCGGTTCGTGCCGGGGCATTGCTCGGTGTGTCTCGTTAGGGCGTCACCCTCTGCGGCGTCATGGGGTGGACCCCGCGGACGCGCCGATCACGTGCCCGATCCCGAAAACCAGCAGGGCAGCGGCCCCGCCGATCAGCAGCTGGCGCGCCCCGCACCGCAGGGCACCGCGGCCGTTGAGCGTGCCGATTGCCGCGCCCACGCCGAACAGGGCCAGGCCGGCCAACACGATCGCGACGATCAGCGCGGCCCGGCCGGAGCCGAAAAGGTAGGGGAGCACGACGACGATGGCGCCGAGCGCGAACGAGAACAGGCTCGAGAACGCTGCCGACCACGGTGAGCCGAGCGCGTCGGGGTCGAGGCCAAGTTCCTCGCGCGCCATGGTGTCCAGAGCGACGCTGCGGTCGTTCATGATCGCAGCGGCGACCCGATCGGCCTCGGCGGGATCCAGGCCCTTCGCCCGGTAGATCAGCGCCAATTCCTCGGCCTCGGCTTCGGGGTCGTCGCGCAGTTCCATTGCTTCCAAGGCGATTTCGCGCTCGTAAGCCTCCCGCTGGCTACGCATCGAGATGTATTCCCCGGCCGCCATCGAAAATGCGCCGGCGAGCAGGCCCGCCAGCCCGGCGAAGGCGATCGCGGTGCTGGCCGCCCCGGAACCGGCGAAACCCATCACCAGCGAGGTATTGGACACAAGACCGTCGTTGACGCCGAACACCGCGGCGCGCAGCGCGCCGGAGCGGTCACCCCGGTGCCAGCGCTCGGCTCTCCTGATCCCGCCGGGGTCGTCGGTGTTTCGCATTCGGGTGATCACCCTGGCGTGGGAACGCTCGTCGGCGGCCATCGCCGTGCTCGCATCCGGGTCGCCCTGATACAGGCCGGCGTCGGCGTGTTCGGCACGCTCGAGATTGGGCAGCACAGCGTCGACGGAGAATCGGCGAGCCAGCCAGGACAGCACCGTGGTTCGCAGGCCGGGCCGATCAGCGGGCGGCACCGGCTCTCCCAGCTCGCTGAGTTTGGCGGCCCAGTGCGCGGCGTGCCTGCGCTCCACCGCGGCAAGTTCGGTCAGGACCTTCCGTCGCTCGCCCGTCGCGGCGTCGGCAAGGCCGCTGTACAGGTCGGCGCTGTTTCGCTCCGACGCCAACAGGCCACGAAACCGGCTGGCTGCCTTCGCATCTCGACTCATCGCGTCCTCACTTGTCGGCCGGATTGAGCGCACGGAACACCAGGCCGGCCGCCACGGCGGCGATCAGCTGCGGGACCAGGTAGATCAGCGTCGACCACCCGAACAGCCCCATCGCCGCGCCGCCCAGGACCACGGCGGGATTGAACGCGCCGCCGGAGATCCCGCCGACCGCGATGGCGCCGGCGAGCACCGTGAAACCGATCGCCAGCCCGTAGAAGGAGTTGTCCGGGTGGTCCTTGCTGGTGGCGACGTTGAGCACCACGTAGGCCAGGGCGAAGGTGAACAGCAGTTCGACCACGAGCGCGCTGACCAGCGCATGACCCTGCGGAGCCAGCGCATGAGCCGGCGATGAGGGGACGGTCGCGCGGACAACGTAGGCAGCGACCAACCCGGCGACGAGTTGCGCCGCCCAATACCCGATCGCGTCGCCGCCACTAATCCGGCCGCGGACGAGCGCGGCGAGCGTCACCGCCGGGTTGTAGTGCCCGCCGGAGATGTGCCCGCCGGCATAGACCATCACCATCAGCGCCGCGCCGATGGCCAGCGGGGCCAGCGCGGTCCCGGTGCGCACGCTGGCGCCGACGGTGAACACCAGGAAGAACGTTCCGATGAACTCGACGACAAGCTTGCGCGTCGTCGGGTTAAGGTGCGCCTTCACGGTCTGCGGGGACGTGGGGAGGACACGGGTGGTGGTGGCCATGCGTTGCTCCATTCAAAACTGGACGTTTAGTTTCTAAAGGAGCTAGCGCGTGACAGGCCGCTTTTGATCCCGCCCGACGCTGTGACGTCGGTCTCAGTGAGCCAGCCCACGGATGGCCGCGTCGACGACCGCGTCGGCGGCGGTGTCGTCGAGGGGCGCGTGGCCGGCGACCAGGCGGTACATCGCCGGCCCGAAGATCAGATCGATCGCGACCTCGGGGTCGACGTCTGCGCGCAACTCGCCCCGCTCGACACCCCGATCCCAGATCGCCCGGACCAGCTCGCGCCGCGAGCCCACGAGATGGTCACGCAACTCGGCGCCGATCTTGGGGTCGAACTGCGCCTCGCCGACAAGTTGGGCGTAGGCCCGGCCGTTCTCGCCGGTGTAAAAGTGGACCATACCGCGCAGCGCACGGCGAAAGTCCTCGCGCGCCGACCCGGTATCCGGATCGGCCGACTCGACCGCCATCCCCGACAGAAACGCCTCGACGGCCACCGCGTACTTGTTCGGCCACCACTTGTAGATGGTTGCCTTGCTCGCCCCGCTCCTGGCCGCGATGTCCTCGGTGGTCATCGCCCGCAGGCCGACCTCACGCATCAGCTCCGACGTCGCGCGCAGCACGGCCGCCCGGGACTGCTGGCTGCGCGGTCGGCCCGAACGGGTCCCGGGGCGATCCTCCGCCATCTGCCACCCTTCGCCAGCGAATACTAAACCTGACGTTCACAATAATGGATCACGGTGGGACCACTGACTCAGGCAACTGCAGTTTCGGCTAGTAGGGAAGCGCTGATGGATGTCAGCGGTCGACGACACGGCTTCGCTGAGGCGCGATTCTGGAATGTCCAGATAGGAACCGCCGAAGGAAGTGTCCCGATGAGGCCGCGTGATGTGTACCGTCGTGGCGCCGCGGTGACACCGCATGCGCGCAGTAGCAGCGATAGACTCCTTCGCCCAACCGTTCTCACGCGAAGTTCACCGAATCAGGGCTGACACAAGGTCAGCGGCTGAGCCTCCCGATACTGATCGAGCACCTCGGGCGTCGCGGCGGCGGTGAATGATTCGGTGGCACCGGACAACCATCGCGGCGGCGAATCCGCCCGCGACAGAACCCATGCCGACTGCCGCGCAGCACCAAGCGGCACATACTCTCCCGGTGTCGGCACCTGAACCGGTTGCCGAAGATGGCCGGCGCGATCCGGCGGACCGCTGCCGAGCGTGCGCCACCGCCGACCGGCAGGTTTGGCCACAGCCCAGTGTGCACTCAGGGCGGGTGAGGGGGCTTCCCGCCTGAGCGCACGAACGGAACAGCCGTCAGTGGTGGCCGCCGTGGTGGAACAGCAACCCGCCGCCGTATCCGAAGAACGGGTCTTGCTGTTCGCCGGACTGCAGCGCCGCTGCCCCAGGCTGCGTGGTGATCTGCGCGTTGCCCGGCGACTGGACCACTGTCGCCGCGCCGGTGTCTGTGGTAGTGGACGCGGCTGCGGCGAGCGGTGCTAACCCGATCGTTGCCGCCGTGGCGACCATGGCAAGTGGTGCGATGTAGCGAATTTTCATTAGTGTCCTCCTTGATCAGACGGCGTCCCACCGGCTTAGTCGGATCACCGCCGTAGAAACTGAACGTTCAGTTTCGCCTCTATTAGGTCAACGCAAGACTCGACTCATTCCATTCAAGCCGCGCAGTGATGTCAGCCACTCCCTGCGAGACCGCGCATCGCCGCGTCGATGCCCGCGTCGGCCGCTCGCGATGCCCGGCCACTTCCCGAGCGTCGGCCTCGACCGGACTCTCTCTCGGATGGAGACGGTGTTGCGGATCTGGCCGCGGACGTAGGAGGACCGCGTAGTGGAATGATTTCCGGCCGCGCCGACAGCTCCGATGACTGGCTTCCGGCCGGGATTCGACCGGTGCCGGGCGAGGCTGGCGTGACGGCTCCCTGCTAACGCGATTCCATTGACTAAGGGCAGCGTCGCACTACGAGAGGCCATGTGTTGTCAGCGCTGCCTTCCACCGAGAGGTCATACAATTGCACAGTTCGATACCTCCTGGCATCCATCACCGGGCCCGCGGGATAGTCCGTGATCCCTAGCGGAAAGGGCCAGAGCTTGTTCTCGAACTCATTTAGTGTCAACCGATTTCGGTGATACATCGCCAGAATGTCTGCGGGGTTCCGAGCGCGTGCCCCGTACGTTAGTTGAACCTCAAGGGGAGTGGCGCATTTCGTGCGCCCAGCGAGACTGCACTAGACTCCCCGCACTGCGCGAAATGGTCTGCCCGATGCCACGTGTGCGCGTTGCGGCTAGACGTTCACGCTGCGCCGCCGCTGGATGTGTTGCAGCAGCTGCCGCGCGAGTTGCTCCTTGCCGAAGAACCGTGCGGTCTCAAGCGCGGACGGCGAGCCTGCCAGCGGATCGGCATCGGCTGACAGCAGCAGTTCGATGATCGTTGTGTCGTTCTTGAAGACGGCGCCTGCCAACGGAGTTTGTCCTCGATTGTTGTGTCGATTCAACGTCGGCCCCGCGCGCGATCAGCGCCGCGACAGCGGACTCGTGTCCGTAATAGGCCGCCAGCATCACCAGGGTGTCGCCGTTGGTGTTGGTGAGGTTCACGGGTACGCCCGCGTCGACGTAGGCGGCCAAGGTTGCGGCGTCCCCGCTGCGCGCCATATCGAATATGCGTGACGCCAGGTCCAGGACCTCGGTATCGAGGGTGTCTTTCGGGTCGTCAATCACGTTGTCTGTCATATCAACTCCAAACTGATCAAGGTCGGGCGAGCGCTGGACCTTGCCGCCCCAAAGGCGCGGGGCGGCAAGGGTTCCGGTGAGTCGGGCGCGGTTGGCTGTTACAGCGCGCCGAGGGCCTCACACGCCTTGCGCACGCCTTCGCCGTAGGCGGGGTCGGCCTGGGTGCAGTTCTCGATGTGCTTTTCGACGGTCTGGTGCCGGGCGCCCTTGATGGCGCGTGCGGTGTTGTCGAAGAGCCTCTGCTGCTCGTCGCCGGTCATGAGTCGGAACAGGTCACCGGGCTGTTCGAAGTAGTTGTCGTCGTCTTCGCGGAAATCGAAGTGATCCGCGGTGGACCCGATCGACTGGGCCGGATCGGCGTAGGCGGGCTGTTCAGCCCAGCGGCCGAAGTTGTTCGGCTCGACACCGGCGACTCCGCCCTGGTTGCCGTCGACGCGCATGGCCCCGTCGCGGTGGTAGGTGTTGACCAGCTTGGCTGCACGTGGGTAGTTGACCGGGATCTGGTGGTGGTTGACACCCACCCGGTAGCGGGCTGCGTCTCCGTAGGAGAACAGCCGGCCCTGCAGCATCTTGTCCGGGCTAAACGAGATTCCCGGGATGAGGTTGGCCGGGGTGAACGCGGCCTGCTCGACGTCGGCGAAGTAGTTGTCCGGGTTGCGGTTGAGCTCGTATTCTCCGACCTCGATCAGCGGGTAGTCCTTCTGGCTCCACACCTTGGTCAGGTCGAAGGGGTGAAACCGGTAGGTCGCGGCGTCTGCTTCGGGCATCAGCTGGATGTACACGCTCCATTTCGGGTAGTCGCCGCGTTCGATGGCCTCGAACAGGTCGCGGCCGTGGGACTCGCGGTCGCGGCCGATCAGTTCGGTGGCTTCGGCGTCGGTGAGACACTCGATGCCCTGCTGGGTGCGGAAGTGGAACTTGACCCAGTGGCGTTGGCCTTCAGCGTTGATCAGGCTGTAGGCGTGTGAGCCGTAGCCGTGCATGTGCCGGAAGGAGCGGGGGATGCCGCGGTCGCTCATGGTGATGGTGACCTGGTGCAGTGATTCGGGCAGGTTGGTCCAAAAGCCCCAGTTGTTCTCGGGGTCACGCAGATTGGTGCGCGGGTCGCGCTTGACCGCGCGGTTGAGGTCGGGGAACTTCAGCGGGTCGCGGTGAAAGAACACCGGCGTGTTGTTGCCGACCACATCCCAGTTGCCTTCGGTGGTGTAGAACCGCAGCGCGTAGCCGCGGATGTCGCGCTCGGCGTCGGCGGCGCCGCGCTCGCCGGCCACCGTGGAGAACCGGGCGAACATCTCACAGCTGTTGCCGACCTGGCTGAAGATTTCAGCCTTCGTGTACCGGGAGATGTCGTGGGTCACGCGCAACGTGCCGAAGGCGCCCGAACCCTTGGCGTGCATGCGCCGCTCGGGGATGACTTCGCGGGCGAAGTGGGCGAGCTTCTCGATCAGCCACAGATCTTGCAGGAGCAGCGGGCCGCGTGGACCGGCACTCATGCTGTTCTGGTTGTCCGTGACGGGCGCACCCGCCGCGGTGGTCAGCGGTTTGGTGTTTTCTTCGAATGCCATCTTCTTCTCCGTGGTGGTGGGTAGGGGTGTAGGTCGGGCCTAGCTGGGGACTGATTCCAATTTCGCTGAGCGTGGGGCATCGCTGCATTATGAAGAGCGACAAGTAATCCACAGATTCGGACAATCGATGCGCTGGGCGCCCGCGGCTCCGGTTTGTCACCCGCCGACAGTTTCCGTTTTGGCGAGCTCAAATAGGTGCTGTCGGAGTGCATTTCACTCGGGCCAGCAGTTATTGCGGATGATATCGACGAAATCGTCGCGGACGAACGATGGGTCGAAATACTCGAGTACGTCCGCGTTGACGTTTCCGAAAGTGCTGTGCGGACGGTGTTTGTTGCCGTCGTTGAACGCTCGCAGAATCCGGCGCTTGAAATCTGGTCGTGGGTGGGCGGCGGTGACCGCCTCAAGCGCCTCTGCGGGCAGCGCGTCACGGTCGATACCCAGCACGTCGGTCTCCACACCGGCGGTGACCAAAGCGATTTCCGGATCGAGGAATTCGGGCACGTTGGGTGTGGTGTGCAACGCGACGCTCAGCCAGACCTTCCGGGCGTCAGCTTCGCCGACACCGTAATCGAGCAGGAAGTCGCGAGCCGCGTTGGCCCCGTCGACCTCAAAACGCAACATGGAAGTGCGGTAGGTCTCGGTGAGCCCGATATCGTGAAACATGGCCCCGGCATAGAGCAGTTCTAGATCCGGCTGCAGTCCGCGGCGACGGCCCTGCAGCGCGCCGAACAGAAACACCCGCCGCGAATGATCGAAAAGTAAATCATCCTCGGCGTCCCTGATGAAGGCGGTAATCTCGCGTACTAGCTCGGTGTCGGGGATGACGACGCCGGCGATACTGTCGGCCGCAGTGGTAGACATGTGCAACTCCTGGAATCAGCGACTTATCGGGTTGTGTGCGCCCAGTTTTGGGAGTCGGAAGAGGCGACAGTGGCGCCGCCGCAGTCCCGCTTTGGGCACGCCCCACGTTTGCGCCCCTTAGGGCGGGCCCGTGGTGTGATCGCGGCTTACTTTCGTTTGTCATCGTCACAGCCACGATCGGCGATGTCGCTCCCGCTGCCATGCAACCGACATACCTGCTGGCTGCAATCTGCCGCGGGGATTGGGTGGGCTGGACGGGCCCGGCTACGGGAAACTGAGATGTCGTGTCCAAATCGTGCGGATACAAGGGTCCCGCGGCTTGGCACACTCTGCGAGGTTCGCAGTGCCGGCGTCCTGCAGCAGAATCGTGGGGGGGGGGGGGTTAATCATGGCTGGGTGTGTGGGACCGCGGTGATGGTGCAGGCGTGCTGAGTGGCGCTGTTGTCAACGACTCCCGCGGTGGTGGTGGTGGTGGGATCCGCCTCGACGGTTTCGACGATCGCCGGCAGGGGGCATGATATCGCCGTCACTACATCTCCCATCCGAGGCTGGTAGCCGCCTGCGCATGTTTCTGGGGTGCGTCGTTCGGCCGGACAGGGTGACCAGCCGGCCGCCACGCCGCAGCACCGCGAGGGCGCGCTCCAAGGTCTTACCTCCCACGGTGTCGACGACGACGTCGTAGCTCCGACCGGCAGCCGGATCATGCCGACAGCCGACTCGGCACGACAGCTCCGGCCGCTTCACTTTGGTTGGGCCGCGATGCGTGCAGTGCCACTGCCAACTGGTCACGCCGCTGACCGCCTCGATAATTCACGTAGTACTGATCGACTTGCTCTTGACGGAGGGGTTGGGAAAAGATGCTCACGTGGTGGCGGGGATCGCCAACCTTACGTGACTGGGCCAGCTTCACGGCGCCCTTACGGAAACCCGCGACGGCTGCCACAAGGGAGCCGGCCAAGGCGACACCGGCAAGTGCAGCCCAACCACTTCGGTTGGCCAAAGCTGCTGGGAACAGCCCGAGTAGGGCGAACGCGAGAAGCAAAAATAGGTATCCCACGAACGGGTATGAAATATGGCGAACAACCTTGACCAACATCCTCACCTCACACGACTTTCGTAGCGGCCAACGCGGCCTGCGCTCAACATTTACCGAGCTACGCTACGCGTAGCGTAGCTCGATACGCAGAGTGTAGCGCATAATCGACCTGCGGTATTCCTTCGGCGAGTCGACAAGGGGAGATGTTCATGGCAGCGCGACGGGCAGTCGAAGACGGCATCGCGGAATCGACCCTGCATCTGCTTCGCACCGGTGGACCACGTTCCGTGACGATCGAAGCTGTCACGGCCCACTCGGGCATCGCAAAGACGACGATCTACCGGCGGCATCGTGACCGGCGCCACATGTTGTCAGCCGCCCTGTCGCGGCTGGCTTCCCCCGCGCCGCTCAGCCTGCACGCAGAGACACCGGAGCGGTTGCGGTGGCTCATCAGACACGCAATCGAAGCGATAGATGACGGCATCGGGTTCGGCGGCTTCGCGTCGCTTCTCACCGAGGATGATCCCGAATTCAGCGCGGTGTTCCGGCAGCTCCTCGTCGCCCATCGGGCCAAGCTGGCGAGTGTGATCGACGCGTGCAAGGCCGACGGCACCATGCGCGTGGATATCGACCCGGAAACACTAATCGATGCGATTGTCGGTGCCTACGTTGCTGAGCGCGCACGGAAAGGGCACGTCGGAGACGGCTGGGAAGATCGGCTGTTCACCGTATTCTGGCCCGCCGTAAGGACCTAATCACCTTCCCCGTCCTCCTTGCGCTCGTCATCACTAATCGCGACCGATCGACGACCCCGACGTCATCGTGGTTGGCCAGGTACTGCGACCTCGGTGGTCCGTAGCCGGTCGCCGACTAACTTTTTCGTGCAACGCTTCGGGTTGTGCTGGACACACGTTTTCCCCGCGCCAGTGCCGCTGACAGTCGTGTCAATTCACTAGCAGCGACGCGGAGCAAGTCCACACCGTGCCGCGACCGGGGGGTCAGAGATGCTGTCACGCCGTAGATTTCTGGCAGCCGCTGCGGTCGCGCCCGTCGCGGCGGGCTGGATGCCGATCGGCCGGCTCACCCAAGCGACAGCGGACGACACCTTCGCTCCGCCACCACCGGCGCTACCCGCCGACATCTCGCCCTATCTAGACGCCTTCAAGAATTGGTCGGGGCAGATTGTCGCCGACACGGTGTGGACGTGCACGCCATCGTCACCGGAACAGGTTGTGGAACTTGCCAATTGGGCATTCGCGAACGGTTACCGCCTGCGCCCCCGCGGTTACATTCACAATTGGCCTCCGCTCACCATCCCGCCCGGCACGACTAGTGATGACCGCGTACTACTTGTCGACACCACCGAGATGCTGACCGCGATCACCGTCAGTGACGGTCAGCCGGCATCTGTGACCGCGGCCGCTGGGGCGCTACACATGTCGTAGCCGGCTCCATCACATCAAATTGCCTCGCTGGAACGGGGACTCGGCGCCAACACCACCGCGGGCGCATCGGATACCCCGGCCTCGCGGATGAAGAATCGGTGTCCGTCGACGGTGATGTAGCGGTGATGAACCGCGGCATGAGCGATTCCTCCTCGTATGAGGGCCGATACCGACTTGGCGGTGCGGACACCACGTCGCCACGGCGCTATTGGGTTATCTGGCCCATTATGCGCTGCCCATCACGGGCGGCCCCACAATGCGTAGGCAGTTCACAGGAAAACAGTAGCGCTCACACATTGACGGCCTGCTAATGCTGTGGCGTATGTTTTGGGTCGTCTCGCCCATTGTGGGGAAAGCACCTCCACGACAATGAGCGCCACCACGGCGAAGGAGTGCTCACGTGGCTAATGCGCTGCAGGATAGCAAGATTCTCGTCGTTGGACGCGCCAGCGGCATCGCCCGAGCCGTCGCCCTTCTGGCACGCTCCGAGGGTGGCGAGGTAGTTGTGGCCGGGCGCAACAAGGACAAGCTTGCCGTGTCCTACGACGATCCCGGCATCACCGCAGAAACCCTCGACATCACCGATGACACATCCATCGGCGCGCTGGCCGATCGCATCGGAAGCGTCGATCACGTCGTATCGACAGCATCAGCCCGTGCTCGGGGCAAACTGTCGGAGCTGCAACGGGAAGAGCTCCTGTTATCGTTGGACACCAAACTTCTCGGGCCGCTCATGCTCGCCAAATACTTTGCACCGCAGATGAATCCTGGTGGATCGTTTGTGCTGTTCGCCGGCATCCACGCATTCACGGCAAAGGTCGGCTACCTGGGCGTGGGAATCACCAACGGTGCTGTTGACTTCCTGACGCGGTCATTGGCAGTCGAACTTGCGCCCATCCGCGTCAATGCGGTTTCGCCAGGTGTCATCGACACCGGGGCCTGGGATGCGATGGGAGAAGAAGGCAAGAAGGCGTACTTCGAGCACATCAGTGCGGCCAATCCGGTCGGTCGAATTGGCACCGCCGAGGATGTGGCCCAGGCGGTCCTGTTCGCGATGACCAACGCATTCATGACCGGCGTGATGTTGAAGATCGACGGCGGCGAGCCGCTGACCTGAGCGACAGCTCCGAAACGAGACGCAGATCTGTCGCGTTCTGCCGGACAAGGGCCTCCCGCATCGCCGACTGTGAAAGGTGTTGCAATGAAGGAAGACACACCACCATTGACCGTTGTACTGGTGCACGGAGCGTGGGCCGACGGGTCGAGTTGGCGCAAGGTCATCGCAGCGCTTCATCAACACGGCATCGCGGTCACCGCAGCACCGATTCCGCTCACGTCGCTGACCGACGACGTCACCGCCGTTGATCGCGCCGTGGATCGCGTTGGCGGCCCCGTGGTGCTCGTCGGGCACGCCTACGCAGGTGCGGTCATCTGGGCCAGCTCCCACAGTCAGGTCAAAGCGTTGGTCTACATCGCCGCGTTGGCGCCGGACACAGACGAAACTGTGGCCGACGTTTTCTACCGCGCGTCACCGGACCCCGCAGCGCCCCGGCTCGCTCCCGACCCGGACGGATACATCTGGCTACCCACCGAGGCGTTCGCGGCGGCATTCGCGCAACACGCGAGCACCGAGGATCACACCGTGCTAGCTGCAGTACAGCGTCCGATCTCGGTGGCCTGCATCCAGCAACCTGTTCCGGTTCCGCGGTGGAAAGAGCTGCCCGCGTGGTACTTGCTTGCCGACGAGGACCGGATGATCAATCCGGCAACCCAAGCATTCATGGCCGACAGAATGGGAGCCCAGGTACGGACCCACCGTGTCGACCACGCACCGCTGGTCACTCAGCCGGCCACCGTCGTCGGCATCATCAGCGAGGCGGTGGAGCGCGTTCGTATGAGTGACCACGCAGAATCTCAGTCGAGATGGATGCCCCAGCGCGCCGGCCAATAGCCCAAAAGAGATGCGCTCGGACATGTAGCGATGTGTCGCCGGACGGCGCGTTTTCATGTACTCGAATTGCTTGGGGCCTGAAGCTGGTCAGCCAGGTCGATCGTCACGCGGCGGCCAACGGGCGGGCCACTGGCCGTGGTGTCTGGCTGTTCGTCGGATCCGCCACGAAGATGAGAAAAAGCTGTCCGCCATTTCGATGAGAAATCTACAAAGCCGCAGGTGGAGGGATCGCCGGTCGACTGTGTGAAATCAGGTCTTTGAACACATTAACGTTGACTATGCCGTGCTTCCAGTAGGCCTTGTCCCACCCGAACCCTTGTTGCGTGGCGGCGTCGTAATAGCCGCGACGGAGGACGACACGGATGCCATCAAGCTCGGTCGCTTCGGCGATCACATCGTTGATCGGGTACGACGGATTCAGCGGCGGTGGTTGGTCAGGCAGTGGTCCTAGATTGAAATCGACTGCCTGAATGACGCGGCTGGATGCCGGCAATTCGGCGGTCACCTTGCGGACCCGCTCTGCCAAGGCGGTGTAATCGGACTGGGTTTGACGACGACGGCGGCGGCTTCACTGAGGCGCGATGCACCGGCTCGCAGGAGAGTCGCCCACCCCGCGGGCGTCGCGGCTGCGGCCGAATCAATCACTAAGCGCGACAATGTGTTTAGCGATCTGGTTCTTGCCCGGATCATCGAGCCGACCAGCAAGATCGACGCCGCCCGGGTGCCCGCTGGTCGGGGCATCGCCGGCGATATAGCTGTGACGCCGAGACTAGTCGAGCAGATGATCGCCAACCTCAGTGTCGCCGTGGAGCATCGAAGTTGCAAGGCGGCCACATGCCATTGGTTTCCAGACCGCGCGAGTTGGCTGCGACCATCAATGACATTGTAGATCGGGGCGATTCACTCCTTCCTGAGTCACTCGCGCTGCCCAGCCGAATCCGGCACGACCTGACTAGACTCCCACCTGTCCCCAATAGACGAACGACTCTCGCTACATCTTCTGGACCAATCCTCGGGGTCCGGCCAAGCGGCACGCCGCATCCGCGACCACTCCGCGCAGTGCCGTCAAGTGCGATCACTGCGATTGTCCGTTTGTGTCCTCGATTGCCCTTAGTCAAGACGTGCCGCAGGTCTTATCAATTCCTGAGAATAGCCCTCGCCGCTGTCAGCTAGGCGTACATGTAGCACCTTGTCCAGTAGCCCCTTGATAAGACCGGCCGACCACAATTGAAGCATTCCGCCGCTCGTCCATCCTCGGACATCTCTATCATGTTTGGGCACCCAAACAAGGTGTCCCTCATCAGCCGTCTGTCGTGTATCCGCTTTGTGAGCGCTGTATAGACTATGTCGAGTGCGCTCAGGGTCCTCCCGCAGGCGCAGTGCCCGTAACCCTTCGCGGGCAAAATCCGAAACCTTTCTAGGTGACGGAGTGGCAGGTTGAGTAAGCCTTCGATGTATCTCAGCTCTTCGGCGGGAGTGTCCAGGATGCCTTCCTCAGCTTCAACCGCTCTGATCGCCAGCTCCATTTCCTGATCTGACACGAGAGCCTTTTGTTCGAACCCTTGGGCGCGCAAACGTTCCTTGAAATCTGTCAGCGTCGTCTTTTCCATCGGATCGCTCCTCGAGTTATCTGAATGCAGGTCGATGGGTATGCTGGGTTGGCCTAGACTGGCGTTGCCCCGCATCGTTTTTCGCCCTGAGTCTCCCACAGCCAATCGACAACTGGGGTGCAGCTAGGAAAAACTTCTCCAAAACCCACGCAACGGCAAACCCCGCCATTCCGCCCGAACCGGCTGTGTCGTCGCGAGCGTTAGTGGACGCCGTGGTGCTGGCCAGCGCATTGGTCTCGGGTGGATCTCGGAGTACACAGGCAGGGATTGGTAATGCGGGCGGTGCAGCCTCCCGATAAGTGCAGCTGCCGCTACATGATTCGAGTGAGAGCGCAACATCCAAAGTCCTCTCGTCGAGCGATCGCCGACCTTGGTGATGGTCACGGCGAGGCTGGTCTCGTCTCATGCAATTGGAGGAGGCCCGATCGTGAACCGAATGGCCTTTCGCAGGAGTTACATCGGCCATACGGAAACCGACGATGGATAGCAGCAACAGCCGCCGCACCGTCTTGGAGGAATCATGACCACGACTGATTACTTCGTCGATCGCACCACCACCGTCGATGACCGGTCGTCGTTGTACGCGATTCGACGACTTGACACCGCGCGAGCCGTCGCGACGGCGAGGGCGGGCTTGGCGAGCAACTCGCCGCCGGAGCGCCAGGGGGTGAGGGGTTCGTTCCACCACGGTCGGATCCGTCGCCGACGGCGACAGCGCCGAGTCAGGCGTGGACTCAGCGTCAGGCAGGGCCGCCGCGGCGTCACCGGGGTCAGCTTCGGTGGCAGATGACAGCCAGTGCGCGGCGACGGCTATGGGCGCGTGTCAGGTTCGTCGGTAGATGCCGGGGATTCGTCGGCGACGGGCAGGCCCGGAATCGGCTGCGCGTCAGCCGCATCGGCGGCGCCCGCCATGTCTTCGTCGTGCGATTGGGGTGCCACCGGCCTCGACTGCACCGGATCGGACAGATGGATATCCCCGCCACCTGCTGACTGATGCACCGTTAAGAGCCTATCGCCAAAGAAGCGCCGCCAGGGTCGCTGGTCCAGGTCGGGATCGACGTAATGCCAGTCGTGCGGAGCCATTGCCGCTGCGATCGGGCGTGGATCGCGCAGATTGCTCACGGGCGCTTGGAGGTCGATGATCGGTTTGGCTGGCAGATCGGGTATAGCGGCGGAGCCGACGTGCTCGATGTGGGCGATGAGCCAGGGTGCGAGCAGCGTTTCGAGGTGGTCGCGTTCCTGCTCGCCTTGCGGTACCGGGACGCCACAAAGCCCCCAAGAAGAAGCCGTCGCTAGCCCAGCACCGATTCTGGCACCATTGCGGAGATGGATGCGCGTTCGGGGCCGGGTCTCAATGATCCGTTCGAAGAGGCGATTGACGACGCGCTGAGCTCCCTGCCGGCCGATCTCCGTGCGGCGATGAGCAACGTCGAGATCGTCGTCGAGGACGAGCCTCCCGAGGGGCGGCGGCTGCTCGGCCTGTACCGCGGCGTACCGCTGCCGCGAAGGAGCAGCACATACAGCGGAGTGCTTCCCGACAAGATCAGCATCTTCGGCGGGCCGATCACGCGACTCGCTGCCGGCGACGCGGATCGTCTACGCCGCGAGGTCAGGCACGTCGTGCTCCACGAGATCGCGCATCACTTCGGGATCAGCGACGAGCGGTTGATCGAGCTCGATCGCTACTGACGTGGTGCTGATGCTCCGCCCGAATCTTGCCGTTGCCGACAGGTCGATGAATGACTTTCTGCGGCGGAAATCGTTGCCTGGTGTCCGATCCAGAACATGTTGGGAGTGAGGCGAGTCCGTGACCTTGGAGCTCTCAACAAGACGAGACTTGGCGCGGCCGTCCGTGATGACAACCAATTGAATCCGCTGGAATGGAATAGATGCGACCGAGAAGTGCGCTGTAGCCGAAGGGATGTTCACAAGGGTAAGGAGATTCTGACCGTGAGCACGAGGAGCATCAAACCCTTAGCCGTCATCGGAGGAAGCGCCGCCATCACCGCGGCCGCCCTGCCCGGGGCGATTCTGCAAGGACCGTCCGGGTCGGGCGCCATCGCCGGATCCCAGATGAGCACCGGCGTCACCGTCACGGCGACCACACCGGCCAGCGAAGTGCCGATCCCCATGGCGCAGCCCAGCATCAAGGGCCCCGCCCCGTTGCCCAGCGAGGACCAGGGAGTTCCCGGGTAGTCGTTGGCGATTGCCTACCCCGGGGCTACGCGTAGCCTCGGGGCGTGGTCGGACCCACTGCGGTCATCGCCGACGAACTGGGTGCCCTGGAGTCGGCTTGCCGCGAACCAAGGGTCACACGTGATCGGTCGTTGCAAGGCGCACCACTGGAGAACCGCAGCTAGGCTGCGGAGCGAGCGATGGCCCGGCGTGTTACGCAGAGCGCAGTCGGTGCTGCAACTAGCGAGAGACTCCGTGCGACGATCATCTGGTTGCACGCCTTCGCCACCTGGCCCGAACACAGGGGACCGAGACGAACCGGGTTGCCGCACGCGGAGAGCACCGCCCACGCGTCCGCGACATCACGTTCCTCACCACCGACCATGATCGACAGCGTGCCGTCTTCGGCGCCTTCGAAGCCGCCGGAGACCGGACATTGGCGGGTTCCACGAGTCGGTGGCAGGTATGCCGCGCCAGTCAGCGTGCGCTGGAACGCCCTTCGCCACGGTCGGTCTTGATGGTCTTCATCGTTATGCGGGAGTCGACCCGGGCGATGGCGGGATCTCCCATCAGCTGGGTGGTGAGCCAGCGTTCATAAGCCGCGAGATCCGCGACCTGGACCCTAATGACGTAGTCCGGAATTCCGAACATGCGGCGCAGTTCGGCAACTTCGCTCATCGCGGCGACCCGGTTCTCGAACGCTTCGACGGTCGCGAGGTCCTTCGCGACGAGGTCGGCATGGATGATGACCTCGAAACCTCGGCCGATCGAGTCCTGATCGATGACCGCGGTGTATCCGGTGATGACGCCGTCCTCCTCAAGGCGCCGCACTCGACGCAGGCACGGAGCCGGCGTCAACCCCACCCGCGAGGCCAGGTCCAGATTGGTCAGCCGTCCGTCGCGCTGCAGCTCGGCAACGATTGCGCGATCCAATGCATCCACGCGCAATATTATGGCTCTCAACTCTGGGTACACGTAGAAGTTAGCAATCAAAATGCAGTTTGATATCGATAAAATTTCCTCAGGACTTCGACCGGCGCAATCCCGACCGCCACCCGCAAGCGATCTGACTTCCTCGCGGTGACACGTGACGTTGGCGTGGTGTGGGCCGGCCTGTTTGCACTCGGCATCGGCTTCGGCGTGTTGGTCACCAGCCACGATCTGCCCTGGTGGCTCGCCCCCGTCATCTCTGCGACGATGTTCGCCGGGTCGGTCGAGTTCCTCCTGATCGGCATGCTCGCCGCGGCGGCACCCATCGCGGCAATCGCTATCACCACGTTCCTGGTGAACTCTCGGCACCTGTTCTACGGGCTGTCATTTCCGCTGGACCGCGTGCAAGGCCGAATCGCAAAGGCCTACAGCATCTTTGCTCTCTGCGACGAAGCCTACGCGATCATCACCAGCTCGGACCCCGCGACGCTGACCACGCGCAGGATCTCGTGGACGCAAATGGGTCTGCACTTTTCGTGGGCCGGCGGTGCGCTCATCGGAGGTCTAGTCGGGGCAACCATGCTCAGCGGAGTCAAGGGGCTCGACTTCGTACTCACTGCACTGTTCGTGGTGCTTACCTTCGACGGATATCGGGCTCACCGCGACCGCACCACCTTGATCCTGGGCGCCGCGGCGGCAGCCATCGCGCTGCTGATCGCACCTGAGTCGATGCTGCTGATTGCGATGATTCTGTTCACCGTGGCCCTCGGTGTGCGGCACCGCACGAACCGCAGGAACACCGATGGCTGACGGCACCTACATCGCGACAGCGCTCGCCGTGGCCGCCGCGATCACTTTCGCCCTTCGCGCGGCGCCATTCGCGTTGAAAGCCGCCCTTCGCGACTCCCGTCTCGTTACCGACATCGGCCGGTGGATGCCGTTGGGCGCGGTCAGCATTCTCGCCGTCTATTGCCTGTCGTCGATGGACGTGTCAGGAGCAGGCCATGGCATACCGGAACTGACGGGCGTCGCCGTGACCGTGGCCACACACTGGTGGCGCCGCAACGCGGTGTTGAGCATCGTCCTCGGCACCGCAGCCTGCATCGTCCTCGCGAATTGGATCCTGCCCGGATAGCAGCCCGGGCGTGACACCTTCAGAACCAGCGGCACGGCGATGGGCTCAGGAGAAGGTGAATCAAGCGGACCCAACTCTCGCGCTTCAGAGCCTTGGTGATCAGTTGGTGAGAACGACTTTGAGCGCACTTAGCGAATTCATGCTGCGACTCCTCGGAGGTCGTGAGGGAGCATCAGGCGGTGCGGAGGGCCTGAGCAGGATCGATCGTGGGGCGCACCGGGGTTTCCTTTCGACGGCCGCGTTCAGGTGGTTTGCGACCCGGACGGTCCGGCGATTGGTGTGGGAAATGATGCCGGTCCAGATCGCACTGGATGAGAATCGCGCGTCAAAGTTGTCCTGCGCACCCTTGACGGTGCGTGGTATGTGCGCCGGGTGCGTAGTTTCGAGTTGCGTTGTTGACTACGGACTTCCAAGGGTTCGATCGGCGCCTGTCGACGCGATGCTGGATTCACCAGCGAGCCCATCCGGGGCCGCGCACAGTGATTAAGGACTCGACATGACTCATCGAACGGTGGACGATACCTCACACCTCGGTGGACAGGGGCTCGACGAGTTGGTTCCGTCGCGCTACGCGCTGCATGTCGGCGACATCGAGGTGCTGGTGATCAGCGATGGGGTGCTTCCGATCACAGGCAAGACGATCGCCTACAACGCCGACTCGGCCGACCTGGCGTCCTGGCTCGATGACATGTTCCTGCCGCCGGACGTGCTCGAGTGGCCGCTGAACGTGGCCGTGGTGCGTAGCGGCGACCGGACCATCCTCATCGACGCTGGGCTAGGGGGGAGTTCCCGGACTTCCCAACTGCCGGGCGGTTGGCCCTGCGATTGGAGGCCGCCGGCATCGACGCCGCATCCGTGACCGACGTGGTGCTCACCCACATGCACATGGACCACATTGGCGGGCTGCTCGGCGACGGGCTGGGGAGCCGGCTGCGGCCGGACCTGCGTGTCCACGTGGCCGCCGCCGAGGCCGAGTTCTGGGAGTCGCCCGATTTCTCCCGCACCAACATGCCGGATGGGGTGCCGGACGCACTGCGGTCGGCCGCCACGCGGTTCCTGGACGAGTACCGCACCCGCCTGCGGCCATTCGAGACGGAGTACGAGGTGGCGCCCGGGGTGCTCGCCAGTCGCACCGGCGGGCACACCCCCGGTCACAGTGTGGTCCGCCTGGCGTCCGGCGGCGACCGGCTGACGTTCGCCGGCGACGCCGTGTTCCAGGTCGCGTTCGACCACCCCGACTGGTTCAACGGCTTCGAGCACGACCCCGAGGAGGCTGCCCGCGTGCGGGTCGGTCTCTTGCAGGAGCTGGCGTCGACCCGCGAGGCGCTGGTGGCCACTCACCTGCCGTTCCCGTCCGTCTGCCACGTGGCGGTCGCCGGCAACGCCTTTCGTGGCGTACCGGCCGTCTGGGATTACTGACCGCTTGTTGGGCGTGCTGGTGTAGGGGCCGTCAGCGACCGCAGGAACGTCAACCTGCCGGCCCCTGCCGACGCACTGATCGCACACAGGAGGAGGAAAGAGGTCTGATGACTGAGAGCACCACCAACAAGGCCGCGTCGTCGCTGGTCTGGCCGTCGCTGCGGGTCGACGAGTGGACCGCCTCCCGTGAGATCCTGCACACGTGGACCAAGATCGTCGGCAAAATTCGTCTCACACACGCGCCGATGATCAACCACTGGTGGCAGGTCACCCTCTACGTCAGCCCACGTGGTTTAACCACGTCCGCGATTCCATACGACGCGGGCGTCTTCGACCTCGAGTTCGACTTCCTCGAGCACCGATTGCACATCCGATCCAGTGACGGCGGCGCCAGACCGCACCCTTCTGGAGTTTCTCCACACCACCTACGTGGCGGCCGCCGAACGCGGCAAGTGGGACCGAGCCGTACTGGAAGGCGATTCGCGCCGGTGCGATGAGAAACGGTGAACGCCAACTCGATCGAGGGAACCATGACCAACGACCTACCCACCCCCGAACAGGGCCTGGTCCTAACGCATTTCCTGACCGTGCGCGACGTGGCTCGTTCACGCGATTTCTACGCCGGCATCTTCGGCGGTCGGGTGGTACTGGAGGAGAACCCGGCCATCGTCAAGGTCGCCAACAGCTGGATCATCACGAAACCAGGCGGCGGCCCGACGCCGGATAAACCCGATATCACCCTGACTGCCCCGAAGCCGGGTGATCCGGTCTCATCATTTCTAAACGTGCGGGTCGCCGATATCGCAGCGTTCTACTCGGCCGCGAAATCCAAAGGGGCACAATTCCTTACCGAACCACTTGACCGCAAGGCCGAAATACGGTGCTATCTCCGCGATCCCGACGGATATCTCATCGAGGTCGGCCAGGCCACCGACATGCTCCGCGGCATCTACGCCGATCGGCCTGCCCAGGACGACTAGCGCACTCGGCAGCAGTGACGGGCGGCCTTCCATGAGCCCGGCGGCGATCAGCCGCGCGCCCGAAACCGCCGCCCTATCCGACCGGGCGACGGCTCGACGGCGCGTCCGTCGTGGTCATTGCGCAAAGTTTCCGTCCTTCCATTTCTGGAAGTCCTTGAGGACCTGCTCGCGCGTGTGGTGGTCCCATTCGCCCTCGCCACCAGTCTGGCCGGAGTTCGGTCAGCGGGCAGGCCACCCGCTGGCCGAACGCCCGCAGAGCCGTTGCGCTGCCGGGTGGCGGTTAGTTTGGGCGATCGGCCTCCACGACCACAGCGATGAGGGTGTCCGTGAGTTCCTCGGCGGTTGTGTGCCATTTGTCGGTGGTGAGGAGGCCACTCGTTTCCAGGCCGGCGGCGCCGTGCGCACCCGTCAGGAGTATGGCCGCGCAGCGCCGGGCGTTCTCTTCGCCGACGACTGCGGCGACGATGGCGAGGAACTCGTCGCACATGCGTTGAGCGGCCCGGACCGTCGCGGCCGGGTCCCCTGCCGGTGTGCTGAACATCAATTGGTACAGGTACGGCTGCTGGCGGCTGACGGTAATGACGCCGATGAGCGCAGCGCGCAGCTTGTCGGTGGGCAGAAGTCGCGAGTCCGTCTGCAGCGCGTGCATCTGATCGCCGATGCGCTCCCAGCCCTCGACGGCGACTGCGGTCAGCAGGCTCTCCTTGTCGGCGAAGTGCCGGTAGGGCGCGCCGCGGCTGACGCCTGCACGTGCGCCCACCTCGCGCAGCGTCACTGCGGCGGGACCTCCGCTGTCGAGCAGCTCGGCGGCGTCGTCGAGCAGGGCGCGACGCGTGGCGGCGGCTGACTCGATGCGGCTCATGATCCACCCATCTTATGTTGACAATGTCATCTGAGCTGATATCTTCACTCAGATGACAGCGTCATCTGAAATTGAAGAGATCGCCATCGTAACCGGGGCGTCCACCGGCATCGGCGCAGCCACGGCACGCGAACTCGCGCGGCGGGGGTTCCACGTTCTCGCGGGTGTCCGGCGCGACCGCGACGCCGACGCCATCCGGGGGCCGGGCATAGAACCGCTGATCATCGACATCACCATCCCGGACCACGTCCAGGCGCTAGCCACTCGGGTGCACCGGGACCCGCAGGGCCGCGCAGTGCGGGCGTTGGTGAACAACGCCGCGGTCCAGGCCAACGTACCGATCGAGGCGTTTCCGATCGAAGAGTGGCGAAACATGTTCGAGGTCAACCTCTTCGGCCAGGTCGCCGTCACCCAGGCACTGCTGCCGGCCCTGATCCGCAGCAAGGGTCGCGTGGTCAACATCAGCTCCGTGGGCGGCAAGGTTGCCATGGCCACCTATGGTCCTTACGCAGGCACGAAGTTCGCGCTCGAAGCGGTCAGCGACTCCTTGCGACGCGAACTCGCCCCGTCTGGCGTCCAGGTGGTCGTGGTCGAACCGGGCGCCGTGCGAACGGAAATGCTCGGCCGGGCGATCGCCACCGCTCAGGAGGTGGTTTCGGCCATGACGCCCGAACAAAGCCAGCGCTACGGCGGACTGGTGCAAGCCGTCAACACGCAGGCCGTGTCGTCCACCAAGTCGGGCCTACCCGCTGAGGCCGCGGCCAAGGTGATCGCCAAGGCAGTAACGGCGCGAAAGCCGCGCACTCGCTACACCGTCGGCCGCGACGCCGCAGTGATCACCCGCTTGGCTCGGCTCCTGCCCGACCGGACACTCGACCGCGTCCTTGCCGCCGCACTGCGTCCCCACTTTCCCAACGACAGCAACTGAGCACCACGACATACACACCCGGCGCGTCATCACCTGCCGTCGGCGATTGGCGCTCAACGCTTTAGAGCACTAATTTTCCTGGGGTGATGTCCTCAGCTGCTGATGCAGTCGCGCGGTGGATCGCCCCTTTCTTGACGGTTGCGGCCGTTGCCGGCACGGGTATTGTTGCCAACCCGGTGCAGGCCGGTCCCGCCCCGGCGGTGCGCCTGGCCGATGAGGTCAACCCGCTGGCCGGAATGCCCTTCTACGTCAATCCCACGTCGGCGGCCATGCGCGCCGCGCAGGACGCCGATCCGCCGAGTCCCGAGTTGACCGCCATCGCCAACACGCCGCAGACGTACTGGATCGTCCCGGGCTCGTCCGCAGCTACGGTCGCGAAGTACACCGGTGACGCGCAGGCTGCTGGCGCCATGCCGGTTCTGACGCTCTATGGAATCCCACACCGCGACTGCGGCAGCTTCGCTGCGGGTGGCTTCGCGACGGCCGCAGACTACCGCCAGTGGATCGACGGCATCGCTGCCGACCTGGGCCCATCGCCGGCAGCGATCGTCCTCGAGCCCGATGCGCTCGCCATGGCCGACTGCCTGTCGGCCGATCAGCGCCAAGAACGCTTCGACTTGATTCGCTACGCCGTCGACACGCTGACCCGCAATCCGGCCACGGCCGTATACATCGACGGTGGTCACTTGCGCTGGCATAGCCCCGAGGACATGGCCGCCAGGCTCAACGAGGTCGGTGTCGACCACGCGCGGGGGTTCAGCCTCAATATCGCGAACTTCTTCACCACCGAGGAGGAAATCGACTACGGCGAGGCGATCTCGGCGCTTACGAACGGTTCGCACTACGTGATCGACACGTCGCGCAACGGCGCCGGACCAGCGCCCGACTCCCCGCTCAACTGGTGCAACCCCAGCGGCCGAGCACTCGGCACTCCGCCCACCACGGCTACTGCGGGCGCGCACGCCGACGCCTACCTGTGGATCAAACGTCCCGGTGAATCCGATGGGTCATGCGGCCGTGGGGATCCTCCGGCAGGCACCTTCGTCAACCAGTACGTCATCGATCTCGCCCGCACCGCGGGCCAGTAAGGGTCCCACGCCTAACTCGAGCCTGCTCGGTGTAGTCGTCAGCGTGGCCGTAGCGGGTCGAACTCGTTGACGCGTCGGGTGCAGATGTCCGGGTGGGCGAGTTGCGGGCGAGGTGATCAATCGGAGCAGAGGCCCGCGGACTTCTCTTCGGCGACGATCTGCTCGACCGGCTCGCCGAGATGCGCCGCGAACCCCTGGGTGGGCTTCATCACCCAGTTGCCGTTCTCGAAGAGCATGATCCGAGATCGCTCGGTGCCACCAACCTCCAAGCGCACGATCGCCTCGCCGTCCGCAGCGTCCAGACGCACCCCGGCGACACGGATCTTGGGGCCCGCCGTCTTACAGGTTTCGTAGAAGGCCACGAAGTCTTCTTGCGTGATCCCGTCGCGGACTTCCCGTGACATGCGCTCCCAGACACCGGCGAAATCGCCCGACGAGAAGCGATCGACGTTTGCCTGCGCCGCGGCAGTGGCCGCCGAGAGCGTCTCCGGCACGTCTCGTCCCGAGGCGGTCGTGCCCGCCGCGACTGGGCTGGCTCGTCCAATGGTCGATTTGGACGTGCCATCGCCGATGCCACAAGAGGAGCATGCAGTCGCCAACAGCACCGCTGATAAGACGGCGACGAATGATCTCATCGCCGAAGGGTAACGCCCGACGGCGTTGCACGTTAGCCCAGGAGCACATGCTCAGGGTTGCCCGACCAGGCCAACGCGAGTGCCCCGCTACGGATCGAACCTGGGACCAGACGGATTATCAAGATCTGGCTCCCGGTAGGTGCCGCCGAATGCCGGTTAGTACCTACAGTCGCTACATCGTGCACTGGATCTGCCGTTGTTTGCCGCCCCAGCGATTCCGAAGGCATCGAGGGTTTGGATCTCCGGGTCGTTCCGCATCCTGACGCCGAGTAGGTGAGAACGTGACCGATTTGAGTCCAACCCCAAGTGTGCAGGGGGACGGTTGGAGGTGTCGTCGAGCTTCGGATGACCGCTCGCGACTGCTCACCCCGGCAGAGTTGCGCAGACTTGACGTCATTGACCGAGGTGTATCTGAACGTCGCCAGCCCGAAGTTGTTCGAAGGTGTAGCTGAACTCGCCGCGGCGTCCGACGGAAACGACATAGCGATCCTGGCCTTCGGTGACTGGGAAGCTGAAGGAGAATGTGCAGTTGGCGGTGGTGCCCTTCCCCCGTCCAAGCGACGTGGTGGCAAGGATCTCACCCTTGCCGTTCTTAACGGCGACGGGAGTGTCATGGCCGATGTCGGAGTATCCGTCCGCTCCCTCGCAGGACGCCCCGTCTGATGCGATCGCGTCCACGCCAGCGCTGTCAACCAGTACGAAAGCCCCTGACACCGTGACTGTTTCGAGCAGATGGAAGCCTTGGACGAATTGCGGGCAAAACGCGTCGACGGCGATCTTGTCGGCCAGCAGGCCTTGTTGGGGCCCGCCATCTTCCAGCTGTCGACACACCTGCCTGCCGTGGGCGACGGCATTGGCATCAGAGTTGAACTGGGTTGCCAACCCGGCATCCTTGAGCGCTGAGAGGTACCCGGGTTCAGGCGCCGGTGCTGACCTACGACCTGAGAGCAACAGCACCCACACCACCGCGGTGACCACAACGATGATCGCGCTCGCCGCGCCCGTTGCGAGCCACGTCGAGCGAATGCTCGACCGGGCGATCGGCATCTCGACGTAGTCCGGAAGCGTCTGACCGCCGGCCGGGTCTGCCGATTCGGCCTTGCCGTTGCGCACACGGTTGGTCGGACGTCCGGCGACGTAGTAACGGCCCTCGTATCGTGCGGTGGGATCTGGGCGCCACCCCGTCAACGCGGCGGACGTCTGTACAGAGCCACAGCGATCACACGTGCCGCTGTCATCGATATCGGAACCGCAGTAGGGACAGGTCATCGGCGGCGATCCCCGCCCGATGGTCCACAATTGCTCCGACGCATCACGTTGGCCTTCTGAACAATGGCAGCTCAGCCATCGAGCCGAAGCGGTCAGCCGACGACCGCGAGGCTGCGCCGACGTCTCCGCTCTTCCTCATCATCACCGTTATAGGTCCTCCGCCGTGACGGCACAGCCTGCAGACCGGATTGACAGGCTCCGGGAAACGAGTGGACTCCCTTCAAAATAACCCGGCGTGTCCGGTCAATCTTCCCTGCAGCTCGACAGCTGCGCTGCTCGAGGTGCACATCGGATTCTCGGATCGCCGCCGCGATGCTCTCAACGTTCTCGCGCTTGCTCCGCATTGATATCGGGCGACGAAATGTCCAGCGGCGTCAACACAAACGCGGCCGCCGCTCTGCGTAGGCAGCCTTGAAGAAGTCGTGATCCTGGAACGAGCCCACCGCACCTGAGCTCCCTGCTCGCTCAGCGGGGCCGGGGTTCTGGCGTTACGCCCGACCACCCGCACCTCGTGCCCAGCCGACAGCAGCCGCTCCGCCACCGGGCGGCCCACACGACCGCTTGCGCCGGCGACTACGAACACTTCGGGTCATCCATCCCTCCTCGTACGCATTGGGTGCACCACGCCTGGGCTCTCCACGTCAAAGCAGCGCGGTCAACTCCGCGCGAAATGGCACCGCCTGTTCGATTACATCCTGCTGGACCGGCACGGTCGTTCGTCGTTTCGGCATCCCTGACGGCGCGAGATGACGGAGCCCGGGAGTTGTCACATCAATACAGATACATCTGGCGAGCCGAATTCATCGGTCGGCACGAAGGATTGCCTGCCGGGCGAGCCGACCGATGAATCCCTGCGGTGCAACGTATCTGAATTAGCGCGGACGTCGAGCCGCGCCGGCGATTCGTCGGCACCGCCCAACAGCAGGAGCAGGAGGATGTATGACAATCGCAGACAAGACAGTTCTGGTGACCGGGGCCAATCGTGGTATCGGACAGGCGCTGGTCGAGGAAGCGTTGAGCAGGGGCGCGAAGCGGGTATATGCCGGCACGCGTCAGCCCGTGAACCATGTGGATGGGCATGTCACGCCCCTGACCCTCGACGTGACCAACGCCGCGCAGATTCAGAGAGCCGTCGATGAAGTCGACTCTCTCGATGTCCTCATCAATAACGCGGGCGTGGCGCTCTACGACGACTTGAGCGACCGTTCAGTGCTGGAACGGCACCTCGCGGTCAACCTGTTCGGCGCGTACGGCGTGATTCAGGCTTTCCTGCCATTGCTGATTCGTTCTGAGGGAGCCATCGTCAACAACCTGTCGGCGAACGCCTTAGCACCCCTGCCGCTCATCCCGGCCTACTCAATCTCCAAGGCGGCCGCCTTCAATATGACGCAATCGCTGCGCGTCCTCCTGGCCGCACAGGGCGTGCGCGTTCATGCCGTCCTGACCGGCCTCGTGGACACCGATATGACCCGAGGCCTCGACATACCAAAGGCATCTCCGGACACCGTTGCGCGAGGCATCTTCGACGGAGTGGAGAACGGACATGAGGAGATCTTCCCCGATCCGATGTCGGAGTCCCTGGCACAGAGCTGGCACAGCGGTGCGGCCAAGGCGCTCGAGCGCCAGTACGCGGCGCTCCTAGACGCAGAGCCGGTCAGGTAGAAGGCGCTGGAAAACGTTGACATATAACTGCTCACCGGAGGCGAGTTGCAGACGCCGCCATCATTATCGGCGCGAGCGACGACCTCGCTGAACAACTCCGGAAACATCAACGCCAATAGCATATTTCAAGAAATCAACTGCCGTAACGGCAAATGGAGACAACAACATGCTGCTCGAAAACAAGAACGCCGTCATTTACGGGGCCGGAGGATCGGTCGGCGGCGCGGTAGCCCGTGCATTCGCTCGCGAAGGCGCACGCGTTTTTCTGACGGGACGAAACCTCGACGCCATCAACATACTCGCGAAAGAAATCTCAGCCGCCGGCGGAACGGCCGAGACGGCGCAGGTCGACGCGCTCGACGAGGACGCGGTGGCAAGCCACCTCGATAACGTCGTCGACAAGGCCGAGACGCTCGATATCTCGTTCAACGCCATCGGGATTCCGCAACACGGTATGCAGGGCATCCCCTTCACGGAGCTCTCGGTTGAGAGCTTCATGCTGCCGATAGCGACCTACGCGCGGGCACACTTCGTGACTGGGCGAACAGCCGCACGTCTCATGATCGCTCAGCGCTCTGGCGTGGTGTTGATGCACACGCCAGAGCCCGCCCGTTTGGGTTCACCGCTGCTTGGCGGCATGAGCCCAGCCTGGGCCGCAATGGAATCGCTCAATCGCGCGTTTTCGGGGGAATGGGCGCAGAACGGCGTCCGTGCTGTTTGCCTGCGCACGACCGGCATGGAGGAGACGCCGACGATCGACGTGGTGTTCGGGCTGCACGCAAGGGGACATGGCATCACGCAAGAGGAATTCAGGGCCGCCATGGCCGGAGCGACTCACAGGAAGCGTGCGACCACCCTAGTGGAACTCGGCGAAGTGGCTGCCTTTGTCGCCTCCGATCGGGCCGCCGCAATGACCGGGACCGTTGCCAATCTGACGGGCGGAGTCATCGTCGACTGAGTGACTTATCGAGCCAAGGAGGACCCAAGCCCGCCGCGTCCTCCTCGGGATCGACCTCCCCTTGATTTCCGACAACGTTGCGGTCGCGTGGCCATCTCGATGCACGGTAGGAAGTGACGCGTTCAGTGAGACAAACCGTTCCGCATCACTGCGAGAAAGTTACCTAAGCCGGCAGGTCGAACGAAGTCCGACAGGAAGCCGAGCGTGAGAACCTAAGCGTCGCGGGCAGAGTTCCGCGACGTAGGTGGGCGTGAACCCCGATACCGCGTCGGCGAGCTTGTCGACACCCTAGATGTTCTCGGTCAAAACCTGCCAGGCGCAGAGCTTTTCACCGATGATGATGTCGATCATCCCGGCGAGAATCGCCATGTCCTCGGTCGCCCCGATCTGTGGAATGACTTATGTCCCAGCAAGATTGGCGTGCCCGCATCACCGGTTGGCGTGCTGACATCGGTCATCGGACCGCCGATCCTTCGTGTTCCCAGAGGGTGCGCCAGTCTTGTTCCTCCTGCTGTTTGTCGTGGTGCAGTTCGACGGAGGGTGCAGTGAGATGGATCGCGGGGTGAGGCAGCGTGAAGAAGTCGCCCTTGCCCTGAGCCGATGCGTGCGACCCGGTGTCGATATAGCAGTAACCTTCCCCGGACAGCGAATTCGCGTGGTCGGTCCTGCCGAGGTAACGCAGGACGTTCTCGGCCGCGGCCGCGGCGCCGTTCTTGGCGAAGATCGCGGCCTTGGGCAGGGGCCGCCCGGAGGGGGAAGTGACGGCGGTGGCGTCACCGATCGCGAAGATCCCGGGGTGCTCGGTTTGCATGGTGGTCACGTCGACGGTGATCCAGCCGGGCCCGTCGAGGGTGACTGCGGGTTCGTGCGGCGGGATGAACACGAGCAGATCGAAGTCGGCGGTCCTGCCGTCCTGGAATTCGATGCAGCGCCCGTCGGCATCGACGCGGGCCACGCTGTGCTCGCCGTGAAAGTCGATGCCGGTGGTGGCCAGCATGGTGATGAGTTCCTGGCCGGCGTAGGGGCCTGCTGAGGGCATTGGCTGCTGCTCGGGGCTGTACACGGCGATCTGGGTGGCGTCGCGGGAGCCGTTGTCACGCAGCAGGTCCGCGGCGAGCAGCGCCCCTTCATACGGTGCGACGGGGCAGCGGTAGGGCGCGGAGGTGACCAGGAAGACGAGCTTTCCGCCGGTGAAGTTCTGCAGGGCGCGGTGTGCGTCGGCGGCGGCGTTGGCGCTGTAGTAGTGCACGGCCGTCCCGGCGTCGACGGCCGCTTGCAGTCCGGGAACCTTGTGAATGGCGTTGCGGGCGCCGGTGGCGATCACCAGCGCGTCGAACGGGATGATCGTCGAATCGTCGAGGGTGACGGTGCGTGCGGCCGGATCGATGTGGCGCACCCAGCCGGTGACGGTGCGGATCCCGTGCAGCGCGTCGGCGGTGGGGCGGACCGCGACGCTGTCTTCGTCGCGCCAGCCGCGCATCACCCACGGCAGGGTGAACCCGAGGAAGTGGGAGAAGTCGTCGTCGACGATGGTGATGGCGACATCGGCCAGGGAGACACCGGATTCGGAGAGTTCTCTGACGACGCTGAGGCCGCCGATCCCGGCGCCGAGTATGACCAGGTGCTGGTGCGCTTTCATGGTTTTACCTTTTCTTCCTGAACAGTCCTCGACGGGGCGCCGGGGTTTCGGTGCGGGGGTGGCCGGTGCACCACTGGTCGGCGGGCACGCTGCGTTTGACGGCATCAATGTGTGCACCGCATCCCGACCAGGTGGTCTTGTCGCAGACGCGACATCGCACGGCATGACACATCGGCATGTGCCTTTCAGTGGCAGTGGGCGGCTACGCGGCGGTGCGTGGCCGTTGCAGCTGGGCGAACGGAGTGGTGGCCGCGAGGGTGGCAACGGCGTCGAACAGGGTCGTGGTCTGCTCGGCGGACGGCACCGCGGTCAACACCGGCCCGAAGAACGTGTGACCGTCGATGGACAGAATCGGGCTGCCGCCGGGCTCACCCAGCGCGTGTTGGCCGGCGGCATGCGAGTGCTGCAGCAGTTCGTCCAGGCACGCATCGGTGAGGACACCGGGTGTGGTTTCCCGGGCGCCGACAGAGGTCAGCACGTCATAGATCAGGCTGTCGTCGATACCACCAGGAGGCTGGGTGAAGTAGCGCTGGGCGAAGGTGAAGTAGGCGGCGGACAGGCCTGCTGATCCTTTTTCGCGTTGGATGGCGGCCATGAGCCGACCGATGCGGCGAGAGTCGGCCATCCGCGCCTGCTGTGGTGGCGGCAGTTGGCGTCCCTCGTTGAGGATCGCCAAGCTCGCCAACTGCCAGTCGATGTCGAAACCGCGCGCGATGGCGGCGGTGTTGAGCCAGCGTGCGGTGTTCCACGAATAGGGGCACACCGGGTCGAACCACATCGTCACCGCGGGTGTCCCCGAATGGTGTTGCGCATCAGCAGTCTTTGTCAAGGTGGTTTCCCTTCTCGATCTGTATTGGTCGCCTCGTATTAGGCCAGGCTGAGGAACAACTTCTCCAACTCGTCGATCGTCAACGCCGCAGCACCGTCGGCGTCGGGTTGGTCCAGGCAGTCCCGCAGACCGGTGGCGATGATTTTGAATCCGGCGCGGTCGAGCGCCTTGGACACCGCAGCCAGTTGGGTGACGACGTCTTTGCAGTTGCGACCCTGCTCGATCATCGCGATCACCCCGCCGAGCTGGCCGTGGGCTCGGCGTAGCCGGTTGAGGGTGGCCTCGATGTCGGCGCTGGGGTGGCCCTGGGTCTGCAGATCGTTGCCGCGTGCATTCTTCGTCATGATTCTTTTATACCATACCCCGTATGGTATCTGTGGAGTCATGACCGACCAGCCGTATCAGCAGGCACTCGACGACTTGCACCCGCAGTACACCGCGCTTCGGGACCGAATCCCGGACGTGTACAAGGGATTCGCCCAACGCCGCAGTGCGGCGTTCGCGCCGGGGAATCTCGACCCGTCTGTCAAGGAACTGATCGCGCTGGCGATCGGCGTCGTGCAAGGGTGCGACGGCTGCATCGCCTCGCATGCCCATACCGCGGTCAAGGCCGGCGTCACCAAACGACAGGCCGCCGAAGCGATCGGTGTCACCTTCCTGATGGACGGCGGCCCCGCCACCATCTACGGTGCGCGCGCTTACACCGCCTTCCGCGAATTCTTCGGCGAACACGGCTAGACCAGAAACAGGTAGCAGACATGACGTCGGTAGTCGGTGTGATCAAACGGTTTTGGGTGGTGCTGATTGTCCTGCTGGCCGTGGTGGTCGCGATCCTCGTCGTGACGCGGCTGCGCGGGTTTTTCGGAACCGATCTGCCCGCCTCACCCGGTGGCGGCGGCGCGGACAGCATCGTGGCGTTCAACCGCAAGACGGTGACCTATGAGATCGTCGGGCCGCCGGCCGCCTCGGGCACGGTCAGCTACCTTGACGTCGACGGCAAAACGCAAGAAGCAAGTTTCACCACGCTGCCGTGGTCGGTCACGATCACAACCACCAACCCGGGTGTGTTCGCCAACGTCGTGGCCCAGGCCGACAGCACCACACTGGGATGCCGCATCCTCGTCAACGGCGCCGTCACCACCGAACAACACGCCTCGGGCCGCGACGCCCAAACCTTCTGCTTGGACAAAGCCGCATGAGCGCGCATCGCGAACGCCCGCGCGCTGCCCGGATCATCCGGGTGGCTGCCGTGCCGATCATCCTGGCCTGGGTCGCAGCCACAGCCGCATTGAACCTGCTGCTGCCGCAGGTCGAGTTCGTCGGGCAGCAGAACGCGGTGTCGATGTCCCCGCAGGACGCGCCGGCGGTCATCGCGGCCAAGAAGATGGGGGAGAAGTTCGGCGAGTTCACCTCCGACAGCATCGCGATGGTCGTCCTGGTCGGCGAGCAACCACTTGGTGCGGAGGCGCACCACTACTACGACACCCTGATCGGCAAACTGCACCAGGACCCCAGCCATGTTGAGCACATCCAGAACTTCTGGGGAGACCTGATCACCGCGGCCGGCGCGCAGAGCAACGACGGCAAAGCCGCCTACGTGCAACTCAACCTCGCCGGCGACCAGGGCAGCACCATGGGCAACGAATCGGTCGAGGCGGTACGCAAGATCGTCGACGACACCGCGGCACCGGCGGGGCTGCACGCCTACGTCACCGGCCCGGCGCCGCTGACCACCGACACCGCCGCCGCCGGCGACAAGAGCATGGTGAAGATGATGGTCATCACCATGGCGGTCATCACCGTCATGCTGCTCATCGTCTACCGCTCGATCAGCACCGTGCTGCTCATCCTGGCCGTCGTCGGTATCGAGATGGGCACCGCCCGCGGTGCGGTCGCCCTGCTCGGCCACGCCCGCCTGATCGACTTCTCCACATTCTCGGTCAGCCTGCTCACCGCGCTGGCCATCGCCGCCGGCACCGACTACGCCATCTTTCTGATCGGCCGATATCACGAAGCACGCCAGGCCGGCGAAGACCCAGAGACCGCGTACTACACCACATTCCGCGGCGTCGCCCACGTCATCCTCGGCTCCGGACTGACCATCGCCGGGGCGGTGCTGTGCCTGCGTCTAACCCGACTGACCTACTTCAAATCGTTGGCGATTCCCTCGGCGGTCGGGCTGGTCATCGTCATCGCCGCAGCGCTGACGGTGGCACCGGCAGTCCTGACCGTGGCCAGCCGCTTCGGACTGCTCGATCCGAAACGGATGATGAAGACCCGCGGATGGCGGCGGATCGGCACCGCCACGGTCCGCTGGCCCGTCCCGATCCTGGCCGCCGCGACCGCCATCGCCATCGTGGGGATCCTGGCCGTGCCCGGCTACAAGACCAGCTACGAGGACCGCCACTACATCCCGGCGGCCCTGCCCTCCAACGTGGGCTACAACGCAGCCGAAAAGCATTTCAGCGCAGCGCGACTCAATCCCGACATCCTGATGGTCGAATCCGACCACGACCTGCGAGACCCCAGCGACATGATCGTGCTCGATAAGATCGCCAAAAACTTGTTTAGGATCCGCGGCATCGCCATGGTGCAAAGCATCACCCGGCCGCTGGGCTCACCCATCGCGCACAGCTCGATCCCGTATCAGGTCAGCATGCAATCGGTGGCGATCACCCAGAACCTGCAGTTCCTCAAGACCCGGGTCGGCGACATCGACACCATGGCACAGGAATTGGGCAACATGATCGCCTCAATGCAAACCCTGCACACCATGATGGGTCAGTTCTCCGACGCCACCGGCCGCACCGTCGCCCACATGACCACCATGAAGGCCTCGGTCGACCAGATGCGTGACCATCTCGCCGACTTCGACGACGAAGTACGCCCCCTGCGCAACTACTTCTATTGGGAACCGCACTGTTTCGACATCCCGGTCTGCTGGGGGATCCGGTCGGCCTTCGACGCCCTCGACGGCGTGGACGGGCTCAGCGACAACATGGGCGCACTGCTCAAAGACTTCGGCGACATCGACGCACTCACCCCGCAGATGGCCGCCCAGCTGCCGCCGATCATCGCCACCGCCACCACCATGCAGCAGACCCTGCAGGCCATCCACACCACCTTCGCCGGACTGATCGATCAGATGCAACAACTGACCGACACCGCCACCGCGATGGGGCAGGCCTTCGACGCCTCCAAAAGCGACGACTACTTCTACCTCCCGCCAGAGGTATTCCAGAATGCCGACTTCCAGCGCGGTTTGAAACTGTTCCTCTCACCCGACGGCGAAGCCGCCCGGCTGATCATCACCCACGACGTGGATCCGGCCACCGAACAAGGCATCTCGGTCGTCGACGACGAACTGATCGCCGCCCATGAGGCCGTCAAGGGCACCCCGTTGGCCGACGCGAAGATGTACCTCACCGGCACCGCGGCCACCTACCGGGACATTCAAAGCGGCGGCAAGTACGACGTGATGATCGCGGCGTTCGCCGCCATCACCCTGATCTTCCTGGTCATGGTGATCATCACCCGGGCACTGGTCGCCTCGCTGGTGATCGTGGGCACCATCGTGGTCTCACTCGGCGCGTCGTTCGGGCTGTCGGTGCTCATCTGGGAACGCATCGTCGGCATGGACCTGCACTGGATCGTGCTCGCGTTCGCCGTCATCATCCTGCTGGCCGTCGGATCCGACTACAACCTGCTCCTGGTGTCACGGTTCAAAGAAGAGATCGGCGCCGGCATCAAGACCGGCATCATCCGCGCCGTGGGCAGTACCGGCAGCGTCGTCACCGCTGCCGGCCTGGTGTTCGCATTCACCATGGCCTCCATGCTCGCCAGCGACCTGCGCAACATCGGCCAAGGCGGCACCACCATCGGCCTCGGCCTGCTGTTCGACACGCTCATCGTGCGCTCCTTAATGACACCATCCATCGCAGCACTGTTCGGACGGTGGTTCTGGTGGCCACTGAAAATCCGCCCCCGCCCGGCACCCAGACAGCCCGCTCCAGACCTCTCTTCGGCACCGCGAGCGGCGGGTGTCGACAGCAAATCCCCTCCGGCCTATCAGACCTGACCCGGCTCGGGCGATCGACGCTGCGTCGTACCCAGTGCGGTTCGGCCGTATGCGGTTTGGTGTGATCGACGGACGGAAACTAGCCAGAAGTATGTCGAGTCAGCCTCCCGACACTCCTACGCACCTGTGCGAAGGTGCCTCGATCAGACAAAGCGATCGCCTGGACGGCCATGGCCAGGAGTTGACGCGTCCTGTCTGTCGAGTCGGGCTGCCCACGTCTCCGCGGATGGCCGAATCAAGCCTGCTGTTGCGCCTTTATTCGCGACTAAAGACGGCGCAGCACAGTCCAGCGTCAGGGGGTTGGCACTTAGCCGGTCAAGCTGGCGAGCAGACGCAGGCTTTCCTCGGATGGTGAACCGGGGTCGGCGTGGTAGGTGACGATCATCTGGCGTTGATCCGGTAGATGCAGGATCGTGTAGTGCAGATCGAGCGGCCCGACTTGCGGGAGGTAGAAGGAGCTCGGACCGGTGCTTCGATGTTTGACGTCATGTCTCGCCCATAGTGTGGCGAAGCGCTTGCTGGCGATGCTGAGTTCGCCGACTACCTCCACGAGTTCACGATCGGGTGGCTCCGCGCCGAGCACGGCTCGCACAAAGGGGACCATCCTCGTCGTGAACCTCTCCCAGTCACGGTAGAGGATGCGCATTTCGGGTTCGAGAAACGCCGCGCGCAGGACATTTTCGCCTGGCGTGAAAAAGCGTGAGAGCGCTCGGGCCATTCGGTTGGACGCCAGTATCGTCATGTTCCTGTTGACAACGAACGTCGGGGTAAGCGGCCAACTATCAATAAGTGTTTGCACCGTCGGGTCGAATCTTTCGGGGACCGAGCGTCCACGCCGACGCGGTGCCGGCCGAGCCAACTCGCGAAGGTAGCTGCCGGCGTCTTCGTCGAGTTGCAGGGCGTGGGCGAGGCCGTCAAGAACTTGGTCGGAGGGTTGGTGGTCCCGTCCTTGCTCGAGTCTTAGGTAGTACTCGGTACTGATGCCTGCAAGCATCGCGACTTCTTCGCGACGCAATCCCTCGACGCGTCTGCGCTCGCTGTCCGGCAGGCCGACATCGGCGGGTTTGAGCAATTCGCGGCGGGCCCGCAGGAAAGCCGCCAGCCCGCGGGATGTTTCCATCGATCAAGGGTAGGGCGCGCTCTCGGAGACAGGGTGACCCTGGGATTACCAGTAACGACGTGGACTGGATACCCGGTGTGTGGGGGTGCACCGTGGTCGGATCGAACTGAGCAGCCGGCCAGTCGGCGCACGAAAGACGGGAAGAAAACCTTGGCGTCTGGAGATTTCGCCCGCGGCGACCACGCCGAGCTGTCCGTTCGAGAAGTGGCCGATAGGTTGGCGATCCGCGAGCTTGTCGACGCGTACGCGTTTTGCGCCGATCGACGTGACGCTGCCCGTCAAATGGCCCTGTTCACTGATGACACGGACTTTCTCGTGTACATGGACACTCGAAATCCGTCGCCGACGCAACACCTTCGGGGGCGCGCTGCTCTCAAGCCGGTGTTCGATGAGCTCAATACCTACGAAGCCACCATGTATTTCAACGGTCAAAGCACCGTTGTGCTAGACGGCGACCATGCCTCACGGGTGACCTACTGCATGGCGCACCACGTCACGGTCGACGGGTCCGTGCGCAGGCTGATGGTCGCAGCGATCCGGTATCTCGACACGTTCGTTAAACGCGACGGCGTGGCTTTTCAGCGAGCGCAAACTCATGGTCGATTGGACCGAAACCCGCCCACTGGCGACCGGATAAGCCGGCGAGTAAATGAAGGAGTTCGCCATGCCGACAACCACTTACGGGCCGAACACCACAGCCGCAGAGATCGTTCAGGACGTGGATCTGCACGGGCGACGTGTCGTGGTGACAGGCGCCAGTTCGGGCATCGGCGTGGAGACCGCCCGCGCGATGGCATCAACGGGAGCCGAGGTGACATTGGCGGTACGCAATCTTGAGGCCGGCCGCAACGTCGCGAACGGGATCGCCGAAAAGCTGCCGTCGGGCGCGGGAGCGCTGCAGGTCGCGCGGCTGGACCTGGCCGATCCGGCCTCTGTGGCTAGCTTTGTGCGCGCCTGGACAGGGCCGCTGCACGTACTCATAAACAACGCAGGCGTGATGGCCCTGCCACAGCTAACCCGCACGCCGGCCGGGTATGAAATGCAGTTCGCCACCAACCATCTCGGTCATTTCGCGCTGGCCACCGGTCTGCACCGGTGGCTGGCCGCGGCGAATGGCGCCCGCGTGGTGTCCGTCGCCTCCATCGGGCACCTGTTCTCCCCGGTGGTCTTCGACGACCTGCACTACCGGTTCCGCCCTTACGACCAGTGGACTTCCTATGGCCAGTCCAAGTCAGCCAATGTGCTGTTCGCCGTCGGCGCCGCGCAACGCTGGGCCGACGACGGCATCGCGGTCAACGCACTCATGCCCGGCAACGTCGCCACTACCGCGCTCGCGCGACACATGGGCGCAGACGACCTGGCCCAATTCGGCGAAACGACCGCCCTGGCGCTGCCCCCAGTAAAGACGATCGAGCAGGGCGCCGCTACCTCGGTCCTATTGGCAGCCAGTCCTGATGTCGACAAGGTCACGGGTCGCTATTACGAAGACTGCGCCGAAGCGCCACAAGTTACCGAGCGCGGCACCCACACTGGCGGCGTTGCGGCCTACGCTCTCGACCCGAACAATGCCGACCGCCTTTGGCTGACCTCCAACGAGCTAACCCAATAGTTCTGAGGAAGTCGGCGTGACCGTTGCTTCATACGCGCGCAACCACGGCGCAGCGGGTGCACACGCCAGGGGCATGAGTGGCTAGCCCGCCCCGCACCAGACCGCGTTACGCGGTGCGGCGGCGCCTCAAGAACGGATCGGTCAGCGATGGCGGCTGATAGCCCTGGTCGGCTCGAGAGATCGTCGACCCAGGCGGCACGATCTCGTCGATCCTGTCGAGGATGTCCACGGACAGCTTGACCTCGGTCGCGCCGAGCTGGGATTTCAGATGGTCGAGGGTGCGCGGGCCGATGATCGGCGCGGTGACTGCTGGATGCTGCATTACAAATGCGAGCGCGAGGTGAATCAGCGACAGTCCGGCGTCGTCGGCCAGTTGCCCGAGCGCGTCGGCAGCGTCGAGTTTGCGCTGGTTGTCCGGACTGGACATGTCGTACCGGGCGGGCAGTCGGGTGCGGCGCCGGGACTCGGGTAGGGCCTTGTCCTTGCGGTAGCCCCCGGTGAGCCAGCCACCGGCCAGCGGGCTCCAGGGCAGCACACCCATCCCGTACTCCTGCGCCACCGGCAGAACGTCGGCCTCGATCCCGCGGACCAACAGCGAATAGGGCGGCTGCTCGGTGACGAACCGGCCGAGGCCACGCCGCTCGCTGACCCATTGCGCGTGGACCATCTGGTGGGCGGGAAACGTCGACGAGCCGAAGGCGCGGATCTTGCCCTGTCGCTGCAGGTCGGTGAGCGCTCCCAGCGTCTCTTCGATGTCGGTGTTGGGGTCGGGGCGGTGAATCTGGTAGAGGTCGATCCAGTCGGTGTTCAGCCGGCGCAGGCTGTTCTCGACCTCGGTGATGATCCAGCGCCGAGAGTTTCCGCGCTTGTTGGGATCCCCCTTGGTGCCTGCCGGCGCCTCGACCGGAACGCCCATCTGAACGTTGACCTTCGTGGCGAGCACGACATCGTCGCGCCTGCCGCCGGCGAGGGCCTTGCCGACGATGATCTCCGATTCGCCCTGTGAGTAGGCGTCGGCGGTGTCGATGAAGTTGATGCCGGCATCCAGAGCGGAGTGGATCGTCGCGATCGACGTCTCGTGGTCGGGTTCGCCCCAACCGCCGAACATCATCGCGCCGAGACATAGCGGGCTGACGTGAATTCCGGTTCGTCCGAGGCTGCGGTACTCCATGGGAGCGACTGTACGCCCGTATTAGGTGAGCTAATGATCGCTGGTCATGAGTCCGAAACTCCTCTGCGCCTGTTCCATTCGGTGTGCGCGGCAGTGTCGCGAATCGGCGCTCGAAGCGCCCGCGAATGTAGCAGTCGATCCGCTACCGTCCCTGAATGAGCGATGAGACGACGCCGTCCACCCTGACCGGTCCGACACGCGCGCCGACGAGCACCCAGCGGGCGGTGTTGAACACCATCAGGGGCTCCGCGGGAAACCTCGTCGAGTGGTACGACGTCTACGTCTACACGGTCTTCGCCTCCTACTTCGAGGCGCAGTTCTTCGACAAGAATGACACCAACTCAACGGTGTACATCTACGCGATCTTCGCGGTCACCTTCGTCATGCGACCGGTGGGATCCTGGTTCTTCGGCCGCTACGCCGACCGTCGCGGCCGCAAAGCCGCCCTGATGTTCAGCATCACTGTCATGTCGGCCTGCTCCTTCCTCGTGGCGGTCATGCCCACCCGCGAGATCATCGGGTACTGGGCGGCGGTGATTCTGGTCTTCGCTCGCCTCGTGCAGGGATTCGCCACTGGTGGGGAGTACGGCACATCAGCGACTTATATGTCCGAAGCGGCCACTGCGAATCGGCGCGGCTTCTTGTCGTCCTTCCAGTACGTCACCCTTGTCGGTGGCCACGTTCTCGCGCAGTTCACGCTCCTCATCGCGCTGCACTTCCTGGATGATGACGCGCTGCACGCCTGGGGATGGCGGATCGGCTTCTTCATCGGCGGCGTCGCCGCCCTCGTGGTGCTCTGGATTCGCCGCTCGATGGACGAGTCGCTCAGCGAGTCGCACCTGGAGGCCATCCGCGAGGGCAAGGACCGGGGCGCGGGATCATTGAAGACGTTGTTCACCATGCACTGGCGCCCCCTGCTGCTCGTCTTCCTCATCACTGCGGGCGGCACGATCGCGTTCTACACCTACAGCGTGAATGCGCCGGCAATTGTGAAGTCCACCTTCGGGTCTGACCGGGCGCTGACGGCAACGTGGGTCAACCTGGTGGGACTGATTTTCCTGATGCTGCTGCAGCCCGTCGGCGGCATGATCAGCGACCGGGTCGGACGCAAGCCACTCCTGATCTTCTTCGGTGTCGGTGGCGTCATCTACACCTATGTCCTTCTCACCTTCCTGCCGAAGACCACCTCAGCGCTCACGGCGTTCGCACTACTGATCGTCGGCTACGTCATCATCACCGGCTATACGTCGGTCAACGCCATCGTGAAGGCGGAGTTGTTCCCCGCCGAAATCCGTGCTCTGGGCGTGGGATTGGGCTACGCGCTCGCGAACTCCGTATTCGGGGGTACGGCGCCGATGCTCTACCAGGCGTCCAAGCCCGATCACACCACATTGTTCATCTTCTACGTCACGGTCGTGATCGGCGTGAGCCTGCTGGTCTACATCTTCGGCCTGAAGAACAAGGGGGAGACGGTGCTCGACCGCGAGCAGGGGAGCGCCTGGGCTGTGCCCGTTCCTTCGGCTCCGCGTTGACCAAAACGGTTGGTTGATCAGTCTTTTGCCAGGCATCCTTGCGCCCTGGCCTGCGCCTCTGCGGCTAACGAGTTGTCCAGGTTGATCTGGACCTGTTCGTAATCTCCGCGGCGGTCCGCTGCTCGAGCGGCCTCGCGGGCGGCATTGATTCGGGCGATCACGTTGTCGCAACGGTGATCGATCGGCCGAGCAGAGGCGGCCGGCGCCAGCATCACCCCGAAGCCGATCGAGCCCACGGCGCCCGAGAGCAGAGCGCCTGCGACAACCGCGCGAGGCGCAGCCTTACCGTGGACTGGCGCCTGCTTGGGTTGTTGGACAGGGACATGGCGGTTGGTCCTTTCGACAGGTCGTTACAGGGTGACGGTCACCCGTGACATGACTCTGTCGTCGGCAGGCCTCGGAAATCGGGACGGGCTCCCTACATTGGCGCCGCGCGCAAATATTTTTTCGCGGCACTGCGCCGTAGCGATTACGCAGGAAGCCTGTCGAGCCGGCCCGATCCCACAAGTACAACTTCGCCGCCCACTCGGACCAGAATGTCGCCGTCGACGCTCCGTGCAGAAATGGCGATGCGGGAGGGCCGGTTGATGAAGCGTCCTTGAGCTAGCTCACGGGCGTGGCCCTCGCGAAGCAGGCCGTGTCGGTGAAGGTAGGCGGCGACGCAACCTGCGGCACTGCCGGTGGCCGCGTCCTCGACGACGCCGTCGTTGTTCCAGTGCCTACCCTCACCGGCTTCGGCGTCGAGAAGATAGGCATATTCCGCGCCGACCGCGGCCAGCGCCACGTCGAGTTCGCGGTGCGAGATGCGGGCCCGAGCGAGCGCTCCGTTGCGAACCGGCACGATGAGATAGCGCAGACCGGTGGAGACCACTTCGAGGGGCAGCCTAGTGTCGAGGTCGCCGATGAGCAGCGAGAACCACGACACCACCTGCGCGCGCGAGATGTCGGCCGGTTCGCCGAGGAAGTGTGCAGCCATCTCGGGCAGGACAGCGTGAAAGACGGCCGGGCGGCGACGCTCGGTCTCGACGGTCAGTGCACCGGAGGACAGCTCCATCGTCCAGCGTCCGTGAATCTCGTCGCCGCCGTGCAGATGATGAAGGACGGCCGCCGCGCCGATCACCGGGTGCCCCGCGAAGTTGAGTTCTTCGAAGAGGTCGAAGATGCGCACCTGCCAATGATGTTGCAGTTCAGCCGGATTGAGAAAGATGGACTCGAACTGGCGCATCTCGCCCGTGATCTGGGCCATCTGGGTAGTGGTGAGGTCGCCCGCGTCGGGAAAGACGGTCAGGCTGTTACCGCGATAGGGCGTCGTGGTGAACACATCGGCGAGCTGGAACCGCACCCCACGACGCTACCCGGTCGCCCGCCGTACGATCGTGCAGTGCCGACGCCGGAGATCCTTCGAAGCTCGCCGCTGGCCGAAGAGATCCTCGAGTCTCACCGCCACCGCGCCCACGGTGATAACGCCGGCTACGACGCGTACAAAGCACATGTGTACCGCGTGGTGAACTTCGCCCGCGCGCTCGCCCCAGACGAACCCGACCGCGACGACAAGCTCGCGATCGCGGCGGCGTTTCACGACCTGGTCGCGTTTGACACGCTTGACTATCTCGTCCCGTCGATCGAGGCGCAAGACGCATGGCTGCAGCAGACCGGCCGCGAGAGTTGGTCAGATGAGCTGGCGCTCATCGTCGCCGAGCATCATCGGCTGTCGGGATACGGTCCGACCCGCCCCTACGCACCGCTGGTCGAGGCGGTTCGCCGAGCCGACCTGATCGACGTCAGCCAGGGCCTGATCCGTTTCGGTGTCCCGAGTTCCTACGTCAAGGAAGTGCGTGCGACGTTCGACGCCGGCGTGTTCTTCAAGCGCGTGATTCCGCTGGGGACGCTGCGGGCAGTCCGCAAGTTCCAGCAGCCCGGCTTCCTACGTCCCGGCAATGCACTGGCCCGCTCGGGCCACGATGGAGCCGATCGCTGAAGCCCGACTATATGTCGGAGCTCTCGCGCCACAGGTCGATACCGGAATCCGATGCGTACCGGTCGATTTCGCGGAGTTCATCCGGCGTGAAGTGAAGGTTGGCGAGGGCTCCGAGATTCTCGTCGAGCTGGGCGACGCTAGACGCGCCGACGAGCGTCGAGGCCACGGTCGCGTCGCGAAGTACCCAGGCCAGCGCCAGCTGTGCCAGCGACTGGCCGCGGCGTTCGGCGATCCCGGCGAGTCCGCGTAGCCGCTCGCGTACCTGCTCGGTCACCAGGCCGTCGTCGAAGGTCGGACGCGTCGTCGCGCGCTCGATGTCGGCCGTCGGCCGCCGCAGGTAGCGGTCCGTCAGGAGGCCTTGGCCCAGCGCGGTGAACGCGATGGCGCCCATACCGGCGTTGGCGAGCTCGGTGGTGAGCCCGCCCTCGATCCACCGGTTGAGCAATGAATACGACGGCTGGTGAATCACCAGCGGAGTGCCGAGTCGCCGCGCGATCGCGGCGGCTTCCGCGGTCTTGCCCGGCGAGTACGACGAAATGCCCACGTAGCGCGCCTTTCCCGTACGCACCGCGGTGTCGAGGGCGCCGATCGTCTCGTCGAGCGGTGTCACCGGATCGATGCGGTGTGAATAGAAGATGTCGACGTAGTCGAGCCCGAGGCGGTCGAGCGACTCGTCAAGGCTCGCGAGCAGGTAGGCACGCCCGCCGAGTTGACCGTAGGGCCCCGGCCACATGTCCCAGCCCGCCTTGGTGGAGATGATCAGTTCGTTGCGATACGGCTTGAAGTCGCGCCGCAGCATCCGGCCGAAGTTCTCCTCGGCCGATCCGTACGGCGGCCCGTAGTTGTTGGCCAGATCGAAGTGGGTGATCCCACGATCGAAGGCGTAGCGCAGCACCTGCCGCTGCCCGTCGAATGGCCGGTTGTCGCCGAAGTTGTACCAGAGGCCGAGTGAAATCGCAGGCAGCAGAAGCCCGGACGGGCCCACGCGCCGGTACGGCATCGTGTTGTAGCGCTCCCGCGACGCGACCCATGGATCGTGGGTGAAAGGAACATCGGAGATCGCGAGGTCCTCGGCCATGGGCGTCATCGTAAGTCCACGTGCCCGGATGCCCACGCCCCGCCGGGCCCGGAGGGCCGTACCGATGTCCGACGGGCTTCCAACTCCTCGAGGCCGAGGCCTTCGGGGACGAGGACCTTCAACGGCCGCGCCGATCACGTGGTTCACGCCTTCCACGTTCTCACCAACGTCAGCTACCCGTCAGCGCTGATGTCTCCTCCGTCCCGGCGAGGCAACGATCAGCGGCTGCCGCGCGCTGGGGGACGATGAGCACAGGAGTGCTGCAGTGTGCGACGACCGCGGCCGCGACACTGCCCTGCAGGTGGCCCAGCAGCCCGCTGCGGCGATGAGGGCCGAGCACGATCAGGGTCGCGTTGTGTTCGTCGGCGGTCGCGACGATGCCCTTCCAGGTCGGCGTCGCCTCAACGGCGATGCTTCGCGCCAGGAATCCGGCGTTGTCAGCCAGCGAAGCCCCATGGGCGGCGGTCTGCTCGGCTGCTTGCCGTACCTCGGCGGCCTTGTCGGCGTTGAAGTGCTTCGTGTCGGTTGGCGTGAACCCGACTTCGACGGGCTGCCAGACACACACGACCAGCGCGTCGCGGCCAGGTGCCACCTGGCCGGCGGCCTCCGCGATCGCGAACGCGGCGAGTTCTGATCCGTCGTAGGCGAAGAGCACCGGCCCGGCTGGATCCGCAGCGTCACGCTGGATCGGTGTTGGGACACTTGGGACGTACGTGGCCGCAGGAGCCGGGGACGGCAGGTTCGACCGGAGCCGGGCCAGTAGCGGCGGCGAGTACCAGGCCGGATCGTCGCCGTCGATGAACTCGTCCAGGTCGGGGCGCTGCGGTCGTGCTCCGCTGAGCGCATACACCGCCACACCGAACACGGCGCCACCGATCGCGAGCCCGAATCCGATCCACAGCGCGTCACCGGTACCGGCAACCAGATCGCCCGGCGCCGCCACCGCGTAATAGGCGAAGATCGGCGCGACCATGAACGCGGCCACCGCGCGCAAGAGCTCGATGATCGCGAAGACGCGCTGCAGGCTGGCGGACTGCAGTGAGAAGCCCGCGACGAACAGCGCGGGGGCGACGGTTGCGCCGAGGGCGAGTCCGGTCAACGCCGAAGCGAGCATGACGAGCGGCTGGTTGGCTGGAATGGCGAACCGGAACACCACGATCCCCCCAGCGAGCAATGCCATGCCGACCAGCGGAAGGTAATGCATCGCACGCCGTGTAATGACGATTCCGAACACGAATGCCATGACGATGGCCCCGCCGAGTTCGGGCAGATACAGCAGCCCGACCCGGACCGGGCTGTAGGTCTGCAACAACACATTGGCTGTCAGTGCGGTCGCCGCTACCGATGCGGCCGCGGCGAACAACGCGACGCCGACACCGGCGACCGGGATCGAGCTGGTCAACACCGTGCGGATCGTCAGCAGCGGGCGACGAGCCCTGAACTGGTAGACGATCAGCACCGCGATCAACGCCAGGCCGGCGAACAATGGCACGGTCACGGCCGCGTCGGTGAAGCCGTGGCTGGTGAGTTGCGCGGCCCCGATGAAGCCGGCGGCGCAGCCGACCGCCGCCAGCCCGATGGCCAGGAGGTCGCGCGGTGCGTCGAGATCGGCCGGCGGAGCGTCGTCGAACGTCAACGCGGCCATCACGAGAGCCAGCAGTGCGATCGCGGCGACGATCCAGAACAGCGGTCGCCACGCGTGCGCCTCGGCCTGAACGCCTCCGATGAAAGGGCCGAGGGCGACCGCTCCGAACACGCACATATTCATGATCACAGCCGTGTTCCGCAGTCTTTCCTTCGGAAAGCCGATCGTCAGCGGCGGCGCGGCGGCGATCAACAGCATGCTGGTGGCCAAGCCCTGCAGCACGTGTCCGGCGATGTACATGCCCGCGTTCTGTGCCGACGCCGCCAGCACCGAACCCACGACGAGCACTACCGCATAGCCAAGGAGCATCCGGCGCTGTGGCAGGTGCTGGGCGAACTGGACCGCGAGTACCGTGCCGACCGCGTAGGCCGCATTGCCCAAGCCCGAACCAAGGCTCAGCGTCTGGGCGGACATGTGCAGTTGCTCGGAGATGATCGGCACCAGCGGGTCGATCGCCGCGGACAGCGCCAGGTACGGGATCAACGCGAGCGTGACCATGGCGGCCACCGCCGGGTACCGTCCGGCAAGCGGGCCTTGACGCATCAACCCTGCTCGAAACTGTGAGTTAGCTGGCAATGGCGCCCAGCATCCAGCCAGCTGGTCAACGGGATCGGGGCGGGCACGTTTTGCTCCAACTTCTACGGGGCGGGCTTTGTTCCCGCACAAGGGGTTGATACGGCCTCAGGGACCAGGTGTTTTCGTGAGTTACGAGCGCCGAGTGAGGTTTTCGTGAGCTCGTGAGCGCGGCCACAGCACCGTTGCCGGACGCGACCGCTACATGTTATCGGCCAACTCGTCGTGAGGTTGTTCGACTGCCGCTCAGACCGTGGCAAGTGGCACCAAATGCAGCACTTTTATAGCCGAATTAGCTGAACGACCTAGTCCTGGCGGCCGGCGTCGACCATGCGGAGAACCGCCGCGCCCGCCTCGTCGGAGGCCTCTAGGTCCACCTCAACCTCGAAGCCCCAGTCGTGGTCGCCGGCTGGGTCGTCCAGGATCTGCCGCACCCGCCACACGTCGGGTTGCCGATCGATGATCAGCAGCGCCGGGCCCCGGGCGTCCGCGCCTGTGCCAACGTGGTCGTGTTCGGCGAAGTACGCGTGGCCGACCTCCTCCCAGCGCTCGGACGTCCACCCGGAGCCGGCGTCCAACTCGCCGAGGTCATACCAGCGGCGCCGTGCGAGCAGCTCCACCCGCCGGAACAGCGCATTGCGGACCATCGCGGTGAACGCCCGCTCGTTTCCGGTCAGCGGGCGCGGGCGGGCCGGTACCGCCACCGGCGCGTCCAGCGACTGGTCGGGGCTGGTCAGCTGTTCCCACTCGTCGAGCAGACTCGAATCGACCTGGCGCACAAGCTCGCCGAGCCACTCGACGATGTCGGTGACCTCCTCGGTTCGTGCGGCGGCGGGCACTCCGGACCGAAGCGCCTTGAACCCGTCGGAGAGGTAGCGCAGCACGGCGCCCTCGGAGCGGGTCAGCCCGTAGACGCTGATGAACTCGCGAAAGGTGAACGCCCGTTCCCACATCTCGCGCACGACGGACTTCGGCGACAGCTGCCCGTCAGCGGCCCACGGGTTGCTCTGCAGGTACACCTCGAAGGTGTGCTGCAACAGCTCGTCGAGCGGCCGGGGATAGGTGACCTCGTCCAGCAGCTCGATCCGCTCGTCGTACTCGATGCCTTCGGCCTTCATCTGGGCCACAGCCTCGCCCCTGGCCTTGTTCAGCTGCGCCGCCAGGATCTGGCGAGGATCCTCGAGCGTCGCCTCGATGACCGAAACGACGTCTAAGGCAAAGGTTGCAGGGTTTTCAGCCGCCGTGTCGAGCACGTCGACCGCGGCGAGCGCGAACGTCGACAGCGGCTGGTTGAGCGCGAAGTCGGGTGGCAGGTCGACGGTCAGTCGGTAGCGCCGTCCGTCGGCGTCGGGTTCGTCGAGCCGTTCCAGGACGCCGGCCTGCAGCAGCGAGCGGGCGATCCCGACCGCCTCGCGGATGTGTTGCAGCTGTCGCTTGCGCGGCTCGTGGTTCTCGGTGAGCAGCCGGCGCATCGCGACGAACGGGTCCCCGGGACGATCGACGACGTCGAGGATCATCGCCGTCGATACCCGCATGTTGCTGGTCAGCGCCTCGGGGGCAGCATCGACCAACCGGGTCATGGTCGACTCGCTCCACGGCACCATCCCCTCGGGCACCTTTCGGCGCACCAGCTTTCGTCGCTTCTTCGGGTCGTCGGCGACCTTGGCGAACTGTTTGAGGTTCTCCACCTCGTGCTCGGGCGCCTGGACGACGACGGTGCCTGCGGTGTCATAGCCGGCTCGCCCCGCCCGTCCGGCGATCTGGTGGAACTCGCGGGCGTTGAGCAGCCGAGTGCGAGTGCCGTCGTATTTCGACAGAGCCGAGAAGACGACGGTCCGGATCGGCACGTTGATGCCGACGCCGAGGGTGTCGGTGCCGCAGATGACCTTGAGCAGGCCGGCCTGGGCCAGCTGTTCGACCAGCCGCCGGTACTTGGGCAGCATCCCGGCGTGGTGAACGCCGATCCCGTGCCGGACCAGTCGCGACAGCGTCGTCCCGAAGGCCGACGAGAACCGGAAGCCGCCGATCAGGTCGGCGATCGCGGCCTTCTCCTCCTTGGTGCACACGTTGACGCTCATCAGCGCCTGCGCCCGCTCCAGCGCCGAGGCCTGGGTGAAGTGGACGACATAGATCGGCGCCTGCTTCGTGTCGAGCAGGTCCTGGATCGTCTCGTGCATCGGCGTGGTCGCGTAGTAGTGGTGCAGCGGGACTGGGCGCTCGGCGCTGGCGACCAGCGCCGTCGGCCGGCCAGTGCGTCGGGTGAGGTCTTCGCGGAGGAACGTGACGTCGCCGAGCGTGGCCGACATCAGTAGGAACTGGGCGTGCGGCAGTTCAAGTAGCGGCACCTGCCAGGCCCAGCCGCGGTCGGGGTCGCCGTAGAAGTGGAATTCGTCCATGACGACAAGAAGGTCAGCGGCCGATTCCGATTGGCCACCTTCGCGCAGCGCGATGTTGGCCAGCACCTCCGCGGTGCAGGCGATGATCGGCGCCCCCGCGTTGACCGAGGCGTCGCCGGTGAGCATGCCGACGTTGGCCGCGCCGAATATCGCGCAGAGGGCGAAGAACTTCTCGCTGACCAGTGCCTTGATCGGCGCGGTGTAGTAGCTGAGGGTTCCCGCCGCCAGCGCCGCGTAGAGCGCGCCGGTGGCCACCAATGACTTGCCCGAGCCGGTCGGCGTCGCCAGGATGACGTTCGCGCCGCTGACCACCTCGATCAACGCTTCCTCCTGCGCCGGGTACAGCACTGTGCCGCCGGCTTCTGCCCATGCGGCGAAGGAGGCGAACAGCTCGTCGGGGTCCGCGCCCTTGGCGCGCAGGGCGGACAGGTCGCTCGGATTGTCGAGCAGGCGAGGTGCAATTCCTGTCATTGTGAGGACCAGCGTGCCTGACAGGCCCTACCTTCCCGGCAGCAGGTGAGGAAGTGTTCGCAGGACGTGCGCCGCAGACCGCTACTCCGAAGGCAACGCGACCGACGGTCGGCCCGTCGAAGACCCTGGGCGCGGGTCTGCCGGTGGCCGCCGTGGGTCGACATCCGCGGCCGCGGCTTGTTGCAAGGCATCGAACTGGTCTCCGACAAGGCCAGCAAGACGCCGGCAGACGCCCTCGGAACCCAGGTCACCGCGGCATGCCTCGAACTCGGCTTGCACATGAACATCGTGCAGCCGCCCCGAATGGGCGGAATCTTCCGCATCGCCCCGCCATTGACGATCACCGACGCAGAGCTGGATGCGGGCCTCGATATCTTGGATGAACCCCTCTCCGCTGTCTTGCGGCCCTGATCGAGAAGTCGGCGACACCTCGTGCGCGAATGCCCTGAGCGCGTCCGATTCACGGGGACGTGCCGAGCCTGCCTATGGTCGAGCGGTGACGATCACCTATGACGACGCGCTGCGCGAACGGATCCGGGCACATCTGGCGGATCACGACCGCCGCACCGTGACCGACCCGACGAAGCGGCACGCGGCTGTCGCGGTGGCGCTAGTCGACTCCGAGGTCGGTGAGGACAGGGTGGATCCGGTACCTGTGGACGACTGGATCGATGGGCGGCCGGTGGAGACGGGTCTCGACGGCCGCATGGTCGACGTGTCGGGCGGTGCGGCTTTTCTTCTGTGCCGCAGAGCATCTCGCCTCACTTCACATCCCGCGCAGTGGGCGCTGCCAGGTGGCCGGGTCGATCCGGGCGAAACCGTGATCGACGCCGCCTTGCGGGAACTGGATGAAGAGGTCGGCGTCAGGCTGTCCGACTCGACCGTGTTGGGCTTACTCGACGACTACCCGACCAGGTCGGGATACGTCATCACTCCGGTAGTGATCTGGGGCGGCGGCCGGCTCGATCCCCGTCCTGCACCCGACGAGGTGGTGGCGGTCTACCGGGTGGGGTTACACCAACTGCAACGCGAGGATTCGCCGCGATTCATCACCATCCCGGAGAGCCCGCGTCCGGTCGTGCAAATACCATTGGGGAACGACCTCATCCACGCGCCGACAGGTGCCGTGCTGTTGCAGCTGCGGTGGCTTTGCCTGGAAGGTCGGCATGACCCGGTCGATGAGCTCGAGCAACCCGTGTTCGCCTGGGAGTAGGCCCCAAACATCCGAGTGGTACGGACGTATCAGGAACGAACTCAGCCCTACCTAGACTGGCACGCATGGCCTTCGGTTCGAACGCGCCCTCCGTGACCCACGACGGCCTGCTGCGGATCGAGGACTGCCTGGATGCCGAGGGCCGGATACTCGTGCCGCACGGTGTGACACTTATCTCCCTCATCGACCGCAACATCGCGAACGTCGGCGACTCAGCGGCCTATCGCTACATCGACTACACCGGCCAAAACGAAGGCCGAGTCGTCGAACTCACGTGGAAGCAACTCGGCGCCCGATTGCAGGCCATCGCAGCGCGTTTGCAGCGAGTCGTTGTCCGAGGTGACCGGGTGGCGGTTCTCGCGCCTCAGGGTCTGGACTACGTCGCCGGATTCTTCGCCGCGATCAAGGCGGGGGCCATCGCGGTTCCGTTGTTCGCACCCGAACTACAGGGCCACGCCGAACGTCTCGAGGTTGCGCTTCGCGATGCGCAACCCTCGGTTGTGTTGACCACATCAGCGGTGGCCGCGAATGTCCAGGCGTTCCTATCCGAGCTGCAAAGTATGAGCGGGCCGCGCATCGTCGTCATCGACGAGATCCCGGACACTGCCGGTGATCAGTTCGTACCCATCGATATCCGCATCGACGATGTCTCGCATCTGCAGTACACGTCGGGGGCGACACGACCACCGGTGGGGGTGGAGATCACACACCGTGCGGTCGGCACGAATCTGATTCAGATGATCCTCGCTATCGACTTACTGGACCGAAAAGTACACGGCGTCAGTTGGTTACCGCTCTTTCACGACATGGGCTTGTCAATGATCGGATTTCCGGCGGTGTACGGCGGGCACTCCACCCTCATGTCGCCTACGGCTTTCATACGTCGCCCACAGCGGTGGATCAAGGCATTGTCGGACGAATCGCGTGACGGCGGTGTGGTGACGGCGGCGCCGAACTTCGCCTACGAGTACACCGCACAGCGCGGCGTGCCGGCGGCTGGCGACGATATCGACCTGAGCAGGGCGGTGCTCATCGTCGGCTCCGAACCGGTCAGCATCGATGCGATCGACAAATTCAATCGCGCGTTTGCGCCACACGGGTTGCCGCCGACCGCGTTTAAACCCTCGTATGGCGTTGCGGAGGCGACGCTATTGGTGTCGACCATCGCCCCCGATGCCTCGGCGACGGTCGTGCACCTCGACCGTGACCGACTAGCCTCCGGCCGGGCAGTGCCTGTCACAGCAGATGCCCCGAGTGCGGTGGCGCACGTGTCGTGCGGGCAGGTGGCCCGCAGCCAGTGGGCGGTCATCGTCAACCCGGACACGGGCGCGGAGTTACCGGACGGCCGAGTCGGTGAGATCTGGTTGCACGGCGACAACGTTGGGCGCGGTTATCACGGACGGCCTGACGAATCGCATCGGACGTTCGGTGCCACGCTCACGTCACGGCTCCCTGCGGGCAGTCATGCGGAAGGTGCGCCGGTTCAATGCAATTGGTTGCGCACCGGGGACCTGGGTGTCTATCTCGACGGCGAGCTGTATGTCACCGGCCGACGCGCCGACCTCGTCGTCATCAACGGCGACCATCACTATCCGCAGGACATCGAGGCCACTACCGAAGAGGCCTCACCCATGGTGCGGCGGGGGTACGTCACGGCGTTCACCGTGCCTGCCGCTGACAACGCTGACGCCGGCGAACGTCTGGTCATCGTCACCGAACGTGCGCCAGGCACCGGCCGTGCCGATCCGGCGCAGGCGGTCGAAGCCATCCGAGTGGCCGTGTTGGACCGGCATGGAATCGCCGCCTCCGACGTCCGATTCGTAGCAGCTGGTTCCATACCGCGCACAACCAGCGGAAAACTGGCTCGAGGCGCCTGCCGTGCCGCGTACGTCAACGGAATGTGGCGCTGAGGTTCATCGGCGGCGGACGAGGCGGCATCGCACCCCGAAGTGGTCGGACGGAAAGATGCGCGCAAGCGCGCCGGACAGCGGCTCCGTGCCCAACAGATCGATGCCCGCCGCGGCCCAGGTGGGACCTTTCAGAAGCACGCGATCGAAGCGGACGTGTCTGTGCTTGTTCCTGCTGTCCAGCCGCATCAAGTTGATGGACGTGTCCTCCGTGAAGCCGGGCTCATGTGGGAGCAGCTCCGGCCAGACGTCGACGAAGGGCGCGACGATCTGCTCGTTTTCGGTGTCACGCATGTTGAAGTCGCCCAGCACCACTGCGTCGTCGACCGAGCGAAGCGCGCGGTACACCCGAAGAAGCTGGCGCCTGCGCAACCCGGCTGCCGCCTTGCCGCTGTCGAGATGTATCGAGCAGACGGCCGTCCGTGTGTTTCCGATAGTCAGCTCGGCCTGCAGGAAGCCGCGTGACATGCGGCTGGGCAGCTGTGTGTAGCCGACGCGGCGCAGGGGCAATCGGGACAGCAGAAGCATGCCATAGTTGCCAACGCCGTGACCGGTGACGGCAGCGCAAAGGCAGTGCTCCCGCACCCACGGATGGGCGAGCAGAATCTCCAGCGCGTCCGGCGTCACCTCCTGAAACACCATAATGTCGGGTCGGTGTTTCGACATCAGCTCGACGATCGCAAGATGGCGTTCGGCGGCGAAATGCGGGTCGTTCCAGATGTTGAATGTCGTCAGGGTCAGCTCGTCACGGTCGTCCGCGCCGGACGCATCGGCATATCGCCACTGACCGGTCGCCGCGTCGAAGGTCGCGACGGCAACGTCGCGCCGGCGAGGAGTCAGCTGTCTGCGTAGCTGCTCGAGAACGCGATGCACGCCGTGCATTCTCCTTCAGTTGTCCGCGAAGCCGATGATCACGGCCTGGTGAGATGACGATCAGTCGCGCGGTGGCTTGAATTCGGCAGGTCGTGGCGCAACACCCGCAACATGGCGAACATGGCGAGCAGAAAGCCCAGCGGCGCAGGTAACTGGTCAGGGGGCTGTACCGAGGTGTTGGACCGGCGGTCAGCGTTCTTTAAGCAAGGGAACCGAGACTGACGGGGTGCCGCCCATCGGTCCGACCACCGCACCACCGGTTCCCACTCCGACGCCGATGCCTCCCCTTCCGGACCCCAACTTCAGCAGGTTCGGCCACGGCATCTCCTTGCTCGGCGGATGGCTCCCTCTGACCGTCGAGATCCTGACAGCGGCAATCTTGATCGTCGCGATCGGTTGGCGGACCCGCCGATGGCGAGCTCTCTGTGTTCCGGTCGCCGTGGGAATCGGCGTCATTGCCGCGCTCGGCGCCCGCGCCTATATGAACGCGCAAGGACTGGCGTCCGACCCGGCGCCTTGGAAACTGTGGGTGTGGACGGCGATCTTCGCAGCGTCGATCGCGTTGGCAGTGCTGGGTTTTCGCGGCGCGCGATGGTGGAGGCGGGGTCTGTCCATTGTGGCGATTCCGCTCACCTTGCTGTGTGCCCTTCTGGTACTGAACAACTGGGTGGGTTACTACCCGACACTGCAGAGGGCGTGGGGAGACCTGACCTCGGGCCCGCTGCCCGATCAGATCGACATGTCCGATCTGGCAGCGCTGCGCGGCATGGGGCCGGACACCGGCAAGCTGGTGCCTGTTGATATTCCCAACGACGCGAGCGGCTTTAAGCACCGGCGCGAATACGTTTACCTCCCACCGATCTGGTTCACCGGGGATGCTCCGCCACGGCTTCCCGCGGTGATGATGATCGCCGGGGAGTTCAGCAACCCGACCAACTGGATGCGCACCGGCAACGCGATAGGTGTGATCGACGAGTACGCCAAGGCGCATGGGGGAGCAGCGCCGCTGTTCGTCTTCGTCGACTCCAGCGGTAGCTTCAACAACGACACCGAATGTGTGAACGGGCCGCGGGGTAACGCCGCCGACCACCTGACGAAAGACGTCCGCCCGTATGTGATCTCGCGATTCGCCGCGTCATCCGACCCAGCGGACTGGGGCGTCGTCGGCTGGTCCATGGGTGGCACGTGTGCCATCGACCTCACCGTTATGCATCCAGACATGTTCTCGACCTTCGATGACATCGGCGGCGATCGCGGTCCCAACTCCGGTACCAAGCAACAGACGATCGACCGGCTCTACGGCGGTGACGCCGCCGCGTGGGCCGCCTTCGACCCGCGCGCCGTCATGGCCAAGCATGGGCCGTATAACGGCGTCGCGGGATACTTCGATGACTCGCAGGAACCGCCCGACGACAAGACGAAGAACCTGCCGGACCGAAAACAGCAACGCGAGGCGCCCGTCGGATTCGGCGGCCACGACGACGCGGACGAGTTCCGCGAGAAGGGTGCCCTTCCGGATCTGTGCGCTGCCGCGGTTGCCGTCGACATCGGATGCTCGCTACGCGTGTACCCCGGCTATCACACTTGGCAGTTCGCCGCCCGGGCGTTCTCGAATGCGTTGCCGTGGCTGGCGCAACGTGTGCACACGCCCGAGGCATGAGTGGCCAGCCCAACGATTAGTCGATTACTGACCTCCGTCTCGGCGATGGGAGGAACTCAATCCCCAGATAAGCCGGCGTGTGCAGCTAGAAATGCTGTCGCCCACGGTATCTTGAGCTTGGGCCGCACCGGCGTGGAGCAGAATCTCCGCGGTGGAGGAGCTCGACGACGTGTCGTCCCGACACGCAGTGGTGCTCATCGGGGAGTCCAACCGCGGTGGCGGCGCGGCCGTCGCGACCGCTGGAACGGGGGTTCGAGCCCTGACGCGCGAAACGCGTTCTCGCACAACGACATTAACCCGCGCGGCGGGCGGCCGCGAGCGGTTGAAGCCGATTGTGCTGCTCGCTCTGGTGGTGGGCCTGCAAAGCGCCGATGCCGGCACAGTGGGAGCGCTGGTCGTCCCGCTCAAGCAGTCGTTGCACATCAACAACACCCAGGTCGGGCTTTTGGTCACGGTATCGACCGGTGTCGGCGCAGTCGCCACACTGCTGGCCGGGGCGCTCGCCGATCGCACCGTTCGCGTTCGCCTGCTGTGGATAACACTGCTGGTGTGTTCGGCGGCAATGGCTTTGAGCGCCGCCAGCCCCAGTTACGGCTGGTTGCTGGCGTGCCGTGTCGCCCTCGGCGCCGGGGTGGCGGTGTCAGGGCCAGTGGTCGCCTCGCTGATGGGCGACTACTTCGCACCCGCCGAGCGGGGACGGGTGTATGGCCTCGTGCTCGCAGGCGAGGGCGCGTGCACGGCAGTGGGACTGCTGGTCGCGGGGGAACTGGGCGCGGTGAGCTGGCGGCTCGGATTCTGCTGGCTGGCCGTGGTCGGGCTCATCCTCGCCGTCGCCGTGGCAACGATGCTTCGCGAACCGCGTCGCGGTGCCACCACATCGGCGGCGAATACCGCCGCCGTTCACGAGAACGCTCAGTGTCGCTCCGTGTGGCGGGACGTGCGCTACGTCCTATCGATCCGCACCAATGTTGTGCTGGTGGTGGGATCCTCGTTCGGCTACTTCTTCTTCACCGGGTTGAGCACTTTCGGGGTGGCGCTGCTGTCCGGCCGGTTTCAGATCGGCCAGGCCGTGGCCACCCTCCTCATCTACGTCCTCGGCGTCGGTGCCCTGATCGGGGTGCTGAGCTCCGGGCGCATCGCCGACTGGCTGACAGCCCGGGGTCACATCAGCGCACGGATGGTGGTGGGCGGGGCCGCGTTTCTGGCAGCTGCGGTGTTCATCCTTCCGACACTGCTCGCGGACAGCCTGCCGCTGGCGCTGGTGTTCGCGTTCCTTGCTGGGATCGCGTTGGGCGGTGTGAACCCGCCACTCAACGCGGCGAGGCTGGACATCGTGCATTCCCGGCTGTGGGGGACTGCGGAAGCAGTGCGGACCACGCTGGTGTCGATATCCACGGGTTTGGCGCCGCTGGTGTTCGGCATTGTGTCGATCCAACTGGGCGGGTCAACGGCAGATGTCAACGCGGGGGTAGTCGCCCCGAGCGCAGCCACCGCGTTGCAACACACCTTCCTCATCATGGTGGTTTCGCTGGTCATCGCGGCAGCGCTCATCTTGTGCGTGGCCCGCCGCACCTATCCACGCGACGTCGCGACGGCGATGGCCTCCGAGCTGTTGTCCGCGAGCGCGACGGCGCCGGAACGGACCGTCCTGACAACCGGAACTGATCCGAGAGTCTTGCAGCACCAATAGGTTGGCATGGCAGACCGGATCACGGGTAACGGGAGCTCTGGTTCCGGCGCGATGCGAACCGCGTTGGAGCTCATGTGCAGTACCGCGAAACAGAACGATCGTCGTGGCGAAAGCGCGCGATCCCGATGTGAGCGAATTCATCGCAAATCGAACGCAGCGCGATAGGTTCGGGTCGAATGCGACTTTGCGAAGCCGGGGGGCCTAATGAGCAAATCGAAGACCATGTCGGTGGCCGAGCAAGCCGATGCACCGACCCCTGACGCGATCATGCAGCTGGGGGTTGCGTTCTGGGGGTCGAAGACGCTGCTGAGCGCTGTCGAGCTGGAACTCTTCGGCGCGCTCAGCGAGGCCGGCCCGCTGGACGCCGAGGAACTCCGCGAGCGACTCGGCCTCCATCCGCGCAGCGCCCGGGATTTCTTCGACGCCCTGGTTGCACTCGGGATGCTCGCACGGACGAACGGCAGGTACTCAAACACTCCGGAGACGGACCTCTTCCTCGACCCGGCGAAGCCCACGTATACGGGCGGTCTGTTGGAGATGTCGAATGCTCGCTTGTACACGTTCTGGGGATCGCTGACCGAGGGTCTGATAACGGGGCAACCGCAGAGTGAGGTGAAGACGGGAGGCGACTTCTTCGAGACGTTGTACGCCGATCCCGAAAAGCTCGCGCAGTTCGCCGGCGCGATGAGCGGACTCAGCCGCGCAGCCGGTGAAGCGATTGCGGCCAAGTTCCCGTGGCGTGACTACGGCAGCGTCATCGACATCGGGTGCGCCCAAGGCGCTGTTTCAGTCGCGATCACGACTGCCCATTGCCACCTGACGGGCGGCGGCTTCGACCTGCCACCCATGGAGCCCGTCTTCAACTCTTATGTCGCCGAATTCGGGCTCGCCGACCGCCTCAGCTTCACGCCAGGTAACTTTTTCGCCGACGCGTTGCCCAGCGCAGACGTGCTCATCATGGGCCACATCCTTCACGACTGGGACCTGGACCAGAAGCGCCTACTTCTGCAGAAGGCCTACGCCGCACTGCCCAAGGGTGGGGCGTTGATTGTTTACGAAGCGATCATCGACGACGACCGGCGCGAAAACGCTTTCGGGCTGTTGATGAGTCTCAACATGCTGATCGAAGGGCTTGGTTTCGACTACACGGGTGCAGACTGTCGCGGCTGGATGGCCGACGCGGGCTTCAGCGAAAGCTATGTCGAACACCTGGTGGGCCCGGACTCGATGGTTGTCGGGATCAAGTAAGCGGCGCCGGCTTCAATAGCATCTATCCGTGGCCGCGGGACAAACCAATACGGACCGGGTGCGCTTCTTCTCGGACGGCGTATTCGCCGTGCTCATCACCATTTTGGTTCTCGACCTCAAGCCGCCACACGCCAATACCTTCAGCGCGCTGCTACCTCTGTGGCCAACAGGTTTGAGCTACGCGGTCAGCTACGTGTTCATCGCAATCGTGTGGGTCAACCACCACCATTTGTTCGGCTATGCGGAGGTGGCGACGCCACGGCTGGTGTGGTTCAACTTCGCGCACCTTTTCTCGGTATCGCTGATCCCGTTTGCCACGGTGTGGATCGCCGATAGCAGGCTGGCCGCCGCGCCGGTCGCGCTGTATGCGGCCATATTTGTGCTCGTCAACGTCACCTATCTGGCCCTCTGTCGGGAAGCGGTCGATCGACCCGCCAACGAAGACGTCTCGCAGGTGATGCGGCGGCTGCTGCGCATGAGATCGTTCGTGACGATCGGCGTGTTCGCGGCAGCGGCAGCGGTCGCCCTCAAATGGCCGGTGGTGGCGATGGCGCTGATCTGTTTGTGTCTCGTCGGCTACTTACGCCCGGACATTCCTGCTCCGCACAAGGCCGGGGATGCGACGTGAAACATCACCAGTGGCCGCGATGAACGACCTCATCGAATGGCCTGCGATTCGGCTTCTTGATCGGCGTCAGGGGGCGGTCGGTGGGATACCCGAGCCCGAGGAGGTAGGCCACGATGTGGTCGTCGGGGGCACCAAGGATCGCGCGGGCCTTGTCCTGGTCGCCGACCGCAGAATGGCCGGTGCCGATGCCGAGGTCGGTGGCCTCGAGCATCATGGCCATCGTGGCCTGGCCCAGGTCGTACTGATCGAGGAGCTTCCGTCGCTCATCGGGCGGCACCGGGGCAACCAGTGCGATCGCAGCCGCAGCCGACGCGATATGGCGGGCGCCCTGCCAGACAGTGGACAGGTCCTGCAACCGATCCGAATCCGTGACGATCACGAAATCCCAGGGCTGTCGATTCGACGCAGATGGTGATCGCCATCCCGCCTCGGCAATGCGCTGCAGATCGCTGTCTGGCACCGGGTCGGGCCGATAGCTCCTGACGTTTCGACGGGCACGAATCGCATCCCAGGTATCCACGTCAGCATCAACGCACGGATGCCCGCGGATATTGCGGGAGATCGCTAGGCGACCGTACCGTTTGTGGTGAGGTGGCGCGCGGCGTAGTCGGCGGCCTGGTTGGCCATGCCGTTCACCGCGTAGAGGGTGTGCGCGCCGTTGTCGTTGCCGCCTGGCGAGCAGATCGGGTCTTCGGGAATGCACAAGTCAGTGGTCTTTCCCGAATAGAGGTGGCCGACGGTGATCGGCGGCGCTCCGGTGTAGATCGTTTGCAAGAACCCGCTTGACGGTTTCCCGAACAGCGCCACCGCGGCGACATGGCTGGCCACCTCGGGCGCCATTGGGCCGGTGATCCCGCCCGGCATGGTGTAGCCGGTAGGTATCGCGTCTTCGGTGGCGTATGCCATCACGGCGGCCCCTTGGGAGTACCCGCCAAGCACCATCTTGGTGTCGGGGCAGCTTGCCGCCATGTCGCGGATCTTGTTGGTCGCGTCGATGATCCCGTCAGCGGCAGTGGAGAAATCAAGAGACGCCGGATAATTCACCGGATACACGTCGACCGATTTGCCGCCGACTTGCGCGCGCAGCGCATCGATGAAGGCCTGCCCGGTGTCGCCGACCCCGGGTGGCTCGAAGGTGCCGCGCGCGAACACCACCTCGACATCGGGGCACGGATCAGCGGACGCGGAAGGAATGACGACCGGACTCAGCACCACCGAAGCTCCCACCGCCGCCGCACCGAGAAAACGACCGAACATGCTCATGCTGACTCCACCGCCCTAATTTGGTTCCCGACCCGCGCTGGGCCTCAGTGCCCGCTCCACAGACGATCCCAGTCTCTACCCGCTACCGCACCCGACCAAACAAGGGCATGCCGCATTGTGACGGACACCACATCTGCAGGCCCCATCACCAAACTCGAGGCCTCAGGTGGCATCCGGATCCGGTTGCAGCCGAGTGGGAATCGCGCGAGGCGCGGCCGGGTCGTCGCCGTCGGTCGACTGAACCGGCCCCGCCTCGCTCGTGCTTGGTGGACGCAGGTCACTAAGCCACGACTCGATCTCGCCGTCTTCCGTCACCTCGCCGTTGGTCTCCGGATCGTTGGCCCGCGAGATCTGCGCGACCGTCGGCTCGTCGGCGCGAGCGTTGTCGACGTTTTGCATCGGGGCGGTCGTCGCGAGCGACGGCGTGCTCGCCGATCGCGCAGCCGCCTCCGGCCGGGCGGAACCTTCAACGGTCGGACGGGTGGGGTCATGCGGCGGCCACTGCGTCGCCGCCGCGCCGGCCCCAACGAGAGCGTCCTCCGGCTCCGGTTCTGGCTCCGCCCGCGGCCTACGCTCGTCTGGTAGACCGATCTCGCCGAGCCCGATCCGCGAATGCAGCCGTTTCAACGACGCTGGCGCCCACCAGCACTCGTCGCCGAGCAGCTTCATGACCGACGGCACGAGAAACATCCGGACTACCGTCGCGTCCAGCAGCAGGGCCGTGACCAGGCCGAACGCCAGATACTTCATCATCACCAGGTCGGAGAAGACGAACGCGCCCGCCACCACGACGAGGACCAACGCCGCCGCGGTGATGAGGCGGCCGGTAGTCGCGGTGCCGATGCGGATAGCGTCCGCGGTCGACGTGCCAGAGTCGCGTGCCTCGACCATCCGGGACACGAGGAAGACCTCATAGTCGGTCGACAGGCCGTAGATCACCGCGATGACGAGGCCGATCACCGGGGCGGTCAGCGGGGTGGCCGTGAAATTCAGCCAATTGGCGAAGTGCCCATCGACGAATATCCACGTCAGCACACCCAGCGTCGAACCTAGCGTCAAGGCGCTCATGATCGTGGCCTTGATCGGCAGCACCAGTGATCCGAACGCCAGGAACATCAGCAGCGTGGTCGTGCCGACCAAAATGACGGCCATCAGCGGCAGCTTGGCAAATATGCTCTGGATGCTGTCCTGTTCGAGCGCGGGTGTGCCGCCCACCCACACGGTCAGGCCGCGCGGCGGCGAGATGGACCGCAACTCGTTGACCTTCGTGGCGGCGTCATTCCGGTTCACCAGGCCGTTTTGGATCACCCGGACCGATGGATCCTTCGATGCGCCGTCGAGGTAGGGGCGTTCCTTCCACATGTTGGCCGGGTTGTTGTCCGGATCGATGAAGCCCGAAATGGTCATCGCCTCGCCACGGACCTGCGCGACCTGGTTGTCGGTGACCGGCCGGTGGTCGTTGCCATGGATGACCAGCGTCAGCGGCTCGATGCGAAACCTGGGGAAGATTCGGTCGAACTCCTGCTGCGCCTGGCGCACCGAGTTCGTTGGTGGCAGATACTTTTCGCTGATGCCACCCAGGGACATATTGCCCAGCGGGACGATCAGCCAAATCATGATGATGACGATCGAGGCGGCGAACACGATCGGCCGCTTCATCACGCGGTTGACGAGCTTGCCCCAGAAGCCGTTCTCGACCTCTGCGCGGGTCTTGGTCTTCTGCACTCGAGCGCCCAGCCAGTGCAGCCACCAGTTGGTGGGTTTCCAATTTCGGAAGAACGGAACCCGCAGGAAGTCGTACACACCCAGGGAGTCGACGCGACGGCCCAGTATCGCCAGGCAGGCGGGCAGCACGGTGATCGACAGGATCGCCGACAACATGACCGAGGCGATCATGGCGTAGGTGAGCGATTTGAGGAAGCCCTGCGGGAACAGGAGCAAACCGGCCGCGGATGCCACGATCAACACCGACGAGAACACCACGGTTCGCCCGGCCGTCGTCACCGCGCGGCGTACCGCGGTTTCGGTGTCATAGCCCTCGGCGATCTCCTCGCGGAAGCGGCTGACCACGAACAGCCCGTAGTCGATCGCGATACCCAGGCCGATCAGCGTCACTACCGGCTGCGCGAAGTAGTGCACCGGCCCGGATATCGCGACCAACCGCATGATGCCCAGTGAGCCGGCGATGGACAGCGCGCCGACCATCGCCGGCAGGCACGCCGCGACCACACCGCCGAACACGAAGAAGAGCACCACCGCCACCAGCGGCACGGCCAGCACTTCGGCCCGTTGCTGGTCTTCGGCGATGGTCCCCATCAACTCGTTGGCCAACGGCTGCAAACCGGCCAGTTTCACATCGACGCCCGGGACGGCGAAGTCGTTCTGGACCACTTTGTAGTTGTTCAGGATGGTGTCGTCGTCGTTGCCCTTGAGCTGAATCGACATGAACGCGTGCTTCTTTGACGCATCGGCCATGTTGCGCAGCAAGTCGGGGCGCTTGAAGTAGCCGACCGACCGGAGGATCTGGTTCGGGTGGTCCTTTTCGACCTGGGCGAGGTTATCGAGGATTTTCTTCTTGAAGGCGGGGTCGTCGACGGTCTTGCCGTCCGGGGCGCTGTAGATCGCAACGATGTGGCCTGAGGTGTCGCGACCGTACGCCTGGTCGGCGAGGCGTGACGCTTTCGCAGACTCGCTGTTGTCGTCGTAGAAGCCGCTCTGAGTGAGATGCGAGCCCAGAGTCAGCCCGTACGCGCCGCCACCCAGGCACAGCGCCACCATCACTCCGATCACGATGTATCGGTAGCGGTAGACCGTTCGACCCCACCACGCGAAAACGTCGACTCCTCACTGCCCGCGCTCTGCGACCCGCGCATCCTTCACTGCAATTCTCCATACGCGCGAGGTGCGTAGTGAGGGCCATCCGCCATTTGGGGTCCCGACCAGATACCCCGGGGTCGTCATTCAGCACATTGGGGCAGGTCGAGCCGTGCCCCGCCGCTAGGCGACCGTACCGTTTGTGGTGAGGTGGCGCGCGGCGTAGTCGGCGGCCTGGTTGGCCATGCCGTTCACCGCGTAGAGGGTGTGCGCGCCGTTGTCGTTGCCGCCTGGCGAGCAGATCGGGTCTTCGGGAATGCACAAGTCAGTGGTCTTTCCCGAATAGAGGTGGCCGACGGTGATCGGCGGCGCTCCGGTGTAGATCGTTTGCAAGAACCCGCTTGACGGTTTCCCGAACAGCGCCACCGCGGCGACATGGCTGGCCACCTCGGGCGCCATTGGGCCGGTGATCCCGCCCGGCATGGTGTAGCCGGTAGGTATCGCGTCTTCGGTGGCGTATGCCATCACGGCGGCCCCTTGGGAGTACCCGCCAAGCACCATCTTGGTGTTGGGGCAGCTTGCCGCCATGTCGCGGATCTTGTTGGTCGCGTCGATGATCCCGTCAGCGGCAGTGGAGAAATCAAGAGACGCCGGATAATTCACCGGATACACGTCGACCGATTTGCCGCCGACTTGCGCGCGCAGCGCATCGATGAAGGCCTGCCCGGTGTCGCCGACCCCGGGTGGCTCGAAGGTGCCGCGCGCGAACACCACCTCGACATCGGGGCACGGATCAGCGGACGCGGAAGGAATGACGACCGGACTCAGCACCACCGAAGCCGCCATCGCCGCCGCACCGAGAAAACGACTGAACATGCTCATCTGGACCTCACCATCCCATTTACCTCCTGACCCGGCGCAGGCCCCGATGCCCGCTGCGCAGACGACGCGGGCGTGTACCCTGCCGCGCAGGCGACCAAACCTGCGAGCCTGCCTACTTTTACGGCCCGGGCGGCTCGGCATCGAGGTAGGCGTCCGCCCACGCGCCGATGATTCGACCTGCACGACGAGCTTGGCCCGGGCCGGTGAGTAGATGGTCCGAACCCTCAAGAGAAACGAAGCTGCGCGGGTGACGCGCGGTGCGGAAGATCTCGCTCGCGTTCGCGATGCCGACGGTGTTGTCGGTAGGCGAGTGCAGGATCAGTAGCGGCAACCGCAAGCCGCGGATCTTGTCGTGGAGCGCGGCCGCGCGGACGTCCTCGACGAACGCCCGCTTGAGGGTCAGCGTGCGACCGCCAACCATCCATTCGGCACTGCCTTCGGACAGCACGCGGTCGACCACCGCGTCGTAGTGATGCTCAGCATGTGCAGGGTCCATCGGCGCCCCGACCGTGGCGACCGCCCGCACACCGGGTGACTGCCGGGCCGCCGCGATCACCGCGGCACCCCCGAACGAATGACCGACGAGGATGTCGGCAGGCGTTCCTTGCTCGGCCATGAACTCGCATGCCCGGATGACGTCATTGACCTTGACGGTGAACGAACCGTCGCCCCAGTCACCCTCCGAGTCACCCAAACCGAGCGCGTCGAAGCGCAGCATGCCGATGCCGTCCTCGGCCAGCTGCTTGCAGATGCGAGCGGCGGCAGGCGAGTCCTTGCCCAGCGTGAACCCGTGCGAAAAGACGCCCCAGCCGCGGGGCTCCCCGGCCGGCCGGTCGATGATCCCCGCCAGTTTCGGTCCCGTTGAGCTCGGAAACGTGACGCGCTCAGCCATGCCGGAGGTTTACCACCCTGCACCACCCTTTTGCCATGTCGCTACCGTTTAGGCAGCAGAAGACGTACCACCGAGAGACGGCAGAGCACCCCATGTCCGAACAGGTCACCACCAACGCGTCCGATCCGGCCGACGTCGGCTCGCGTATCGACCCGGTACTCGCCCGGAGTTGGCTGTTGGTAAACGGCGCGCACGACGACCGGTTCGAGGCCGCCGTACGCTCCCGCGCCGACATCGTCGTCCTCGACATCGAGGACGCGGTCGCGCCGAAGGACAAATCCGCCGCCCGCGACAACGTGGTGCGCTGGCTCAGCACCGGAAACTCCGACTGGGTGCGCATCAACGGTTTCGGCACCCCCTGGTGGGCCGACGACCTGAGGACACTGGCCGACACGTCCATCGGCGGCGTGATGCTGGCGATGGTCGAATCGGTCGACCACGTCACCGAGACCGCGAAACGACTGCCCAATGTCCCAATTGTGGCGCTCGTCGAAACGGCTAGGGGCCTGGAGCGCATCACCGAGATCGCCGCGACCAAGGGGACCTTTCGGCTCGCGTTCGGCATCGGCGATTTCCGCCGCGACACCGGCTTCGGGGAAGACCCCGCCACCCTCGCCTACGCGCGCTCCCGCTTCACGATCGCCGCCAAGGCTGCCCACCTGCCCAGCGCGATCGACGGGCCGACGATCGGCTCCAACGCGCTCAAGCTCATCGAGGCCACGGCCGTCTCCACCGAGTTCGGGATGACCGGCAAGATCTGCCTCGCCCCCGATCAGTGTGCCGTCGTCAACGAGGGGCTATCCCCGTCGCAGGACGAAATTGCCTGGGCGAAAGAGTTTTTCGCCGAATTCGAGCGCGACGGGGGCGAGGTTCGCAACGGGTCGGACCTGCCACGCATCGCCAGGGCCACCAAGATCCTCGAACTGGCCCGCTCCTACGGCATCCAGGTGTCCGACTTCGACGACGAGCAGGTCCATATGCCCGCCCCGTCGGACACCTACCACTACTGAGTTAGGTGCCGCAGAAGGTTCGGTACGTGCCGAAGTCCTCCGGCGCCGGTTCGGCGTAGCGCTGTCGGCCGGGCCGTTCGTCATACGGTGTCGACACGGCCGCAAGCAGCCGCGAGAGTGGATCGAGATCGCCCTCGGTCGCCGCGACAAGGGCCTCCTCGACCAAATGGTTTCGCGGGATGTACACGGGATTGACGCGGTCCATCGCGTCAGCGTCGGGAGCAAGTGCCCGCCAGCGCGCCAACCAACCGTCGAATGCGGCAAGTTCGACGAACAGTCCGCGCGCCGGTTCGACGTCGCCGCGCGCCGCCCGGCCGAGTAGACGGTAGAACGACGTGTGGTCGACACGGCTCTGTGCAAGCTGCTCGAGGAGATCGGAGATCAACGGCGTGCCAACGCTGTCGTCGACGTCGCGCAGGCCGAGCTTCGCCCGCATGCCTGCCGACCATGCGGTGTCGTACTGACGACGGAAGCCGTCGAGTGACTCCTGTGCGAGGGCGAGTGCCTGGTCGAGATCGTCGGCGAAGAGCGGAAGCAACGCCTCTGCGAACCGGGCAAGGTTCCACGCCGCCACCGCAGGTTGGTCGCCATAGGCGTATCGGCCCCAGGTGTCGATCGAGCTGAACACTGTCGCCGGGTCGTACGCCTCCATGAAGGCGCACGGCCCGTAGTCGATGGTCTCGCCCGAGATCGTCATGTTGTCGGTGTTCATCACCCCGTGTACGAACCCGACCAGCAGCCAGTGCGCCACCAGCGACGCCTGCGCGGTGACCACCGCCTCGAACAGCGCGCGGTAGGGATTGTCCGCCTCTGCCGCTGCGGGATGGTGCCGCGCGATGGCGTGGTCGGCGAGGCGCCGCACCAACTCGATGTCGCCGGTGGTGGCGGCGTATTGAAAACTCCCCACCCGCAGATGGCTGCTGGCCACCCTCGCGAGCACGGCTCCCGGAAGCGGAGTCTCTCGATGGACCGGGCGGCCCGTGTCCACGACCGCAAGGGACCGGGTCGTGGGGATGGCCAGCGCGTGTATCGCCTCGCTGACGATGTATTCGCGCAGCATCGGGCCGACCGCGGCCAGGCCGTCCCCGCCTCGCGCGAAGGGCGTCGCTCCCGAACCCTTGAGGTGAAGGTCACGAACGGTCCCATCGGCGGCCGCGATTTCGCCGAGCAGCAGCGCGCGACCGTCACCTAACCGCGGGACGAACCCGCCGAACTGGTGTCCGGCGTAGGCCTGTGCCACCGGCGTGGCACCGCTGGGGACCAGGGCGCCGACCAAGAATCGCACCCCTTCATGGCTTCGCAGCCAGTCCGCGTCCAGGCCGAGGTCGGCGGCCAACCGCTCATTGAGCACCAGCAGCCGCGGGTCGGGAGCCGCCTCGGCCTGCCAGCGCACAGCCATCTCCGGTAGCTCGCGCGAGAACCGGTCGTCGAGGACGACGGCGGCATCCGATGCAACGCTCATTCACCCAGGTTACGGACGAGGATCTGAACCCTCAGCCGAAGTCGCCACACCTAGACTGGGCCGATGCGACGGCTCTTGATGGCGACGCTGTCCGCGGTAGCGCTGACTGCAGCGGTGGCACCCGCCACCATCGCACCGCCGGCGGTGAACAACGCATGCGCACCGGGTGAAACCGGAGTCACCAACGGGTGTGCCCCGTTCTGCCCGCCGGGCAGATACTTCGACTACGAGCACACCGGGTTGTGCCTCCCGGTTCCGCCGCCGCCTCCGAATGGTGTTGTGCCGCAATCGGTCCCGATGTAATCGCGTCAGCGACGCGCCGAACCCGTCAGCGGCCCACCGTTCGAGGCGGCAAGCAGGCAGATGACGGTACTCGGCAGAGGGTTGGCCGAGGTGCGGTCTTGATTGGAGTCGATCAAGTAGGTCATCACGAATGGGCCACCGCCGGCGGCTTGCCCGGTGTACCGAGTTAAACCTGCGCCGCACTGCTGATCGGCGACGTCGGCAATGGCGGCGTTGACCTCCACGTCCGCGCGCAGGTAGACCTCGGCCGCGTGCGCCAGCGCGCAGTCGACCACCGACACGGTCACCACGCTGGGGTCGCTAGGCGGCGGGTCGGCGAGGCAATCGCCGACTTGGAGTTCAATCCACTTCTCCGTCCTGGGGCCTTGCGCAGGGGACGGAGCGACGGTGGCCGGGGCGGAGGTCGACGCGGGAATCGTCGGCGTCGCGTCTGAATTGTTCGCGCCCCCGTTGCATGCCGTCAGCAGCGCCAGCGTGGCCAGGGACACGCCAAGATAACGACAAGAATCTTTCAAGGCACATGTCGGATGCTTTGCAGAACCCATAACCTAGTCCGACCTAGAGTGAGTCAATTGTGCCTGATACCACCCGAATCAAGTCGACTGTAGCCTGCAGGCGCCAAGCCCAAGCAGTGTCGAGGGTGTGTTCGCCGAGATCGCCGGTTTCACGGTTAGCCAGATCTGCCCAGCCGATGTCGATCCCACATTCGCCAGTCAGGAGTTCGGGGCGCTGACCCCAGGCATCGTGAGCCAGAACGGGTCCCGATTCTCAGAGTGCTTGCGGGCCAACTCAAATCCGGCAGTGATGACGCATTCGTACACAAATACCTGGGGGACTCGGCCGACAAGACTCGCGACGGTGTTGGGGTTCCCAGCTACACCGAACAGGTTGGGGCACATGTCGTCGCGCACTTCAACATTCCGCTAAACGGACTGAGGCAGGGCGGCACGCTTTGGGAAGTTGCGGCTGCTACTGCTGGGCCCACACGCCGTACGGGACGTAGGGGTCGATACCGACGGGGATGTACGGATTCGTCCCGCTGGCAGGCAGCTGCGGGTGGACAGCGAAGGGGACCCCGGGCTGCGGCACATTCGCGCCGCTCCCGGCATCGGCCAGGGCGGCGCTTGCGAGTCCGATGGCCAGCGCCGCCAACGCACTCGATACCACGGTCACAAAGCTGAACTTCTTCAATTTAAACGCCTCCTGGTTCGTTAAACATGCAGGTCGATGCCGCTGTTCCCGGTGGCAGCATGTTTACCGCGCGTGGCAGGATCGCAATGCCAAATCAATAACTGCCACGCCAGCCGTGGGCGGCGCCCTGCCACCGCACGCCGGTCGCTAACCTCGATCGCAAGAGATGAGATCGGAGCCTCCCCCGGCGTGTCATCGTCGACCTTCCGGACGGAGCAGACAGTCGTGCAATGAGGAGCAACCTCTTGACCCTCAACACCGTCGCGTTCGAGCTGGTACCGCCCAACGCGGACCTCGGCCGTGAACAGGCCCTGGAGGAAGCGCGCAAGGTGCTGCGTTTGTCCAAGCAAACCGGCATCGACGGCCGGATCGGACACGTCATGATGCCCGGGATGATCGAGGAGGACGACGACCGTCCCGTCGAGATGAAGCCTCGGCTGGACGTGTTGGACTTCTGGAAGATCATCGAGCCGGAGCTGCCCGGGGTGAAGGGGCTGTGCACCCAGGTCACCGCCTTCATGGACGAGCCGTCACTGCGCCACCGGCTGACCGACCTGCGTGACGCCGGAATCGAGGGCATCGCTTTCGTCGGCGTTCCGCGCACCATGAACGACGGCGAGGGTTCCGGCGTTGCGCCCACCGATGCGCTCTCGATCTATGACCAGCTCGTGCCCAATCGCGGGGCGATCCTGATCCCCACCCGCGACGGTGAACATGGCCGGTTCAACTTCAAGTGCAACCAGGGTGCGACGTACGGCATGACCCAGCTGCTGTACTCCGATGCCATCGTGGGCTTCCTGACCGAATTCGCGAAAACCACCGACCATCGCCCCGAGATACTGGTGTCGTTCGGGTTCGTACCGAAGGTCGAGACCCGCATCGGTTTGATCAACTGGCTGATCCAGGACCCCGGCAATGCCGCCGTCGCCGACGAGCAGGCGTTCGTCCAGCGGCTGGCGGAAACCGATCCCGCGCAGAAGCGGAAGCTGATGATCGACCTGTACAAGCGCGTCATCGACGGCGTGGCCGACCTCGGTTTCCCGCTGAGCGTCCATCTCGAGGCCGCGTACGGCGCGTCGGCGCCCGCGTTCGAAACCTTCGCAGAGATGCTCGACTACTGGTCGCCCGACAAGGGCTAGCCTGGCCGCAGTGTCCGAGCCGTCCAGCGACAGGTTGCGCGAGTTGCGGGAGCTACGAAACCGCCTCGACGGCCTGACAATCCGCGACGCCGCCCGGCTCGGCCGCCACCTCAAGAGCCTGCGCGGCAACGCCAGTTCCGGCAAGCTCCAGCAGATCGCCGAACAGTTCGTCGCGGCCGAGGCGCTCGTCGCGAGCCGTGAAGCCGCGGTTCCCACAATCACCTACCCCGACCTGCCGGTCAGCGACCGGCGTGACGAGATCGCCGGCGCCATCGCCAAGCACCAGGTCGTCGTCGTCGCCGGCGCGACCGGTTCGGGCAAGACCACTCAATTGCCGAAGATCTGCCTGGAGCTGGGCCGCGGCATCCGCGGCACCATCGGCCACACCCAGCCGCGCCGGCTCGCCGTCCGCACGGTCGCCCAGCGTATCGCCGACGAACTGGGTACCCCGCTCGGCGAGGCGGTGGGCTACACCGTGCGCTTCACCAACCAGGCCAGCGACCGCACCTTGGTAAAGCTGATGACTGACGGCATCCTGCTTGCCGAGATCCAGCGCGACCGACGCCTGCTGCGCTACGACACGCTGATTCTGGACGAGGCACATGAGCGCAGCCTCAACATCGACTTGCTGCTGGGGTATCTGCATGAGCTCTTGCCGCGCAGGCCCGACCTGAAGGTGATCGTCACGTCGGCGACGATCGAGCCCGAGCGTTTCGCCGCGCAGTTCGGTGGCGCGCCGATCGTGGAGGTGTCCGGGCGGACCTACCCCGTCGAAATCCGTTACCGGCCACTGGAAGTCGTTATCGCGGCAGATGAGGACGAGGACGATCCTGACGACCCCGACCAGGACATCGTGCGCACCGAGATGCGGGACCAGACGGAGGCGATCGTCGATGCCATAGCTGAACTGGAGAAGGAGCCGCCAGGCGACGTGCTGGTGTTCCTCTCGGGCGAGCGCGAAATCCGCGATACCGCAGAAGTCCTCAAGGACCTGAAGCACACCGAAGTACTGCCGCTCTACGCCCGGCTGCCAACTGCGGAGCAGCAGAGGGTCTTTGCGCGACACACCGGCCGCCGCGTTGTGCTCGCCACCAACGTCGCCGAGACATCGCTGACCGTGCCCGGCGTCCGATACGTCGTCGACCCCGGTATCGCACGGATCTCTCGCTACAGCCGCCGAACGAAGGTGCAGCGACTTCCGATCGAGCCGATCTCGCAGGCATCGGCCGCCCAGCGCGCGGGCCGCTCAGGCCGCGTCGCGCCCGGCGTGTGCATCCGCCTCTACTCCGAGGAGGACTTCGCCTCGCGGCCGCGTTTCACCGATCCCGAGATTCTGCGGACGAACCTCGCCGCGGTGATCCTGCAGATGGCCGCCCTTCAACTCGGCGACATCGAAGACTTCCCGTTCCTCGACCCGCCAGACAAGCGCAGCATCCGCGACGGCGTGCTGCTCTTGCAGGAACTCGGTGCCTTCGACCGCGACGGCGCGATCACCGACCTCGGCCGCCGCCTCGCGCGGCTGCCCGTCGATCCGCGGCTCGGGCGGATGATCCTGCAGGCCGACGCCGAGGGATGCGTAGCCGAAGTTCTGGTGCTCGCCGCGGCGCTGTCGATTCCGGACCCGCGGGAGCGGCCCTCCGACCGCGAGGAGGCCGCACGCCAGAAGCACGCCCGGTTCGCCGACGAGCACTCGGACTTCATCTCGTATCTGAACCTGTGGCGCTACCTGCGCGAGCAACGAAAAGAACGTTCGGGCAACGCGTTCCGACGCATGTGCCGGGAAGAGTTCCTGCACTACCTGCGCATCCGCGAGTGGCAGGATCTCACCGGGCAGCTGCGGAGCATCACCCGCGACATCGGCATCCATGAATCCGCCGATGCCGCCGACCCCGCGCGTATACACGCCGCGCTGACCGCCGGCCTGCTCTCGCACATCGGGCTGCGCGATGAAAAAGGACGTGAGAGCAGAGTCTTTCTAGGCGCGCGCAACGCGAAGTTTGTCCTCGCACCCGGCTCCGTCCTGACTAAGAAGCCGCCGCGCTGGGTCGTGGTGGCCGAGCTCGTCGAAACCAGCCGGCTGTACGGCAGGATCGCGGCGCGCATCGAACCGGAAGATGTCGAGCGCATCGCCGGCAACCTGGTGCAGCGCGGCTACACCGAACCGCACTGGGACGCCCAGCGCGGAGCCGTCATGGCCTACGAGCGGGTGACACTGTACGGCCTGCCGCTGGTGCCGCGCCGCCGCGTCAACTACGCCCAGGTCGAACCGGCGCTGGCCCGCGAGCTGTTCATCCGGCACGCACTCGTCGAGGGCGACTGGCAGACCCGGCACCACTTCTTCCGCGACAACGCCCGGCTGCGTGAGGAACTGGAAGAGATCGAGGAGCGCGCACGCCGCCGCGACCTGATCGTCGGCGACGACGAGATCTACGCCTTCTACGATGCGCGCATCCCTGCGGAGGTCGTCTCGGCGAGCCACTTCGACGCGTGGTGGAAGAAGCAGCGGCACCGCACGACAGACCTGCTGACGTTCACCCGCGACGATCTGCTGCGTACGGAGGAGGCCGCTGCCGACCAGCCGGACACATGGCGCGCGGGTGACCTGTCGCTACCGGTGACCTACCGGTTCGAGCCGGGTGCCGACGACGACGGCATCACGGTGCACGTGCCGGTCGAGGTGCTCGGGCGCCTCGGCGGCGACGAGTTCGCCTGGCATGTGCCCGCGCTGCGGGAGGAACTGGTCACCGCGCTGATCCGGTCACTTCCAAAGGACCTGCGCCGCAACTTCGTTCCCGCGCCCGACACCGCCCGCGCGGTGCTTGCCACCCTGGAACCGGGAACGGAACCGCTGCTGCAGTCATTGCAGCGGGCGTTGCGGCAGCGCAGCGGTGTGCTCGTTCCGATCAATGCATTCGACCTCGGCAAGCTCCCGTCCCACCTGCGGGTGACGTTCGCCGTCGAGTCGGCAGACGGTTCCGAGGTGGCGCGCGGCAAGGACCTAGAGGCGCTGCAGCAGCAATTGGCCGGACCGGCCAGGCAAGCTGTCGCCGAGACGGTCGCCGACGGGCTGGAGCGGAGCGGGCTGCGCGGCTGGCCCGACGACATCGACGAGCTGCCGCGCACCGTCGAGCGCGTCAGCGGCGGCCACACCGTGCGCGGCTTCCCCGCGTACGTGGACGCGGGCAGGGCCGTGGGCATCCGGGTATTCGCAACGATGGCCGAGCAGGACACCGCGATGGGACCAGGCGTCCGTCGGCTGCTGCGGCTTTCGGTGACGTCACCAGTCAAAACCATTGAACACCAGCTGAATCCCCGCACCCGCCTGGTGCTCGGCGCCAATCCTGATGGCTCGCTGGCCGCGCTGCTCGACGACTGCGCCGACGCCGCGGTCGCTCTGTTGGCTCCAGCTCCGGTCTGGAGCCGCTCAGAGTTCGCCGCGCTGAGGCAGCAGGTGGGCGACGGGTTGGCGTCAGCGACCCTCGACCTCGTCGGGGGGGTCGAGAAGGTGCTCACCGCCGCGCATGAGGTCGAAGTTGCGTTGCCGGCTACTCCATCCCCGACGCAAGCCGAGGCGATCGTCGACATCCGCACACAGCTCGACCGGCTCCTAACGCGCGGCTTTGTCACCGCCACCGGGGCAACGCATCTCGGCGACCTCAGCCGCTATCTCACGGCCGTCGGCAGGCGACTCGACCGGTTGCCGCGCGACGTCGCGGGCGACCGCGACCGCATGCAGCGGGTGCACGCCGTGGAAGAAGCCTATGAGGAACTGCGGCAAGCGCTTTCGCCTGCACGTGCGGCCGGCGACGACGTCCGCGACATCGCGCGAATGATCGAGGAGCTGCGGGTAAGCCTGTGGGCCCAACAGCTCGGCACCGCGCGGCCGGTCAGCGAGCAGCGGATCTACCGGGCGATCGACGCCGTCACACCCTGAGCAGGTGCTACTCGAGACGCAGCGACGGCGAATCGAGTCCGTCGATGCCGTGGTGCGCGAAGCCACTCCAGTTGCGGCGCATGGTTTCGGCGATACGATCATCGACCGGTCCGCCGCCGAGCATTGGCGCATCGGCCCAGGCGTGCGCGTCGAAAAGCAGCGGCAGTTCGATGCAGTGGCAGGGCCCCATCGGCGCGCGTGGCGGCGACCAGTTCACCCGATATGTCGCCGAGCGACCGCCGTAGCCACGCCACGTTTGTGCGAGTCGTCGCGCGGGCATTCCGAACACCCGCCGCGTCAACGCAGCCGAGGCGGCCCGCTCGATGACAGCACCCACCGGGCCGAGGTGTTTCAGCCGTGCAATGCGGGGATCCATGGCGACGAACGGTGCGCCGTCGTTGCGGGTGTAGCCGACGAGGAGGTCGATGCGCCGCGCCGTGTCGGCCAGCCGGTCGTCGGCGTGTGAAGCGGCGGGAAGCGGATCTGATCCCATGATTGGGCCGAACGGCAGACTGCCGATCAATCCGAACGGCGCCGCGGCTGCCACTGCCGCGGTTTGGGCATCCATTACTTGGCCGGTGATGACTGTGTTCGCCGCCGACCGCATCGCGGCCGTCATCGCGTCGCGACCATCACGGACCCCGAGTGGCGCGCTCTGCATGATGGCGCGCTGGAACAGTCCGGTCGTCTGCTCGCACAGCAATAGCGAGAGCACCGAATCCGCGCCTGCGGACTGCCCGAACACTGTCACCCGCTCGGGATCACCGCCGAAGGCGCCGATGTTGTCGTGCACCCACTGCAGCGCGAGGATCTGATCAAGAAGACCGCGATTGTCCACGCCGCTCGGGCTGAGATAACCCAGGACGCCAAGCCGGTAGGTGACCCTGACGACAACGACACGGCCCCGGCGTGCGAGCTCTTCGGCGTCGTACTTCGGCGCTTCACCACCGCCCGACACGTACGCGCCGCCATGCAACCAGACCATGACGGGCAATCCGTTCGCGTCGCTGGGCGCCGTCACCGAGAGCACCTGGCAGTCCTCGCTCATCGCGAGGCCGTCGACCACCGGGCCGGTGACCCACTCGAGCCGGGACGGTAGCTGCGGGCAGGCGGGGCCACGCGTGGTGGCGTCGAGGACGTTGGACCACGGCGCGATGGGCTGCGGCGCGGCGAAGCGGGCGGCCCGCCCGTAGCGAATCCCGCGAGCGTGCAGCAGTGCGCCGTCGTCCCCGGCCATCAGGGGTCCCGCAGGCAGGTCCAGACGTCGGCGCTGCACGCATTCACCGTAGTGCCCCGCGAGAACGATTACGTGTGAACGCGTCTCAGAGATCCAGGACGAGATCGCTGCATGGTGCGGCGGTACACACGAGGACGTCGCCGTCGGCGGGCTCTTCCAGCGGGGGCGGGCTGTAGACGGTCGTTCCCTCGATCACCGGGGTCGCGCACGTGTGGCAGACGCCGCTTCGGCATGAGTACCGGGTCGGCACGTCGCACGCTTCCGCGAATTCGAGGAGGGTGTGGAAGTCGGGGGACCAGTTGACGCTGAGTCCGCTACGGGCGAAGGTGATCCGCGGCCCCGATCCCGGTGCGCCTTCGGGCGGGTGCGGCCGTGTAGTCGGTGGCGCGCCGACCACACCGGGGTTGATCGGGGGCAAGGCGCCGAACAGCTCGGTGTGGATGCGCGCGGGATCGAGCCCGGCCACCACCAGCGCCTCACGCATGGCGTCCATGAAACGTGTAGGGCCGCAAATATATGCGGTGGCATCGGTCGGCAGGCCCAACGCGTTCAGCGACTGCTCGTCGAGACGTTTCGGTGCGACGGTGTCGTCGCCGACGGTGTAGAAGACATGCTGGCGGGCGTCCGGCAGGGATTCGAGCAGCGCCGTGACTTCGGTGGCGAACGCGTGTGTCGCGGGGCTTTGCGTGGTGTGCAGCCACCAGATCTGCCGGCGGCTCTTCGCCGCGGCCAGCGCGTGCGCCATGGCCACGACGGGAGTGGCGCCGATGCCTGCGGACACCAGGATGACGGGACTGTTGTCGTCGACCAGATAGAAATCGCCTCGTGGCGCGGCAGATTCGATGACCATCCCGACCTTGACGTGGTTGTGCAACCACTTGCTGACCAGTCCGTGGTCCTCCCGTTTGACGCTGATGCGGTAGAACCCTCCGGCGGGATCGCCGGACAGCGAGTAACTGCGCATCGGCGGGGGATCACCAGCTTCGGAAATCTTGACGGTGAGGTATTGCCCGGGACGCGGGGCGGGAAACGCGCTCCCGTCATAGGACTCAAGCCGGATCGACATCACCGTCGGGCTCTCCCGATGGGTGGCCGTCACCCGTAGCCGCCGGAAACCACTCCATCCGGGCTCGACACCAATCGGTAGTTGCGTTGGGGCGGTGGGCGTCTCGTGCGCGATGAGCATGTCGCGGAACGACTGCTGCCACCCGGGGCTCAGCGCGGGCACGTCGACAATCCTGCGCAGTAGGTCCATGTCGCGATCGGGCAGATACAGCAGCGCATCGACGTCGGCGACGCTGAGCTCGTGGCGACCGCGGCGGTTCAATACGACTTCGTCGCCGGCCCGGACCAAGCCTTCCGTGATCACCCTGAAGTAGAAACCCGGACGGTGTTGGGAGACAAGCAGGTTGGGCATCTCGGGTACGCCGAGGCGCATGCCGACGCGAAAACACGTGACGCGCGGCTGGGTCACTTCGAACTCGGCCTCGCCGATCCGGTAGCGGTCGCCGATGCACACGTCGCGATCGTCAAGGCCGCTGACGGTGAAGTTCTCCCCGAAGTCCCCTGGCCGCAGGTCGTCGCGGCCCAAGTAGTCCCGCCAATAGTCATACGATTCGGTCTGGTAGACCATCACGGCGCGTTGCTCCCCGCCGTGCCCGGCGAGGTCGCCCTGGCCGTCTCCGTCGATGTTGAGCCGACGCACCATCGCGGGTCCTTCGACCGGGGTCTTCCAGATTCCCGTGTGGACCGTCTTGCCCTGCCACGGCACATCTTTGGGCATGCCGACGTTCACGGATACCAGCCTGGCGGCCATGGCGCTCCTCAGGTCAGCGGTTCCCCACCGTCGATCTTCAACGTAACGCCGGTCAGGAAGCTGTTGGTCATCGCGAACAGCCGGTGTCGATGACACCGGGGGAGATTGTGTTGACCCGGATCGGTGCGAGTTCGACCGCCAGCGAGCGGGTGAGGAAGTCGACGGCTCCGTTGGTGATGGCCACCCCGAGGTAACCGACATTGACCTTGAACGCGTGCACGCCGGAGAACAACACGAACGAGCCACCGGGATTCATCTGTTGCGCAAAGTGTTTAGCGAGCATGGTCGGCCCGATGACCTTTGTGTCGAACGACAACTGAAGGTTCTTGCGCTCAAGGTCGGCGAGCTTCCCCCTGGCGCGGGCCGACGCCGTCGACACGACGTGGTCGACGGAACCGACTCGGTCGGCGAGTGTGCTGATCGATGAATCGTCGGTGACGTCGACGGTCTCGGCGGTGACATCACGCCCGTCGTACGCGTCGGCCAGTTTGGCCTTGTCCCGTCCTCCCACGATGACTCGCGCACCTTCCTCGTGGGCGCGCAATGCCACGGCGCGGGCGATGCCACTGCCACGCCCGACCACCACAACGGTTTTGTCGTGCAACGCATTACCCATTGGCGATACTCCCTCGAGCCTCGACGTCAAATTGGGATGTGCAACCCAGAGTTGCACAGGTTGGGCAGGGGGTCAATGCGTATGAAGAAGGTACACAGGAATGGGCCAGGTATCCCACAATTTTGGCGGGGCGGGTAGCCTGACGCCGTGGCTCCGACGACTACATCCCCGTCCGTGCTGGTGTTCGACGTGAACGAAACTCTGATCGACATCGAGGCCCTGTCACCGCTGTTCGAGCAGACCTTCGGCGAAGCGCAAGCGGTGCGTGAATGGTTCGGCCAACTCGTCACGTATTCGATGACCGCTGCGCTGTCGGGCAACTACGTCGACTTCTTCACCCTCGGCCAGGGCGTGCTGCGGATGCTCGGGGAGATCCACGCGACGCCGATCTCCGACGAGGATTCAGCCCGCATCAAGCAGGCCATGATGACCATGCCCGCGCATCCCGACGTCGCCGACGGGCTGGCCGAGCTGCGCGACAACGGGTTTCGGCTGGTGACCCTCACAAACTCACCGCCCAACCCGGGGGTCCCCAGCCCGCTGGAGAACGCCGGTCTCGGCGGGTACTTCGAGCGCCAGTTCAGCGTCGACGCGTGCCGCACGTTCAAACCCGCTCCGCACGTCTACGACTACGTCTGTCGCGAACTCCAGGCCGCGCCCACGGACTGCATGATGGTCGCCGCGCACGTCTGGGACACGATCGGCGCGCAGAGCGTTGGCTTCAGCGCGGCGCTGATCACCCGGCCGGGCAACGCGCCGCTGCCGATCGACGGCCTGCCGCAGCCGACGCTCGTCGCAGCCGATCTGCGCCAACTCGCCGAGCAGCTGGTCAGGGGTGTAGCCGCAGACCCGCGGTGATCTTGTCGACGGTCTTGCGGTCGGCGCGGATGGCGATGCCTGCCAGACCGAGATTCGCGCGTGGCACCGCCGCGACGGCCGCACGGTTCGCGACGTCGTTCCCCGTGGTGAAGAGGGCGGTGGTGAAGACGGTCGGCACGACTCCGCGGGCCAGCGCGCGCTCGAGCGTGCGCGCGAGGCGACCATCGTCGGCCGCGAATACCATCACCGGTTGTCCGAACATCGGCGAGTAACGCGTGCCGTCCGCGTCGGCGTACTCGGCGCCGATCGCGTCGGACGCAGGCTTCCGCGATTTCGTGATCGCGCTGCCGGAAACACTGCAGGTATTCGTCACAACCGGCGCCGAGGATCTGCAGGTGCTCGTGGCTGTGGCGTCTACCGAAGCGCTACGAGACTTCGTCCTGGGCTCACTGACGAAGCGACGAGAAGTCGCAGGTATTCGCACCGAGGTGGTGTTCGACCACCTACAGAATCACCTCGTCGCACCCGCGCGACTGGCCTGACGCGCCACGATCGGGTTTGCCGAACTGTGGCCCACGGCACACCGGCGCTGCGCTGTGCATGGAGTCGGCGGGCACGCGGAAGTAGTTGATTCCTGCCAATCGCCGATCAATTTCTGCCGTCGGAATTAAACCTTTGAGCACTGTGTTTAACCGGTTAGACCGGGACAGAGAGGTTACAACAACTAGCAAGCCGGCCAACACACCAAACGCAGAAGAAGGCACCAAGATGAAGAAGTTCGGATTTGCCACCATGATCGCCAGTGGACTGGCCGCCGCTGTACTCGGTTTCGCCGGACCGGCTCAGGCCGATTCAATTCACCACGACTGGGTTCATGACATCCAGCAGCAGGTGAGCGTGCCCCAGGTCGACACCAGCGTGCATCACAGCCGCTGACCAACGAAATTCAACAAGAGGGGCACCCCGTGGCGGGTGCCCCTCTTTCGCTCTGACGACACGTGCTTCGTCAGCGGGTGCGTCTAGACCGGACGAAGCCAAGCATTGCGGCGCCGATAAACGGCACGGGGGCGAAGGTGGCGATCAGGGCGCTCTTGGGACCGACGAGAGGCTTGCTGCGTAGCCCGAGAACAAGGTCGGCGCTGTCGCTTGTCAGACCGATCGCCGCCCAACGTTGGAACTCCTTGTCGTCGCCACGAGCCCAGGCGGCCAACCCGCCCGACCCAAGGACCACGTCACGGATCCCGATCGTCTGCAGAAGGAGCGTTTCCGTCCCCGACCCTGGCGAGAAGAAGCGGCCCGGCGCCAGGATCATCGCGGCGCCCACGCCGAAACGAGCCGCCGCTACCAAGGCCAGAAGTGAAGACCGAGTTCGGGGCTGGTCGTCCATCACATGTCAACGGTAGCCGCTGGTGGAACGTGTTAATGTTTGGCCGCCACTGCCGGGTGTCGCCGACGCCCTGGCGAATTCGATCTGAGTGGGGATGAAGCGCAAGCGCATCGTCATTGCGGGCCTCGGCGACAGCGGCGTGCTCACCGCGATCCGGCTGGCCCGCCACGCCGAGGTGATCGGAATCTCGGCCAAGCCGGCGTTGGTGAGCGGGCAGGAGCTGGGCTGGCGGCTATCCCGCCCGCACGACTGGGCTCGCGCCAATTGGATCCCGTTCGACAGGTTCCGTGGCCTGGACCGGGTGCGCACCGTCCACGGCACCTTGACCGGACTCGACGTTGCGGCCCGCAGCGTCCTGGTTCGCCACGACGACGGCTCTAGCTCGGCAGAGACGTATGACGCGCTGGTCATCTCGACGGGGGTGACCAACGGATTCTGGCGCCAGCCGGACTTCCAGTCGGCCGACGAGATAGGCGCCGCCCTTCGCTCTGCCCACGACCGCCTGGCCGAAGCGGGTTCGGTGATCGTCGTCGGCGGCGGCGCCGCGGCCGTCAGCAGTGCAGCCAACGTGGCAAGGACCTGGCCGTCAAAGCGAGTCGACCTCTACTTCCCGGGAGAGCGCGCCCTGCTTCAGCACCACCCTCGGGCGTGGGAACGTGTCGAGCGGCGCCTCGGCGAAGTCGGGGTCGTGCTCCATCCGGGTCACCGTGCGGTGATACTCGACGGGTTCACGTGCGATCAGATCACCAACGAGCCAGTCGAGTGGAGCACCGGTCAGCCACCTGCGTCGGCCGATGCCGTGCTCTGGGCGATCGGACGGGTGCGGCCCAATACCGACTGGCTGCCTGCGGAGCTGCTCGACGACCACGGCTTCGTCCGTGTGACTCCGGAACTACGAGTCCCCGGTCACCCTGGCGTATTCGCGGTCGGCGACGTCGCGGCGACGGATCCGCTTCGGACCTCCGCACGCAATAGAGCCGACGGCCTGCTGGCCCACAATGTCCGAGCCGACTTCGAAGGACGACCGCTGCGCAGCTATCGGCCGCCGAAGCGGCGCTGGGGCTCGGTGCTCGGTCCGCAGCGAGACGGCCTTGAGGTGTTCGCGCCGAACGGCCGCGCCTTCCGGTTCCCGGCGTGGTCGTTCGATCGCGTGCTGATGCCGTTGATCGTTCGGTGGGGCATCTATCGCGGCGTTCGGGAAAATCGCCCACTGTCGTAGGCCCAGTGTTCGCGTAATGCGGTGAGCGCCTTGCGTTCCGAGGCGTGTGCGGCTTCTGTCAGCGCGTCGTGCTCGGAGAGCGGGTCGGCGCAGAGCGTCGCTCCCAGATGCCGAATTCCACTACCTAGGGTAGTACTACCTAGCGTCGGTGTACAGGACCAATTGGAGCGGCTCCGGGATGGGCACCGTAAGCGGAGTCGGTATGGTCGGTAGGTTGTCACTGAAGAAGGGGTCAGCGCGGCCGGGGTGACATTACGTGAAGGACGTGATGGCCGATGCGCTCCCCGCAACACTCGCCAGGCATCCCTGCGCCGGATAACCGTGTCGCCTGCACAGCGGGGGGACAGAGCCTGTCGGTGCTTCTGGTTGAGGACGATCGAGCCGACGCATTGTTGGTCGAAGAACTGATCGCCGACGTGGCTGCCAATGTCACCTTCGCTTGGGCGACGTCGATCGCTGACGCCGAGGACGAACTGGCACGCGGCCGCCCGGATTGCGTTCTATTGGATCTAAACCTTCCGGACGCCAACGGGATCGACGCTCTGGAACGTATCGGAAGGTGGGATCCCAGCATCCCTATCGTGGTGTTGACCGGGCTGAATGATGAGCACTTCGGGGTATCTGCGGTGGCCTCGGGTGCGCAGGACTACCTCGTCAAGGGTCGCGTCGAACCCGACAATCTGCTGCGTTCACTGCTCTACGCGATCGAGCGCAAGCGTGCCGAGCTGACCGCCGTCGAACTGCACGCGAGTCGCCTCCGGGCGGGTGAGAACGCCCGGCTCGAACGAGGACTCCAGCCCTCACCGCTGCTGCTTGACGAGCCCAAAGTCGACATCATCACCCAGTACCGCCCAGGCCGCGCGGATGCTCTGCTGGGCGGAGACTTCTATGACGTGGTGCAAACCCCGGATCGGACCGTTCACGTCATGATCGGTGACGTCGCAGGGCACGGGCCAGACGAGGCCGCCCTTGGCGTGGCATTGCGCATCGGCTGGCGTGCTCTCACCTTCGCCGGGCTTCGCGGCAATGAGCGGATGCGCCAGCTCGAACGGCTCTTGCTCGCCGAGCGGCCGGGCAAGGCCATCTTCGCGACGCTGTTGAGCGTCGCGCTCGCACCCGACAGCCTGCGCTTCACCGCCGTCCGTGCCGGGCACCCCGGCATGCTCGTGCATGGACCCGACGATGTGCGGTGGCTCGAACCTCCGGCCGGCCCGGCGCTCGGCCTTGGTGCACGCGAATGGCCGGTCAACGAACTGGAGCTGCCCGAAGACCACGGCCTGCTTCTGCTCACCGACGGACTTTTCGAGGGCCACTCGGGCCGCGGCGACGAACGTCTCGGCGAGGAAGGACTACTCGAGGTGGCCCGTTCAGTCGCGGCGCTGCCTCCGCGCGCGTTCGTCGACACCATCATTGGAGAAGCCGAGGCACGCGCACGTGGTCACGGCGGGCTCACCGACGACATTGCGGTGGTGCGCGTGGAGCGGATCACCCGGTGACTGCTCCGCGACGCGGGCGCAAGCTCACCGTGCAGGGTTGGCAGGACCTCGTGCTGTCCGTCATGGGGGTACTGGTGCTTGCGGGAGCGATCACGGGCGCCGTGTTGCTCAATCGCACCGACAAGATGTCAAGCGAGCTGATCGACAGCATCCAGCCCGCCCGCGTGGCGGCATACCAGTTGCAGGCGGCGCTGCGCGATCAGGAGACGTCTCTGCGTGGATACGCGATCGCCGCCGACCGACAGTTCCTCGGGCCCTACATCGATGGGCAACGCGCCGAACAAACCGCCGCCGACGATATCCGGCGTTACGCCGGCTACCGCGCCGACGTGAACGACGACCTCGATGCAATCGAACAAGCCGCGGCCAGGTGGCGCGCGACCTACGCCGAACCGCTCATTGCCAGCGTTACCCCCGGGTCCCCGACCGTAGTGGACAACGTTACGGCCGAGCGCGGCAAGGCCGAATTCGACCACCTGCGGGAGCTCTTCGGTATGCAGAACGAGCATCTGTCAGCGGCGCGGCAAGCCGGCGTCGATGAGCTCGCAAGCGTGCGCGCATGGCGCGACAGCGTGCTGGCCGGACTGGTCGTGACGTTCTTCGTCACGGCAATCCTGCTTGCGGTGTTGGTGCGAAGCGCGGTCACCCGTCCATTGACCGCTCTCGCCGCGGCGTGTCGGCGAATCACGGAGGGCAACTTCGGCGAACGCATCATTGCGCAGGGGCCGAAGGACATCCGGGCTATCGCAGTCGACGTCGAGGACATGCGCCAACGGATCGTCGACGATCTCGAATCGTCGCGATTCGCCCGGCAAGCTCTCGACGAGCAGACGGTCGAACTGCGACGGTCGAACGCCGAACTCGAGCAGTTCGCCTACGTCGCCTCCCATGATCTGCAGGAGCCATTGCGAAAAGTGGCCTCATTCTGCCAGCTGCTCGAGAAGCGGTACGGCGACAAAGTCGATCAGCGCGGAGTCGAATACATCGGCTTCGCGGTCGACGGTGCCAAGCGGATGCAGGTGCTGATCAACGACCTTCTGACGTTCTCGCGTGCCGGGCGGCTCAACGCCACGTATGCGGACGTCGACCTCGACGCTTCGCTGGATTCGGCCTTGACCAACCTCTCCGCGGCGGTCGAGGAGTCCGAAGCCGAGATCGTCCGGCCTAAGGACGGTCTTCCCCAAGTCCACGGCGATCCCACCCTGCTCACTATGGTGTGGCAGAATCTGCTCGGCAACGCGATGAAATTTCGCCGAGAAGGTATCGCACCGCGGATCGTCATCGAATGCGAACCCAGTGACGGTGACAACGACGACGGCTGGAATTTCAGTGTGTCGGACAATGGCATCGGCATCCCCGCAGAGTTCGCCGACAAAGTCTTCGTGATCTTTCAGCGCCTGCACGTCCGTGACGCATACAGCGGAACGGGCATCGGGCTTGCGCTGTGCAAGAAGATCATCGAGCACCACGGCGGAACCATCTGGATCGACACCTCGTACACCGGGGGGACTCGGTTCCGTTTCATCTTGCCTGCTGCATCCGCGGCCGAGCCGGATCTGAATCCGACGGCCCTTCTGGAAGGAACATCCGAATGACGTCAGAAGGCCGAGCAATCAATGTGCTGCTCATTGAGGACGACCCAGGCGATGAGCTGATCACCCGGGAAGCGTTCGAACACAATAAGATCAACAACAGCCTGCATGTCGCCCATGACGGCGAAGAGGGGTTGGACTTTCTCTACCGCCGCGGAACGTACGAAGATGCCCCACAGCCCGACTTAATCCTGCTTGATCTGAACCTGCCGAAATACGACGGCCGGCAACTGCTGGAGAAAATCAAGTCCGATCCCGATATGTGCCACATCCCGGTGGTCGTGCTCACCACGTCATCGGCGGAGGAGGACATTCTGCGCAGCTACAAACTGCACGCCAACGCCTACGTGACCAAACCTGTCGATCTGGACCAATTCATGAGCGCGGTACGGCAGATCGACGAGTTCTTCGTTCAGGTCGTGCGGCTGCCGCACCTCTAGGCGCGCGGCTGACCTGCGGCGACGCGGTTCCACTCCAGGCAGACACGGGTTCCCGCGGCAGTCGAGTCGACGGTGGCGTGGTCAGCGAGGGTCTGCATCAGCGGAATACCACGACCCCGCCTGAGATCTGTCGTCGCGGGATCGGCGCTTCGCCAGGCACCTTCGTCGGTCACCGTGACGGTCAGCGTGGCAGCCGTCCCGTCGTAGCTTGCGAGCACGTGCATCGCCCCTGGCTGTTCGACCATCACGTAGGCGAACTCGGCTGCATTGGCCATCGCCTCGTTGACGGCCAGCACCATGTCACTGGCCTTCGTCGCCTCGAGCGTGAAATGCCGTCCCAACCAGTCCGAAAACTCGCGCCGAATCTGCGCCGCGCTCTGTGGATCTGCGACGGCGTCAATTCGCGCGAACTGTACGCCGGTACAGGGCTTTCCAGAAACTGACATCTCGGCCTGATGGCTACCCAGTCCGCGGGTTGATTATGCCGTCAGTGCGGCAAGTGCTTCGTCGAGAGTGGCGTGCAACCCGACGATTTCGGCGATTCCGACCAACTTAAGTGGCCGGCTTGTCGCAGGCCCGTCGGCGACAACGCCCAGCTGCACGGACGCGGGTAGCTCATCGCGCGCGGCTACCAGGATGCCCATGCCTGCCGAGGCCAGAAAATCGACCGCAGCCATGTCGACGATCACACCTCGCGGCGACTTCTGACCCGCAGCGGCGATCGCTTCCTCGAGTTGTGGGGCGCTGAGCATGTCAACCACTCCCGCCACCGACAGCACCTCGATCTCGCCGATACGCCGCTGCTCAATGGTGCAGTTACTGGCCGCGGGCTGGCTCGCCACGATTACCTCCAACGATGACTGGCACCGGTCAGGCCGCGCCGAGCCCGGTCCACCGGCTACCACCCGGTTCCCTGATCATCCAACAGCTAAACATCAGCACGTGAAGTTCTCAGCCGCCCGCCCGGGGGATCTCGGCCGCGATGCGATCCAGCAGGGCCGGATAACGCTTGGCCTCGCGGTGGCCGCCGGGCTTGCCGCTGCTGACCACTCCCGCCGCCAGGTTGCGGTCGGGATCTGCCCATACCGCGATGTTGACCAACCCGGTGTGGCCGAATGCCGCCGGGGCGTTCCGTCCGAACGGCCCGAACCGATTGGAGCCCAGCATGTAGCCGGTACCCCAGCGCAGCGGCACGAACCCGGTCGCCACGTCGGGCCGCAGGCGCCGGCACTGCCGGGTCGCGGTGTGAAGGGTCGCTGGCTGCATGATGCGCACGCCGTCGAGTTCGCCTCCGCGGCGCAGTATTTCGGCGAAGCGTGACATCTCGTACGCGGTCGAGACGGTGTTCGACGACGGCACCACACCCGTGAGGAACTGCGCAGTGTTGGTGAACGGGATGATCTGGTGTGTTGTTCCGCCGATCGCCGTGCGGAAGGCCGCCGCGATCGGTGGCGGCAACGGCTTACCGGTCGCATGGCTCGGCGCCACCAACGGCACGTCGTCTTCGGCCACACCGTAGTTCGTCCACCGGAAACCGAGCGGGTCGAGGATCTCGGCGGCGAGGATGTCGCGAATGTTCCTGCCGGTGGCGGCCGAGACGATCTCACGCACCAACGGACCCCACGTCAGTGCGTGGTAGATGTGCACCAACCCCGGCCGATAGATCGGCTTCAAGTTGCCGAGCATCTCGCGGGCGTACGCGCTGTCGTCCATTCGCTTGAGGTCTGGCTTTGGCCCTGTGGCGAACGGGACGCCGGCACTGTGGGTCATCACGTGCCGGATCGTGGTGCGGTCCTTGCCGTGGCTGGTGTAGCTGGGCAGGTAGTCACAGACCCGGTCGTCGAGGGAGAAGACGCCCCGCTCGACGAGCATGTGCACGACGGTCGTGGTCATCGCCTTGGCCGCGGAGTACACACAGAACGGGGTTTCCGTTGTGACAGCGATCTTTTCGGCATCGGGCGGGTCGTCGGGCCCGTTGCCCCAGCCGTGCCCGATCGCCCTGTTGAGCACGACCCTTCCGTTGTGGCGCAGGCACAGCTGGATCGCCGGATGCATGCCGGCCTCGTACCAGTGTCGCGCGGCCTGCCAGATGCGCTCGACGGCCGCGGAATCGATCTCGCTGCGGTCTTCTTCGCCGACGGCTGTGACGGCGTCGAGGTCGGTAGGGACGCGGATTCTGCCGTCTGTGGTCATGCCTCGACTCCCGCTCGCTCCGGTCCTCGCTTCAGGCGGGAGCTTGCGGTTCGCCCGATCGGCCTGAGCCTCGCTGCGGTCGGATGTCGCCGCCGGGGCGGCTCCGTGATCCTCACTCGCGGTCGTCTTCGGGTGCTCACGTGCGCGTCCTGTGCAGAGTCGCCGCCAGATGGTGTTGTAGCGGCTGGCCGACGGCGCCCAGTCGCAGCGTGTAGGTCAATTCGTCACCGTCGACGCGAATCGAACGACTCAGTGCCGTCACCTCTTTGGCTGACGAGGTACGTCCAATCGCCGTCGCGGTCAACTCCATCTCCAGCGTGGTTCCGTCGGCCGACAGCGTTCCCTCCTGGATCTCCGTGATGCCGGTCGGATGGGCCAGCACGAGTTCGACGCGCTCCAGGGACGGCACCCGCAGGTATCCGGTCTCTGCGTGCAGCGGGCGGCCGTCGTCGCTGGCCTTCGTCCGCTGACCGTAGACCAGGAACGGCTTGCCGACATGACCGAACGTCACTTCCTCGACATAGCCGAACGGTTCGATCGTCGGGTACTCGCCCGCGCCCTGGCCTGACCAGGTACCAAGCAGGGGTGCCAGGACAGCGATGCCGGGGTGGAGATCGGCCACGACCGTCACCCTACGGCGGCAACACGGAATAGCCCGCATGCGGTCTGGGGTTGCCCGTTGACATGACTGCCACCACTTTCGACCCGCACAAGCTGATCGCCGAGAGCCGGCTCGGGGTGCTCGCCACCATCAAGTCGGACGGCCTGCCGCAGCTGTCTCCCATCACGCCGTTCTACGACCGGGACGCCGGCGTCATCTACGTCTCGATGACCGAGGGCCGTGCCAAGACGGCCAACCTGCGCCGAGATCCCCGTGCCGCGCTAGAGGTCACCAGTGCCGATGGGTGGGCGTGGGCGACCGCCGAGGGCGCGGTGGACCTCACCGGGCCTGGGACCGACCCGCATGGTCCCGAGGTCGAAGCGCTGGTCGACTACTACCGCAGTGCCGCCGGGGAACACCCGGAGTGGGACGAGTACCGGGCCGTGATGGTGTCCGACCGCAGGGTGCTGATGGCGATGACGGTCGACCGCGTGTACGGCGAGAAGATCCGCTGAACTCTAGGGAGTGCTCGGCGGGGGCGGCGCGGGAGTGCTGCCTGGCGGCGGCGCGGGATTGTGGGCAATGATCGGCGCCAGCTGGGCCAGTTGGCCGAGCAGATCACCAGGGCCCTGGACCGGCACGGGGGCGTCGGTCAGCTGCCACGGCTGGCACTCGTTCGTCGTGAAGGCCGTATCGGTCGCCTCGATCTGAACGATCTGCGACTTCTTGGACAGCGCATTGTCGACGATGGTGGTTCCATTGACGCGCTTCCAGTAGCACGCGCCGTCACCGACGGGGCCCGGCGAACTGTAGACGCCCGGCTGGATGTCCGTGCCGACGGCGTACGTGCCGTCGGCGTCGATGGTCGTCTTGGGCGCGGGTGGTGGTGCCGGCGCGGGATCTGCCTGGGCGGTCGCGGCGGACGCGGCGGCGCCGACGAGAACGATCGCCGCCGCCACAACGGCTGTTCTTGTCGACTTCATGAACACCAGAATAGGCGTTAGATCGGCTAACGAAAAGCCCGCCGCTACAGCGAGGGCTGTAGCGGCGGGTCTTCGCAGTTGAGCTAGCCGGTCATGAACTCGTTGTAGGACGCTGCCAGATCCGGCGGCAGGACCGACACATGCACTGGCGCTGGGTGTCGCCGATCGGCGCCAGGATGCCCCGCAGCTCGTAGTACTCCTGCGAATTGTGATCGAATCCGCGGTAGCGTGCCTCGATGTGACGACGCCGCGCGAGCCGTACCGAGTCATCCAGTGGGGTACCGGCGCGGTAGGCACGGAGATGATCGCCGCGATCCTCGACCATCGGGCCGACCTCGATCTGGTCGGGGTCAAGGTGTATTCCGAAGCCAAGCACGGACGAGATGTCGGCACACTCGTCGGACGCGACCCGGTCGGTGTGCGCGCCACCGCCGACACCGCGGAGGTCCTCGCGATGACGGCCGATTGCGTGCTCTACACCCCGCGCACTACCAACCTGGACGAGGTCTGCGCAATCCTGGCCAGCCGCAAGAACGTCGCGACGACGGCATTCTTGTTCCACCCGCGCCGCCTGCCTTCGCCTGACCGCCATCGCCTGCTGGCCGCCTGCGAGCAGGGCGGCACCAGCGTGCACGGCAGCGGCCTGAATCCCGGCAACCTGTCGGGCGTGATGCCCCTGGCGCTGTCCGGGATGAGCCGCACCATCGACAAGATCACCCTGCAGGAGCGCGCGGACTGGTCGGTGTACGAGAGCACCGGCATCACGTTCGACAATATGGCGTTCGGTCGGCCCGTCGAGGAGATCAGCACGGCGACCAACGACTTCCTGGCGTTCAACAGCTCGATATTCACCGAGCAGGTGTGGTTCCTTGCCGATGCGCTGAACGCAGGCATCGACGAGGTGACCGCGACGGTGGAAGCCGTCGCCGCCCGCGAGGACCACCAGATCTTCGACCATGTGCTGCGTGCGGGTACGACGGCGGGACAACGGTGGAACTGGGTCGGCCGTCGCAACGGCGAACCGCTCATCGAGATCGAGACGCTGTGGACCGTTGGCGGCGAGTATCCCGACCACTGGCCGCGTCCGAAGGACGGCTGGACGTTGACGATCGAGGGCGACCCGTCCATGCGCACGCACTTCCTCTCGTTGGCGAGCTTCACCCGCCCGGCAAGCATCGAGGAACACGTGCGCTCGGCGAATGTGGCGACCGCGATGCAGGTCCTCAACGCGGTGCCGGCGGTGTGCGACGCTGCGCCCGGGTTCGCGACGATGGCGGCACTGCCCCTGGTACGCAGCCACACCGGATTCGGCCACGCCTGACCGTTGGCCCCGGCGTAGGTTCTCCTCCGAACGGCAACCGGGAGGAACGCACGCATGGCGGCAGCAAGCAGCGACGTCTGGGAGGTCATGTCCACCGCCCGCACAATCCGGCGCTTCACGGACGAACCCGTCGACGACGCCACCGTGACGCGCTGCCTCGTGGCGGCCACCTGGGCGCCGTCGGGCGCCAACGCACAAGCATGGCGCTTCGTCGTGCTGCGTTCACCCGAGCAGCGGGCCGTGGTGGCCAAGGCCGCCGCACGCGCGCTCGAGGTGATCGAGCCGGTCTACGGGATGAGCAGGCCGGCCGACGACGATCACAGCCCCCGCGCCCGCAACAACCGCGCCACCTACGAATTACACGACCGCGCAGGCGAATTCACGTCCGTGTTGTTCGCGCAGAAGCGTTTTCCGACGGCGTCCGAGTTGTTGCTCGGCGGATCGATCTTCCCGGCGATGCAGAACTTCCTGCTCGCCGCCCGCGCACAGGGCCTTGGTGCGTGCCTGACCAGCTGGGCGTCCTATGGCGGCGAACAACTGCTGCGCGACGCGGTGGGGATACCCGATGACTGGATGCTCGCGGGCCACATCGTGGTGGGGTGGCCGAAGGGCAGGCACGGCCCCGTGCGCCGTGGCCCACTCGCCGCGGCGGTGAACTTCGACCGGTGGGACCAATAGGCATACTCGTAGTCCAGACACCGTCAAGGAAGAAATGAGGTGGCCGTGCGGCTCGACCTGCTCACCCCGGGCATCGAAGTTGGCCTCGTCACCACCAACCTCGAGGCGATGGTCGCCTTCTACGAGGGCTTCCTCGAACTGGAGTTCCAGGGCGAAGTCGAGTTCCCCGGCGGGTCGCAGCGACGGTACTCGCTCGGCAGCGGTGTGGTGAAGCTCGTCACCTACGAGCCTGCACCGCCCGCGCCTGCCGCTCCCGGTGGCGGCCGCGCGCAGGCGGGAGTCCGATACTTCACGATCGGGGTGAAGAACCTGCGCGCGACGGCTGACGCGTTCGCCGCGTCCGAATACGAGGTGGTCGAACCGGTCACCGAGTTTGAACCGGTGCCGGGCATGGGGTGGATGTTCGTCGCCGACCCCGATGGCAACTGGATCGAATTATTCGGAATGCTGTGAGCATCCCGAACACACCGCAGGCCGCGCCGACGTGTTACCGGCATCCCGACCGCGCGACGTACGTCCGTTGCACCCGCTGCAACCGTTCCATCTGCCCGGAGTGCATGCGCGACGCCGCCGTCGGCCATCAGTGCGTGGAGTGCGTCGGCGAGGGGGCGAAGACGGTGCGCGAACCGCGGACCGCGTTCGGCGGGCGGCAGTATGGGGCGAAGCCGGTAATCACGTACGCGCTGATCGCGATCAACGTGGTGATGTTTGTTCTCGAGACGGTGTCGCCGGGCTTGCAGAGCGAACTCGTGCTGCGATCGCCCGCTGTCGCCGACGGTGATCTGTACCGACTCGTGACTTCGGCGTTCATGCACTACGGCGTCACGCACCTGCTGTTCAACATGTACGCGCTCTACATCGTGGGTCCGCCGCTGGAGGTCTGGCTGGGCCGACTGCGCTTCACTGCGCTGTATGCGTTGAGCGCGCTGGGCGGTTCGGTCCTGGTCTACCTGCTCTCACCGCTCAACGCGGCGACCGCGGGTGCATCGGGTGCGGTGTTCGGCCTCTTCGGCGCCTCGTTCGTAGTGGGCAAGCGGCTCAACCTCGACGTCCGGTGGGTGATCGGCCTCATCGCGATCAACCTGGCCTTCACGTTCGTGATTCCGCTCCTCGGTGGGCAGAACATCAGCTGGCAGGGGCACATCGGTGGGCTGGTCACCGGCGCAGTTGTCGCCGCCGCCTACGCGTACGCACCCCGTGAGCACCGCGCGCTGATCCAGATTTCGGCGACGGTCGCCCTCCTGGTGGTGTTCGCCCTGCTGATCTGGTGGCGGACAACCGAACTGCTCACCCTGTTCGGCGTCGCCTGAAGTCGCCCGACGTTTGCCCAGTGCTCAGCGGATAGCCACCTGGCCATGTCAGCGTGGCTACATGAGCGTGGAGTCCGAGGCGTCCCCGCGGCCGGTCGAGCGCTTCCACCGGCTTTGCGAGGTTGTCGTCGCCCGGTTGCCGCACGGGCTGGATTCCATTGTGGCCCCCACATTTCTGGGCTTCGTCGTGCTCAACAGCTTCACGTTCGCAGTCGATCTGGCGCTACTCACGCTGCTGCACGAAGGGCTGGGCGCCGCGCTTCCTGTCGCGGTGACGGTGGCCTACGCATGCGCGTTCACGCTGAGCTACTTCCTCAACCGCATTCTGAACTTCCGCTCACACGGAGCGGTGGGGCCGCAGTTCGCGGTTTACGTGGTGGTGGTCGTGGTGAACTACCTCGCGTTCATCCTCGGTGTCTCCAGCGGACTGGCCGCGCTCGGCGTCGAATATCACGTCGCGCGCATCGTGGCAGGTGCCTGCGAAGCGGTGTACATGTACAGCGCGATGCGATGGGTGGTGTTCCGGCGCTGACAGGAGCTCACCGGCTTGACGGCATGCCGAACACTCCGAACAGGGCCGGCTCGAGAAAAACGGTGATCGCCGTGATTCCGTTCTCGCCGGGGGTGAGAACGTGTATCGCGTGCGCCCGCATCACGCCGTCGTCATCGCGCCGGTAGTCCGCCACGGCGGGTTGCCCATTGGCGGACGTTGGAGTCATCAGCACGTCGCCGGGCTGGGAGAAGGCGCGTGTGGCCAGGAATCGCGTCACCGCATCCCGCCCGGTGAACCAGACGGCGAACGGCGGCATTTCGAGCTTGACGTCGGCCTGCAGCAGCGCGGTGAGCGCGGCCACGTCACCGCTTTCGAATGCCGCGCAATAGCGTTCGACGAGAGCCAGCAGATCGCGATCTTCGGGCTCGGTGACGTCCTCGTCGCTGGGCGCGACCTCGGCGAGATGTGCCCGGGCCCGCTGCAGGGCACTGTTGACCGCCGCCGGTGTGGTCTCGAGCAATTCGGCCACTTCGGCGGCGCTGAACTGCACGACATCACGCAGGATCAACACCGCCCGCTGCCGGGCAGGCAGTTCCTGCATCGCGGTGACGACGGCCAGCCGGATGCTCTGTTTGGCAGCCACTGCCGCCTCGGGTGTGAACGTGTCGGGAAGCGGTTCCAGCCACGGATATCCGGCCTTGCTGGCGTCGACGTCCACCTCGGGATCGACGGACGCGGCACCGAGCCCGGCGGGTAGCACCCGTCGGGCACGGTTCTGCAGTGCGCGCAGGCACGCGGTGGTCGCGATGCGGTACAGCCAGGTCCGCAGCGCCGCGCGCTCCTCAAACGCCTCGTAGCCACGCCAGCCGCGCAGGTACGTTTCCTGGACCAGGTCCTCGGCGTCCTGCGCCGAGCCGAGCATGCGGTAACAATGCGCGATCAACTCGGCGCGAAACGGCGCCGCTTGCTCGATGAAATCCTGTTGGGCCGGCACGGCGGGTTCTCCTACCTAGAAAGCTGAAGTCACTTCCCTCAATAGAGATACGCCAGGCACCCCGAACTCATCGAGGAGAACCGATGAATCTCGCCCGCGATCGGTATCTGACTCGGTATGAACCAACCCATCAACCACGCCGGCGATCTGGCCGGCTCCACAGCGATCGTCACCGGTGCAGGCCGCGGATTCGGCCGGGGCATCGCCGCGGCACTTGCGGCGGCGGGGGTGCGCGTCGTCGGCGTCGCCCGCGGCGGTGCCCAGCTCGACACGTTGCGCGGCGAACTCCCCGACTTCATCGTGGTCACCGCGGATGCCGCCGACCCGGCCACCGCCGGCCGTCTCATCGACGAGTACCAGCCGCGCACGGTGGTGCTGTGTGCCGGGGCGGCACCTCAGATGAGCCCACTGCAGGAGCAGACGTGGGAATCCTTCAGCCAGAACTGGAACGTCGACGTCGCCCAGGCGTTCCACTGGATCCGCCATGCGCTGCGCCGCCCGTTGGCTCCCGGCAGCACCGTGATCGCGGTCTCCAGCGGTGCGGCGATCAACGGCTCGCCGCTCAGTGGCGGCTACGCGGGCGCCAAGGCCACCGTCAGATTCATCACCGGCTACGCCGCCATCGAGTCGGAACGGGCCGGGCTGGGAATCGACTTCGTCTCGGTGCTGCCCATGTTGACGCCGGCGACTGAGCTCGGCGCGAAGGCGGTCGCGGCCTACGCCGAGCGGCAAGGCGTCGACGTGGACACGTTCGTCCAGTCACTGCAGCCCACGCTGACCGCCGGGCAAGTCGGAAAGTCGGTCTTGGAGATCGCCACCCGTGAGGGGCGCGACCACCGCGCATACACGCTGTCCTCCGCGGGTCTGGCTCCGTTGGGCTGAGCACCCGCAAATGTGGGTATCCGTAGATATGGCGTTCAAACTCACGTACACCGACGGACAAGAATCCGACTACGACGACGGCACGAAATGGAAAGTCGAGGACGGAGTGCTCAAGCTGGGCCGAGAGGAAGGCAACTGGAGCGTTCTCGTCTCCCCGGGTCACTGGGCCACGATCGAAATCGGCAAAGGCACTAAAGACACTAAAGAGAAAAAGAACGACAAAGCCGACAAGGCCGAGAAGGACGACAAGGCCGAGAAAGACGACAAGAACGACAAAGACGACAAGGCCGAGAAAGACGACGACTGAGGCTCACACCTCGATGCGGGAGCCGATGACGACCGTGCGGTCGAGCGGCAAGCTGAAATACGCGGCGGCGTCGGAGGTGATGTAGGACGTCGCGATGAACAACCGCTTGCGCCATGGCGCCATCGTGGGTTCGTCACCGGCAGTCAGCTCGAGTTTGGACAGGAAGTAGGAAGCCGTATCGACGTCGATGTGGCCTTCGGTGTGCGCGGGGTCGAGTAGGCGTAGGGCGGCCGGGATGTTCGGCCTCTCCATGTATCCGTAGCAGGCGCTGACGTGGATGATGCCGTCTTTCTTGTAGTCGAGTTCGTCGATCGTTATGCGCTCGTCGTCGGTGAGGCGGGGTACCGGCACGGTGTCGATCGACATGATGACGACATGTCGATGCACGATGCGGTTGTGCTCGACGTTGGCGCGCATCGCCAGGGGTGCGGTCTGTTTGCCGCGGTTGAGGAATACCGCCGTACCGGCCATGCGCACCAGCGGCGGCTTGCAGTCCCGTAGGCCGTCGACGAACTCGCGCAGCGGACCTTCGGCATTTTCCCTTGCGCGCGTGACGATTCCGCGGCCCTTCTCCCACGTCGTCATCACCGTGAATGCGACGACGGCGATAAGCAGCGGGAGCCAGGCACCGTGCACCAGCTTGGTCAGATTCGCCGCGAGGAACATCAGATCCACCAGCAAGAGCAGGCCGCCGCCGATGATCACCAGCCATAGCGGCCATCCCCACCTCGTCCGTGCGTAGTAGAAGAACAGCGTGGTGGTGATGGTGATCGTTCCCGTCACCGCCATGCCGAATGCGTACGCCAGCGCGGCCGAGCTGCGGAACGCAAAGACCAGGATCAGAACCATCACCATCAACAGGCCGTTGATCCACGGCACATAGATCTGGCCGATCGTCGACGCAGAGGTGTGTTCGATCCGAAGCCGCGGCAGGTAGCCGAGGCGAGCCGCCTGCGACGCCACCGAGAACGCCCCGGTGATCACCGCCTGTGACGCGATCACCGTCGCGGCGGTGGCCAGTAGCACCATCGGAATCCGCGCCCATTCCGGGGTGAGCAAGAAGAACGGGGCGCTCACCTTGGACTCGTCGGCAAGCACCAGCGCACCCTGACCGAAGTAGCTCAGCGTGCAGGCGGGCAGCACGAGCCCGAGCCAGCCGAACGTGATGGCCTTCCGGCCGAAGTGGCCCATGTCGGCATACAGTGCCTCCGCGCCGGTGACGGACAGCACGATCGCGGCGAGGGAGAAGAACGCGATGTGGAAGTGCTCCGACAGGAACGTAAATGCGTAGGCAGGGGAAAGCGCCTTCAGGATTTCGGGATTGTCGACGACGCCGTTCACTCCGCATGCGCCGATCGCCGCGAACCAGACGATCATCACCGGCCCGAAGAATCGCCCAACCGCTGCGGTGCCTTGCCGCTGGACGGAGAACAGCGCCACTATGATCACGGCGGTGATCGGCACGATGAAGTCCTCGAAGTCCGGCCCGATGACCTTGAGGCCCTCGACGGCGGACAGCACCGAGATCGCCGGCGTGATCATGCTGTCACCGAAGAACAGTGACGCGCCGAACAGCCCAAGGCCGGCCAGGAACATCGCGGTGCGCCGGCCACGCTGGCCGGTCCATCGGCGCAGCAGCGTGATCAGCGCCATGATCCCGCCCTCGCCGTTGTTGTCGGCGCGCATCACCAGCGTGATGTAGGTCAGCGTGACGATGATCATCACGGACCAGAAGATCGTCGACACGACGCCGTACACATTGTCCGTGGAGATCGGCACGGGATGCGGGTCGCCTGGATTGAAGACCGTCTGGATCGTGTAGATGGGGCTGGTACCGATGTCACCGAAGACCACGCCAAGCGCGCCGATCACGATCCCCGCACGCAGCGTCTGTTGCCCCTCCACGGTTCACATCGTTGCCGAGTGCACGCTTGTTCGCCGGTTAACTCGGCGTTTGTGTGCAACAACCGTGCATTCGCGATCACGGCCAGGCGCCGTGCTCGGTAGCGGATCATGGGAACCATGGCCGGCGAACTCGACGAGCTGTACGAGGTCAACCCTGAGGAGTTCACAGCCCTGCGCACCATGCTCGCTGTAGCGGCCAAACAGGACGGCGACGTCGACACCGCCAAACAGATCTCTGCCGCGCGCAAACCCACGACGGCGGCATGGGTCGTGAACCGGCTCGCGCTCCGGGACCAGAACATCACGACGCGCCTCGCCGGGCTCGGTGAGCGGTTGAAAGACGCCCACGCCGCGATGGACGGCGAGGCCATCCGGGCGTTGTCCGCCGAGCAGCGCCGACTGGTCGACGACGTGGCCCGCGCCGCGTTCGAAGAAGCCGAGCTGGCCGACCCGACCGCGGCGCTGCGCGACGACGTGACGGCAACCTTGCAGGCCGCAATCGCCGACCCGGATGTCGCGTCGCGACTCGGCCGGTTGACCAAGGCCGAGCGATGGTCCGGCTTTGGCGAGTTCGGCAACACGGCAATGGTTTTCACCGCGACACGGAAGGCACCCAGCCGCAAGGAGCCCGCGGAGCGGCGGCAACGCGACGACAAGCGCGACGCCGGACGCGAGAAGGCGCGGGCGGCAGTGGCCGCAGCCGAGCGCACCAAGGCCGACGCCGACGCAGCACTGACCGCACTGCAATCCGATCTCGCCACGGCCCGGATGCGCCGTGACGACGCACGCAGAAGACTGCGGGACGCCGAAGACGCGTTGACCGCCGCCGAAGACGCCTATGACAAGGGCAAGCAGGCCAGCCGCGACGCGGCGGCGGTGGTGAAGGAAGCAAAGGCAGCGCTGAGGTAGGAGGGCAGCGATGGACGTGGATGTAGTCGACGGCGTGACGGTGATGCGGATGAACCATCCGCCGGTCAATGCCATGGACCTGGAGTTGGCCTACACCGCCATCGCCACGATCCGCGACATCGACGGGCCGATTTGCCTGACCGGCACGGGTAAGTGCTTCTCCGCGGGAGTCGACTTGCCCGCGATCGTGGAGGGTGGAGATGAGTACGTCGACCGCTTCATCACCTCGGCCACCGCGGCATTCTTCGCCGTCTTCGATCACCCGGCACCGGTGGTCGCCGCGATCAACGGACATGCGATCGCGGGGGGCTGCGTGTTGGCGATGGCTTCCGACGTCCGTCTCATGTCGGGCGGCACGATCGGCCTCAGCGAACTTATGGTCGGCGTGCCGTTCCCGGTGGTGGCGCTGGAGATCTGCCGATACGCGATGGGTCCGTCGGCGGCGCAGGCGGTGCTGCAGGCTGAGTCCATTGACGTTGACTCCGCGTTGACTCGCGGATGGATCGACGAGGTTGTCTCGCCCGACGACCTGCTTCCGCGAGCGATCGAGACAGCCCGCGCGATGGGTCAGTACGCCCCGGCAGCGTTCGCGGCGATGAAGGAGCAATTGCACCGGCCGGCCCACACCGTGATCGACAGCAGTGCAGACATGGACGCGAAGGTGCGCGCCAGCTGGCTGTCGGAGGAAACGCGCGCCCGCATCGCCGCGTTCATGGACACGCTTAAGTGACTGCGCGGCAGCTGATTTCCATGCTGTCGCCGCCCTCGCGGACCGGGAAGTTCACGCTCACATAGCCATTGCCCGGATCGCGCACGTGATCCAGGTACGGCCTGGTGTCGTCCATCGACGTGTTGTCCGCGATGATCAGCGCGCCCGCCGACAGCCGGGGTTCGAGCAGCTTGGTCACCGGGAGATACAGCTCCTTCCAGCCGTCGAGCAGCACGAACTCGACCGGGCCGTCGACGTCTGCCAGCGTGGTCAGCGCATCCCCTTCCAGCACGGTTATGAGGTCGTCGAGCCCCGTCTCGGCGAACGTCTTCTTCGCCGCGGCCACCTTCGCCGCGCTGAGCTCGGTGGTGACGATCCGCCCGCCGCCGTTGTCCCGCACCGCCGACGCGAGATGGATCGCCGAGATCCCCAAGGACATGCCGAACTCGACGATCGTGGCCGGCCGCGTGGCACGGACGAGCGCGTACAGCAGCCTGCCCGCATCGGGCGTCACTGGCAGGTAGAAGTCGCTGAGCGCGTCGGCGCGCTCCTGTGCGCTTGCGTTGGCGACGCGCTCGAAGAGGTCGTGGTTGTCGCGAAGCCGGGAGAATTGTTCGGTGGATTCGGTGTACATCCGGTCGAGGGCGGACGCGACTCTGGCGTCCTGAAGCGTGGTGGTCACTGGGTCGAAGATACCCTTCACGATCGATATATCGCAACGTATCGCGATGCAACGTCGGCGAACGACGGTATCTGCGCAGGACGCCACCGGATTCGCGTCGCGACGATCCGCGCACATGCCAGGATGGAACTAAGCCCACCGCTACGGCGGTGGGGGTTACCAGCCGATTGGTGTGCCGATGGCGGGTATCGACAGGTCGACAGCGCGCGCTATCGCGGTGGTGGCGCTGTTGTTCGTCGCCGCGTGGGCACTGCGCGGCTACCTTCCCGGCATTGAACCCGTAGCCGATCGAGGACGGCCACCCAGCAACCCCGCGGCGCTGGTCGTCGACGTCGCGCTGCTCGCCGGTTCCGTGGCGATCATCGGCACCGCGATCATCTCGCGGTTGCGCAATCGTCAGGCGCGCCCCCCTCCGGCGGGGCGGTTGCCCGAGAGTCCGGGCACCATGGGCCGCCCGACGTGGCGCTTCTCGCTGATCGCCCTCGGCCTGATGATCGGGTGGTTGGTGCTAGTGCTGGTGTTGATGCGGATGGGCGTGGGGAGCCCGGGCGATCAGCCACCGTCGGGTTCTCCGACCGTGCCGGACCCGGGCAGTGCGCCACCCCCCACCAATCCGGTGCCGCGGCAACCGGATTCGCTGGACGAGCCGGGTACCAACATCGTGGCCTACCTCGTCCCGCCGATGTTGATCCTGATGGCGTTGATCGTCGTCGGCACGGCCATCGTCTCGCGTCGGCAGCGGCGCGCCGCGACATCGTGGGCTGCCCCAAGCGATGACGACCCCGAAGCACCCGCTGCGCCAGGGGCGGCGGAATCACTCGCACGGGCAGCCGAAGTCGGTTTGGCGGAAATCGGTGACCTGAGCCGCGAACCGCGCGAGGCGATCATCGCGTGTTACGCCGCGATGGAGCGCGAACTGACACATGTGCCCGGCGCTGTTCCGCAGGACTGTGACACCCCGTCAGAAGTGTTGGCCCGCGCCGTCGACCACCATGCGTTGCGCGCCGACAGCGCGGCACAGCTCGTGGAGCTGTTCGAGGAGGCACGCTTCAGCCCTCACGTGATGAACGAGGGCCATCGCGATGTCGCCGTCGACGCGCTGCGGGTGGTGCTCGCGGATTTGCGGAGCATGGCATGAAAAAGCTTGTGGCTGCGGGTCTTTTCACCGTTGCGCTCGTCGAGCTGGTGGCGTTCGCGGTGCTCGACCGGGAGCTAGTACTGGTGGTCGTTGGCGTCATGGCCGCCCTGGTGTTGTTGACGTTGCGGTTCTATCTGGTGCGCGAGCCCGGGTACGAGTCCGGCGATGCGCGCGCGAACGACCCTGCGGAGTCGTTGCGCCGCTGGCTGTCTCGGACAGAGACGTTGATCAGTCGGTCGGAGTCGACGCGAAGGGACTGGGACCGGCACCTGCGTCCGATGCTGGCCCGGCAGTTCGAGATGGCCACCGGACAACGGCAGGCCAAGGATCGTGTGGCGTTTCACGCCACCGGCAGCATGCTTTTCGGTGCGGAACTGTGGGCGTGGGTGGACCCGCAGAACGTGTCCCGCACCGGTGGCAGCGAACCGGGCCCGGGGCGGGAGGCCCTCGACCAAATTCTGCGACGGTTGGAGCAGGTATGACGGCGAATATGGGACTGCCAGCAGCGACGACGACGGCGCACTGTGAGGCGGTGCTCGACGAGATAGGGCGCGTAGTGGTCGGCAAGCGCGCGGCACTGACGCTGATTCTCACGACCGTCCTCGCGGGTGGCCATGTGTTGATCGAGGATCTGCCCGGTCTGGGCAAGACGTTGATCGCGCGGTCCTTCGCTGCGGCGCTGGGCCTGGACTTCACGCGGGTGCAATTCACGCCGGACCTGCTGCCCGCCGATCTGCTCGGCTCGACGGTCTACGACATGCAGTCGGGCCGCTTTGAATTCCGACGTGGGCCGATCTTCACCAACTTGCTTCTCGCCGACGAGATCAACCGGACGCCGCCCAAGACCCAGGCGGCGCTCCTGGAGGCGATGGCCGAGGGCCAGGTGAGCATCGACGGCGTCACTCACAAACTCCCTGCGCCCTTCATCGTGCTGGCCACCGACAACCCGATCGAATACGAGGGCACCTATCCGTTACCCGAGGCGCAGCTCGACCGGTTCACGATCAGACTCGAACTGCGGTATCTCTCGGAGCAGGAAGAGGAGTCGATGCTGCGGCGGCGAATCGAACGGGGTTCGGCCCAGCCGACCGTGGATCAGGTCGTCGACGCGCACGACCTTCTCGCCATGCGCGAATCGGTGGAACAGGTGACCGTGCACGACGACGTGCTGCGCTACGTGGTGTCGCTGGCGAACGCGACGCGCCAACACCCGCAGGTCGCCGTCGGTGCCAGCCCGCGCGCGGAACTCGACCTGGTGCAACTCGCCCGCGCCCGGGCGCTGCTGCTCGGCAGGGACTACGTGATACCCGAGGACGTCAAGTCGCTGGCGGTTCCCACCATGTCGCACCGGATCAGCCTGCGACCGGAGATGTGGGTGCGGCGCGTACACGGGTCCGACGTTGTGGAGGAACTGTTGCGGCGACTGCCGGTACCTCGAACGAACAGCGGCAAGGGCTGACGGCGTGATCGAGACCCGCAGCACCGAAGTCGAGTTGCGCTGGCGCGCGTCGCCTTTGACACGGGCGAGTATCACGTGCGGCGCGGCCGCGCTCGCTGTCGCCCTGATCGGCGGCTACTGGCAGCTCGTAGCCTTCGCGGCCCCACTGATCGGCGTGCTGGTGTCGATCGGGTGGCAACGCCAGGTACCGAAGATTCAGGTGCACGCCGAACCAGGCTCGCAACGGTGCTTCGAGTCCGAGGAAACCCGGCTGAGTGTGTGGGCCGTCGCCGAAACACGTGATGCGGCTGTGGATCTCACGATCGAGACCGTCGACGGTATGCGGATCGAAAACGTCGAGCCGGTTTCGCGCGAGCGGCAGACGGTGGCCGTCGCCGCCGACAAGTGGGGCCGGTATCCGATCGTGGCTCGCGTGAATGTCGTTTCGCGCGGCGGGCTTGTGCAGGGTACGGGCGCCGCCGACGCCGCCGACGTCTTCGTATTTCCGCTGGCGCCGCCGCAAGCCACCGCGATCCCGCGCACCGAACTGCTCGACCGACTCGGTACCCACCTGACCCGCCACATCGGGCCCGGTGTCGAGTACGCCGATATCCGCCGGTACGTGCCGGGCGACCACTTGCGCACGGTCAACTGGCCGGTCAGCGCGCGGCGCGGCAGCCTGCACGTCACAGAGCGGCTGACCGATCGCGCCGCCGACGTAGTGGTGCTGATCGACGGGTACCCGCAGCCGCCGGGCCCGGCCACCGAAGCGACCGACCGCATCGTTCGCGGTGCAGTACAGGTCGTGCAAAGCGCACTGCGCAGCGGTGATCGCGCGGGCATCGTCGCGCTCGGTGGCCGCCACCCGCGCTGGCTCGGCGCAGACATCGGGAGGCGCCAGTTCTATCGGATACTCGATGCCGTGCTCACCGCGGGTGACGGTTTCGAGACCACGCCGGGCACGTTGGCGCCGCGGGCGGCCGTTCCGCCCGGCGCGATCGTCATCGCGTTCTCCACCCTGCTCGACACCGAGTTCGCGCTGGCGTTGATCGATCTGCGCAAGCGCGGTCACACCGTGGTCGCCGTCGACGTGCTGGAGGGCGCCCCGTTCGAAGAGGAGCGCGACCGGCTGGTGGCCCGGATGTGGTCACTGCAGCGGTCGTTCATGTACCGGGACATGGGCACGATCGGCGTCGACGTGGTGTCCTGGCGCGGCGACGCCACGCTCGATCAGGCAATGCAACTGGTGCCAGACCATCGGCGCACGGTGCGGCGGAGAGCGGCGTTCATATGAGCACCGCCGCTCGCCTCGCCACCCGCGCTGTCTCGACGGCGTTCGGGCTGGTGATGGTGGCGTCGGCCGCGGTGCAGGCCGACGGGCCGGGTTTGATCGCGGCCGTCGTCGCGGCGGCTGCGGTGTTGGCGGGCAGCGTGTTTCGACCGGCCGCCACGATCGCCGTGCTCCTCACGGTGTCAGTGATCGTGCTCGCCGACGCTCCACCCGTATTGACCGCGACGTCTGGGCTGTGCGCGGCGGCGTATCTGGTGTTGCGGCACACCGCCGCGGTGACGTCACCGACAGTGGTTGGCGCCGTGGGATTTACCGCGGCGGGGCTGGCCGCGGCATCCCTCCCACTCGAGCTGCCGTGGGTGCCGTTGCTGGCGCCGCTGGCCGTGCTGGCGCTCTACGTTCTGGTCACGCGTCCATTCTGGGCGACGTAGTCGGCTCGCCCGGGTACTCGTCGTGCCGGTGCCACCATGTGTACGGCGGCGTTTGCGGATATCCGTTGGGTGAGTCCTCCCACTCCTCCTGACGACCGAGTGCGGTGATGTCGAGGTAGGCCCAAGTGCTGCCCATCGCTTCGTCGCCACGGTTGTCGATGAAGTACGTGCGGAAGATCGTCTGGCCAGCCTCATCAGTCGAGCGCAGGAAGACGTTGGTGCCATGCCACTCGTCGACGCCGAAGTCGGCGTCGAACGAATCCGTGACGGTGTACCAGGGGACGTCCCAGCCCATCCGCTTCTTCAGTTGCGCAATGGCGTCCTGGGGTGCCCGGGATACGAACACCAGCGTGGTGTCGCGGGCGTTGAGGTGCGCCAGATGGCCGACCTGATCGGCGAGCATCGAACAACCGGGGCAACCGCGGTCGGGCCAGCCGTCCACATCGGGCTGGAAAAAGAAGCGGTAGACGATGAGCTGGCGCCGGCCGTCGAACATTTCATGCAAGCTGGCCGGACCACTCGGCCCGTCGAACAGGTAGTCCTTGTCGACGGCCATTCTCGGCATCCTGCGGCGCTGTGCGGCCAGGGCATCGCGGGCGCGGGTGAGCTCCTTCTCCCTCACCAGCAATTCCTGGCGGGCGGCGTCCCACTCCTGCGGTGAGACGACAGGCGGCAAGTCCATCGCCGTACCTCCTTCGATTCGGTCAGATATTTAGACACAAGAGACGGACGAAACTCATCGCCGCTATCTTTTCAGGGAGGTGATCTGCGCTTCCGGTAAGCGAAATGCTCAGCGGGGCGCTTACATTCGGGAGACCGGTCATGCCGAACGATCTACGCAAGGCAGTGACCGGTGCGTCGATCGGCAATGCCGTGGAATGGTTCGACTTTGCCATCTACGGGTTTCTGGCCACCTTCATCGCCGCCAACTTCTTCCCGTCCGGAAACGAGACCGCGGCTCTGCTGAACACCTTCGCGATCTTCGCGGCGGCGTTCTTCATGCGACCACTCGGCGGGTTCGTATTCGGGCCACTCGGCGACCGGATCGGGCGGCAACGGGTGCTGGCAGTCGTCATCCTGCTGATGTCCGGCTCGACGCTGGCCATCGGACTGCTGCCGACGTACGCCGCGATCGGCGTCGCCGCGCCGCCGCTGCTGCTGTTTCTGCGGTGCCTGCAGGGCTTCTCTGCGGGCGGCGAATACGGCGGGGGCGCCGTCTACCTGGCCGAGTTCGCGTCCGACAAGCGACGCGGTCTGACCGTCACGTTCATGGTGTGGTCGGGGGTGCTCGGGTTCCTGATCGGCTCGGTGACGGTGACGCTTCTGCAGGCGCTGCTGCCCACCGACGCGATGGAGAGCTACGGCTGGCGCATCCCGTTCCTGCTCGCCGGCCCGCTGGGCCTCGTCGGCCTCTACATCCGCCTGCGCCTGGACGACACTCCGCAGTTCGCCGAGCTGAGCAAGGCCCAGCAGGTCGCCAAGTCGCCGCTGCGGGAGGCGGTGAGCACCGCGTGGCGGCCGATCCTGCAGGTGATCGGCCTGATGATCATCTTCAACATCGGCTACTACGTGGTGTTCACGTTCCTGCCGACCTACTTCATCAAGACGCTGCACTTCACCAAGACCAACGCGTTCGTCTCCATCACCCTGGCGAGCCTGGTGGCGCTGGTCCTCATCCTGCCGCTGGCCGCGCTGTCGGATCGCATCGGCCGACGGCCCGTGCTGATGGCGGGCTCGCTGGCGTTCGCGGTCGGCGGCTACCCGCTGTTTCTGCTGCTGAACTCGGGATCGCTGGCGGCTGCGATCGCGGCACACTGTGGGCTTGCGGTCATCGAGGCGGTCTACGTTTCGGCGGCGGTCGCCGCAGGTGTCGAACTGTTCGCCACCCGGGTGCGCTACAGCGGCTTCTCCATCGGCTACAACATCTGCGTCGCCGCGTTCGGCGGCACCACGCCCTACGTGGTCACCTGGCTCACCGCCGAGACGGGCAACAATGTGGCCCCCGCCTACTACGTCGCCACCGCCGCGGTCGTCTCGCTTCTCACCATCCTGACCGTCAGGGAGACCGCCGGGCGCCCGCTTCCGCAGGGCGTAGCGGACGAATTGTTCCAATCCGAGGCGGATGTCCGCGGGGCGGCGACCACCGGGTAACAACGGAGTTACAGTTAGGGCGTGCCGCCGCAGACTGACCGCGCGACGCGGCCCAAGTTGACATCACGCGGCGCAGCAACCCGCAACCGCATCGTCCTTGGCGCCGCCGAGTTGATGCATGTGCAGGGCGTCGCGGCAACGACCATCGACGACGTGCTGGCGGCCAGCGCAACGAGTAAATCCCAGTTCTACCAACACTTCGACGACAAATCGGAGTTGGTGTACGCGGTCATCACGATGCGCGCCGACGAGATTCTGTCGTGGCAGCGTCTGCGGCTGGAGAAGGTGGATTCGTTCCGCGGGCTCTACCACTGGCGCGACGCGATGGTGCAGCGGTGCACGTTGCGCCGCGGGCTGTGGGGTTGCGAACTCGGTTCTCTGGCCGCCGAATTGTCCGATACCGACGACAAAGCCAGGGCATCGCTCTCCGAGCATTTCACCGAATGGCGGGATCTGCTCGGCGCGGCGCTCGAGCGGATGCGCGACGGCGGCGTGCTCGTCGCCGACGTCGACGTGAAAGCCCTTGCGACGGGGCTACTTGCGGCGGTCGAAGGTGGCTACCTGCTATCGCAGACGGGACGCGATCCGAGGCTCATGCAGTCAGCCCTGAACATGGCCATTGGCCATGTGGCGTCGTTCGCGACCGCCGGCACTGCAGTGCGGTGACGGCGGCCGCGATTTGGACTTGTCCGACCAGTCCGGCTTAGTTGTCGCCAGGGATGGCGGTCGGCGCAGGCGGCGCCTTGACTGGTGGCGTGAACAGGTTGCCGCCGGTGGGGTTGATCGACTTTTCCGTCGGCGCCGGCTGCGGCGGTGGAGCGGTGGTGGTGCTGGTGGTGGTCGTCGTGGTAGTGGTGGGCGTGGTGGTTTCGGGCGCCTTCTCGCCCTGACCACAGGCGGTCAACGCGCCCATGGCGATGATCGCGCACATGCCGGCGGTAGCGGCGAGGCGACGAGCCGGTCGGCCTGACTTCATGATGAGTCCTATCTGTGTCGAGAAGTGAACTATATCGTCCAAAAAACATCATCGTCAACGCGTGAACCCCGTGACATTGCATGCATTGTCGGTGTTCCCTTTGTCGCGCTACAGACGGCGGAGTCCAACTCCGCGGCAGCCATCACGAAGCCGGCGGCGATTGGCAGGAAGCGCCACTGTTTTTTCCAGCGTCCTGCCAGGTGGCGGCTCTAGTGTGCTGTGCACAAGACACAGTGTCCGCAAAGCACAACCACAGGTTGGTCACACGGAGGTCGCACGTGAAGAAGTTCGGCATATATGCCACCACCGCCGTCGGTGCGACGGTCGTGTCGATGGCGTTCTTCGGAACCGGAATAGCCGCGGCCGACGACTACGCGGGCCAGAAGTACAGCGACGCGTCGAAGACCATCAGCGATGCGGGCAAGAAAGCCGTCATCGCCAGCCGGGCGGGTGACACCCTGTCCGACGACGACTGCGTCGTGACGCATTCGCAGTCGGCGCCATGGATCAAGGGCGATAGCTTCGCCCCCGTCACCGACACGGTGCTGGTCTACCTGAATTGCAACGCGACCGTGGCGAGCGCCAAGGATCCCGGGAACTCGGCGGGGAGCCCGGAGGGCAGGGCCGCGATTGCCGCAGCGCAGGAGAAGGCGAGCGAATCTGCTACTGGGTCTGGTTCGTAACTTCGCCAATCGCCTCCCCGCGCGGACCCCAGTAGTCTGACGTCAGGCATCCACGAAGGGGAGGGCGCGAGGTATGAAGCTTCAGGTGTTGCCCTACGTCACCGTCGAGATCGACGATCGGCTGCGCCGTCGCTTGCGCCGCGCCGGCGAACGGTTGCGCGTCAATGTCAGGGCCTATCTGCTCAGCGCCGCCGACGATGTCGACGCGGCCGGTGACAGGGTGCGCGACCTGTGCGACAGGGCTGTCGACCGGGTCGATTCCGTCGTCGCGACGGTCAACGACCGGCTTGGCGCCGAGGAGCCCCAGCCGCCGCGGCTTCACCTGGTTGCCGGGCGCGAGGCCAGCTAGCCGCTAGGGCGTCCGCACGCTGCCGGCGCGGCCCCCGACGAAGAACGAGCCGGTGATCATCACCAGGCCCACGACCGCCACCGGAATGGTCCATGCCCGCCTGCCGGACACCGCCGATTGGCACTGGGCGACGTAGTCGCTGTGCGGGATGAGTTCGTTGAGGATCGGCAGGTTGGCGGGGTTGTTGTTGTTCGCCTCCCGCGCGGCCGACAGATCCTGAACCAGGCCGTTGCCGCATCCGATGCTGCCGTTGTCGGGGCCCGGCACAGATACACCGACGAGCAGCCCGATCACGCCTACGATCAAAGCGACCGCCCCCACCAGCAAAACCAACTGTCGCAATTTCATGTGCTTATCTATGCCCAGTCGGTCGGGTTCGAAACCATCTTGAGACCGGCCCGCGCTGGGCGGTTTGACGACGGATATGTTGTTCTTGTTCCGTGTGGTGGCCGTGGCCCGAAAGGAGCTCGACGCTTTGGTAGGCCATGGTCTGGTGGTGCTGCTCGCCGTGCTCTCCGCGGTGTTCCTTGCGATCGGCATCGTCGTGCGCCAACGCGCCACCATGGACGTCCCCCAAGAGCACGGCGTGAGCTCCGTGATGTTTCTGACCCTGCTCCGCCGGCCGCTGTGGTGGGGAGGTACCGCGGCCGCCGTCGCCGGCTACGTCTTCCAGGCGCTGGCGCTCGCGAAAGGCTCGCTCCTGTTGGTGCAGCCCATCCTGGTGTCCGGCCTGTTGTTCGCGTTGCCGTTGAGCGCTCGGCTGGCCCACCGGCGCGTCACCCGTGGTGAATGGGCGTGGGCGGTGGTGCTGACTGCAGCGCTGGCGGTGTTCGTCATGCTGGGAAGGACCCGGCCAGGAGACTACGAGGCCTCGCTCGTGACGTCCGCCGTGGTTGCGGTGATCTGTACGGCCGCCGTCTGCGCGTGCGTCGTCGTCGCGACTCGCACCATGGGATGGAAGCGGGCGGTGTTGCTCGCTGTGGCGGTCGGTGTGCTGTTCGGTGTCGTCGCCGTGCTGACCAAGCTGGTGATGCACTTGCTGACTCATGAAGGCGTGCGCACGGTCCTCACCACACCGGTGCTGTATCTGCTCGTGGTGATCGGTGTATTCGCGACGTTTCTGCAGCAGTCGGCGTTTCATGCCGGATCGCTGCAGACATCGGTGCCGACGATGCTGGTGCTCGAACCCGTCATTGCCGTGCTGCTCGGCGCGGTGGTCCTCGGGGAAGACCTCGACGTCAGTCGACTCGACGCGGTGCTGATCACGATCGCCGCGGTCGCGATGGCGGCGGCCACCATCGCGCTGGGCCGCGACGAGGGCGCCTACGAGGAACAGCTCGAGGCTTCTATGGCGCGGCGGACGACCTAATCGTCTGTGGTGCTCCTCTCGTCCGCATCGTCTGTGGTGCTCCTCTCGTCCGCGGGTGTTTCCTCGACACGCACTGGACGCAGCCACGCCCAGGCTAAGAACACGACCGCTACCCCGATAAGGGCGAGTCCGACCCACCAGTTCGCGTCGGTGCCGAAGTAGAGGTCCACCGGGTTGTCGCTTGCGCCCTTTTCCCGTTCCCGCAGAAGTCCGGGAGCGAAGCCGGCGATGGTCAGGACGACACCGTAAATGCCCAACAGCGCGCCGATGACGTTGCGGATGTCGAACAAATGGGAAAGCTTGCTGGCCACGGTTGCTCCTACAGCGATCAGTGGAAGACGATGTTGAGAATGACGGTCAGAGCGAGCGCCACGGAGGCGAGCGGAACGGGCCTGTAGTACCAAGCCTTTCCGGCGCTTTCGGGGTCACTGAACGCCTCGCGCGGTGTCTCGGAGTACACCAATCCCGCCAACTCGGCCACGGGCTTGGGGGTGGTCACCATGGTGACCGCCACGCTGACGATGATATCGACGACGAACGCGGCCGATGCCGCGATGAACGGCACGCCCTGACCTGGGAGGTCGATCACCCCAGACTCGCCGAGGATGAAAACGAAGACAGCGGAAAGGGTTCCGGCGACCAGACCGGCCCAGCCCGCGGTCGAGGTCATTCGTTTCCAGAACATGCCGAGGATGAACGTGGCGAACAACGGGGCGTTGAAGAAACCGAACAACGTCTGCAAATAGTCCATCAGGTTGGAGTAACCGGCAGCGATCAGCGCGGTGAAGATCGCGAGTATCGTCGCAGCCACCGTCGCGAGCCGGCCGACCAGTATGTAGTACTTGTCCGGGCGGTCCTTGACCACGTAGTCCTGCCAGATGTCGTAGCTGAACACGGTGTTGAATGCCGAGATGTTGGCCGCCATGCCCGCCATGAAGGAGGCCATTAGGCCCGCGATGGCGACACCCAGCAAGCCATTGGGCAGGATGTCGCGGACCATCAACAACATCGCGTCGTTGTACGTAATGTCGCCTTCACCAGTTGATTTCAAGCGGATCATGTCCCCGATCGAGGCGGCGGCGATCATACCGGGCACGATGATGACAAACGGTATGAACATCTTCGGATACGTTGCGATGATCGGGGAGCGACGGGCCGCCGACATTGAATTGGAGGCCATCGCGCGCTGGACCTCGACGAAGTTGGTCGTCCAGTACCCGAAGGACAGCACGAACCCGAGGCCGAACACGATCCCGATCACCGACCACACGGGGCTGTCGAACCCGGACAGCGCCTGACCCGGCCAGGTGGTCAACTGATCATGTACAGACGCTGACACCTTGCCGTCGGACACGGTGTCAATCACCTTGTCCTTCAGGCCGTTCCAGCCGCCCACCCTGATGAGGCCGAACACGGTCAGCGGGATCAACGCCGCGAGGATCACGAAGAACTGCAGCACCTCGTTGTAGATCGCGGCCGACAGCCCGCCGAGCGTGATGTAGCTGAGCACGACCGCGGCCGCGACGATCAGCGACAGCCAGCGCGGCCAGCCAACCAGCGCGTTGATCACCGTCGCCAGCAGGAACAGGTTGACACCGGCGATGAGGACCTGGGCGATCGCAAAACTGATGGCGTTCACCAGGTGCGCACCGGGCCCAAAGCGTCGGCGCATGAACTCGGGAACGCTGCGCACCTTGGAGCCGTAGTAGAACGGCATCATCACCACGCCGAGGAAGAGCATGGCAGGCACGGCGCCGATCCAGTAGTAGTGCATGGTCGATATGCCGACTTCGGCACCATTCGCGGCCATGCCCATGATCTCGATGGCGCCGAGATTTGCCGATATGAAGGCCAGCCCGGTCACCCACGCGGGCAGCCGACGGCCGGACAGAAAGAAGTCCAGGCTGGTCGAGATCTGACTTCGGGCGATGAAGCCGATGCCGAGTACGAAGACGAAGTAGATCGCGACGAGTACATAGTCGAGCCAGCCCAGGTTCAGGCGCAGCACGTTCTCGGGTGTCGTGGTGGTCGTGGTCATCACTCCCTCGGTGGAGTCAGCACATGTTCGGTCAGAAACAACCAGAAACTAACAGCATCTTGCTGCATAAATCTGCAAAATCAAGAAACTTTGTTTGATAATGTGTGTTGCCATGCTTGCCGCCGAACGCCGATATGCGATCTTGCGGGCGTTGAACGCGGGCGGGGCGGTCCGGGTCGCCGACCTGGCAGCCGAACTCGAGGTGTCCGAGATGACGGTCCGCCGCGACCTCGACACCCTCGATGCCCAGAACCTGCTGCGCAAGGTGCACGGCGGCGCGGTGAGTCGGCACAACCGTGGGGAAGAACCGTGGTCGTCGGTGAAGGCCGGTCAGCAGCGCGCCGAAAAGGTGGCGATCGCGGCGCTCGCCGCCGAAAGCGTCGAGGACGGCATGACGATCGCGATCAGCGCGGGCACCACCACCACCGAGCTCGCCCGCCGGCTGCGGCACCGGTCATCGATCACCGTGGTGACCAACTCCTTCAGCGTCTTCGAGGTGCTGACCGATCCGGACGCGGATGCCGCCGACGCCCCGCAGGTGTATCTGTCTGGCGGCGTCCGCACCCCGTCGGATGCTCTCGTCGGACCGATCGCCGACGCGGCGATCTCGTCGTTCCGGGTGGACGCCACGTATCTCGGCGTCCATGGCTTCGATCCACAGGCGGGCCTGACCACGCCCAATATCGCCGAGGCGCAGACGAATCGGACACTTATCGGGATCGGCGCGCAGTTGACCGTGGTGGCCGACCACACCAAATACCGAGAAGTGGGGACCAACGTGTTCGCGCGGATGCGCCGGGTGGACAACCTGATCGTCGACGACGGTCTGGCCATTGCCGACCGCGGCATCATCGAGGAGTACGTCGGACGCCTGACCATCGCCGCGCTGATGCGATCACCATGAAGGACCCCGCGACGCGGTGGCCGCTGGCCGACGGCCGCGAGCTGTTGTTGTTCGCGCTGTCTGGACACACCCCGGCGCCGGTACCCGACAGGCGCCCGCTGCCCGCGCGAGGAATTGACCAGTCGCAGTTGCGGTTTGACCGCCAGACCGGACAGTGGGTGATCATCGCGGCGCTGCGCCAGGACCGGACCTACAAGCCGCCGGCGGAGGCGTGCCCGCTGTGTCCAGGACCGTCAGGGCTGACCAGTGAGATCCCCGCCCCCGACTACGACGTCGCGGTCTTCGAGAACCGGTTTCCCAGCCTGTGGGGCGCCGGCACCGCGCCGTTTCACCTTCCGCCCGTCAACGGCGATCTGTTCCTGTCCGCACCCGGCCACGGCCGATGCGAAGTGATCTGTTTCTCCAGCGACCACACCGGCTCGTTCAGCCAGCTCGAACTGCCGCAGGCGCGCCTGGTCGTCGACGCATGGCGCCACCGCACCGCCGATCTGATGGCGCGTCCTGGTATCGCGCACGTGTTCTGTTTTGAGAACCGCGGCGAGGAGATCGGCGTGACGCTGACCCATCCGCACGGCCAGATCTACGGCTATCCCTATCTGCCCCCGCGCGCGGCGCTGATGCTGCGCGAGGCACGCGCCCATGCCGACCGCACCGGCGGCAACCTCTTCACCGACATCCTCGCCCGCGAGGTGGCCGACCGCAGCCGCATCATCGCGCGGAGCGAGCTGTTCACCGCATTCGTGCCGTTCGCAGCGCGCTGGCCGGTCGAGGTGCACATCTATCCGAACCGGTTCGTGCACAACCTCGTTGACCTGACCGACGCGGAGCTCGACGGGTTCGCGCAGATCTACCTCGATGTGCTCGGCCGGTTCGACCGTATGTACCCGACTGCGCTGCCATACATCTCCGCGCTGCACCAGTACGCCAACACCGACGAAAAGCGCGAAGGCTACTTCCACGTCGAGCTGATGTCGGTGCGGCGCAGTGCTACCAAGCTGAAGTTCTTGGCCGGTTCCGAATCGGCCATGGACGCCTTCATCAGCGACGTCACCCCGGAAAGCGTTGCGCAGCGCCTACGGGAGCTCGGATGAGCACGATCAGATACGCCGCACCCGGCCGGATCAATCTGATCGGCGAGCACACCGACTACAACCTGGGTTTCGCCCTGCCGATCGCTCTTCCTGAGCGCACGGTGGTGACCTATGCGCCCGACGACAGCACCGAGGTCGTCGTGCGCAGCGATCGGGAGGACGCCAACGTCCGGATCCCGCTCGGCACCACCCCGGGCGACGTGGCGGGCTGGGCCGGTTATGTGGCCGGGGTGATGTGGGCGCTGCGCGGCGCGGGGCACCGCATCAAGGGCGGGACGATGTCGATCGAAAGCGACGTCGAGATGGGCTCTGGTGTGGCGTCTTCGGCAGCGCTTGAGTGTGCGGTTCTCGGCGCGCTCGCGACCGCTGCAGGCCTGCGCATCGATCGAATCGAGCTCGCGCGCATCGCGCAGCGGTCCGAGAACGACTATGTCGGCGCGCCCACCGGGATGATGGACCAACTGGCCTCGCTGTGCGGAGAGCCGCGCAAGGCGCTGATGATCGACTTCCTGGAGCCCACAGTGCGCCCGGTGGTGTTCGACCCGGACGCCTCCGATATCGCCCTGCTTCTGATCAATTCGCATGCGCCGCACCAGCATGCAGACGGCGAGTACGCATCCCGTCGGTCGTCGTGCGAACGGGCGGCGGCCGACCTGGGCGTGTCGTCACTGCGGGAGGTGCAGGACCGAGGTGTGGCGGGTCTCGCCGCGGTGACCGACCCGGTCGATGCGCGCAGGGCCCGGCACATCCTGACCGACAACCATCGTGTGCTCGATGTCGTTGCGGCGCTGGAGGAGTCGGACTTCACCACGATCGGCACGCTTTTCAGCGCGTCCCAGGCGTCGATGCGCGACGACTTCGAGATCACCACCGAGCACATCGACCTGATCGCCGACACCGCCGTAGAGGCGGGTGCGCTCGGCGCACGGATGACCGGCGGAGGGTTCGGCGGATGCGTCATCGCTTTGGCTCCGGCCGAGGCGGCCGAACGCATCGCCGACGCGATCCGCGATGCCGTCACCCGCGCCGGTTACAACCGGCCAACGATCGGCCGCACGCGGGCCGGCCAGGGAGCCGCACTACTGCCGTAGCGGTGCTTCCGACAGCGCCGCCCACATCAGGCGGGCCGCCTCGCGCGTGCGATCGTCCGGCGTGATCGGCGTTCCCGTGTCTGGCTGTTCGGCAGGCGCTCCGCTGATGTGCTCGACGAGCGCCACCGCCAGCTCCCGCAGTTTCACGTTGAACTCCTGGCTGGCGCGGCGCAGCATTCGCCATGCGTGTTCCGCGTCGCAGCGGACCAGGCCCATCAGCGCGCCCTTGGCCTGTTCGATCGCGCCGCGGGACTGCAGGACCGTGATGATGTCCGCGATCGCGGTCGCGTTCTCTGCCGCGGTGGTGATCAGTGCCGCAGAGACGAGCTGTTCGTAGTTGAACAGGCTGGCCACTGTCGATGCGCTGGCCGGTTGGCTGAGCGTGCAGGAGACGACGACGGTGGCGTCGTCGGCCCAGGCGCCGGGCACGGCCGCGGCGCCATGGACCTGCTCCCAGCTCGACTCGTGTTGCGGTGCGCGATCGCGTGTGGCCGCCAAAGTCAGTTCGGGCCAACGGTCGTCGGTCCAGAGGTCGAGGCTCAGCACCGGCACCTGATGGGCAAGCGCATCCGGAACGGGGCCGCCGATGCCTGACAGCTGGGCATCGACGAGATCAGCTTCGACGCCCAGCGCCGCGATCACCGATGGATGCTCGTCATGGCGCTTGTCGTGGACGGTGATCGCCAGGCCGAGCGCATCGAGCAGATCGGACTGCATGCGCTCGAGTATGCGGTGCATCAGCGCCACGAGCTGCGGGTGCAGGCGTGGTTGAAAGTGCGGTGACGCCATGATCAGTCGCGGGTGGTGACGGTCGCTACACGGTCGAGGCCGGAGATGCTCAACAGCGTCATGAACGTCCCTGTCGTGGGCACGATCAGCGCGAGTTTGGTCGTCGCGGCGACAGCGAACAACGCCCGCACGGCTGCGCTGTCGCAGTAGGACACGTCCGAGAGGTCGACCGTGATGGCGTCGTTGTCGGCGGCCGCACTGCTCAGGACATCCTGGAACTCGTTGACGTTGGCCAGGTCGATGTCGCCGGAAGCGGTGACAACCGGTGGTTGCTCGGCCTCGGCGGCCGAGAGCCGGAACTGGCTATTGGTCATGCCTCGACTCCCGCTCGCTCCGGTCCTCGCTCGTTCCTCGCTGCGATCCTCACTCGCGGTCGCCTTCGGAAGGTCATGAATGCAGCTCCTTGCGCATTTCCACAGTGGTCCCCTGCGGGGTTGGCGTGATTGTGACCGTGTCGACGAGGGCGCTCATCAGCCTGCTGCCGTGCCCGCGTTGAGCACTCCGCCGCGGCGCATGCCAGTGCCCGTTGTCCTTGACCGTCAACGCTAGACCGGTGTTGGTCGCCCACGCCGTGACCTCCAGCTGGACGTCACGGGCGGTGCCGCGGACGGCATGCTCAACGGCGTTGGAGGCCGCCTCTCCGACGGCGAGTAGGACGTCGGCGGCCGCGGAGGGGTTGACCCGGGCAGTCGGCAGCCAGGTGCGCAGATGGGCGCGAATGACGGCCAGGCTGGCTGGTATCGCGGGTAGGCGGATCTGCAACGGGGCAGGTCCGCACGTGTCAGCGACGGGAACCTTTGTCACCAGCACCTCCCGCCCTCTAGCGGCGCCACCGCCTGATCCCCCGCATTGCCTGCCTCTCCTCGACAGTCGCAATTTGACGTTGTTGTCATATCACGCGAACCTCCGCTGAGGCACGCCTTCTCCGAATACGAAGCGCATACCGACGGTGGTGCCTTCTGCCGTTCCGTCGAGGTCCACCCGTTCGCTCAGCGCCCGCATCAGCAGCAGTCCCCGGCCCCGGGTGCCGGGGTCGGGGGGCGGTGTCTTCCACGACCCCGAATCGCTGACCTGGACGTGGATGTGCCGGTCGTCGCGGGTCGCCTCGATCCGCATCGTTCCCGGCTCACGCCCGCGGTATGCATGCTCGACACTGTTGCTGCACGCCTCGTTGACCACCAGCACGATGTCTGCGGCGAGAGACTCCGGCACGCCCGCGCTGCGAAGCCACGCGGCGAGCTGATGTCGGACGTCACTCAACCGCGTTGGGATCGCGTCGTTCTCGATGGCGAGCGCGGAACCCGGATGGCGGTACAGCACGAGCGCGACGTCGTCGTCGTATCCGATCGCGGGGGCCAGTTTGTCGAGCATCGCGTCGGCAACCGCGTCGACCGGCAATTCGATGGTCCGTGTCAACACCTTGGTGACGCGGGCGATTCCGGCATCTATGGGTTCGTCACGCCGCTCGACGAGCCCGTCGGTGTAGAGCAACAGGGTCGATCCGGCGGCTAGTGCCGCGGTGGCCTGTGGGCGGGGATCGTCTCTCTGCACGGCCAGCGGCACCGAGCGCGCATCCGTCAACAGCTGCGGCCGCGACTCCGGCGCGGCGAGCACGCCGGGGACGTGTCCGGCGCTGCTGTAGATCAGTGTCTCGGAACGGGTGTCGAGAATGGCGACAAACACCGTGGTGCAGAACGCATCTGGAATCAAGGCTGCCACCGAATCGAGCTGTTCGAGCAGTATGGCCGGCTCGGCGCCGGTGAGAAGCAGCGCGCGGGCCGAGGCGCGGAGCTGACCCATCACCGCGGCCGCGGACAGGCCGCGACCGACACAGTCGCCGACGATGACGCCGATGCGGTGGTCGCTGACGGGCAGCACGTCGTACCAGTCGCCGCCGATTTCCAGCGGCGACACGGCGGGCTCGTACCGCACGGCGAAGCCTGCAGGCAGGTCGGTCGGTGCGAGCATCGAGCGCTGCAGCGTCAACGACGTGTCACGGGCGTGCTCGAACTGGCGGACATGCTGCATCGCGAGGCTGAGGTGTCCGACAAGGGCGGTGACGAGCTGCCTGTCCTCAGCGCTGACCCTGCGGGGTTCCGTGAACTCGAGCCACAGGATGACGTCGCGCGACAGCGCGGCCACGATGCCGGGTGAGGTATCCGTCCCTGGTGCGGATCCGATGGGTTCGACGGCCAGCGGCAGCCAGGCGCGGGCGTCCTCTAGCGACCGACGCAGCGGCGGGTCGAGGTCATCCCATTGCGACGCCGGGGATGTTCCCGCCGGGTGGACGGTCGGGTCGTGCTCGCCCGTCGGCCACATGACGGCCGCGACGTGTCGCACGCCAAGCGTGGTGCGGCACTCGTCGAGCATGGTCGACAGCACCTCCCCGACGCTCTTGGCCACGCTGACAGCCGTGGCGAGGTGGGCGACCGCACGCTCCCGTTCGGCAGCCGACCGCGCGGCGGTGACGTCGCGAATGGTTCCGACGTAAGTGTCTCCGGTGTCCCCTACGTCCCCGTCAGTGCTCGGCGACGTGACGGCGTTGACGCTGATCGCCACCCACACAATGTGGCCGTCGCGGTGCCGGATCGGCGCCTCCGCCTCCAGCGTGCCAAGCGCCAGGAGCCGGGCCAATCGCTCATTCGCCGCCTTGTCGTCTACCATCCACGGGTGCGGCGGCCCGTAGGGCACACCGTCGGCGCCGTAGCCGGTGATGTCGGCGAATGCGTCGTTGATCTCGATGACCGCCCCGGTGCCGTCTGCAACGAAGAATCCCTCCTGCAGCGAATTGACCAGCGCAGTGCGGAACTCGTCACGGTCGGCGAGATCCTCGGCACGGGCCCGCTGTTGTTCGTATCGCTTTGTGCCGTCGAGGAATCCACGCGTAACCACGTCCAGCGCCGCAAGCGTCTGCAGCAGGAACTGCAGCCCGACCATGGCGTCGATCCCGGAATCCGGCGCGTCGACCAAGCGGGAGTGGTTCTCAACGATCTCCAGAATGCTGATCTGTTCCTGCAGGGCCCGGCGTCCGAGCTCGTGACCGACGGCCAGGGTGTCCTCGTCCTGCGCTTCGAGGTGTGCCCGAAGCGCGGCGGCATACTGGACGTGGAAATCCGCCGCACCGGTCATGACGAGACGCCCCGGTGACGCGCTGCGAGCACCAGCGCGTCATCGGACTCCTTGCTGTGGACAGCCAGGATGTGCTCGGCGATCACGGTGGCCGATGCCGCGAAATCCAGCGTATCCAGGTAGCCGTCGGCGATGCCGTCGCTGGTGATCACGACGAGGTCACCGTGCCTAATCGAAACCTCTTGGGGCGCAGTGCCGTCCGGTATCCGGAAGCCGATGATACCGCCGGCCAGCCGCACCGAGGAACGCACCTCGACGCCGCCGGGCCGTTTGGCGATCAGGTTGGCCGTGACGTTGCCAACGCCGATCCAACTGAGCATGTCCGTGTCGAAGTTGATGCGGGCCAGGGTGATTGCGGCGCCCCTGGTCTCGGTGAGCGCCCGATGACACAGCTGCATCAGGTCGGCGAGTGGTTCAGTAGGTGCGCCGTCGACCATCTCCACCGCACATGTCGCCGCGGTGGCCGCATGCGAACCGTGGCCCAGCCCGTCCACCACTCCGAACAACGCGCCATTCGTTCCTGCGCTGATTGCGATCGAGCGGTCACCGGACACCACCTCGCCCGGTCGCGGGCGCCCGACCGCCGCCCACTCGATCGGGCCAAGCCAACCGTGCTCATCCATCGGGCGGAATCCATTTCCACATCTCGACGACCGTGCCCTTACCGGGCGCCGAGTCTACGATCAACCGATCCATCAGCCGCCGAGCGCCGGGGAGCCCGAGGCCCAGTCCGCGGCCGGTGGAATAGCCGTCTTCGAGCGCGCGCTCTACGTCGGCTATGCCGGGGCCATCGTCCTCGGCGCGCACCACCAACGCCTTGCGGCCATCCCGGTACTGCACGCCCACCCGGACCTCGCCCCGCCCTGCGTAACTGGTGATGTTGCGGGCGATTTCGGAGATTGCGGTTGCGATCATCGTGACATCGGTCAACGAGAAGCCGAGCTGGTGGGCCAGTTCATGCCCGGCCTGGCGGGCTATGACGATGTCGTCGGGGTTGTTGACGTCGACCACGAAGTCAGTCGGCACCGTCGCGCCCGATCGTCGGCCTACGCGATTCCAGTCGCCGATTCAGCAGCGCCAAGCCTTCTTCCAAGTCCAGCGCCGTGTACATGTCGTCGAACACCAGGCCCAGCTGGACCATCGCGAAGGCCACCTCGGGCTGCAGGCCCACGATCACGGTGTCCGCGCCGCGCAGCCGCGTCATGTGCGCGATCGTGCGCAGCGACCGGGCGGCGAACGAGTCCATCACGTCGATCGCGGTGACATCGACGATGATGCCGTGGGCCCGGTAGCGGCTCACCCGCTCCATCAGGTCGAGGCGAAGCCGCTCGGCGTCGGAGTCGGTGAGCGCGGCCTGCACCGAGGCGATGAGGATCGCGCCTTGTTTCAGGATGGGTACTGGCATGAGACGGTTGCGCTAGCGCTGGTCATCCATTCGGTTCGCCGGTGCGGGTCACTTCGTAGCCGAGGAGGCGTTCGGCCTCCTCGATGCCGCCCTGAAGGTCACCGACCGCGTTCATCTTGGACAGGTCAAGGCCAATCGTCACCAGGGTCAACGCGATATCCGACGACAGGCCGGTGATGATCACGCTTGCACCCATCAGGCCTGATGCGTCGACGGTCTGTACCAGGTGGTTGGCCACCGTGGAGTCGATGGTGGGCACACCGGTGATGTCGATGACGACGACCTTGGCGCGGTTGGCGCGGATCGCGCGCAGCAGCTGCTCGGTGACCTGGCGGGCGCGCTGGCTGTCCAGCACGCCGATGATCGGCAGGATCAAGAGCTGTTCGCGCACCTGCAGCACCGGCGTGGACAGCTCGCGGATGGCCTCCTGCTGCTGGCGAATGATGCGCTCCCGCTCCTGCACGAAGCTGACACCCACGGTGTTGGCGATGCGGTTGGCGGCAGGCTCATAGGCGTCGAGCACCCGGTTCAGCAGGTCGAAGTCGGTCTGGTACTTCTCGAAAAGCGACCGCGCGAGCACGTCGCGCAGCAGCAGCACGATGCCGAGCACCTCGTCGGTCTCCACGCCCCGGGGGATGATGCGTTCAGACAGGTCACGCGCGTAGGCCTGCAGCGCCTCGACGCTGCCGGTCTCGAGCACCTCGACGTAGTTGTCGTATACCGCGGTCGCCTCGGAGAACAACTCCTCCGGGGTCATCGCCGTCAGCAGTTCCGCCACGGTGATCCGGCGGGCCCACTCCTCACGCAGGGCAGTCCGGTTCTGCCGCAGATGCTTGACGAGTTGGGGCAGCAGACCTTCGCCGGCGGTCTCGGCGGTGGGTGTGGCGAGATCTATCGACGATTCGGACATTCGGCCTCCAACTCCACTCGTGCTCCGTGAGATGGCACGAGTCCTGTGCCGACACTAGCGCCAGCGTCGCACGCCGAAGCGTCGAAGTAACCAATCTCCAACCGCCATTGAAGGCTAGGCTCGGTGCACGCCGCTCGGGCGCCAGACGAAGGACGACCGTTGTCAGAGATCGATGCGATCGCCACCGCGATCGCCTACCAGGACGGGATCGCGGTGCTCAAGGTCGGCGGTGACGTTGACCTGGCCACGGTGCCTGCGCTGGAAGCCGCCATCGATGAGGCGCTGATCCCCAAGCCGACGGGATTGGTGATCGACCTGTCCGAGGTCGGCTTCCTTGCCTCGGCGGGCCTCCAGGCTTTGGTGGCGACCCACACCAACGTCAGCCCGTCCGCGCATTTTGCGGTCGTCGCGAACAGCGCCTCGACCAGTCGACCGATTCAGCTGACCGGACTCGACCAGATCTTCGACCTGTACCCGACACTGAAGGAAGCGCTGACCGCGGTCAAGACCAACTCGAAATAACCTGGCCCACAGCCTGTTCCGCAGATCGGGTCAGGGCACCATCCAGGACAGCACAGACGCCTGCAGGGCCGACAGCACGCACAGCATTGCCAGGAACACCAGGCTCCACACGACGACGCGGCGGAAGATGTCACCTTCCTTGCCGTTCATGCCGACCGCGGCCGCCGCGATGGCCAGGTTCTGCGGCGAGATCATCTTGCCGAGCACTCCGCCCGAACTGTTCGACGCGGCCATCAGCACATCGGACAGCCCGGCCTGATTGGCCGCCGTCACCTGAAGGGCACCGAACAGCGAGTTCGACGATGTGTCGGACCCGGTGACGGCGACGCCGAGCCAGCCGAGCACCGGCGACAGCAACGCGAACGCCCCGCCGGCGCCTGCCATCCACGTGCCGAGCGTGATCGTCTGCCCCGACAGGTTCATCACGAACGCCAGCGCCAGCACCACCATCACGGTCACGATCGCGAACCGCAGCTGGACCAGTGTGGCGCCGTACGCCTTGAGCGCGCGGGGCACCGACAACTTGAGCACGACCATCGTCAGTACGCCTGCGACCAGCATCTGGGTGCCGGGCGTGGTGAGCAGATTCAGCGTGAACTCGGTGAGCGACACCGGCTTCCCTTTGGGGCTGACGACGTGCAGCCCCGGCCATTGGAACTTGAAAGTCGCCTTGTCGAGCAGACTCTTCACACCGGTGATCTGACAGATCACGAAGACCACGATGATGATCGCGTAGGGGGCGTACGCGCGGGCGACCTCCGCCCGGTCGTCGGGATTTGGCTGTGAGGTGTTCAAGCGCTGCGCGAACTCGGGTGTCGGCTCGTCGGCGGCGCCGCCCGCGATCACCGCGGGCGCCTGCTCGCGGCGCGGGTGCCAGATCCGCACCATCGCGACGACCGCGGCCGCCGACAGCAGCGACGCGACCACATCGGCCAGCGGCACCGAGATGAAGTTGGAGGTCGCGTACTGCGCGACACCGAAGACGAGGCCGCAGACCAGCGCCACCGGCCAGGTTTCCCGGATGCCGCGCCAACCGTCGACGATCGCGACCAGCACCAGCGGCACGAACAGCGCAAGGATCGGGGTCTGCCTGCCCACCATCGCGCCGAGGGTGTCGCTCGGCAGCTCGGTCACCTTGCCCAGCGTCAGGATCGGGGTGGCCATCGCCCCGAAGGCGACGGGCGCGGTGTTGGCGGTGAGCGCCAGCGCCGCGGCCTTGAGGGGTTTGAACCCGAGCGCCATCAGCATCACCGACGTCACCGCAACCGGAGTGCCGAACCCGGCCAGGGCCTCCAGCAGAGCGCCGAACGAGAACGCGATGATGACCGCCTGTATCCGCTGGTCGTCGCTGACCCGTGCGAACGAGCGCCGCAAGACGTCGAAATGCCCTGTCTCGACGGTCATTTGATAGACCCAGATCGCGTTGATCACGATCCAGAGGATCGGGAAGAACCCGAAGGCGGCGCCCTCTGTCCCGGCAAGCAGGGTCTGACCGAGCGGCATCCCGTACACCAGGATCGCGAGCAGAACCGCGAGCGCCAGTGACACCAGCGACGCCACCCAGGCGGTCACTCGCAGCACACCAAGCATCACGAACAGCGACAGCAGCGGCAACGCCGCCACCAACGAGCTCCACGCCAGGGAATGAGCTACGGGATCGAGAATCTGTTGGTACACGGCGACCACCTCGCAGGCACGGCAATACGAGCGACAAGGTGGTGTAGCCCGTGGCGACGGGGCTAAAACCCCCGACTTAGGGTCACCTGCACAATCGCTGTGCGCCTGGTAAAACGGTGGAATAGAGTTTCGTTCGCCGGATAGATCTTGACAGCCGGCTCTGGTCGGGAAGATGGGACAAAACATGGGTCGGATGGCTCGCCGTGTCGCGGCGCTTGTCGGTGGTGCCGCGGTTGTGACGATGGTCGGCTTGACCGCCTCGTGCGCCAAAGAAGAGGAAAAGGCGCCGGAGACATCGACTACGACCACCACGACGACCACGTCGCCGGCCACGCCGGCACCGCCACCACCCGTCGCGCCGACGGAGAAGTCGATCAACCCGACCGGCGGCAACCTGTTCACGCCCCCGGTGAAGGCGCCGCCTGCGCCGACGGCCATCCCTGGCGATCACTAGAATCGCGTCAGGCCAGCTTGGACGTACCCTGGCCGGTGTGGTAGCCCGGCGTCTCAGCGTGCTGGCGCTCGTGGGCGCTGCGTTGGCGATGCTCGTCTCCGACCTGCATCCGGCATCGAATCCCGGCCGCACCGGCACGATCGCGGGCCCGTACAGCTACCTGCTCGCGAGTTCGACCGATCTCGGGCCATCGCACCGCACGGACACCCAGGTGACCGCCGCGTTGCGCGATGCGACTCGCCCCGAGGCACTGTTCGGCTGGGCCGGCGACAACGGGCTTGCGGTTCGCTGGAAGCCGGGCGATGACTGGGCGGTCGTCGAAGGCGCCGCTGAGGAGGTTGCCAGCGCGTTCAACGTGGAGGTGCACGACTACCGGGGCATGCGCGGGCAGGTGTTTTACGCGTCGCCGCAGCAGCCGGCGATTCCCGACTCACTGCGGGGTGAGGTCGCCGAACTCGGCCGGATCCTTGGCTACACGCCGCACCGCACGAATCGTCCGGACTTCATCCCCCTTGATGTGCCGGACAAGGGCCTGACGCCGGTCGCGCTGCGCAACACGTACAACCTCGGAAAGTTGGCCGCCGACGGGTTCACCGGCAAGGGCACCACTATCGTGTTCTTCGCCTTCGACGGTTTCGATCAGGCCGACCTCGACACGTTCGCAACCACGTACCGATTGCCGAAGTTCACTCCGACCCTGGTGGGCGGCCAGCCGAGCGAGCCGCGGGGTGAGACGACGATGGATCTCGAGGTCGCCCACGCCATCGCGCCCGACGCCGCGAAGGTGGTCATCAATGCGCGCCCAACGGTTGAGAGCGACGGCGCCTTCGAGAAGATTGCGCAGATGTTCGACTCGGCGGACCGGCAGTTTCCCGGTGCGGTGTGGAGCTTTTCAATCGGCTGGGGCTGCGACAAACTCCACACTGCAGCGGATCTGGCGCCGGTGCGGTCCGCCTTGAGGACCGCGCAGTCGCGCGGCACGACCGCGTTCAACGCCAGCGGCGATCTCGCGGGACTGGAGTGCAGGGGCGGCCAGGACTGGTCGTCACCGCCGGGCCCGGACGACGTCGGGCTGGATTCGGTGGCCTCGCTGCCGGAGATGACCGACGTCGGCGGCACGACGTTGTCCACCGACGTCGAACGGCGTGTGGCTGGCCGAGCAGACGTGGTTCGACGTTCCGCTGTCGCAGGGCACCGGCGGTGGGGTGTCGTCGTTGTTCGACCGTCCCGAGTGGCAGCGGCGCGTCGCGCCCGACCAGGATCCCGGACGGCGGTTGACCCCTGATGTCGCCGCGGTCGCCGATCCGTTCACCGGTGTGCGGATCGTGTTGAACCAGCAAGAGGTGGTAGGCGGCGGCACCTCCCAGTCCGCCCCGATCTGGGCGGGGATGGCGGCCGTGATGAACCAGTATTTGATCGCGAACGGCGGCAGGGCGCTTGGCGACCTGAACCCTATGCTGTATCGAATCGCCGCGGGTGCGCCGCTGCCGGGCTTCCGTGACATCACCCTCGGCGGCAACGCGGTCGCCGACGCCGGGCCGGGCTACGACATGGTCACCGGTCTCGGCACGCCCGACGTGGACAACCTGGTCCGCAACGTTCTCGCACTTCAGAAGGCCACCCGATGAGCACGAACGACGAGCAAGTTCCCACCGCGGAATGCCGGGTGTGCCAGACCGACGTCCCGGCCGGCGAGTACTGCGGCCTGTGTGGATGTCACCTCACCCCCCGGCGCCGGGAGGGCCCCGACTGGCTGCGCATCCGCGACTTCGGTGCCGCGCCGGACGAGCACCTGCTGCAGCCGTCGTTGGCAAGCTCACTGTTCCCCCACCTGCCACCGCCCTCCCGCACGGTGTTCCGGATCGGGCTGACGGTGGTGTTCGTGGCGCTGGTCACGTTCGCGCTGCTGCGGTTGCCTCCCGCGCTCATCACGGTCGCTGCGCTCGGCTTCCCGGTCCTGTTCCTGCTCTATCTGCGCGAGTCCGACGGCTTCCGTCGACATCCCAACGCGCACTTGGGTACTCACCGCGGCGCTGGGTGTCGGGCTGGGGGTCGGCTGGGTGCTGCTGACGGGCGCGATGATGGCTCGGTCGTACGGAATTGCGTTGGGCCCTGGCGTCGACGGGGCCGCCATGTTGCGCACCGGCATCGGGATCCCGCTGGGCGGGGTGATCCTCATGCTGATGCCCGCGGTGATCGTGCGGGTTCTCCGGCCACCCACTCGGGAAGCGTTGGACGGCTTCATGATTGGGGCGCTTGGCGCGCTCAGCTATACGGCCGCGGCGACGCTGACTCGACTGGTCCCGCAGTTCGGCGCCGGTGTGGTGAGCAAGCGACCGATGGAAAGCCTGCTCGTCGAGGCAGGTATCCGGGGAGTGGCGGTGCCGCTCACTGCGGCGGCGGCGGGCGGGTTGATCGGTGCCGCACTGTGGTTCACCCGTCCACCGAGCAAGGAGAAACAGCATCCCGGCGTCGTGCGCGCGCTGCTGGTGTCGTTCGCCGTGGCGGTGCTTGCGGTGTACCTCGGTCTGGGCCTGATCGACTTCGCCCGCTTCCCGCAGGTCCTGATGTTGGTGCTGTACCTGGCCCTGTCTGCGGTGGCACTGTTTCTGCTGCGCGTCGGGCTGCACCTGGCGCTGCTGCACGAGGCGCACGACGAGATCCAGTCCGACGAGCCGCTACTGTGCCCGCACTGCGGACATGTGGTTCCCGACATGGCGTTCTGCCCCGCCTGCGGCGTCGCGACGCGGGCATCGTCGCGCTCGTCGCGCACGGCACGACGTGACGTGCGTCCGGTGCGCACAGACCGGGGGTCCGACGGGTCATGAGCACGCCGACAGCCACCTACTTCCCCGGGTATGCGGTGCCGCAAGGAGCGTATACGGCTCCGCCGGTGCGCCACTCGCGTGCCCGCGTGCTGCTGATCTGGTTCAGCGCGATCGCGCTGGTAGCCCTGGTGCTGGTCGGTGTCACGATGATGATCACCAAGCCCCCGGTGCGCTATGCGTGCCCGCCCGACTGCGGGCGCCCGCCGACCGGCACGCCGGTGGAGATCAATCCGCGGTTCACCGCGCCCGACGGCTCGTTCGCCGTGTCCTATCCGGCCGAGGGCGCGGCATACAAAGTCACCACCAAGCCCAACGGGATAACGGCGGATCTGCTTGCCGGGGATGGTGGCACGATGCAGTTGTTCAGTCAGCCCGCCGCCAACCGGTCGCCTGAGCAGATCGCAAAGGATTTGATCAAGCAAACCTTTCCGGACACCCGCACTGCCTATTTGATCCCCAATGCGATGGTCGGGTACCACCCCGGATACGGCGAGGCCGCCGACTGCTGGCCGCAGGGCTCCAACAGCAGCTACATGAAGATGCGGGTGATGGTGATGGTCGCGGTGAAAAACGACCTCGCACTCATCGCCGCCGCGGTCGGCCCGTTTCGCCAGTTCGGCCCGGACTCCGGCAGCGGGAAGCCGTCGGGGGCCAATCTTCAGATCGCTTTGGACATGGGAAAGTACGTCAACAGCTTTTCCTGGCGCGGTGATCCGCCCCGTTAGTGTTAGGCGACCTCGGTCAAGTCGTAGCCGCGGTCTCTGGCGACTTCGGCAAGCAGGGACCGCAGCCGATGCCGCCCGCGATGCAGCCGCGACATCACCGTCCCGATCGGGGCGCCGGTCAGCTCGGCGATATCCTTGAATCGGCGGCCCTCGATATCGGCGTAATAGACTGTGGTGCGCAGTTTTTCGGGTAGCTGCTCCATCGCCGCCCTGATGTCGTTGTCGCCCAACAGGTCAAGCACCTGATCCTCCGCGGAGCGCAGGCCGCTCGACGAATGACGGGCCTGCGCGACCAGTTGACCGTCGGTGATCTCCTCGGTCAGCCACTGCACCGGCCGCCGCTGTTGTTTGCGGTAGCCACTGATGTGAGTGTTGACCAGAATCCGGTACAACCAGCCGCCGAGGTTGGTGCCGTCATTGAACCCGTGAAACCCGGCGAACGCCTTGGCCGCGGTCTCCTGCAGCAGGTCTTCGGCATCGGTGCGATCGCGCGTCATCTTCATCGCCTGCGGGTAGAACCCGTCGAGCAGTGGGATCGCGTCACGCTCGAACCGCGCCGTGAGCCCTCGATCGGAATTGACGGCCCCGAACTGCGATGTTGCGGTGCTACTGCGCATTGAGCACTCCTGACGGCATCGGATCTTGTTGGATGCCCACAACTCTCGCGTGCGCCATGTGGGCTGTCTGCACGGCTGGCCCCCCAACGCCGGTAGCGGAGACCCGACCCGGTCCATACCGGTTAACCCCCATAGCGGGGTCTGCGAATAGGACCTGCCAGGTGACCACCACGGCAGTAGCGGCGAGCAGAACTGTCGTGACGACATGGCGGAGCAGGCGCGCGATGGTCGTGTCCATGGTTGCCACGATTGCGTCTTCCGCCGCGTGTGTCGTCGACGCTGGCCTCAATATCTGATTACCGGTAGCGGCCAATTGGGGTCAACTCAGCGGCCGTACAGCGCGCCCACAGCGGCGCTGCAGCCGTGGACGCTAACCAGGATGTGTGACCACCCGCGGGCCCGGCGGGGTCGTTCAGACCCGGTGGCAGCACACGGGTGGGCGGGTTTTGTCGTTGCTGGTGCGTCCTACGGCATCGCCGATGTGGCTGGGCCTGTTGGTCGCGGCCGCGGCGATTTCGGCCGAGACCCTACTGATGTCGGTGCTCAGGCACTTCGCCCCGATGGACACCTTCGGCGTGGTCTACCTACTCGGCGCGTTGGTTGTCGCGATTGGATGGGGAACCGGCCTGGCCGCGGTGACTTCTCTGCTGAGTGCGTTGGCCTACGGATACTTCCGTGACTGGCCGAACGATTCCTTCGATCCCACCGACCTGCGCAACTGGGTGGTGTTGGGCGTGTTCCTTGTCGTGACGTTGATGGCGAACACGCTGGCCGGGGTGGTGCGGGCGCGGGCGGCTGAAGCCGATCTCACCGCCGAGCGTCAGGCCGCGCTGCGCCGTGTCGCGACCGCGGTGGCGCAGGGGGTGCCGCCCGGCGACGTGTTCTCGACCGTGACAACCGAGTTGGCGAACGCGCTTCGCGCAGAGCACGCCGCGCTGTTTCGTTACGAACCCGACGGTAGAGCCGTGCTGGTTGCGGTCCACGACGAATCAGGCGTGCAGCCGATGTCGGTCGGCGAACACTTCTGGATCGACGGTGACAACGTCGCGGCGAGAGTGTTGCGCGAGGGTCGGATCGCTCCCATCGTCGTCGACGGCCAGGAATGGGGCGTGGCGGTGGTGAGTTCCTGTCACGGCCAACCGTTTCCCCCCGACACCGAGGCGCGCCTCACAGACTTCGCGAAGCTCGTCGCCATGGCCGTCGCGAACGCGCAGGCTCAGTCGGACCTCACCGCATCCCGGGCGCGGGTTGTCACCGCTGCCGACGACGCCCGCAGGCGCCTGGAGCGGGACCTGCACGACGGTGCGCAGCAGCGCCTGGTTTCGCTTGCTCTCAAGGCCCGCATGACCGAACTGTCCTTGCCCACGGGTCAGGACGCGATCAAGTCGCAGCTCGCCGAGATCGTCCAAGGCCTCGGCGACGTGTCCGAGGAGCTGCGCGCGATCTCTCGCGGCATCCATCCCGCGATCCTGTCCAAGGGCGGGCTCGGCCCAGCGCTGCGGTCGTTGGCGTGCCGATCGGTGGTCCCCGTCGAACTCGACGTCGACGTCCCTGGACGGCTACCCGACCGGGTGGAAGTCACCGCCTATTACGTTGTCGCAGAAGCGCTTACCAACACGGCGCGGCATGCTCATGCGGCCGAGGTCAGGGTGAGCGTGAGAGCCGCAGATGGGCAGCTCGACCTGATGGTCTCCGACGACGGAGAAGGTGGCGCCGACCTGGCGAACGGATCCGGTCTGATCGGCCTGGTCGACCGCGTCGCAGCGGTCGGCGGTCACCTGCGGGTCAGCAGCCCGGCCGGCGTCGGCACGGCGCTGGCCGCGACGATTCCGTGCGCGGCCTAGCACCACTCTCCAGCGCCACGGCGGGCCCCAAGGATGCCACCAACGATCGCCGTGCCATCCGCCGCGATCGCCGTATCCCCAGCCGTGTCCGTGGCCGCCGCCATGCCAGCCGACCGGCTGAACCACCGCAGGTCCGGAACTCGACTGCGTCGGGTTGGCGTTGGCGATTCCCGTGCCGATGCCGAGGGTGGACGGGCCGACGATGCCGGCGATCGCGACACTGCCAATCAGTCGTTTGAGATTCATCAGGTGACTCCTTCGAAATCAATTACAAATAGGGAAGATTCAGCGTTGCCCTGCATTCCAGGCTTCCCCGGCCAACGGCACGCGTTGTCCCGGTTGGCGCCCAAAACACGCCCCCGCTAGCCGGTAGGCGTGCGGCACAGGCTCTCAGCATGCGCCTCCGACATATTGCTGTCTTGGCGGCGGGTTATCCACAGATCGGATTTGGTCCACAGGCCGAGTGTTGGCCGGTCGTGTTTGGCACAGGTGTTCGATAGCGTTGCGGTATGGGCGAATTCGTCACCGCAGAGGCGGCGCGTGAGCGGTTTCGCGCGCTGGCCGATCAGGTGGACGCTGCCTACGGCGAGATGCGGGCACTGTCTTCTGCTGAGGTGGGCAACGAGTTTCGGGTCGAGATGGCCGAGCGGCTGGAGACCCAGGAGCGCACCAACCGGGGCCTGATGTATCGGGTGTTCGGTGAGATCGCCGACCCGCCCGATGAGGCGGGGATGGCCCCGGTGCTGGTGAACAGTCTGGCGGCGCGGTTGCGTGTGCCGCCCAAAGAGATCAAACGCCGCACGAAACTGGCCGGGCGCATCCGGCCGCGCCGCCAACTGACCGGCCCACGACTGGCCCCCGAACTGCCCCATGTGGCAGCCGCGGCGGAGGCCGGCGCGATCGGTGAGGACCATCTGCGGGTGATCGCGCGCGCCATCGACGTGCTGCCCTCGGCGGTCTCGGTGCTCGATCGCGGCGACGTCGAGGCCAGCCTGGTGCGCGAAGCCGCCAAGAACGACGTCGAGATCGTCAAGGCAGTCGCCGGCCGTATTGATGAGATCTTCAACCCCGACGGCGATTACGACGAAGCCGACCGGGCGCGCCGCCGCGGACTACACCTCGGGGCGCAGGGGCGTGACGGGATGTCGCGGCTGTCGGGCTTCATCGACCCCGAAACGCGGGCCTATGTGGAGGCGGTCACCGCCGCGGTGCGGCCGGGCCGGCATCTGCCCGACGGCACGGTGGTCGAGACGCGTGATGAGCGCAGCGGGGCCCAGCGCTGCCACGACGGCATCAAGCTCGGGCTCAAGGCCGGCATCGCCTCCGGCGGGTTGGGGTCGCATCGCGGGCACCCGGTCACCGTGATCGTGCGCACCACCCTGGCCGAACTCAACCAGGCCGCCCATGCCGTGAGCAACCCCGATGTCGCGATGCCGGCGCCGGCGCGCACCGGCGGAGACACCGCGCTACCGATGCGCGATGTGATCAGGATGGGCGCCGACGGGATCCACTACCTGGCGGTGTTCGACGACCACAGCGAACGACCCCTCTACCTGGGCCGCCAACACCGCATCGCCACCACCGACCAACGCATCATCTGCTACGCCCGAGGACGACGACGGCTAGGCCGAAAACCGAAATCGGGCGGGCTCTTTCGAGCCCGCCCGATTTCCGATTGAAGAACTTTCTACGGAGCGCCCTGGCCAGACGTATCCGGCCTGAGTCCAATCGCCGCGCGAAGTCCATTCGCAACGGCACCGTAGCCACGCATGCCGCTGTCGGGGCCCTTGCCCTTGCCGCTGCCGAAGAGGACGGGAAGCTGGAGTGGCGCGAAACTGGCTGAATACGATCCGTTCGACGGCTTGTTGTTGGGACCTTTCGCCGCGAGCGTGGTGCCGCCTCCGGACTGGTTATTCGCCGCGAGCGTGGTGCCGCCTCCGGACTGGTTATTCGCCGCGAGCGTGGTGCCGCCTCCGGACTGGTTATTCGCCGCGAGCGTGGTGCCGCCTCCGGACTGGTTATTCGCCGCGAGCGTGGTGCCGGCGGGGGGAGGCGGCGCAAACGCGTTAAGGGCGCTGAAGGCAGCGATGCCACCAAGGGCGAACGGGTTACCCGCCGCGGCATCCCGGTATGACGAAAGCCCGCTCAGCGCTTTATAGCCACCGCTGCCATCGGCGGCGGGCACGAAGGCATCCGTGTTGAGGGTCGCGGCGAACTGCGCGAAGGCCGGTGTGGCGGACGTCAAGGCCAAATCACCCAACGCTGACGGATCGCCGTTTGCGAGCGCCACATATGCCGGCAACGCGGACGTCGCACTGTATCCACCCAACGCCGTCACGGCCTCCTCCGGGGTGGTGGCGGCGCCCAAAGCCAGGAAGACCGGAATTGCACTGAGGGCCGCGGGGCCAAGCACCAGCCCATTCACCGAGGCCAACCCGGCTATCCCTGTCAGATCGCCTTGGGCAATCGCCGCCAGGAACGGTAGCGCACTCGTCGGACCGTAAGCACCCAACGCCGCCAGAATTTCCTCCGGGGTGGTAGCGGCGGCCAAAGCCTGGAAAATCGGTATCGCGTTGACGCTAGCCAGTTGCGACAAGTCGACCTTCAGGTTCACCCCGCGTTCAACGGTTTTCGCGAGTTGATCTGCCGCGCGTTCGGCCGCCGGCGTCGTCGTCGCAACCGCGAGGCACGCCGCGCACAGTATTGAACCGAGCGCGACAGGAATCTTGGCCCACACCATCGGTTTTTCTCCTTTTCCGTCCCGATCAGCGGAGCTGCGATTATGACAAAACATCACTGAGGAGACGCTGAGAGGCCACACCGTCCTTTGATGGCGTCCGTGACGCGTCTAGTTGGGCAGGCGGCGGTTGATGGGCAGCGCCGCGAGCGCCAGCACCAGCGCGCCGAGCGGGAGCCAGCCGATGATGATTCCGGCAGCGCATCGCCGAACACCAACACGTCGCCGACCCCACCTTGATGAGTCATGCGACTCACCTGCTAGTCAGACCAATACCCGACCTCAACAGTCACGCCCGCGACGGCGGCTGCACCCGCCCGAACTGTCTAGCGCCGGGCGATCACTGCGAGGTCCACCACAGCCCGGACTGGGCCACCGGCGGCGCCACCGACGCCGACACCCTGTTCTTCGCCTGCGCCCCCGACCACGGCCTCGCCACCAACGGTCACTACCAAACCACCGTCACCGACACCGGCCGCCTGGCCTGGACCGACGGCACACGACCACCCGAAATCAACCACGCCCACCACCCCGAAGAACTCCTCCGCGGCAACACCGACCCACCCGACACCCAACAAGACTGACGCCTCAGGCAGACGCCTTTACCTTGGCGGCCACCGACTCGGGCATCGGCTCGTAGCGCGCGAACGACCGGGTGAACGATCCGGCGCCGTGCGACAGCGACCTCAAATCGATTGCGTACCGGGTCAACTCGACCTCGGGAATCTCGGCCTTCACCAGGGTGCGGTTCTCGCCGACGTTGTCGGTGCCGAGGACACGGCCGCGGCGGCTGGCCAGGTCGCTCATCACCGAACCGACCATGTCGTCGGGCACCAGCACCGAAACCATGTCCACCGGCTCGAGCAGGTTCACCCGGGTCGCGGCGGCCGCCTCGCGCAGCGCCAACCCGCCCGCCATCTGGAACGCGAAGTCCGACGAGTCCACGCTGTGGGCCTTGCCGTCGACCAGCGTGACCCGGATGTCGACCACCGGATAGCCTGCGCCGACGCCCTTCTCCATCTGCGCCCGAACGCCCTTCTCGACGCTCGGGATGAAGTTCCGCGGCACCGCGCCGCCGACCACCTTGTCGACGAACTCGAAGCCGGAACCCTCCGGCAACGGCTCGACCTCGATGTCACACACCGCGTATTGGCCGTGCCCGCCCGATTGCTTGACATGCCTGCCGTGGCCTTTGGCGTTGCCGCCGAACGTTTCTCGCAGTGGCACCCGCAGTTCGACGGTGTCCACGGCCACGCCGTACCGGCGGGCCAGCGCGTCGAGCACCACGCCCGCGTGGGCCTCACCCATGCACCACAAGCACGATCTGATGGGTCTCCGGATTCTGCTCGATCCGCAGCGTCGGGTCCTCGGCCGCCAGCCGTTGCAGGCCGACCGAGAGCTTGTCCTCATCGGTCTTGGCGCGCGGCTCCACCGCCATCGGCAGCAGCGGTTCGGGCATCGTCCAGGGCTTGAGCACCAGCGGGTCGGGCTTGTCGGAAAGCGTGTCGCCCGTCTCAGCCTTGGAGAGCCTGCCGATCGCGCAGATGTCACCAGCGACCACCGACGGCGCAGGCCGTTGCTGCTTGCCGAGCGGGAACGACAGCGTGCCGATCCGTTCGTCCTCGTCGTGGTCGGCGTGGCTGGACGACGAACTGAAACTGTCAGGGCCCGAGGAACCCCCGAAGAACGACGAGAAATGGCCCGACACGTGAACAGTCGCGTCGGGCCTGATGGTCCCGGAGAACACCCGGACCAGACTGACCCTGCCGACGTACGGATCCGACGTCGTCTTGACCACCTCGGCGAGCAGCGGTCCGTGCGGATCGCAAGCCAGCCCTTCGCGGGTCTTGCCTTGGGGCGTGAACACCTCGGGCAGCCGGTGTTCCGGGGGCGACGGAAACGCGCTGGTGATGATCTCCAGCAGTTCCAGCGTGCCGACACCGGTACCGCTGCATGCCGGCATCACCGGGAAGAAGGACGCGCGGGCCACGGCCTTCTCCAGATCCTCGATCAGCACGGACTGGTCGATCTCCTCGCCACCGAGGTAGCGCTCCATCAGGGTCTCGTCCTCGGACTCCTCGATGATTCCCTCGATCAGAGTGCCGCGGAGTTCCTGGATCGCGTCGGCGTACGACGCGTCCGGTGCGTGGGTTGTGGTGCGTTTGCCGCCGGAGTATTCGTAGTGCGTCTGGGACAGCAGCCCGATCAGGCCGGTACAGGGGGAGTCGGCGGCCAGATACAGCGGTAATACCTTGTCGCCGAACGCTTCCTGTGCCGCCGCGAGTGCACTCTCGTAGTTCGCGCGGGCGTGGTCGAGCTTGGTGATCACCACGGCGCGCGGCATGCCCACCTGAGCGCACTCCAGCCACAGTGACTTGGTGGGGTCGTCGACACCTTCGTTGGCGGCGATCACGAACAGCGCGCAGTCTGCGGCTCTCAGCCCTGCCCGCAGTTCGCCAACGAAGTCCGCGTAGCCGGGAGTGTCGATCAGGTTGACCTTGATCCCGTCGTTCTCAAGCGATGCGAGCGCGAGGCCGACCGAGCGCTGCTGGGCGATCTCCGCCTCGTCGCTGTCGCAGATCGTGGTGCCGTCGACAACGGAGCCCTGTCGGGTGAGTACACCTGAGGCGACCAGGAGGGCCTCGACGAGTGTCGTCTTGCCGCCACCCGATGGGCCCACCAGCACCACGTTGCGGATGGCGGCCGGACTGTCCGCGGTGGGGGCGGCTCCGGCGCCCTGGGAAGTTGTCGTCTTGTCAGCCATGACGTTCCCTCCCGTCGGCAGAGCCGACAATGAAACCTAGCAGCCACTCTGCTGCTGTTAATCCACAATTCCCCGAACCGACACCGAGCACAAGGGATTCGATGAGTTTCGCGGGCGGCGCTGGTCAGTTGCGGCATGAACACAGTCACCGCGGACATCGTCCCCACCGTTCGCGGGGCCCAGTGTCGCTGGACGGCTGCGCGGCAGGCCCGAACCAGTCCCGACCGAGCACGTGGTGCGCATAACCCTGCGCCCAGCCGGAAGGTAGTCCCTACGCTGGTTTCATGCCGTCCGTCGGGATGCGCATTACCGCGCTGCTTGCAGCGGTGGTTACGGCCGCCGCGGTGAGCTCGTGTGGGGCATCCTCACCGACCCCGGACGCGCAGGCGCCCAAGCACAACGCGGCAGACGTCACGTTCGCCCAGAAAATGATTCCGCATCATCAGCAGGCACTCGACATGGCGGCGATGGTGCCGTCCCGCACCACCAACCGGGACGTCATCGTCATGGCCAAACACATTGCGCTCGACCAGCAGGCTCAGATCGACACGTTGCAGGGATTGCTCCAGCAGTGGGGCGAGCCGGCGGCCCCGGATCACGTGGGACACGATGGGATGGGCATGGACGGCATGGTCGCCGCGGCCACGATGGACAGGCTGCCCGCGCTGACGGGCACCGAGTTCGATGAGCTGTGGCTGAGATCGATGATCACTCACCATCAGGGTGCGGTCGCGATGGCACAGCCGGAAATTGCGCGGGGCGAGAATCCGACGGCCGTGAAGATGGCCAGGGTCATCGTCGACTGGCAGCAGCTGGAGATCGGCCGAATGCACGCCATGTTGGGCCCAGCGGAGTGAGGTTGCGCCTACCCGCCAGGTAATCGACACACAGTCGGCGTGCGGCGAGGGTGGAGCCATGACAACTTACGACGACCTGGCGCAGCGCTACATCGACACCTGGAACGAGACCGACCCGAGCGCCCGACGCGCCGCCGTGGATCAGCTCTACACCGAGGACGCCCGCTACGTCGACCCGTTGGCCGTTGCGAAGGGCCGCGAGGCGATCGTGTCGATGATCGGTGCGGTGCAGCAGCAGTTCCCGGACTTCAGGTTCCGGCTGGCAGGTCCGGTCGACGGGCACCACGATCAGGCCCGGTTCGGCTGGGAGCTGGGCCCGGCGGGAGCGCCGGCACCGATCGTGGGTTTCGACGTCGCGGTCAGCGATGCCTCGGGCCGCATTCAGACCGTGCTGGGATTCCTCGACAAGGTTCCCGCCACGGCCTGAGCGTTCGCCCGGACGTGAGGGGGACCCAATGATCAAGCCTGCCAGGAAGCCCACCGTTGTACTTCGACGGTGACGACGGGACCGTCAAGCGCAATTCGTTGGTACTGAAGGTATTTCCGGCGCAGCAGGGCGTAGCCGCCGGCCATCGCCTCGCCGCTGTAGTGGATCGCTGCGACGCCGTCGGCGCGCACCCACCACAGTTGTGACCAGTCATCGTCGTAGTGATCGACGAGCAGGCTCACTTGTGGGTTGCCTTCGATATTGGCCAGCCGGCGAAGTTTCTTGGTGGACTTACGCTTGGCGTCGACGGCGGTGTACACCACGTCGCCGTGCAACGCGAACACGACGGGCACCACGTGCGGTGCACCGTCCGGTCCGACGGTGGCGAGCATTGCCACGGGCGATTCCGCGAACATGGCCGCGGCGTCGAATTCGGCCATTGGTCCAGACTATTCCTGGCGCGCTACTCCTCCATGCACGCGCGGGTGGTGTCGAGGGCCTCCGCGCATGTGGGGCTCGCGGTGGCGCGCAACAGAAGTGCGTAGAACGTCTGCTGTTCCTCACGGGTCAGTGGGACAAGCACCCGTTGCTCGACCCCGGTGAGAAGGTGCTCGACCTCCTTGAGGCGGGCCCTGCCTGCGGGCGTCAGCGAGACTGTGTGCCTGCGACGGTCCTTCGGCGAGCGGCGCCGCTCCACCAGATCGTCGGCCTCCAGCTCGTTCAGCAGCGCGACCACATTGGTGGGGTCCATCCCGAGCGTCGCGGGCAGGTCGGACTGGTTCTGTTCGCCGAGATCGCGCAGCAGGGTCAGGGCGATGACGTGACGGGCGCGCAGGCCGAATACCGCGAGCTCGACCTCGGCCTCAGTCTGCATCCGGCGCGCGAGGTGGACGAGCAGCGGGGCGGACAGATGCTCCGCAGGCCGGACGATGGGCACGTCATCCACCTGTCCAGGCTACTGGAATAAACCAACAGTCCCCATGGTATAGATAATCTGTACTACACAAACTATCTATGGAGGACTAGAGATGGCACACCTGCTCCACATCGACTCGTCCGTGCAGGGAGATCGGTCCGTCAGCCGCCGGCTGACCGCTCTCGCCGCCGAGCACTGGCGCGCGACCCACCCCGGCGGCACGGTCACCTATCGCGACCTTGCCGTGAACCCGATTCCGCACCTCGACGCCGAGACCGGAACGGCCCGACTGGTGCCCGCCGAGGCGCGCACACCCGCGCAGGAAACGTCGTTCGCGCTCAGCGTCGCGTTGGTCGACGAGATCAAGAACGCCGACGCCGTGTTGCTCGGCGTGCCTCTGTACAACTTCGGCCCGCCGAGCACGGTCAAGGCCTGGGTGGACCACATCGTCGCGCCCGGCTTGTCGATCGACGCCGAAACCGGGGGCGGACTCCTTGGCGGCACCGACTTGATCGTGCTCGCCAGCCGCGGAGGCGGATACGGGCCCGGTACCCCGCGCGAAGGTTGGGATCACGCCGAGGCCTGGCTGCCGCACGCCGTCTCGCTGACCGGTCTGCAACCGCGGTTCATCACCGCCGAACTCACCATGGCCGACGGGAATCCGGCGATGGCCGACCTCAAGCCGCTCGCCGCCGATAGCCTGAGCCGGGCACTGGTCGCGATCGACCAGTTGTGGACGGCAGACGAGAACGCCGCATAGCTCGAACGCGGCTATAAGCTCGGCGTATGGCGGCGGGGTCGGCGTAGACATGGAGCTCCGCGAACTCGCCGCATTCGTCGCGATCGTCGAGGAGGGCGGGTTGTCGGCGGCCTCGCGCCGCCTCCATGTCAGCCAGCCTGCGCTGTCGCAGACCGTGAACAACCTCGAACGCGAGTTGGCCGTCAAGCTGTTGGTGCGCAGCAGCACCGGCGTGCGGCCGACCGAGGCCGGAATAACGTTCCTGGCCGAGGCGCGCGCGGTGCTGGCGCGCCGCGACCAGGCGCTGGCCGCGATGGCCGAGTTGGCCACCGACGGCGACAGTGTCATCAGGCTGGGCATCCCGCTGGAGCTGGACCCCGATGTGCTGCCGCGGGCGCTGGCCCGCTTCACCGCGAAATTTCCTGAGACACGGGTGGTTCCGCGCCAACTGTCCACGGCGGCGCAGTTCGCGGCGCTGCGTGATGACACGCTCGACGTCGGACTCGTGCGCGAACGCCTGGCAGGTCGCGAGTTCGACGCGATGTTGGTGTCCCGGGAGAACCTCGGCGTTCTGATCGCATCCGACTTGGCCGATGAGCTCATGGGTCCTGATGGCGTTCAGCTGGACGCCCTGCATGGGTTGAAGTGGGTCGGCTTTCCGCGTGCGGGCAGTCCGGCCTGGTTCGACGAACTGACGTCGATCCTGCGCAGCCATGGAATTGACGTCGGTCCGCCGGTGCCGGAGGACCTTGAGCTCGTCGTCGCGATTAAGTTCGCATCGGTCAGCTCCGGCAACGCGTTCGCTCTGGCCCCGCCGCGCCAGCTGGACCAGTTGCCCGACGCCGTCGCCTGGGCGCCGTTGGTCGGCAACCCGTTGGTGCGCAGAACCTGGGCAGTTTGGCCGGCCAGTTCACGCCGACGTGATGTTGGACACTTCATCACCACGTTCGACGGCCCCGACGACGCCTAACGCTACGGCGCGATGGCCAGCTGACCGCCGGTCGCGTGCAGGACCGCACCGTTGACGTAGCTGGCGGCGGGGGAGACGAGAAACGTTACCGCGCTCGCGATTTCGTCGGGAGCGGCAACGCGGCCCAGCGCAGTGGTGGTGGCGAGCCCGTCGGTGAGCCCGGGCGTGACCGCGGTGCCCGGCGTCTCCGTCGGCCCGGCCGACACCGTGTTCACCCGCACGCCCGAGCGGCCGAACTCGTCGGCCCACACACGGGTGAGCAGCTCCACACCGGCCTTGGTGGCGCCGTAGATGCCCGCCTGGCGCGCAGGTGTCGAGGCGGCCACCGTGCTGATGTTCACGACGACGCCGTGCCCCCGCTCGACCATGCCGGGCACGAGTTTCTGCACCAGGATGTAGGGCGCACGCAGGTTGAGGTTCACGTGCTCGTCGAAGAACGCGTCGTCGGTGTCGGCCGTCGCCCCGAACCTGTAGACGCCCGCATTGTTGATCAGGATGTCGACAGGGCCCGCCTCGTCGGCCAGCCGGCGCACCTCGTCGGCCCTTGACAAGTCGGCTGCCACGAAACGCGCCTTCCCGCCGCCATTTTCGATCGCCTGCACCGTCTCGGTACCCCGTTCGGGGCTGCGCCCGTGCACCACGACCTCGGCTCCGAGTGTGGCCAGTTGCTGCGCGATCGCCCTGCCGATGCCCGCCGTCGCCCCGGTGACCAGTGCGGTTGAACCCTCGAGTGTTGTTGCCATAACTGAAGTAAATCGCAGTCCGGGCATGCGTCTTCCGGTTCGGCGATGCACAAAATTTATGGCTGCTATCGGCCGCTGATATCGCCGACCGCAATAGCCGCGCGCCTGCGAGCGTTCTGACCGACATGACCAATCCCATACGCGTCGGCGTCCAGCTATGGCCCGGCGGTACACCCGACTACCGGACCTGGCGCGAAGCGGTGCTGACCGCCGAGGAACTCGGCGCCGACGCCATCTTCGGCTACGACCACTTCCACAAGCCGTTCACCGAGCCGTCCGAGGACGGCCTGCCGCTGCTGATGCCCGAGCAGCCCGACGTCAACAATTTCGAAGGCTGGACCGCGCTTGCGTCGTGGGGTGAGATCACCAGCCAGGCCGAGCTGGGCCTGCTGGTGACGGGCGTCGGCTATCGCAATCCCGACCTGCTGGCCGACATGGCCCGAACGGTGAACCACATCAGCGGCGGCAGGCTGATCCTCGGCCTGGGTTCGGGTTGGTACGAAAAGGATTACACCGTCTACGGATACGATTTCGGCACGGTCAAGTCCCGGATGGACCTGTTCGAGGACAGCCTTGCGCGCATCGAGAACAGGCTCACGCGGTTGGTCCCGTCGCCGGTGCGCCCGATTCCGATCCTGATCGGCGGCATGGGCGTCAAGAGGACCCTGCCGATCGTCGCCAAGCACGCCGACGTCTGGCACACCTTCGCCAGCGTGGCCGAGTACCGCCGCAAGAACGCGATGCTCAAGGACCTCGCGGCCGAAGCGGGCCGCGACGAGACGCGGATCGAGCGCGCGGTGCACTGGACCGGGCGGGAGAACGCCGACGCGTTCCTGACCGAGGGCGTCACCTTGTTCACCACAGAGATCCACCCCACCGACGATGGCTACGACTTCGGCGAGCTGAAGGACATGCTGGACTGGCGGGACCAGCAGCGCTAACGGTTTCCGCTATGCCCAGTGCGCGGCTGCGGCGCGACGCTGATCGGTTCCCGAGTCACTGGGGTGCGCGTCACGCCGATCTCCGGCGCCTTGGTCGGCCGCGGCTGGTACGTCGGGTTGTACCTCGGCGCCGTGTTGATCGGTGAGGCCGTCTCCGGCGGTGGCGGCGGAGGCTCCAGCGGTGGGAGCGGAGGCTCCAGCGGTGGGAGCGGAGGCTCCAGCGGTGGGAGCGGAGGTTCCGGAGGTGCCGGAGGTTCCGGTGCCGCGCTGGTCGCCACCGGAGCCGGCTGGGCGCTGGTCGGTGCAGTCGGGGTCACCGACGACGTCACTTCATCGACGGTGCCGGCCGGGCCGCGGAACACTAGGAGCACGCCTGACACCACGATCGCGGCCACGGCGGCGGACGCCGCGATGATCGCGGTGAGCGCCTGCTTGGTGCGGTACCACGGCGTCGGTGCAGGCTTGAAACTCCAGGTGTTGACGTTGAACGCGTCGAAGTGGCCATTGTCGTCGAGATAGTCGTCGGGATCCGGCTGGTCATCCCAGAAGTTGTCGCCCGGTTCGTCCCACAGATCGTCGTCCGGGGCGTCGCGCGGGGGATCGAATTCCCCCGCCGGCTGGACCTCGAGGGCCGCGTCATCGCTGGTCAACCCGTCGGCATCGGCCGGGTCGTCCCAGAGGTAGTCGAAGTCCCCCGAGGCTTCGCGTTCAACCACACAGTGATGCTAACGCCCGTACCAGGGCAAATGCGCGGCCGATCGAAAACCGGACCGAGTGATGAGAACTCACACCGGCACCGTCGCCGCCACGGTAGGGTTCGGTCGCCCCGTTGGATTCATTCACCGCCGCGATCCGGCGCCGTAACCTCTGCGCCACCGCGCCGCCTGCCACCCATCGGAAGGTTCGGCAATGAACAAGTCTGTGTTGGCAGCCTCCGCCGCCACCGCGCTCGTCGTGGCGGGCCTTATCGCGTGCGCCCCGCCTCAGAAGGACAACACGGGCGGCGAGACGTCCTCCGGCGTCAAGGTCAGCGAGGCGACCTCAGCCGCGGACTTCGGCGGGATGGACGCCCTCGTCGCGGCGGCCAAGAAGGAGGGCGAGCTCAATGTGATTGCCCTGCCGCCGGATTGGGCCAACTATGGCGCCATCATCAAGGCGTTCTCCGACAAGTACGGCATCAAGGTCAACTCGGCGCAACCCGATGCGGCGAGCCAGGACGAGATCAACGCGGCCAACCAGCAGAAGGGCAAGAGCACCGCGCCCGACGTGTTCGATCTCGGCCAGTCGGTGGCGCTGGCCAACACGTCGATGTTCGCGCCGTACAAGGTCGCCAACTTCGACGACATCGCATCGGCGTACAAGGACCCCAACGGCGCGTGGGTCAACGACTACGGCGGCTACATGTCGATCGGCTTCGACTCGGCGAAGGTGCCACCGGTCACGAGCGTCAACGATCTTCTCAAGCCCGAGTACAGCGGCAAGGTCGCGCTCAACGGCGACCCCACACAGGCCGCAGCCGCGTTCTCAGGCGTGCTGATGGTGGCACTGTCGCAGGGCGGGTCGGCCGACGACATCGCCCCGGGAGTCGAGTTCTTCCGCAAGCTCAAGGCTGCGGGCAACTTCCTGCCGGTCGATCCGACCCCGGCGACCGTTGAGTCGGGCCAAACGCCGGTGGTGATTGACTGGAACTACCTGAACGCGGCCGAGACCAAGAAACTGCCCTCCTGGCAGGTGGTGGTTCCGCCGGATAGCGCCGTCGCCGGCTACTACTACCAGGCCATCAACAAGGACGCCCCGCATCCGGCCGCGGCGCGGCTGTGGCAGGAGTTCCTCTACAGCGACGAGGGGCAGAATCTGTTCGCCGTCGGTGGCGTCCGGCCGGTGCGCGCCGACACCATGATGGCCGACGGGACCATCGACAAGACGGTGGCGGACAAGCTACCGATAATCGACGGCCCGGTGACAGTCCCGAGCCCGGACCAGACGAAGGCAGCCACCGACTACCTGGCGAGCAACTGGGCGAAGGCGATCGGCTGACGTGGTCCGGCGAAAGCTGCGTGAGGGGTTGCCGCTGCTGCCGTTCCTGGCCGTTGTGGTGATCTTCCTGATCATCCCGACCGTGACGGTGATCGTCAGTTCGGTGTACGCCGACGGCGTGTTCTCCTTCGCGCGGATCCAGGCGCTGTTCAGCGACACCGCGCTGGCCGCGCTGGGCAAGAGCGTGCTGCTCTCGGGCAGCACGGCCCTCATCGGTGCGATACTCGGCGCGGTGCTGGCGTGGCTGATCGTGAGCAGCCCGCCCACTTCGATGGTGCGGCGCGCTGTCATCTCGTTGTGCAGTGTGCTCGCCCAGTTCGGCGGCGTCGCACTGGCATTCGCATTCCTGGCCACAATCGGGCTCAACGGCGTGCTGACGTTGTGGGTGCAGCAGGTCTTCGGCTGGAACCTCGCCGGCTCCGGCTGGCTGTACAGCCTGAGCGGGCTGATCCTGGTCTACACCTACTTCCAGATCCCGCTGATGGTGATCGTCTTTGTGCCCGCTCTCGAAGGACTGCGCGACCAGTGGCGCGAGGCAGCCGTCAGCCTGGGCGCGTCGACGTGGCGCTATTGGCGGGAGGTGGCGATCCCACTGCTAACGCCGGCGTTCCTCGGCTCGGCACTTCTGTTGTTCGCCAACGCCTTCGCGGCCTATGCGACGGCGGCCGCGCTGGTCAGCCAGGGCAGCCCGATCCTGCCGCTGTTGATCCGGGCCGCGCTCACCAGCGAGGTGGTGCTCGGCCAGGCGGGGTTCGCCTACGCCCTGGCGCTCGAGATGATCGTCGTCGTTGCGGTGGTGATGGTGGCCTACAGCGCACTGGTGAGACGCACGGCGAGGTGGCTGCGGTGAGGCGAACCACGATGGGCGTCAAGGTGTTTCGCGCGGCGCTGTGGGTGGCGTTCGGGTTGTTCTTCTTGTTCCCGCTCTACGCGATGGCCGACTTCTCCACCCGCAACCTGATCGCAGGCGGCCGCACCATGCAGGCGTGGAAGAACCTGATCGCCGACGAAGCGCTGTATCAATCGATCGTGATCTCGTTGCTGCTGGCGGTTTTCACCGTGGTGGCGATGCTACTGCTGCTGGTGCCGACAATGATCTGGGTGCGGCTGCGGACGCCGTGGGCGAAGGGCATGGTTGAGTTCCTGTGCCTGCTTCCCCTGACGATCCCGGCCCTGGTGATCGTGGTGGGTCTGCGAAACGTGTATCTGTGGGTGACCTATTTCCTCGGTGAATCCGCGTTGACGCTGACGTTCGTCTACGTCGTGCTGGTGTTGCCGTTCGCGTACCGGGCCATCGACGCCGCGCTGTCGTCGATCGACCTGCAGACTCTCGCCGAGGCGGCACGCTCGCTGGGGGCCGGTTGGACGACCACGATCCTGCGCGTGGTGGTGCCCAACATCTGGTCCGGCATCCTGTCGGCTGCCTTCATTTCCATCGCCGTGGTGCTCGGCGAGTACACCATCGCGTCGCTCTCCGGATTTCAGACGTTGCAGGTGCAGATCGTCCAGATCGGCAAAACCGACGGCCCGACGTCAGTGGCCGCGTCGCTGGCGGTGCTGCTGTTCGGCTTCGTGCTGCTGCTGATCCTGTCGTTGGTGACCCGCGGCCGCCGCCGAACCGCGGCTATCGATGCTGCCGCACCCACCCCCGCCCCCTCTGGAGTCTCCACATGACGAACGGCGTTGCCGTCGAACTGAACAACTTGACGCGCGTGTATGGAAGCGTGAAGGCGCTCGACGGATTCACCTTGCACATCGAGCCCGGCGAACTCGTCGCGCTGCTCGGCCCATCCGGCTGTGGCAAAACCACCGCGCTGCGGATCCTCGCGGGCCTCGACGAAGCCACGTCGGGCACCGTGTCGGTCGGCGGCCAGGACGTCAGCAATGTGCCCGCCAACAAGCGCGACATGGGCATGGTGTTTCAGGCGTACAGCCTCTTCCCTCATCTCACTGTTCTCGACAACGTGGCGTTCGGCTTGAAGATGCGCGGAAAACCCAAGGGCGAGCGGACTTCTCAGGCGGCCAACATGCTCGACCTGGTTGGCCTATCGGCGCACAAACACAAGTACGCCAGCGAGCTCTCCGGCGGCCAACAGCAACGGGTCGCGCTGGCCAGGGCGCTTGCCATCCAGCCGCGAGTGCTGCTGCTCGACGAGCCGCTTTCCGCGCTGGACGCCAAGGTACGGACACAGTTGCGCGACGAAATCCGGCGCGTCCAACTCGAAGTCGGCACGACGACGCTGTTCGTCACCCACGACCAGGAGGAGGCGCTGGCCGTCGCCGACCGGGTCGGCGTGATGAGTCAGGGCAGGCTCGAGCAGCTGGCCGCACCCGCCGATCTCTACGCCAACCCGGCGACACCGTTCGTGGCCGAGTTCGTCGGCCTGAACAACAAAGTGCCCGCCGACGTTTCGGGCGGTCGCGCGCAGCTGCTCGGCACGTCGGTGCCCGCGCTGGACGGCTCTATCCCCGAAGGCCGGGGAATGGCGATGGTGCGCCCCGAGTCGGTCACCGTCTCATCCGACCCGGCCGGCACGTCGACCGTCAGCTCGGTGGCGTTCCTCGGACCGATCTCGCGGGTGTACTGCACTCTGCAGGATGGCTCGGTGATCAGCGCCCAGATGGCGAGCTCGCAGGCCCGGGGATTTGCGCCGGGGGCAGCCGTGTCCGTTGGGGTCGAACCGACCGGCGTGCTAGTCGTGAAGGGTGACGCCCCCGCCTGACCATCCGCGGTCACGGGCCAGCAGGTCCTCGGTCGTCTCGCGGCGCACGAGTTCGGTGGCGCGTCCACGCTGGACCGCGATCACGGGCGCGCGGCTCACCATGTGGTAGGTCGACGCCCTGTGCTGATCGGCGCCGGTGCCCGCTACGGCCAGCAGGTCACCGGGATGTACATCGGCGGGCAGCTCAATGTCGCGGGCCAGCACGTCATGGCAGTGATGCCCGGCGATAGTGACCGACATGGTGGGGCCAAGCCGGTGTCGATTCGCCAGGGCGACGGTGTGTTTCGCGTGCGGCGAGTCCTCGGACATGCCGCCGTCCACCCAGATGAGTGTGTCTTTACCGGGCCGCTCCTCGACCGCGATGACGGAAAACAGCGTGAGGCCGGATTGGGTGCTGATCGCAGCCCCCAGCTCGATCACGACGCGTGGGCGGGGGAACCGCTCCGCCGCACATGCCCAGTCCAGCGTGTCGCCGATCAGGTCGGCCAGCTCGGCCGGGTCGCATGCGTCCGGGGCGCCGAGGGTGAGTTCGTGCGGGATCACGCGGTGTTGAGCGCGGATGTCCGCCATCGCGGAAACCATCCGGGGGATCGTCTCGGTGACGTCATCCTCGATCGGGCAGTACAACCCAACCAGAGTCAGAAGGCGTTGCTGCAGAACACGCTTCGCGATCTGGGCGCTGTGGCGGTCGATGTCGTCACCCGCGCTCACCCCGATCAGAATCGGCTGGGGACGCTGAACGGCGCAGGCCAGGTATGCCACGTCCATCACCGAGTCGACCACCACACGACCGGCGCCTGCGCCGTCGACCACATCGCCGTGCATGATGATCCGGGCCGCGTCGACTCCACCGGCCATGGCGATGGTCAGCTCACTTGCGGAGCGCACGGCAAGCGCCGCGCCCTCATCGGCCATCCACCGGGCCACCCCGGTGGTCAGCAGGTACGCGGCGTCGTAAGCGATTTCGACATCCCGCAACGCGCGGTAGCGCTGCAACCGACGGCGAAAGTCGACCTCGTCGACAACATGGGCGGGAGTGCGGAACTGGTCGGCGATGTCGGTCAACGGCACATCGCCGACGCAGAGCCTGCCGAGCGTGTCGACGGCCGCGGTCGACGGCCAGATCGCCGGGTCGATCCGGGGCGCGGCGGCCCGCTGCAGGGACGGCAGATGGTCGAGCAGAGTCATAACGCCACCGTGCGCGCTCCCCGCACTAATGGCACGGGTCTTGACGCTGTCTTGACGCCCTAGCGGTCAATATTGATGCACTCAGGCGTCTCACACGGCTCAGACGTCTTTGACCGGCTCGATTCCGAGATCTGAGTAGGTGACCAGCGCGACGAACGGCACATTGCGCTGTGCGAAGCGTTTCGTGGCGACGTCGCCGCGGTCCACCATCGGGATCACGCCGGTGACCACCGCGCCCGCCGCCGTTACGCGCTCGTACGCCTTCTCGGTGGAGCCGCCTGTGCTGATCACGTCGTCGACCAGCAGCACGCGGGTGCCGGGCTCCAATCGGGTGCCTTCGATCCACTGCTCACGGCCGCGCGGCTTCTGCTCCTTACGCACCGAGAACCAGGCCTTGCCGGTGACCATCGCGACGCCGTGCGCCAGCGGGTCCGCTCCCATGGTCAGACCGCCGACCGCGTCGAATTCGATCCCGTGCGCCGCGGCGAGATCAGCGACCGCACGGCTGACGATCGACAGTCGCTCCCCGGTGTCGACGGCGAACTTGCCGTCGATGTAGTCGTGGCTGAGCTGGCCGCTGGCCAACTTGAAGGGTTCTTCACGATGCTCGTAACCGCGGGCGCGGATCAAGTCGAAGGCCGCTTGCCAGGTGTCCGGTCGCTCGGTCGAAGGCATATCAGGATGGTATTTCAGCTCTGCCGGGCGCGACGCGTCAACTCGACGGCGGCCGAACGTAATTCGTCGATCGAGTCGATGGGTGCGGCGTAACCGATCCGGGTGTAGGCGACGCCGCGCTGCGTGACGACCCGCAGATCGAGTCCGTACCGGTCGGCGCCGGTGCAGGTGGCCGCGGAGGTGTCCGGATATCCGCCCAGCGCCTGCGCCATCGCGACGAGGGCTTCGCCGTGGTCGGCGTTGAGATAAGCGATCGCCCCGTCGGCCCGCGGCGCGACCGGGTCGGGTTCGGCAGCGCCGTACGCCTCCCCGGTCGCCGAATCCATCCGCCCGTACCCGCCGACCCAGCGCGCTCGCTGCACCCGCAGGACCCACAGCGAGAAGTCGCTGTAGTCGATGTAGTACTTCGCCGCAGCGACTGCGGACAGGTGCGCATCGCGGGCGGCTACGCGTTCGTCGCCGGCGGGTACCTCGACGACACCGGCCAGTGTGATGCGGCCGGTGTCCAGCGGATCAGCATCGCGCTGCGGCGCAACGATCGCGATGCTGGCGCGCGGGTCGGCGGCGAGGTTGCGGCCGTGTTCGGCGAGATTGGACACACACAGCACGGGTGCACCGCCGAGCAGTCCGTAGGTGACGAACGACGCCCACGGATCGCCGTCGGTAGTCAACGTCGCCAACGTGCCCGTGTTGGTCGACGCCGCGATCGTCCGTGCTTCCTCGGCGGCCGACGGGCGAACGGAATTGGCGATAGCGGTAAGCGGGGGAGGGACCGACGGGGCATCGCCCGGGTCGCCGTGATCACGGGATGCCACGTTTGGCACGATACCGAATAACTGCGTCATTGCCGGGCGCACACAAATAAATGACGAATGCGTCGAATTGTGTCAATTGCTAGCAACGTCAATGTGGCGACGCGTTGACGCGAATATGCAGAATCGCACATACTTAGGTGTCTGTGCAGCAACTGTTTCCTGGGGAGAGTGGGCATCGTGGCGCGGGGGGTTGTGCGTTTTCTCGCATGCACCGGTTTGCTTGCTGCAGGTCTGCTGATGGGCGGCGGGATCGCGTCAGCCGATTCCGGACTTGGCGGACTTGGCATTGGTCACGAGAAGGATAACGACAACAAGCCACGCAACGACGCGGACCAGAGGCCGGTCAGTCCCCCCATTGTCCGAATCGGTGCCCGCGAAGATCGCGGAGGTTTCGAGGTCGGAGCGGGCGGAATTCAGATCAGCCGCCAATCGGGATTCCGCGGTGGCTTCGATGTGAGTCCTGACGGTCCCCGACTCACGATCGATGAGCGTGGAATCAGTGGAGCGGTCAACCTCGGGCCAAGTGGTTCCCGTGTGACGTTCGGTCGCGCCTGGTCCGGTGGCTCGAGTGCGAGCAGGGAACAAGGGGAACAAGCCGACGCCGAACTCAGTCCGTCCGGCACTCGGGTCGAATCGGAGGCGGAGGTCGCCGCGTCGGGCCAAGGCAGCTCCGAGGAGCTTGACGCGTCCGAAGGTCGCGCGAACGACCCGGGCATCGGCAGGGCCGCGGTGGCCGAGCGGTTGACCATCTACATTCCTGTTCCGCGACTGCTAGCGGGAACCGGTGCGCGCGCCAAATCTTCGTTCACCACCGTGGTGATCTCCGTGCCGACCGGTTCGATACTGCGGGCGTACGGGCAGCCGCAGCCTGAACCGACGCCGTCGCCGAGTTTCCGCACCAGCGAGGTACCGGCCGAGGTACCAAATGTGGAGGTCATCGACGCCTCAGGGGAGGGCGGATCCGATTACGCCCAGGCCGGTGACTTGCAGCCCGTCAGGGCTCCGCTGGTGATCGCGCCGCCGCCGGTTGCGCCGCCGCGCCCCGTTGTACCACCGGGCGCACCGCCGGTCATTCCGCCGGTCGCTGTTGCGCCGCCGCCGGCCGGGGGACGTCTGGGTAGCCAGGTACATGTGCCCAACTCGATCGTTGCCGGTGCTCCGCCCCGGATGCGTGGGGCTGCGCCCACCCCCGCACCGCCCCCGGCGACTGCTGCCGTACCGGTCGAAGTACCGGCCACCCGACTCGGGTATCAGCAGTATCTGCGCGCAGCCAAGGTGACCGACATGGCCGTTGTCGCGTTGCCTGGGGTCGTAGGTCTGGTGCTCATGACGGTCAGCGGCGCCGTCATCGGCCATCGGCAAGCACGCGCGGGTCACATGCTGCCGCACAATGGGGCCGCGCGTTTCATGGCGTAACCGACGACCTCAAGGCGATGCTGGCATCAGCCGCCGAGTGCGGCGATCAGGTCCTTGATCCGAGAGGTCTCGTCCTCGGTAGCGGGCTCCTCCGCCTCGACGGCCTCGATGAGGTCCTTACGCAGACCCACGCCGTTGGCCGCTTCCTTGGTCGACAGCTTGGCGCTCCCGCGCGCGATGTACAGCCGCTGACCCAGCGTCGCTCCCGGCCCTTTTGCGGCTGTCTCCATCAGCTCGTCGTAGCGGTGCCGCACGCCACTGAGCGCGACGATGACCGACGGCGTGACCCGGCTGCGCCCCGCCGCCTCAGACAGAGAGCCCTGGAGTTTGCGGAGCCCGGCGAGGATGATGCCGGCGCGGTGAGGGAACTCGGGGTCATGCGCATCGGGAAGGGAGTCGATGGCGGCGGAGTACATGTGCATCGCCGCGTCGGACATACCAACGATTACTGGGGCTTCACCATCATTCGGCGTCAAATCGGCCACGACCACTCGATTCTTTGTCGTACAAACAACGCCAGTGATGGCCAGATCGCCACGCTGACGGATCTAGGACGCCGAAACCGTAACCCGACTCGATTGCGGATTCAACCGGTGGACAGCTGGAATTGATCGGTGAGCGGCGACGCGCCGTCGAGGTCGAGTTTTGCGGCGATTCAGTTTCGTCCGACATGGGTAGGTTTGAAGGCTGTATGGACCACAGCATCGGGGACGCCGCGATACACGATCCGGCCGAAGGCAGCCACGTCGAGGACGGCGTGGTCGAACATCCCACCGCCGAGGACTTCGGGCACGCCCGCGCCCTGCCAGAGGATCGCACCTGGTTCCAGCGCGCGGTGTTCTATGAGGTGCTGGTGCGCGCGTTCTACGACTCCAACTCCGACGGCTCTGGCGACCTGCGTGGCCTGACGGAACAGCTCGACTACCTGAAGTGGCTTGGCGTCGACTGTCTTTGGTTGCCGCCGTTCTACGACTCGCCGCTGCGCGACGGCGGCTACGACATCCGCGATTTCTACAAGGTGCTGCCCGAGTTCGGCGACGTCGACGATTTCGTCGAACTGTTGGACGCCGCCCACCGCCGCGGTATTCGCGTCATCACCGACCTCGTCATGAACCACACGTCCGAGGCGCACGCGTGGTTCCAGGAGTCACGGCGCGATCCCGACGGGCCGTACGGCGACTACTACGTGTGGAGCGACACCAGCGAGAAGTACTGCGACGCGCGAGTCATCTTCGTCGACACCGAGGAGTCGAACTGGACGTTCGATCCCGTGCGGCGGCAGTTCTACTGGCACCGGTTCTTCAGCCACCAGCCCGACCTCAACTACGACAACCCCGCCGTACAGGAAGCGATGCTCGACGTGCTGCGGTTCTGGCTCGAGGTCGGCATCGACGGCTTCCGGCTGGATGCCGTGCCCTATCTGTTCGAGCGGGAAGGCACCAACTGCGAGAACCTGCCCGAGACGCACGCGTTCCTCAAGCACTGCCGCAAGGTGATCGACGACGAGTTCCCCGGGCGCGTGCTGTTGGCCGAGGCGAATCAATGGCCAGCCGACGTCGTCGAGTACTTCGGCGATCCCAGGACCGGCGGCGACGAGTGCCACATGGCGTTCCACTTCCCGCTGATGCCACGGATTTTCATGGCAGTCCGCCGCGAGTCGCGGTTCCCGATCTCGGAGATCCTCGCGCAGACACCGGAGATACCGGACACGGCGCAGTGGGGCATCTTCCTGCGCAACCACGACGAGTTGACGTTGGAGATGGTCACCGACGAAGAGCGCGACTACATGTACGCCGAGTACGCCAAGGACCCGCGGATGAAGGCGAACGTCGGCATCCGCAGGCGGCTGGCGCCGCTGCTGGAGAACGACCGCAACCAGATGCAGCTGTTCACCGCGCTGCTGCTGTCGCTCCCGGGTTCGCCGGTGCTGTACTACGGCGACGAGATCGGCATGGGCGACATCATCTGGCTGGGCGACCGTGACGGGGTCCGCACCCCGATGCAATGGACGCCGGACCGCAACGCCGGCTTCTCTACCGCAAACCCGGGCCGGTTGTACCTGCCCCCCAACCAGGACCCGATCTATGGCTACCAGTCGGTGAATGTCGAGGCGCAACGTGACAGTTCGACGTCGCTGCTGAACTGGACGCGCACCATGCTCGCGGTCCGGGGCCGCTACGACGCGTTCGCGATCGGCACGTTCCGTGAGCTCGGTGGGTCGAACCCGTCGGTCCTGGCCTATGTGCGGGAGATCGAAGGCGCAGTGGACACCGTGCTCTGCGTGAACAACCTGTCGCGGTTCCCGCAGCCGATCGAACTGAACCTTCAGCATTGGAACGGGTACACGCCGGTCGAGATGACCGGATACGTTGAGTTCCCCCGTATCGGCCAGCTGCCCTACCTGCTGACCCTGCCGGGCCACGGTTTCTACTGGTTCCAATTGCGGGAGCCTGAGGAGCAGTCATGAACCTGCCATTCAACGAGTGGCTACCCCAGCAGCGGTGGTATGCCGGACGCAACCGTGAGCTGTCCTCCGCGGAACCCGCCGTAGTGGTTTCGCTGCGTGAGGACCTCGACCTCGTGCTGCTCGACGTCGACTACACCGACGGGTCGACGGAGCGGTATCAGGTGATAGTCGGCTGGCACATCGGAGCCGCGGATGCGGCGACATCAGGCGAAGGCCCGATCACCGAATTCCTCGACGTCGCAACCATCGGCGCCGATGACGACCGCATGGCCTACGACGCGCTATACAACCCGGCGGACGCGCGGTTCCTGCTGTCGCTGATCGATTCGTCGGCGACGGTGGGCCCGCCGGTCAACACGGTCCGGTTCGGCAAGGAACCCGGCGCCACGCTTCCACTCGAGGCGGCGGCGCGGGTGTCGAGCGCCGAACAGAGTAACACCAGCGTGATCTTCGAAGAAGAGGCCGTCTTCAAGGTCTTCCGCCGCATCACCGGAGGCACCAATCCGGACATCGAACTGAACAGGGCGCTTGCACGGGCCGACAACCCGCACGTGGCGCGCCTGCTCGGCGCCTACGAGACGTCGGGCGACGGGCAACCGTGCGCGCTGGGCATGGTCACCGAGTTCGCCGCGAACTCCGCCGAGGGCTGGGACATGGCAATGGCCAGCACCCGCGACCTGTTCGCCGAGGGCGACCTTTACGCCGACGAGGTCGGCGGCGACTTCGCCGGCGAGTCGTATCGGCTCGGCGAGGCGGTCGCCTCGGTACACGTCACACTCGCCGAGCAGCTCGGAACGTCGATCACCCTGTTCCCGACCGACACCGTGCTTGGGCGACTGGCGGCGGTATCGGCATCGGTCCCCGAACTCGAGCAGTACCTGCCGCTGATCGAGGAGCGCTACCGCAAGCTGGCCGAGGAGACGATCGCCGTCCAACGGATCCACGGCGACCTGCATCTCGGGCAGGTGCTGCGCACACCCGAGAGCTGGCTGCTTATCGACTTCGAAGGTGAGCCTGGACAGCCGCTCGATGAGCGACGCCGACCCGACTCCCCGCTGCGCGATGTTGCAGGCGTGCTCCGGTCATTCGAGTACGCCGCCTACCAACGGTTGATGGAACAAGCCTCAGACTCTGGCGCCGAGGACCGGGACCGGCAGGTGGCCGCGCGGGCCCGCGAATGGGTGGACCGCAACGCCGCCGCGTTCTGCGAAGGGTATGCGGCGGTGTCAGGCACCGACCCACGCGACTCCGGGCATCTGCTCGAGGCCTACGAGCTGGACAAGGCCGTCTACGAGGCAGGCTACGAGGCGCGGCACCGGCCGAGCTGGCTGCCGATCCCGCTGAAGTCCATCGCCCGGATCGTGAAGTAGCGGAGCCTGCTGCGCCCAGAGCGGCACCAATTGGACCAGGCCGTAGCGCGCGAGCAGACTCGCAACGAAATCGATGGTGTTTCTGTCATCGCGTGGTTCGGCGGAATGAAGTTCACGAACTACGAGGCGCGAGGCATCTATCCACTGGTGTCCGAAAGCCCGTTCATGAGTTGGCTGTACGACATCTTCTCGGTGTACACCTTCTCGGTACTGCTCGGCGTCCTGTGTTCGCCGCGACGATCAGCTTCCTGTTCACCACCCCTGGCGTCTTCGACGAATCAGTCGGAGGCTTTCCCCTGCTGTCCCTGAGCGGCGGGTTTCTCGTCAAGGACGTGGCGCTGCTGGGCATCTCGGTGTGGACGCTGGCCGATGCGCTGCGGGCAACCCGCAGCAGTCTCGCCGGTTCCTCACAGCGTCACGCAACCTAGCAATGCATGACTGTCGGGTGTGACAACGACGTTAGAGACTCAAGCAGAACCCGCCGAGATCGACAGCACACGGCCCGCCCGGTGGACCGAACAGCTGTGGGACCGGGTGGGCCTCGTCGCGCTCATCGTCGCCACCGCGGTGATGTACCTGTGGAACATCACCATCAACGGAATGGGCAACCAGTTCTACGCCGCCGCGGCGCAAACGGGTTCGACGAACTGGGAAGCGTTGTTGTTCGGCTCGCTGGACCCGCACAACTTCATCACCGTCGACAAGCCGCCGGTCTCGCAGTGGGCGATGGGACTGTCCGGGCAGATATTCGGCTTCAACAGCGCGAGCATGCTGATCCCGCAGGCGCTGATGGCCGTCGCTGCCGTCGCGCTGCTGTACGGCGCGGTCGCACGTGTGAGCGGCCCGCGCACCGGATTGCTCGCAGGCGCCGTGCTGGCATTGACGCCGGTGGCCGCGTTGATGTTCCGATTCAACAATCCCGACGCCGTCATGGTGCTGCTGATGACCGCCGCGGCGTACTGCACCGTACGCGCGTTGCAGCAGGCGAGCGCGAAGTGGCTGGCGTGGGCCGGTGTCGCACTGGGTTTCGCGTTTCTCGCCAAGATGCTCGAAGGGCTGATGGTGGCCCCGGCGCTGGCGGCCGCGTACCTCATTGCTGCGCCGACGCCATTGCGGTCCAGGTTCCGACACGTGTTGGTGGCTGCGGTTGCCTTCGTGGTCTCCGCGGGCTGGTTTGTGGTGCTGACCCTGCTGTGGCCTGCGTCGTCCCGCCCGTACATCGCGGGGTCGACCGATGACAACTTCATGAATCTGGTGTTGGGCTACAACGGATTCGCCCGCATTCTGGGCCGAAACCACATGGGTTTCGGTCCACCCGACCATGTGGTCGGTGCGGCTGCCGGCGCGCAGTTGTCGCACGGATTCGGCGGATTCGGTGGATTCGGCGATCAATCGCAAGGATGGTCGAGGCTGTTCGGCGGCGAGTTCGGTTTCGAGATCGGCTGGCTGGTGCCCGCGGCGCTGCTGGCGACTGTTCTGGTGGTGCTCATGCGCCGACGTGCGCCGCGGACAGATCTCGTGCGGGGTGCGGCAATCGTGTTCGGCGGCTGGCTGGTCGTGGACGGCCTGGTGCTGAGCTTTATGCATGGCATGATCCACGCGTACTACTGCCTGTCCATCGCGCCACCCGTGGCGGCGATGTTCGCCATCGGTGTGCACGAGTTGTGGCGACACCGCCAAAAGTGGTTGTACCGGAGCGGTCTGGCCGTGCTGGTCGGTGGCAGCGCCGTCTGGGGTTGGTGGGTCCTCGGCCGCAACGGCGACTGGCTCCCCGGCTTGCGTTGGACCATCCTGGTGTTCGCGGTCGTCGCGGCGATAGCGCTACTCGGGCGGTGGACGGCGGAAAGTCGGCGCGCGGTCGCGCGCGGGGCGATCGGCGTTGGACTGCTGGGCGCGCTTGCCGGACCCGCGGCGTACGCGATCGCCACGATCGGCCAGCCGCATCAAGGCGGTGGACCTGCTGTCGGCCCGGCCCAGGCGACGCGGCACGGAGGGTTCGGATTCGACCAGAGTTCGGACAACGCCGTCCTCGACGCCATGCTGAAGGACACGAACACCGAATGGTCGGCCGCGGTCAGCCGCTCATCGAGCGCCGCGGGCCTCGAATTATCCACGGGCACAGCGGTCATGGCGATCGGCGGGTTCTCGGGCAGCGACCCGGCCCCGACGCTGAGCCAGTTCAAGGATGACGTCGCGCAGCACAAGGTGGCGTACTACGTCGTTGTGAACCACCGTGGCCGCGGGCCGGGCTGGACGAACCGGGGTCACGCCGACATCGCGGATTGGGTCGCGGCCACCTTCCCGTCATCCGCCGTCGGGGATGACACCGTTTACAACCTGTCCGCGCCGAAATAGGTGAACGTTCCCAGTGTCAGCGGACGAGTCGGCGCAGCAGCGCCGACGCCATAGCGATGCCTAGGACCGCCGCGACGACGAGGACGGCGACGTCGAGGAGACCGTTGGTCGGCGACCCGATCAGCAGTCCGCGCAGCGCGTTGACCTCGTAGCTGAGCGGGTTGACGGCCGACAGCCAGCGCAGCCACTGCGGCATGACGTCGACCGGGTAGAGCGCGTTCGACGCGAAGAACAGCGGCATGGTGATGGCCTGCCCGATGCCCATCAGCCTGTCCCTGTTGCGCACCAGGCCGGCGAGCGTCATCGACAGGCACGCGAAGAACGCCGCGCCCAACAACACAACGCCCATCGCCCCAAGGATTCTCAGCGGATTGACGGTCATGTGCACGCCAAGCAGGTATGCCAGCGCCACCACCCCGATCACCTGCACCACCGAGCGCACCCCGGCCGCGAACGCCTTCCCGGTGATGAGCGCGGCCGCAGGCGCGGGCGTCACCATCAGCTTGGCGAGAATGCCTGCGTCGCGGTCCCAGATGATCTGGATGCCATAGAAGATCGAGATGAACAGCGCTGACTGCGCGATGATGCCCGGTGCCAGGAACGCCAGATACGGCACGTGGCCGGTGTCAATGACGTGCAGCCGGGAGAACGTCTGCCCGAAGATCAACAACCACAGCGCGGGCTGCACCATCCTGGTGAACAATTCGGTGCGGTCGTGGCGCAGCTTTTGTAGTTCCACCACCGCGAAAGCGCTTACCCGCACGGCCATTCCACGGATGCGACGCCAGCCGCGCGGCGCACGGACAATCTCTACGGCCATTTTCGGCTCAACTGACACGGCGCGCCGTCCTCCTGCTCGACCGGACCTCACGCAACCCGGTCTGCGAGCTGTCCTCGGCCAGATCCGAGCCGGCGTAGTGACGAAAGACGTCCTCGAGTGTCGCGTCCGGCGACACCTTCTGCTTCAGCTGGGTCGGCGAGCCGACCGCCTGCAGCTGACCGTGGTGCATCAGCGCCACCCGATCGCACAACGCGTCGGCCTCCTGCATGTAGTGGGTGGTGAGCAACACCGTCATGCCGAACTCGTCCTGCATGCGCCCCACCTGAGCCCAGACACTGTCACGCGCAATGGGATCCAGACCGACCGTCGGTTCGTCGAGGATCAGCAGCGACGGGCGGTTCACCAACGCCTGCGCCAACTCGAGCCTGCGGACCATGCCGCCGGAGTAGGTGCCTGCCAGCCCGTCGGCGACGTCGAGCAGCTGCATCGCGTGCAGCGCTTCGTCGACCCGATCGGACCGTTGGCGGCGTGGAACGTCGTAGAGACGCGCGAACAGCTCGACGTTCTGCCTGCCCGTCAACGCGGCCTCGATCGAAAGCTGTTGCGGCACATAGCCGATGTTCTGCCGAATGTCCATCGTGTTGCGGCGCGAGTCGAGGCCGAAGACGTACACCTCGCCGCGCTGGACCGGTGTCAGCGTGGTCAGCACACGCACCACTGTGGTCTTGCCCGCTCCGTTGGGTCCGAGCAGGCCGACGGTCTCGCCGCATCGCACCTGCAGGGTGAGGTCGTCGACCGCGGTGAACTGGCCGTAGCGGTGGGTCAGGTGTTGGCAGTCGATCGCAAGCGGCGTTGTCATGGCTGCCTTTCGTGCAGCATGCGGGTCATCTCGGCGAGGACCTCCAATCCGCGCTCCAGGCTGTCGAGACGGCCGGGGTCCAGCTCGTCGAGCACCGCCGACAGGGCGGCCCGGCGGGCGGCGCGGGACTCGTCGGCGATGCGCTGTGCGGGCTCGGTCAGCCGCAGCCGGCCTATCCTGCGGTCGTCGGAGTCGACGGTGCGGATCAGCAGGCCGTCGGCCGCCAGCTTGGACACCAGCGTCGAGGCCGTATTGGGCACCAACCCCAATTCGGTGGCGGCCTCCCGCACAGAGATACCGGGTTGGCGGCCGACCAACCGCAGCAGCTCGGCCTGCGACTGGGTCAGCCCGGTGGCGTCGAAGCCTCGCCCCGTCGACCGGCGGAGCTGTCGCCGAAACCGTCCCACCACGTTGAACAGCTCGGCGGTCAGGTCGGTGCGGGTATCCACGACCCGATATTACCTCTGTTACAGAGTCATTTTCCGACGGTGGCCCCGCAGAGTGGACAATGAGACCATGGCCGCCTATCGGCTCAACGAACCTGCCGTGGCCAAGGCGCGCGCGCTGATCGACGCTCGGCAGTACGTCCTCGACAGCGACTGGGGTGAGGTGCAGCCGCGGGCCGAAGCGCAGAACTCGTACCTCGAATCGCATTCCTGGGAGGGGTACGCCGAGTGGCACCTGGGGCTGACCGAGGGTGCGAAGGACCACACGAAGGCGCGATATGCCTTCGTGTACGGGGATTTTCGCCGCATACATCGCACCGGTTTGATCGCCTGCGTGTACCGGGCGGCCGAATGGCGGCACAAGGACATCGAGGTGGCCGCCCACGACCTGCTGCAGTACCTCGACCGCAAGACTGGCCTGGAACCGACTCAGAAACGGGCGTGACCGGCTACCGCCTCAGCATGAAGTCCAGGAAGCGGTCGCGCAGTTCGGGAGGCGCGGCCGGGGTCGAGCCCGATGCGTGGATGAGCCCGACGCCCGACGCGAACACCACAAGCGACCGCAGTGCTGCGTCCTCGGGCTCGAACCCGCAGTCGGTGAACGCCTGCTGGACGGCCCGAAGCACCCGCCCGTCGCTTTGCTGGACGCTCGCCAGCACCGCGTCGTCGATGAGCGCCCATACCCGCATCGCACGCTCGAGCGCCCAGTGCTGCGGGGCGACCAGCGTCTGCATCATCACGTCCAGGCGTTCCCGCGGATCGACGCCCGGCATGTTCTCGAACGGCCGTCGGTTCCGGTCTTGGAGGGTGCCCCACGCCTCGGCCAGCGCGCTGCGGTATGCGGGCATGTCGGTGAAGTGCCAGTAAAAGCTGCCCTTCGTGACATTGAGCCGCTCGCATAGCGCGTCGATCCGCAGGGCGTTTGGTCCGCTGTCTGCAAGAACAGCAAATCCGGCCTCGATCCAGTCGTCGGCCGAGAGCCGACGGCCAGCGCGCGGCAGCGTCATGCTGGGCAGCATACGTGCTGTGCGGACCCCGTTACTGACACCAGAGATAATTACACTTAGGAGGGGTGCTGGCAACCGTGGCCGCCAGGTAGGGCGCCGCCGCTCTTCGGCTCCTACTCCGGCCCGCCCGGCCGGCGGCGTCAGCGAGATATCCAAGAAATCCCGAGTGCCATGGCGGCGGCCACGGTTGCAACAGCAGCTAACGGTACCATACGGCCTGGTACGGATACGGAAACTCGACCGGCAAGCGTGCTGCCGCACAACACTTCTGGGCCACCCGCGACTTCTGCGCACGCGAGGAGCGGATCAGTTATTGTCCGTCAGCCAGTCACGCTGTCACTCGAGGAAATCCTCGTCGTCGGCGACCATGACAATCCGCTCGTCCCACGTGCCGACGATCTCGAGGTAATTGAGGTTGGACTCGCGCACGTCCAGTTTGGCGCCGACCTCGCCGAGCGGCCACCGTCCGACCAGCCCGTCGCGCGGATCGCGGCGGCGGTGCCGCGCCGCTGGAACAGCCCGGCGACCACGGCCGTCTCACCGTTGACGTGGCCGGCGACCCTTTCGGTGCGGTTCATCCGCTGAATGTAGACCGCGCGGTTTTGGCCTCGCCGTCCGTCGGGCAACATGGCTGCATGGCCGGTGACGAGTTCGACGACATCCCCCTTGAGCCCGAAGAGCAGCTCGACTCCGACGAGATCCGCAACGACGACGGCGACGAGGTGGTCGACCCGCCGGAGCGGTGGATCGAGGCCAAGGACCACGAATCGCTCGACGAACGGTTGTCGGAGGAGACCTCGGAGGTGTCCCCCGACAACATCGATCCTCGCGACGCCGACGATGGTTCACCGGAGGTCGAATCGATGCCCGACGACGCCCTCGACCACCTGAACCCCGAGCAGCATGGGCGTGAACGCGGCCAGATCGACGGCACGCCGGAGGACGGCGACTCGTTTTTCGACGTCGTCGAGTGAACTAGTCAGCGGCTGCCCGCAGCACCATCACCGAACGGGCGGCCACGGTCACCTTCCCGCCGGCGTCGTGGGGTTCGGCGTCCTCGTCGGCTTCGGCCGCGGTGTAGATCACCGGAACCCATGCGGTGCCGAATTCGTCTGCGGGGAGCGCGAAGTCGATCGGCTCGTGATGGGCGTTGAACCACAGCAGGAATGAATCGTCGCTTACGCGCTGGCCTCGCTCGTCGAGATCGGGAATGCCGTGACCGTTGAGGTAGACCGCCACCGACTTGGCGAAGCCGGACTCCCAGTCCTCCTCGGTCATCTCCGAGCCGTCGGGGGCGAACCACTGGATATCGGGCAGTCCACCGCCTTCACGTTGCCGCACCGGCCGTCCACTGAAGAAACGCCGCCTGCGAAACACCGGATGAGCTGCGCGCAGCGCGGACACCGAGCGGGTGAACTCCATCAGGTCGGTGTCAGCCTGCGCCCAGTCGATCCAGGAGAGCTCGCTGTCCTGGCAGTAGACGTTGTTGTTGCCCCGTTGCGTACGGCCGAGCTCGTCGCCGTGCGAGATCATCGGAACTCCTTGGGAAAGCAGAAGCGTTACAAGGAAATTGCGTTGCTGCTGGTCTCGTAGCCCGTTGATCTCAGGGTCGTCGGTCGGGCCTTCCACCCCGCAGTTCCACGATCGGTTGTGGCTCTCGCCGTCGCGGTTGTCTTCCTTGTTGGCCTCGTTGTGTTTCTCGTTGTAGGACACCAGGTCCCGCAGTGTGAACCCGTCGTGGGCGGTAACAAAGTTGATCGACGCGACAGGGCGGCGGCCGGTGCGCTCGTAGAGGTCGGCCGAACCGGTCAGCCGGTAGGCGAACTCGTCGAGGGTGGCCGGCTCGCCGCGCCAATAGTCGCGCACGGTGTCGCGGTACTTGCCATTCCACTCCGTCCACTGCGGCGGAAAGTTTCCGACCTGGTAGCCGCCGGGACCGACGTCCCACGGTTCGGCGATCAGCTTGACCTGGCTGACCGTCGGATCCTGTTGCACGAGTTCGAAGAACGACGACAGCTTGTCCACGTCGTAGAACTCCCTGGCCAGAGTCGAGGCCAGGTCGAACCGAAAACCGTCGACGTGCATCTCGGTGACCCAGTACCGCAGCGAGTCCATGATCAGTTGCAGCGTGTGCGGGTGCCCGACGTTGAGGCTGTTGCCGGTGCCCGTGTAGTCCATGTAGTACCGCTTGTCGTCCTCGACAACGCGGTAGTAGGCGGCGTTGTCGATCCCGCGCATGGACAGCGTCGGACCGAGGTGGTTGCCCTCGGCGGTGTGGTTGTAGACCACGTCGAGGATCACCTCGATGTCGGCCTCGTGCAGTGTGCGAACCATGGCCTTGAACTCCTGCACCTGCCCGCCCGGGGTGGCGCTACTGCTGTATTTCGGTTCAGGCGCAAAGAATCCGATGGTGTTGTAGCCCCAGTAGTTGGTCAGCCCCTTCTCGATGAGCATGGAGTCGTTGACGAAGTGGTGCACCGGCATCAGCTCGATCGCATTGATGCCCAACGACTTCAGGTGCTCGATGATCACCGGGTGCGCCACGGCGGCGTACGTCCCGCGAATGTTCTCCGGGATGTCCGGGTGCGTCTGGGTGAGCCCCTTGACGTGTGCCTCGTAGATGACCGTGTCGGCGTACTCATGGCCGGGCGGGCGATCGACGTCCCAGTCGAAGAACGGGCTGATCACCACGGACTTGGCCATGGCGGTCGCCGAGTCGTCGTCGTTGCGGCTGTCGGGATCGCCGAAGTTGTATCCGAACAGCGACTGGTTCCACTCGAAGCTGCCATCGATCGCCTTCGCGTACGGGTCCAGCAGCAGTTTGTTGGGGTTGCATCGCTGACCGTGGGCGGGATCGTAGGGACCGTGGACCCGGTAGCCGTAACGCTGGCCGGGCTCGACGTTGGGGATGAAGCCGTGCCACACGAATCCGTCGACTTCGGGCAGCGTCACCCTGGTCTCAACGAGCCGTCCGGCTCCATCGACACTGAACAGGCACAACTCGACCTTCTCGGCGGCCTCGCTGAACACCGCGAAATTGGTTCCAGAGCCGTCGTAGGTGGCGCCCAGCGGATACGCCTTGCCCGGCCAGATTTCGGACACCGCGCGATCGTTCACCACGGCGACGATACGGTGTCGATCGATGCCCGCTTACCGCACCTTGTTGTTCGCCGTTGATCGCGGCGTTGCCACCATCACGCTCAACCGGCCGCGGCAGCGCAACGCGGTCGGGGACGGGATGCGCGACGAGCTCGCCGACGCCTACCGGACCTGCGACCGCGACGACTCAGTGCGGGTGATCGTGCTGACCGGGACTCCTCCCGCATTCTGCGCGGGCGCTGACCTGGGCGGAGGTGAGCAGACGTTCGCGGAGCCCGGGCCGGGCTTTTCTGCGGCCGGGATCGCGGTGCCCGCGTGGTCGCTCTCCAAGCCGGTGATCGCGGCCGTCAACGGACACGCCCTCGGCCTGGGCCTGACGCTCGCTCTGCAGTGCGACATCCGGTTCTTCGCCGCCGACGCGCGTTACGGTGTGGTGCAGGTCAGGCGTGGCATCGTCGGAGATGCCTACTCGCATTGGGTGTTGCCGCGGCTGGTCGGGATTGCCAATGCAGCCGAAATCCTTTTGACCGGAGCGGTTTTCGACGGTCATCGAGCTGTGCAGCTGGGATTGGGCAGCAGGGTGCTCGACGCCGGAGAGGTTCTCCCTGCCGCGCTGGAACTCGCACACGACATCACCGAGAACACTGCGCCGATGTCGGTGGCGGCCAGCAAGCGGTTGCTGTGGGATTCGTTCGACCTGGATCGCGAGGCCGTCGGCGCCCGCGAGACAGACATCCACCTGCAGGTCATGGGCCACGAGGACGCCCGCGAGGGGGTGCGTGCCCATCTGCAGGGTCGCCCACCGCGGTGGACCGGAACCCCGCGCGACCCGACGGTCTAGGCGATCTCGACGCCGGCGGCGCGCATGTCCTCGACGGCTTTGGCGGTGGTTTCCGGCGCGACGCCGGCGGTCAAGTCCAGCAGGACCCGTGCTGCAAAACCGGCGTTGACGGCGTGGGTGGCGGTCGCCAGCACGCAATAGTCGGTGGCCAATCCGACGATGTCGATCTCGTCCACGCCGCGCTGCCGCAGCCAGTCGGGCAACAGTGCGCCGGTGTCGTCGACGGCTTCGAACGCGCTGTAGGCGGCCGAGTGGTGGCCCTTCATGAATACCGCTTCGACGACGCCGTCGTCGAACTCTGGGTGAAAGTCGACACCCGAGGTGCCGACCTCGCAGTGCCGTGGCCACGACACCCGGTAGTCGGGGTGCTCGGAGAAATGCTCGCCCGGGTCGATGTGGTAGTCCTTGGTGGCGACTACGTGGGCGTAGTCGCGATGGGCCGCGACATGGTCATTGATTTCGTGGACCAACGCGCAACCACCAGTGACTCCCAGGGAACCGCCCTCGCAGAAGTCGTTCTGAACGTCGACGATGATTAACGCCCGCATGCGTCAACGTTAAGAGGCGCCTATCCGCCGAACAAGAGATAGAGCCCGGTGAACGTGTAGCCGACCATCACCAGCATCATTGCCAGCTGCCCGGTCAGCTGGTGGCCGGCGGGCAGCAACCGCAACGCCCTGTCGTGCGCGGCGATCACACCGGCGATGTGGCCGGTCACGACACACGCCACCTTGATGCTGGCCAACACCGACGGATGCGTTGACAGCACGTAGCGCACCTCAGCGTGGCTGAGGCCAAACAGCAGGATGATCGTCTGCTGACCCCTCTCGACGAGATATGTCAGGTAGTGGGCAAACACGTAGCCGATGACGATCGGGATCAGCGAATGCGCCATCAGCCCCGGCAGTTCGCGGCGACGCTGCCGGTCGACGCCGCCGGTGGTGCGGGCCGCGAGCCAGAACGTTGCCGCGACGACCCCGGCGAACACCAGCAGCCCGGCGGTGCGGAGCAGCGTCGCCGTGGCGGTAGAACCGGTGTGGTCGTCGACGAAGGTGCGCCACTGCGGAGTCGCCGAGAAGCTGTCGAACGCGGTCGATCCCAGCAACACCGCCAGCACCGCGACGGTGCCGGGGCGCACCGGCAGCGACGGCAGGTGGTCGAACGGGTTGCCGATCGCGATGCGGCCATCGCGATTGCGGCGTAGCGCCGACAGCCGCGACGCCACGACGCTGTATACCTCGAACGGATCGGCACGGGCGCACCAGCGTTCACCGCAGCACAATGCCCCGGCCATCGTGACGGCGAGATAGGCGAGTAGCCAAATCTTGACCGCGGCAAGGGATCCCGGGTCAGGGCTGGCGAGCTCGAGCCAGACGAAGGCAAATAGGCCAACCGCGGCGGGCCAATACCCCAGCGATTCGGGATAGCGCAGACCCAGCGACCGCAGGCCCAGCAGCCGGTGCACCGTGCGCACCGGGGAGATCGCACGCCAGACCGGACCAAAGGCAACCGACAGGGCCACCAACCCGACCCACAACAACACGTAGAACACGCCGGGCAGCGGGTTGTGCGCGTCCTGCGGACCGATGAAGGCGGTGATCGCGACCCAGACCGCGAACAGCAGCGCCGCGATCGCCACGGTCCAGCGGGTGGCCTGTGCGTCGATCAACGTGGTGACCCACTGTGGGAGCTCGTGTCCTGGCTTGTCGGGGTCGAACCGCGGACGCCGCCAGGCGAGCGCGACAACGGCGAAGGTGAACGTCAACGCCCATGCCGCGCCGATGAGCGCCAAGGTGAGGGGAATCGGCAGATCGGTCGAGCCGCCAAGGCCGTGGGCCAATACAGCGACGGACCGATCGGTGATCACTGCACCTGGATGGTCGCGATGGTCTTGTTCAGCTTGTGCAGCTCGACGTCCACCTTGCCGGGCACGTCGACGGTGAACTGGAAGGACTGCATCGGCTTGGCCTCGACGTTGAAGGTGTGCTCGGGTGTGGAGTGAACGTGCAGCTCGTCGGCGGCGTCGCTGTTGACGCGAACGACGATCTGCTCCTTGAGGCCCGCTTGCAGCTGTTCGTTGGTGGGGGTGACGTTGCCGCCCTTGATGTCGACGTCGATGACGAGCTGGGTCGGTGGCGCCTGCTCGTTCGACATGTCCGATGGGCTGACGGCGGACGGTTGAGAGCTCGAGGCGCTGCCCGACGCATTATCCGAGCTGGTCGATCCACCGCATCCAGCGGTGATCAGTGCAGCAGCCGTCAAAATCAGAAGAGTCCTGGAAGTTGTCACGGTGAATCATTTTGGCGGGCGGAGTCTGGGTTATCACTCTGAGTCGCATCGCTGTCGCGACGGCGGTCCCGCAGCGCGACGTAGATCACCACGCCGGCGACGGCGATCGCCGGTGCGAATGCCGGTATCGCGAGAAGCAGGCCGTGGTGGGCCAGTATCTCGACGTGAGGTCCTCCGGTCACGCCTGCACCGTGGGTCTTGGCGCAATGTCACTCGCCGTGGGTTCGCGGTTGTTGAGCCTGCCTGCCCCCCACGTGAGCGCGCCGATGAGAATCAGCGTGCACGCCAGCACCACGAGGCAACCGATGGTCCAAAGCACCTCTGAAGTGTCGGGATTGCGTTCGCGCTGCAGGATGGTGACCTCCTGGACGAACGGCCGCGTCGTCGAAGCGAGCGCCGGGACCTCCTTGGCGCCGATGCCGGGGTCGGCGGCGAGGTAGATCGGCACGGCGGTCAACATCCTGCCGTCGTGCACCCGCATAAGCGTTTTCCACGATCCCCACGCCGGGATGGGCCGGGTCGAGCGGTAGTGGCCGGGCCCCAGCCGTTCGAGATTGTCGATGACCAATCCGCGGTCGTTCGCCAAACCGCCTTGCCATGCGAGAATCGACACCCACTCGGGGTGCTCACTGACCAGGTTGGCCGGGGTGATCTGGATGTCGGCGGAGACCATGCGTTTACCTGTGTCGCTCGGGAGATCCGTCAAAGCCATTGTGGCACTGGCATGTTCCGGCACGGTGTAGCGCAGACCATTCGCGGTTGCGCCGCCGATCGCCAGCACGGCCAGCACCACCATGCCGACACCGACGGCGCGCCGCGGCAGCCGTTGACCGGTCAGCACGATGCCGACGAGCGCACCACAACCGCCCGTGAAGATGGCAACCGGCACCGCCATGGCGAGCGCCTCGCCCCACATGCTGGTCGGCCACGCGTAGTGGTACACCGCGTCGATCCAGCGCGACTCCAGCCACAATCCGACGGTCGCGGCCCCGAGGCCGCTGACCAACCCAAACACTATGGGTCGCTTGAACAATGGTGTCAGGGCCAGCACCTCGATGACGATCGCGATTCCGAGATACAGCGCAAACCAATTGATCGGCGCGCCGAAGACAGGACCGACGATCAGCGCCACCAGGCCACGCAGCGCGAGGGCGAACAACGCGGCGATTACCGCGGCTCCGCGACCCATCATCATCCGTGCGGCAACCAAACCGAACGCGCCCGCGGCCGCGATCAACATCGGCTGGAACACCAGCCGGAACTGCGGCACGCCGAAGTCGAACTCGACCTGGAACACCGACATGCCGATGACGATTCCGCCGAACGCCAGGTACTGGATGGACTTCAGGCCGATGCCGTCGCGTGGCGCATCCTCACCCACCGCGCGGCGCCCCTCATGATCCAGGTACAGCGCCGACAACGTCGAAAACCCGGCTCCGCCAATCATCATCAGGTGGGTGGGACCCCACAGCGTCACGTCCTGACCGAAGATGCGGTGCCAGATGTCGTCGAGCGGGAAGCCGAGCAGCGCGTACAACCCGCAGCCGGCCATCAACAAGCCACCCACGGGTGCATACCAATTGCGGGTGATGCGCACCGCGGACGGACCGGGTTTGTCGTAGGGCAGGACGCAGGCCAGGCATCCGGCGATGAAGAGCAGGAACAAGCCGAACAGGATGAAGTAGTGGGCCGGATTCGCCAGCGGCCCGGGATCGCGGCCCTTGCCGATGTGCAGGCTGACATCCCAGATGAAGCCGAACAACGCGCAGATGATCGTGGTGATGAACAGCGCGACGGGCAATGCGACCCACGGTGGCCGCTTGAATCTGCGGCCGGCCCACTCCGCAAGGTTGTTCAGCCAGGTGATGCGGCGCTGGCGGTGCAGGTATCCGATCCACAGCAGCCCGGCGGTGACCACGAACGCGACGGCCGACAATCCGATCACCTGGTCGAGTGCGGCGCCGCCGCCCTCACCGCCCTGGGCGACCACCGACACCGACTCTGAGCTCTGTGAAAACCCCATTGCCATCCCCACCGTTGAGTTTCGTCGGAACGAACTGACTCGTGAGTAGTGTTGCCAGAATCACCCAGGGCGAAACCAGAGGTATCGGATATCGACCATCCTGGTTGATATTCGTCGTCTCCACGGGGCGTGCCCGCTCATCGGATCGCCAAACCTCGCGCAGGATGGGGGCATGGCCGCCAGCGGAACGGTCGTGGAGCTTCGGGTGCACGGAGTGTCGGGCACACCGCCCGAAGCGCTGTTGAGTTGCCCGACCGAATTCCTCGAGGAAGTCGCGGGCGACAAGTCCGCGGGCTTCTACCGGAGGCAACCGTGGATCGAGGACGCGACGAGCGGACCGCCCGGCGCATGGCGCAAGGTGCTGGAGGCGTATTCATGGGGCGGGCTGACCTCCGGCCCTGCGAGCCGCGCGGTGTGGCTGCTCTTCCTGCCGTTCATCTTCGTCAACCTTGCCCACTGGATGTTGCCGCCCGCCACGAAGCAGCGCTTCGCCGCCGCGGTCTCGGTTGGCCTGCTGCGACTGATCGCGCTGTCGTTCACGCTGACGCTGATGCTCGCCGCTGCTGTCGCGGTGATGGACGTAACGGTCTGGCAGTGCATGGGTTTGGACTACTGCGGAACGACGTTGGGGCCGCTGTCGTCGATGGTCTCGGCACCGCGCGGTGTGCAGGTGGCGCTGAGCGCAGTTCCGCTGATGGTGGTGATCGCCGTGTTGTGGCGACTCGGGCGGGAGAGCACCCGCCTCGTCGGCACCCCGCCGAACCCAGCGGTGATGGCCGACGAGGTCCCGCTGGAATCCGACACGTTCTGGAGCAATGATCCGTCGGTGCTGCGGCTGCGAGCCTGCCACGTGATGGCGTGGACGGCGGGGCTTGGCGCGCTGACCCTGGCCGTCCCCGCCCGGTACGCGGCCACGCCGGGGGTACACGCGGTGGGCTTGGCGTTGCTGGCGGCCAACGGTGTTGTCCTCGCCATCGCTGTGCTGACGACCGCCTGGAATCGGGCCACCGCGCGCGGCGGCGTTGGCGCCGACTGGCTGACACGCCCACTGTTGATGCTGCGCTGGGTCTCGCTGGGGCTGCTCGTCGCGTCGCTGGCGTGGGTGGCGACCGCCGATATCGCGTATCCTCCTGCGCCGACGCACTTTCCGGGCCTGCGGGGGGCGATCTACGTTGTGCTCGGTACGCAGGTCGTCTTGCTACTCGGGTTGTTCGCCTTCACCGCGCGGTCGGTGCGAGGGCGACGGATGGGGCCTGCCGGTGAGCAGGGTGACGGGTACCGGCCGACGCTTGGCGGTTTCACCGCCCCGTTCGTCGCATTGATCGGCTGGCTCATCGGTGGCGCGTTCAGCGTCGGCGTCGGCCTGTGGACCGCGCAGGTTCTTGGCAACGCGGTGCTGTCCACTGCGGCCGCACGCAGCGAAACAGCCGGCAGGACAGCGACACTCGCCAGCGACACCGCGAGCTTCGCGGACAAGGCCGCCGCCCTGCGCGCCGACGCGCCGCTGATCGTCCCGCCGCCGTACTTCTGGGCGGCGGTGGCCATTGTCTTGCTGATCGTCGCCGCGATCGTCACCGGGCTGTGCCTGTGGTGGTGGATCACCCGCAGGCGGGCACGGGCCGACCTGCGTTCTGTGCTGGCCGACTACCCAGGTACGGACGACACCAACGCCCGTGCCAAGCAGGTCGCGACCTCGCGTGCATGGGCGTCGCTGACGGATCTGGGCGCGCCGATAGTGGCGGGCCTTGCGCTGTTCACCGTGGTAGTGATGTTGGCCCTGGCGGTGTGGTACCTATCGGACAGCGGTGGCTTCGGCTCGCTGCCCAGGTATTCCCCGGCCCTCACCAACGCCAGCGTGTTCATCACGGTTTCGCTGGCGACGGGTCTGGTGCTGTTGGCCGTTCAGGCGTTTCGGGATCGCCAACTGCGGCGGGTGGTAGCGGTCCTGTGGGATGTGATCACCTTCTGGCCGCGGGCGAACCACCCGTTGACCCCGCCGTGCTATGCCGAGCGCACGGTGCCCGAATTGCTCGACCGGCTGCGGGCGTTGACCGTCGCGGATGACACCCGGGTGGTGCTCGTGGCGCACAGCCAGGGCACGGTCATCGCGGCGGCGACGCTGCTGCAGGACGACGAGAGCACCGCGCAGCGGGTGGCGCTGATGACATTCGGGTCACCGCTGCGCCGCCTGTACGTGCGAAACTTCCCGGCCTACTTCGGAACTGGCGCGCTGCCCCGATTGCGTCAACGAATCGGACAAGACCGCCGGCTCGGTCGGCAGGCACCGCGTTGGATCAATCTGTGGGCCCTGACGGATCCAATCGGGTCGTGGGTCAACGACGACCGCGACCGGAGCCTGCAGGAAGCGCTGGAGAAGGTCGACTACCGGGTGCTCGACGTGCAGAGCCTGACACCGCGTGCAGACGGTACGTATCCGCCGATCTGCGGCCACTCGGGGTTCTGGACGCGTCCGGAGTACCGTGACGCGGTGAGCATGCTGGAATCGGTCCTATTGCCCGCCGGCAGCACGACCGACACCACCGCGGCGACATATCCGACGGAAGAGCTGCTATGAAATTCGAGAGCCGCACGGCGGTGATCACCGGCGGCGCGATCGGCTTCGGCAGGGCGTTCGCGCGAGCGCTGGTCGCCGAAGGCGCGAGCGTGGTGATCGCCGACGTCGACGTCGACATGGCCGAACGCACTGCCGCCGAACTCGTTTCAGCCGGCGGGCAGGCGATCGCGGTGGATTGCGACGTTGCCGATCCTGATCGGGTGGATGCCGCTGTCGCGACGACGATCGAACGGTTCGGTGGTATCGACATCGTGATCAACAACGCCGGCCTGCACCTGACGAAGTACAACCAGCCGTTCGGGGTGTTGTCGCGCAACGACATCCGCAGGTTGTTCGACGTCAATGTCATGGGCGTGATCAATGTGACGCTGGCCTGCCGGGACTCGATGCGGGACCGCGGCGGCGGGGTGATACTCAACATCTCGTCGATGGCCGGCTACATGAGCGCCACACCTTATGCGGTGTCCAAACTCACGGTCCGAGGCCTGACCGTCGCATTCGCGACCGAACTGGCACCGGATCGCATCCGCGTCAACGCGATTGCACCAGGCTTGATGAACACCGAGAATGCGCTCGCCGATCTGCCCCGGCCACTGATCGACGAGTTCGTCCATCAACTCCAGCTCGTGCGCCGGCTCGGCACGATGGATGACATCGTCTCGGCGATGTTGTTCCTGTGCTCTGACGAGGCGTCCTTCATCACCGGTGAGACGCTCAAGGTCAGTGGTGGCTATCCGCTGAACTTCTGATTCGCGTAGCGCACCAAGCGCTCCTGCATGTCGGGATATGGGTCGGCGGCGGGCAACTCGGTCGCATCGCGGATGGCGACCGCGGCCTGCGCGGCGGCGTGGATCGCGGCGCGGTACGGCAGTGAGCCCGTCGACACCCGGCGCACACCCAGCTCGGCGAGGTCCGTGAGCGAGTGTCCGGGGATGGCAAGGACATTGACGGGCAACGGGATGGCAGCGGTGAGTTCCCGCAGGACGTCGGGCTCGGTGGCACCGGGAACGAAGATGCCGTCGGCGCCTGCCTCGACGTACTGTGCGGCCCGGTCCAGCGTCGCGGCCACCGTGGCATCCTGGCCGAGCCAATAGCTGTCGATGCGGGCGTTGACGAACAGATCGGGTGAACGTTGTTTGATGGCGCGCACTTTCGCCGCATGGTGCCGCGGATCGATGAGGATCTCGGCGGTGCTGTCCTCGACGTTGATGCCGTCAACGGGAAGCCGGGCGACGTAGTCGGCGACCTGGTCGGGATCGTCGGCGTAGCCGTCCTCGATGTCCATGCTGATGTAGCAGCCGAGGGGCCGCAGAGCCTCGGCCAAGCCCAGATTGGCCTCCTCGGTCGACCGGCCCCCGTCGGGCTTGCCGAGGCTGGACGCCACTCCGAAGCTCGTCGTGCCGATGGCGGCGAAGCCGGACTCGAGCAGCGCCAGGGCCGACGGCACATCCCATGCGTTGGGCAGCAACAAGGGCAGGTCGCCTTGGTGAAGGTCGGCGAACCTCATTGATCGCTCCACGGCGTGACCGGCTGGTCGCGGCGCTGACCGTCCACGATCACGTCGAAGCGTTCGTCGAACAAGCAGACCCGGTCGCGCACGGGTTCGCCGTCGTGCAGCGGCTCGTGATACGTCCACGCCACATCGCGCGGCCCGTCGGGCACGGAGTAGTACGACGCCCGGCCCTTGTATGCGCAGTAGGTCGCTGTGTCGTCCCCCTGCCCTTCGGGCGGGAGGTGCCCCCAGGGCTCGAGCGGGACGGCCACGTCCTCGCGAGGCAGATAGAACCGCACCGGCAGCAGCGTCTCGAACAGCAACATCGGCCGCGACGATTCGGCCAGCAGCCGTCCGTCCAGCTCGATGCGGACATGGCGGCTGCTCCGCAGGACGTCGATGCGGCCGAACGGGTCATGAGGGTGGCTGACCACCGGTTCGTCTTCCTCGTGCCATTCGAATGCGGCGAACTCGAGGATGATGTAGTCGGCCAGGTCGGGGTCGTCGGGCCGGAAGGCCGCGGCGGCGCCTGTCTCATCGCCTGCAATGACGTCGAACGCGGTGCCTGCACATGAGTGGGCGTCGAAGGGCACGGCCGGGTCGAGGATGGGCCGCGAACTGATCGCGGGAAGGTGCACCCCGGGTTCCTCATCTGCTCCGGACTCGGCGCCGGCGGGCACCAGTTGCGCCGTCAGCGCGTAAATCGGGACCGCGTAGGTCGGGACGACCCGTCGCGGCTCCCAGACCAGCCGGGCCTCGCACGTGTCGGCGACCGGTTCACCGCCGACGGACACCCGCACGCGTTTCGCCGTGGGCTCATAGCGCAGGGTGTCGAGATTGCGGCTGAGCAGGTCCATCATCCTGACGCCCATCGCGGACCCTCTCGTTTCTTTTGGGCACGGTCACTTGCGGGGTGGACGCAATACGTTCATTGCCAGGCGCATTATCGGGTCGGGGACGTAATCCTTGGCGGAAAGCGCAGCATCGGCCGCTCTGCCGCGCAGCGGGGTGCCGCGGCCGAACCACCGGTTGAGCGGTCCACCGGTCGGCTCAAGGTCGACGTGCAGTGGTGGTTTGCCGTCGGCGGCGCCGAGCGCATTGGAGATGACGACCCGCTGAATCTCGCTGGTGCCCTCGAAGATGGTGTACAGCTTGGCATCTCGGTACCACTTCTCGACCGGATGGTCCTTGATGTAGCCCCAGCCCCCCATCGTCTGGATGGCGCGCTCGGTGGCTTGGACGGCGACCTCGCTGGCGGCCAGTTTGGCCATCGATCCCTCGCCGCGTTCGAACGCCACCCCGGTCGCGGCCATCCAGGAGGCTCGCCAGGTGAGCAGGCGGGCCGCGTCGATCGCGGTGGCCAGGTCGGCGAGCGGGAACGCGATGCCCTGGTTGTCGATGATCGGTGCGCCGAACGCCTCGCGCCGGTTGGCGTACTCGGTGGCGTATTCCAGCGCGGCCCTGGCAATTCCGAGTGCCTGAGCGGCGACCATCGGTCGGGTCTGCTCGAAGGTGCCCATGGTTGCCGAGCCGGAATGCCTGGCGCCCTCGATCGTTTCGCGGGCCTTCGCCAGCTTGTGCTCGAGCTTGTCCTGACCACCGAGCAGGTTGGCGCTCGGTATCCGGACACCGTTGAACTTCAGCTCGGCCGTGTGCGACGCCCGGCAGCCGAGCTTGTCGAGCTTGCGGACGAGGTCGAGGCCCGGGGTGCCGCCGGGCACGATGAACAGGGCCTGTCCCTTGTGGCCGAGTTCCTCGTCGACGACAGCGTTGACGACGTGCACGTTGGCGATGCCGCCGTTGCCGATCCACATCTTGTGGCCGTCGATGATCCAGTCGTCGCCGTCGCGGTGAGCCCGGGTACGCAGGTTGCGGACGTCGCTGCCACCCTCGGGCTCGGAGATCGCCAGCGCGGCCAGCTTGAGATCGCCCGGCGTGCCGAAACATTCGGGCGCCCACTGCAGCATCTGCTCGGGTGAGGCGGCCTGGCCGATCGCCGAGAGCGCCAGTGCCGGCATCACCACCGCCAGGCCGATGCCTGCGCAGCCCCAGAACAGCTCCTCCATGAACATGGGCAGCGACATGCCGGTCGGATCGCCGATCAGATCGCGGTAGAACAGCGGGCTGTAAAACCCGCGTTCGGCGGCCTCCTCGAGCACCGGCCATGGAAACTCCTGGCGCTGGTCGTAGTCGAGCGCTACGGGGCGAACCACCTGTTCGGCGAATTCGTGTGTGCGTCGGGCGAGGTCGTGCTGCGCCGCGGTGGGGGTGATATCGAAAGTCATCGACTGCCGAGTACCCCGCGCGGGCGTTCGCGAAGCGTTGACTGCTAATCGACGCCGATGGCGACCTCAGTGGATTTCACGAACACCGTCGCAGACATGCCGGGCTGCAACCCGAGATCCTCCGCGGCGTCCTTGGTGATCGACGACGTGATGACCTGATCGCTGCCGTCGAGGCGGACCTTCACGGTCGCCATCACGGCGCCGAGGTTGACGTCGGTGATAACCCCGGTCAGCTGGTTTCGAATCGATAGCCGCATGATGTGAAGCCTAAGCGCCTAGCGTGATGGTCGATGAAACTTGCGGCCCTTCATCTTCGACAGCGCGACGGCGTCACATGTGGACCGACCGTCGCGGTCGTGGCGGGCGCCCTGCTGGATCCGGGCCGGCAGGGCGGATTGTCCGACCCGGCATGGTTCGCCGACGAACAGGCCAGGGTGCACTCCGAGGTGAACCGGGTTTGGCCGCGCCGGCTGGGCACCACGCCGACGGGGATGGCGCGCGCACTTACTGCACACAGCGCCTCGTCGGGGGTTCGCTACCGGTGGCGGGCGTTTCGCGGTCGGCGGGACAGGTTGTCCGACGTGCGGCAAGCGGTGGAAGGGGACTGGCCGGTCGCGATGTTGATTGGACGGTTCATACCACGGCACTGGGTGCTGATCGTCGACACCACCTGGAACAAGTGGCAGTGCTACGAACCGTCGTCGGGGGAGGTGCGGTCGGTCGAGGTGGATGCGGTGCGGCGGTCACGGCTGACCAGGTTGGGCTATCCGCGGCCGTTCGCGTTCGTGCTTCCGAGATCGTCGACTCGGTCGGCGACGAGCTGATCGTGCGGCGCGTCGGATGCCTTGAGGCCGGCGACCACTCCCTTCCGGTTGCGTTCAGGTTGGTTCTGCGACATCTTGGCCTTGCCTTCGACTTTCGAGATCACTAGCTCCACGCCGACGATCGCGCGTAGCTGCGCGCGCGTGTAGCTTTCGGGTGCATCGGTGACTTGCCACGGCTCGGTGCGCCGCTGTTCGTGTCGATTCGTCAGCATCGTGACGAGGTTGAGCACCCAGTCGGCATCGTCGTGCGCGACGAGCCTGCCGTAAACGTTGAGGATCTCGTAGTTCCAGGTCGGCACCACCTTGCCCGTTTCCGCCTTCGTTGCGTAGAAGCTCGGCGAGATGTAGGCCTGCGGACCGGAGAAGATGGCCACCGACTCGCGGCCGTCGGCATGCCAATGCGGGTTGGCCCGTGACACGTGACCGACCAGCGAGTGCCGGGCCGCGTCGTAGAGAAGCGGCAGCGGCGTCACCATCAACCCCGACGAGTCGTGGGTGACCAGCTGAGCGAAGCCGGCCTGTGCCAGAGCGGTCTCGGTTTCCGCGTCAGATAGGGCGAAGTTCTGCGGTATGTACATAACAACCTCAGCGTAGAACGGCGAGGCCGGTCAGGGCCTGCGGCAACGGGCCCTGGTGCAGGACGCCGAGGCGTTGGGTGGCGCGGGTGAGGGCGACGTAGAGCTCGGCCGCGCCGCGTGGGCCGTCGGCGAGGATCCGTTCCGGTTCCACCACCAGGACGGCGTCGAACTCCAGGCCCTTCGTCTGCGACGCCACCACCGCGCCCGGCACACCCGGTGGCCCGATCACGACGCTGGTGCCTTCGCGTGCGGCTTCGTCGCGGACGAATTCCTCGATGGCAGCGGGCAGTTCGTCCTCGGTGACCCGCCTGGACCATGGCTGGACGCCGCACGCGCGCACCGACTCCGGTGGCTGGACCCCGGGCGCGAACTCGGCGAGCAGCGCGGCGGCGACGGTCATGATCTCCGCCGGGGTGCGGTAGTTCACCGACAGCGACCGATAGACCCAGCGGCCGGGCACGTACGGCTCCATCATCGTGTCCCACGAGGTCGCACCGGCGACCGACCGGCGTTGGGCGAGATCGCCGACCACGGTGAAGGATCGGCTCGGGCAGCGCCGCATCAGCACCCGCCAGTCCATTTCGGACAGTTCTTGGGCCTCGTCGACCACGACGTGCCGGTAGGTCCAGTCCCGGTCCGCGGCGGCGCGTTCGGCGAGTTCCCGGGTGTCGCGCTCGAGGAAGCGATCCGCCAGGTCCTCGGCGTAGAGCATGTCCTGGGCGAGCAGGTGATCCTCGTCGTCCATCAGGTCCTCGCGGCTGATCATCTTGTCCAGCACGCCGGCGGCGTACTCGGCCTCGGCCTTGCGTTCCCGCTCGGCGGCTCTGGTCGGCGGCCTTGTCGCGGCCCAGCAGGTCGACCAGTTCGTCGAGCAGCGGCACGTCCGACACCGTCCAGGCGTCGCCGTCGGCGCGCCACAGCGCCGGGTCGGCGCCCGCCGCGCGCAGCCGTTCGGGGGACGTGTACAGCTGTGCCAGCAATGTTTCCGGCGTCAGGATCGGCCAGAGTTCGTCGAGCGCGGCGGTGAACGCCTCGTTGTCCGCGAGTTCCTTGAGCAGGTCCGCCCGCACCCGCTCCCATGCGTCACGGTCGTCGCGGGTCAGCCAGCCCTTGCCGATCCGGGCGATCGCCCGTCTCGGTGAGCACGTACGTGACGATCTCGCTGAACACCGCGCGGGCCTCGTTGTGCGGCAGCCCGCTCGCGCGCGCCTCTTGGATGGCCCACTCCGCGGTCTCGGCGTCGATCCGCACCGTGACGTCCGCCAGTTCGATCGGCAGCGGATGCTCGGGCAGCCGCTGACGATCGGCGATCGCCGCCGCGAGCACGTCGAGGATCTTCAGCGAGCCCTTGAGCCGCGCGACATCCGGGGTGTCCTCGGCGGTGACGTGCAGACCGGGCACGAGGTCGCCGGTGGTCATGAACACCACGTTGGACTCGCCCAGCGACGGCAGAACGCGGCCGATGTGGTTCAGGAAGGCCGGGTTGGGCCCGATCACGAGCACACCGTGGCGTTCCATCCGCTCCCGCTGGGTGTAGAGCAGGTACGCGACGCGGTGCAGCGCCACCACGGTCTTCCCGGTGCCCGGGCCACCCTCGATCACCAGCACACCCGCGTGATCGAGCCGGATGATCTCGTCCTGTTCGGCCTGGATCGTCGCGACGATGTCGCGCATCCCGTCACCGCGCGGCGCGTTGACCGCCGCGAGCAGGGCCGCGTCTCCTCGCCACCGCGCTCCGCGTCACCGGGGCGGCCGAGGACCTCGTCGGTGAAATCGACCACCTGACGCCCGCGGGTGTGGAACTGGCGGCGCCTGCGCATGTTCTCCGGGCTGGCGGCGGTGGCGACGTAGAACGCGCGCGCCGCCGGCGCCCGCCAATCGAGCAGCAGCGGTTCGTAGTCGTTCTCCTCGTCGAGCAAGCCGATCCGGCCGATGTAGGAATGTTCGCCCGAAAGGGTGTCCAACCGACCGAAACACAGTCCGTTGTCCGCCACGTCCAGCCGCTTCATCCGGTTGGCCATCGCACGCACCTCGGCGTCCCGATCCACGAGCGTCCCGCCATTCTGGACGTCGATGGGGGCCCGCAACGCCGCGCGGTACCTGCCCTTCACTCGCGCGCGCTCGGCGTCGAGCCGCGCGTAGAGCCCGGTCACGTAGCTCCGCTCGGACCGCAATTCCTCGTCGTACCCCTGCGTTGACATGTGCCCCCTTACCCCCGTTGCCGTACCTTCTGGCTCCGGCCAGCGATTGTGCGGCACGACCCGGGTCTTGCCGCAAGCCCCCCGGTGCGCTATAGGTTGAAAGTGGAAGGGGTTAGCACTCTCCTTCCCTTCATCGTCCCCCATCGACGGACAATCTCCTCCCGAGCCCCACGAACGCGAGGCGGAACTCGCCGAACGCATGCACGGCACGCGCTCGAGCAATGTATTCGAACGTATGTGCGCCCTCGCGGGCTGCAGTCCATGAGCGTTACCTCGGGTGAGTCCACAAGGACCTGTTGCCGATCAGCTCGCCGTCGGCATTCACCGGGCGTGGACGACGCAACGAGGTAGCACTAGACAGCCCAGTCGCACATCGACGGCGATCGAGCCCTATGGGTTTAGCCGCCAGTGCGGGGTATCGAATGCGGCGACATTCGGCGACCGTCGCGGTGAGGTCACCGCTGCACGGGCGTCTCCTTGCCGCCGTACTCCTGGCGCAGTGTCGTCTTGAGTACCTTCCCTGTGGCGTTGCGGGGCAGTTCCGGGACGTATTCGACGCGGGTGGGGCACTTGAAGTGGGCCAGGCGCTCGCGGGCGTAGCTGATCAGATCATCGTCGGTCACCTGAGCGCCCTCCTTGAGTGCGACGACGGCGATCGGTGTCTCTCCCCATCTTTCGTGCGGCACGCCCACTACGGCGACCTCACGGATCGCATGGTGGCGGTAGAGCACCTGCTCGACCTCGATCGGGTAGACGTTCTCCCCGCCGGTGATGATCATGTCCTTCTTGCGGTCGACCAGAGTGATGAAGCCCTCGGCGTCCATGCGGCCCATATCTCCGGTGTGGAACCAGCCGCCGCGAAACGCCTCGGCAGTCGCGTCGGGCATGCCCCAGTACCCCGCGAACACGTTTGGGCCGCGGACGATGAGCTCGCCCACTTGGTCGGCGGGCACGTCGCGGTCGTTCTCGTCGACGATGCGAGTCTCTACATGAAACAGTGCCCGCCCGATCGAGCCGTTCTTCTCCTTGACGTGATCGGCGTCGAGGAGCGAAACCGAAGGCGCGGTCTCGGTCATGCCGAAGCCCTCCTGGAAAGGCACGCCCTTGCCCTGGAAGTACTCGAGAACCGGCATCGGACACGGCGCACCACCAGTGAGGGCCATCTCGAGCGCCGACAGGTCGTAGGACTCGAAGCCGGGGACCGTCATGAGTGCGGCCCACATCGCCGGCACGAGGAGCTGCACGGTGACGCGCTCGCGCGCCATCGTGGCGAGCGTCTTCTCGGGGTCGAACGCCGGCAGTATCACGTTCGTACCGCCGACGTACAGCAGCGGCAGCGTGTGCGCCCAGGCCCCCACGTGGAACATCGGTAGCACCGTGACTGTCCGGTCGGTGTCTCGAAGCCGGTGTCCCGTGAGGGTGTTGATCGCATTCCACAAGTGGTTGTCGTGGGTCAGCATCGCTCCCTTGGGGCGCCCGGTGGTGCCCGAGGTGTACATGAGGCAGCACACGTCGCTTCCGGCCACGGCGATGCCGAGCGGCGACGGCTCGCCGCTGGCGAGCACCTGTTCGAAGTCTGCCTCGCCGTCCGTGGGCGCGCCGCCGACCACCACTCTGGCGCGCACTCGGACGCCCTCACCCGCAAGGGCGGCGCGGGCGAGCGGGGACAGGTGACCCGACCATACGAAGACGTCGGCGCCGGAATCGGCCAGCAGAAAGCTGACTTCAGGCGCGGCAAGCCGGAAGTTGATGGGCACAAAAACCGCGCCGATCTTGGCAGTCGCCAACAACGTCTCCAGAAAAGCGACGCTGTTGACCATCAGGACGGCCACGCGGTCGCCCGACCGCACGCCGAACTCGCGCAGCGCCCGAGCGAGCTGGTCTGTGCGCCGGTCGAACTCGGCGTAGGTGATGCGACGGTCCCCGTCGATCAACGCGATACGGTCTCCCGAAAGAAAGGCTCGTCGGGTAGCCCAGCTGCCGATCCCACCTGTGGTCCCGCTTGCCCGACTTTCCATTGTCCAACCCTTCCCCGGCGTCAAATGCCTAGATGATTGCGCATCTTCGCAATGAAGCACTCCGAACGGGCGAAGATGCGTTCAGAGTCATCCGCGACGATGGTGGCCACAGGTGCGACAAACCCAGCCGTTCCGTCTTGTAGCGGGATTGCGTAGTCGTGGACGGTGTTGGACGAGCGGTTCGCCGTGGTCGAGCCGGTTGACGTCTTTCTGGCTCATCTGACCGCGATCGAGCGGTCGCCCGGAACGGTCCGGGCGTATGCGTTTGATCTCCGGGACTATTTCGAGTTCTTGGATGCTCATGAGATCCACTGGCGGACAGTGCGTTTGGAACAACTGGGTCGATTCGTCGGTTGGCTGCGTCTTCCTCTGACAATGCGGACTGCATCGGTGACATGGCTTTCGACGATTGAGGCACGGTGTTCGGCGCCAACGATCAACCGGAAGCTCGCGGCGGTGGGATCGTTCTATAAGTTCCATCACCGCCACGGCGTGGACTGCGGCGCGCTGCTGTCGACGATGAAAGCCGGTGGGGTGCGCGGGTCGTGGCGACCGTTTCTGGCCCACCTCGGTTCTGCCGGTGACCAGCGCTGACCGCAACCACGGACAGGCAAGCACGCCGCGGACCCAACTGGCTCTTGCCCACGGTCAGCGCCGCGCCGAACCGATCCCCCCGGTTAGGACACTGTCCACAAGGCAAACGCCCTGACCAGCACCGATGAGTACGCATGGAACCCAAGCGAACGTATGATCGAACAGTGGGTGAGCTCCAGTCGATCGGCTATAACGGGCAGCCCGTACAACAGGTGTTTCGCCGCGTGGATCCGCCGGTCGCGGTGCTCGTCGATCTGGCCGCGCTGTTTCCCCGTGAGCCGCATCGTCCCGGCGGCTATAACCCGGCAGGCCTGCAGATGCACTCGGTCGTCGACGGTCGGCTGACCTGCTGGGGCATCTGCGAGCAGGGCTACTGGTGGGGCCTGGTCACCTACGAGATCGCCTACGGGCCACGACGCAAGTCCGTGACCCACTGGATCCCGGCTTGGATGCTCAAGCGCAAGACCGACTAGGCGCTGCGCGCCTCGGCTATTCGTCGCTGTGCCTCGCCGGGTGATATTCGCAGCCGCCTGGCCAGCACGTCTGCCCATGAGACTCCGCTGGCGATGGCGGGGTCGCCTTGGGTGATCAGCTGTCCGATCAGTCTTCGGTCTAGAGCTGTCATCTCTTTGTCGACCTCCTCCAGCCGCTTGAGGAGTGCCTGCTTGTCGGGGCGAGTCAGCGCGTCCAACGGCAGCGCGACAAGTTTGCGGTAGCTGGCGTCGAAGGCATCGAGTGCAGCGATGATTTCTTGTCTAATCGAATTCATGTTCGAATCATATCGCCGCCTAACGACACGTGACGAAATTTATCCGCAGGTCAGGATGAAGTCCGCGCAACGCTCGCCCACCATGATCGCCGGGGCGTTGGTGTTGGCTCGGGGGATCCGCGGCAGCGCGGAGGCGTCGGCCACCCGCAGGCCCGCAACACCCCGCACGCGCAGCTGCGGGTCCAGCACGCTGTCTGGCTCGGTGCCCATCGCCGCCGAACACGCCGGATGGGCCGTTGTCGCCACCGTCGCCCGGACCCATGCCTCAAGCTCCTCGTCGGTGTTCACCTCCGGCCCGGGCTGGAACTCCAGCGCCGCCGCCGACGCCAACGGTTCAGTCGACACGATCTCGCGGGTGCGCCTGATCGCGCGCACGAAAGCATCCAGATCGCCTCGCGCTGTCAGGGTGTTCAGCTGGATCGCAGGCGGCTCAGCCGCATCGGGCGAGCGGACCATCACGCTGCCCCGGCTTTCCGGCGTCCAATACGACTGCACGATCGACATCGCCGGCCGCGGATACTCGCTCAAGTCGACCCGGATGTACACCGGCGCGTGGATCAGCTGGAAGTCCGGCGCGGGCAAACCCGGTGCCGAACGAATATGCGCGACCGCCTCAAAGAGGTTGCTCGTCAGCTTGCCGGTGCGGCGAATCAGCCAGCGCAGCAACCACTTCGGGTTGCGGGCGTCGGCCAATCCGATGAATCCGGGGGCGAGCTCCCAGTTCATGATCGTGGCAGGATGGTCCGTGAGGTTTTGGCCGACCTGCGGACTGTCCATCACGGGATCGATCCCGACCGAGCGCAGATGCTCAGCCGGCCCGACGCCGGACACCTGCAGCAGCTGGGGCGTGCCGTATGCCCCTGCGCTCAGCACGATTTCACGCCGCGCCGTCGCGGTGTAGGACCGCCCGCGGCGTTCGTACTCCACCCCGACCGCCGCGCCGTCGCGGATGACGATGCGGCGCACCAGCGCGCCGCTCACCAACGAGAAGTTCCCGAGGCGGCGCGCTTGATCAAGGTAGGCGCGTGCCGTGCTCCACCGCTGTCCCTTCCACACCGTCACGGGCGAAATCGCGGCCCCGTCGAGGTCCGGTCCGCTGACGTCGTCGTTGGCGGCCTCTACTGTGGCGCGTGCGGCGGCGACGAAGCGGCGCGAAACCTCGTCGGGCTCGGGCACTCTCGTCACCCGCATAGGCCCCGATTCGATCCTGCGGAACACGGGTTCGACGTCGTCCCAACCCCATCCGGGAACCTGCCAGCCGTCATAGTCGAGGCGCGTGCCGCGCACCCACACCATCGCGTTCATCGAGCCGGTGCCGCCCAGCACCTTGCCTCGGGGCTGCGCGATTCGTCTGCCGTCGCAGCCAGGCTCGGGCTCGGATTCGAATGCCCAGTCCGTCGGGCCGCCGACCTGTGCGCCCCAGGCCAGCGGCGCCCGCACCGGGATCCGCCGGTCTGACCCGCCCGCCTCGATCAGCAGCACCGTGTGCGACGCCGCCGCAAGCCGCGCGGCCACGGCGCAGCCCGCGGAGCCGGCACCGATGACGATGTAGTCGTAGGCTGTCGCGCTCATATGACGTTCACCGCATCGAGAAACCGCGCGCCGTAGTCGGCGTCGCCGTCGACCCTCACCTTGCGGGCGTGAGACAGCGGAGTGCGTGACACCGGGCCCATCAAGCTCAGCATCACCTGACTCCACCGCTGAGTTCGAGCACATCGTTGGTGCGTTCGATGTCGTTGCTGCGCATCAGTTCCAGTGCCGCAGGACCGAACAGCGCGCGGTAGGCAGAACCCATGTGGGCAACGACGTCCTGCGCGCCGACCGGGTCATGGGCCACCCGTAAACCTTACGGTAACCCTCGATCGCCTAGGCCTGATGACCCGGATCGAGATCCCGGACATCAGAGAAAGTGACGAGCTGCTCGAACTTGTCCGGCGCGTTCCCCGCCACGGGCTCAAGCAGGAAGCCGACGTGGTCGCCGACGTCGTAGCGGCTCAGCACCTCACCGACGAACCATCCGGCGGCGTCGTCGAGGATCGGTATCCCGCTCGGGCCCGAGTGCCAGGCGCAGCGAGCGAACTTGTCGGTCCGGTCCCCGGTCTCGCCGCCGAAGACACGGGCGAGTTCGCAGTGCTGACGTGGCACGAGATGCACCGCAAGATGCTTGGCGCCCTCGGCAACCCGGTATGTGTGGTTGCGTTTCGACAGTCCCACCAAGAACCGCGGCGGGCGAATGCTTACCTGACTGGTGAACCCGACGAGGCAGCCCGCCGACTCGTCGCCGACGCGGGTGGTGACGACAAACATCGGATAATCGAGCAGGGAGACCAGTGTCTCGAACGCTTCCGTCATTGCTCCGTCGCTAGGGTTGTGCCATGGCCAGAAAGTATGCGACCGCCGACGCCGTCAGCCTGCCCGACCTACTGAAATTCATCCGGCCGCGACATCGCATGGTGCTCACCACATTTCGCTCGGACGGCTCATTGCAGAGCTCCCCGGTGTCGGGTGGGGTAGACGACGCCGGTCGCATCGTGATCGCCAGCTATCCGCAGCGGGCCAAATCGGCCAATGTCCGTCGCATGCCGCGCGCCAGCGTCATGGTGCTCTCCGACGAATTCAATGATGCCTACGTGCAGGTCGACGGCGACGCCGAGGTGATCGACCTGCCGGACGCCGTCGAGCCATTGGTCGACTACTACCGGTCCATCGCAGGCGAACACCCCGACTGGGCGGAGTACCGGCAGGCGATGTTCGACCAGGGCAAGTGCCTCATCCGCGTCACCCCGCGGTGGTGGGGTCCGGTGGCCACCGGCGGCTTCCCTCCGCAATAGCGCTACCAGGCGCCGTCGAGGTCGAGTGTCAGCGCGCCTGCGGGATCGGCGCGAAACTTGCCCGTGCCCGCCACGTTCGCCAACCCCTGGGTGCCGGACGCCACGCGCAGCTCGGCCGCCGCGACGCCGTCGCGGTACTCCCCGTCGTGGATCAGCACCATGCCGCCCGTTTTGCCGCCGATGGTGCCGGTGATGTGTTCGATGCCGACAAACAACGCACTCTTGTCCGGTGAGTAGGCCATCAGCCACTTCGTCGTCGAGGTGCCCTGGATGTCACCCTCGTAGCGCTTCGCAACCAGCGCCTCGGTCAATTTCGTCTCCTCATCGCCGTCTTCGAACGGCGTCTCATCCCAGCTGGCGATCTCGAAGCGAGCCTCGATGTGTCTGCTCATGGCCGTTGGGTACCCCGGACGGGGTGTCTGGAATCGACTGCCGAACAGGAGGGTATGGGACGTCTGTGGTAGTCAGAGGAGTGCGGCCGCGTTGCGTCCGCTAGCACGTCAAACTATAGTCTGGACACATGTCCAGAGGGTTCGGAGTTTCTGCGTGACACCATTTGTCCAGCTCACCGGCCCTCGGTGTTCCAGCTGCTGCGCGACGTCGTGAGCTGACCATGCGCATCGCATTGTTGTCCTACCGGAGCAAGACCCATTGCGGCGGCCAAGGGGTCTACGTCCGCCATCTGTCCCGCGGGCTCGTCGAACTCGGTCACGACGTCGAGGTGTTCTCGGGGCAGCCCTACCCCGAGGTGCTCGACCCGCGGGTGCGGCTGACCAAGGTGCCCAGCCTCGACCTGTATCGGGAGCCGGACCCGTTCCGTATCCCGTGGCCGAGCGAGATCAAGACGCGGATCGATCTGCTCGAGCTGCTGACGACGTGGACGGCCGGCTTTCCCGAACCGAAGACGTTCAGCCTGCGCGCCGCCCGGTTGCTCGCTGACCGGCTCGATGACTTCGACGTCGTCCATGACAACCAGTGCCTTGGCACGGGTCTGTTGACGATCGCCGGGCTGGGCCTTCCTGTGGTGGCGACCGTGCACCACCCGATCACCCGGGACCGGGTCCTCGATGTGGCGGCCGCGCGGTGGTGGAGGAAGCCGCTGGTTCGCCGGTGGTACGGGTTTGCGGAGATGCAGCAGCAGGTCGCCCAGCAGATCCCCGAGCTACTCACCGTCTCATCGACGTCGGCCGCCGACATCAAAGAGGACTTCGCGGTGTCGTCCGAACAATTGCACGTTGTGCCGCTTGGCGTTAACACCGAGCTCTTCACACCCGCGGAGCGGCGGGTGCGCAACCGGATCATCGCCATCGCCAGCGCGGACGTGCCGTTGAAGGGCATCAGTCACCTGCTGCACGCGGTGGCGCGGCTGAGGGTTGAGCGCGACCTCGATTTGCAGCTCGTCGCCAAACTTGAACCCAACGGACCGACCGAAAAGCTCATCGCCGAGCTCGGCATCTCCGACATCGTGCATAGCTCGAGCGGGATCTCCGACTCCGAGCTCGCTGATCTGCTCGCATCTGCCGAAATCGCCTGCATCCCTTCGCTGTACGAGGGTTTCTCGCTGCCCGCGGTGGAGGCGATGGCCAGTGGCACGCCGATCGTCGCAAGCCGCGCCGGCGCGCTACCGGAAGTGGTCGGTGCCGACGGCGAATGCGCACGGTTGGTCCGCCCCGCCGACGTCGACGAGCTGACCGCGGTGCTCGGCGAACTCCTCGACTCGCCACTGGAACTGCAGCGCCTTGGCGCCAACGGCCGCCGCCGCGCGCTCGACGTGTTCAGCTGGGAATCAGTTGCGGCACAGACAGTCGCGGTTTACGAGCGGGCCTGCGAGCGGGTCGCGACATGCTGACCGTCGACTTCGACCGGCTCGGCGTCGGTGCCGGCACGAAGGTGATTGACGTGGGTTGCGGTGCGGGCAGGCATTCCTTCGAGGCCTACCGTCGCGGCGCGGACGTCATCGCGTTCGACCAGAACGCGGCCGATCTCAACGACGTCGACGAGATCCTGCAGGCGATGAAGGATCAGGGCGAGGTGCCCCCGTCGGCCCGCGCAGAGGCAGTCAAGGGCGATGCACTCGACTTACCCTATGCCGACGGCACTTTCGATTGCGTCATCGCGTCGGAGATCCTCGAGCATGTTCCCGAGGACGACCGGGCGATTGCCGAGCTGGTTCGGGTGTTGAAACCCGGCGGAGCGCTGGCGATCACGGTTCCCCGGTGGCTGCCTGAGCGCGTCTGTTGGGCGCTGTCCGACGAGTATCACGCCAACGAGGGCGGCCACATCCGCATCTATCGGGCCGACGCGCTGCGCGACAAGGTGCTCGGTCACGGCCTGCGGCTGACCCGCACTCATCACGCGCACGCCCTGCACTCGCCGTTCTGGTGGTTGAAATGCGCTGTGGGAACATCAAAGTCGGATCACCCCGCCGTCGCCGCCTACCACAAGGTTCTGGTGTGGGACATGATGAGCCGGCCCTGGCTCACCCGGACCGCCGAATCCCTGCTGAATCCGCTGATCGGCAAGAGTGTGGCTCTTTACTTCCGGAAGCCGGAGGTGCCGGTTGCCACGGAATGACCTGGATGACGTTCCGCAAATATCAGGGGTGTTGACCCCAGCGCAATGCCGCCAGACCGCGCAATCCATCGCCGCGACACAGGAGTCAACTGGCGCCATCCCGTGGTTCGACGGTGGCCACACCGATCCGTGGGATCACGTCGAGAACGCGATGGCTCTTACCGCCGCAGGTCTTCTGGAGCCCGCGCGTGCCGCGTTTGACTGGTGCCACGCTGCCCAGCGGGCCGACGGCTCCTGGCCCATCCAGCTGCGCAACGGCGTCGTCGAGGATGCCAACAGCGACAGCAACTTCTGCGCCTACATCGCCACCGGCGTCTGGCACCACGTACTTGTCACCGGGGACCGCCGGTTCGCCGAGGCCATGTGGCCCGTCGTCACCAAGGCGATCGACTTCGTGGTGGACCTGCAGCAGAGCGACGGTGAAATCTCCTGGGCCCGAAGCCCGACTGGCCCCGAACCCGACGCCCTGCTGACCGGATGTGCCAGCATCTACCACAGCATCCGGTGCGCGCTGGCGCTGGCGGACTACTTCGACAATCCGCAGCCCGAATGGGAGGTCGCCGTCGGCCAGTTGGGTCACGCGATCGTGCATCACCCCGAGGCGTTCGTAACCAAGGACCGTTGGTCGATGGAGTGGTACTACCCGGTGCTCGGTGGCGCGCTTCGGGGTGGCCTCGCGCGGTCACGCATCGACGAGCGGTGGGACGACTTCGTGGTTCCCGGCCTGGGCATCCGCTGCGTCGACGACAGGCCGTGGGTTACCGGTGCCGAAACCTGCGAACTGGTAATGGCATTGGATGCGATCGGCGACTCGGCCCGGGCGCATGAGCAGTTCGCGGCCATGCACCACCTCCGTGAAGAGGACGGCTCCTACTGGACCGGCTTGGTGTTCGCCGACGGCAAGAGATGGCCCGAAGAGCGCACCACATGGACGGGTGCGGCCGTCATCCTCGCCGCCGATGCACTCTCGTCGACGACCGCGGCCAGCGGCATCTTCCGCGGCGCGGACCTGCCGCGCGGCTTGGAGGGCGAATACGACTGCGCCTGCGCGACCAGCGATCGGTAGGCGAAGCTAGAGCGCGTCGCCTGGCGTGCCGGAGATCCGCTCGAGCACCCGCATCGATCCCGTCACCAACACCTCACGGAAGTCGCTCGTTCCGAGTGCGCGCTGGTAGATGTGATACGGCGCCTGCCCGCCGTCGTTGGGATCGGGAAACACGTCGTGAATGATCAGTGCCCCACCGGTGTCGACCCATCTGGCCCAGCCGTCGAAGTCCCGTTGCGCGGCCTCTTCGGTGTGGCCGCCGTCGATGAACAACAGCCGCAACGGAGTTCGCCACACCCGCGCGACGACCGGCGACTTGCCGACGATCGCGACGACGTGATCGTCGAGCCCGGCGGCGTCGAGCGTATGGCGTGCGGTCGGAAGGGTGTCGAACAGGCCGGTGATCGGGTCGACCATCGACGAGTCGTGGTACTCCCAGCCCGGCTGGTGTTCTTCGGAGCCGTGATGGTGGTCGATGGTGAAGACCACCCCACCGGTCTGTTGCGCCGCGGCACCCAACAGCACAGTGGATTTACCGCAGTACGTGCCGATTTCGACGCCGATGCCGTCGCCGAGATACTTCACGGCGGCGTCATAGAGCGCACGTCCTTCGTCGGCGGGCATGAATCCGATGACCTGCTCGGCGAGGGCGAAAAGTTCGTCTGTGTGGCTCATCGCCGTCTAACTTAGCCGTTGCTGGTCAATGGCCGTTGCAGTAGTGTCCGGACATGTGTCCGATCCGGCCTTGGAGTCGACTCGGCGCCGTCTGACCGCCAAACAGGCCGACACCGTCGACCGCCTGGGCAGGGCCGCGGTCGAGCTCCTGTGTCGTGAAGGATTTGCCGGGCTGACCGTGCGACGAGTGGCCGCCGAGGCCGGCGTCGGGGCGGCCACCGCCTATACCTATTTCTCGTCCAAGGAGCACCTCGTCGCAGAGGTCTTCTGGCGCCGGCTGGCCGGCTCGCCACCGGCGACGCACGAATCAGACGACCCGGCCGCCCGCGTCTGCGAGGTATTGCGCCACATCGCACTATTGGTCGCCGACGAGCCGGAATTCGCCGGTGCTCTCACCAACGCGCTGCTGGGCAAGGAACCCGACGTCGAGGTGCTGCGACAGCGCATCGGCCGCGACATCCGGGACCGGCTGGCCGCCGCGCTCGGACCGGACACCGATCCGAACATAATCGATTCGCTGGAGATGCTGTACTCAGGCGCGTTGGTGCGCGCCGGGATGGGCCACGCGTCGTACACCGATATCGCCGAGCGCTTGGAGAAGTCCGCGCGGCTGATTCTCGGCTAGCCGCCCCGCGGGCCGAGGATCGCGATCGCCGCCGCGGTCGCGGGTTCGATGATGCTGCCTACGTCGCGCCCGTCCTCGACGAACAGCGCGGTCAGCTCGCGCAATCCGCCGAGCAGGATCAGCGCAAGTGGGCGGGAAATCGGCGGCAGCTTCGCGCGCCGGAACCCGGGACTGTCGGTGAGACCGACAAGCATGTCGGTGAGTTGCTCCATGGCGAGCCGATGCAACGGCCTGGCCACCACACCCAGCGCGGGTGCCTCGCGGATCCAGCTCAGTGTGATCGCTGGCCGCGACGCGATGTGGTCGACGTAGGCATTCGACGCCTGGCGGATCTGGTCCTGCCATTCGGCCTCGGGGTCGACGGCCGCCTGAATGGTGGCGATCAAGTCCGCGTTGTTTCTGCGCAGCACTTCGATCAGGCAGTCTTCCTTGCTGGCGAACTGCTCGTAGAAGGTGCGCTTCGAGGTGCGCGCGTGCCGGACGATGTCTGCGACGGTGGTGTCGCGATACCCGCGTTCGCCTATCGATGCGGCCAGCCCGTCGAGCAACCGGGCGCGGAAGGCGTCGTCGACGGACGCCCCTTTGTCGAGCGCTGTCGTCATTTCGCCTCCTCGACACCCTTGCGCTTGTCTGGTACCAAGCGGTACCGTACTACACAAACCTGCGGTACATCGTAGTACCAGGGAAACGGCTGGGAGTGATTCACCAATGACTGACGCAGCGGTTGTCAACACAGAAGCCCCCACGACGCCGGGACCGCACAAGCCGCCGCCGCGGGTGCCCTTTCCCAAGGTCGTGCAGGGAGTCGCCTTCGCGGGCTTCCGTCGCTGGATGATGCGCACCTCCATCAAGCGCTACGGTCGCGTGTTCGCCATGAATGTCCCGTACTTCGGCCGCACTGTGATGATGTCCGACCCCGCGTTGGTGCGGCAGGTGTTCTTGGCGAGCACCGACGACTTGATGAACGTCCAACCCAATCTCAGCAGGATTTTCGGACCGGGCTCGGTGTTCGCGCTCGACGGCACGCAGCATCGCGGCCGCCGCAAGCTGCTCGCCCCGCCGTTCCACGGACAGAGCATCAAGAACTACGAAAAAGTCATCGAAGAGGAAACGCTGCGCGAGAGCGCGAATTGGCCCGAGGGCAAGGAATTCCGGACGCTCGAGCCGATGAACAGGATCACCCTCAATGTGATCCTGCGGACCGTTTTCGGGGCCGACGGTGCGGAGCTCGACTATCTGCGGAAGATCATCCCGCCGTGGGCGAAGTTGGGGTCACGGATGGCAACCTTGCCGGAGCCGCCGTACACCCTCGGGCGGTACAGCCCGTGGGGCCGGTTGGCGGAGTTCCGGCGCAATTTCGACCGCACCGTGTTCACCCTGATCGACAAGGCCAACGCGGACCCGCATCTGGACGATCGCACCGACGTACTGGCGCTGTTGTTGCGCAGCCGATATGAGGACGGGTCGTCGATGTCGCGACAGGACATCTCCGACGAGCTGCTGACCCTACTCGGCGCCGGCCATGAAACGACCGCCTCAACGCTGGGCTGGGCGTTCGAGCGGCTGCGCCGCCATCCCGACGTTGTCGCGAAACTGGTGAAGGAGAACGACGAAGGTGGCAGTGAATACCGCCAAGCCACAATCCTCGAGCTACAGCGCAATCGCACCGTTATCGACTTCGCCGGGCGCAACGTGGCTGCCCCCCATTTCGATCTCGGTGACTGGCGCATCCCGCACGGCTACACGATCGTTGTCGGCCTCGCCGATCTGCACAACAATCCGGAGTTCTTCCCGAATCCCGAGCGGTTCGACCCGTCGCGGTTCGTCGGCAACAGGCCGCCCGCCTTTGCGTGGGTTCCGTTCGGCGGTGGAACACGCCGCTGCATCGGCGCTGCGTTCGCTAACACCGAAATGGATGTCGTGCTACGGACTATCTTGCGGCACTTCACCATTGAGACGGACGACGCCCCGGAAGAGAAGATCCACTTCCGTGGCATCGCGTACACGCCGAAGGACGGCGGCCGCATCGTCCTGCACCGCCGTCCGACGCCAGTCGCCTAGACGCCCCTGTCCCCAGCTTCCGCGGGGGCCCATGCGCGTGGGCCCAGCGCCCGCTTGGGCAGCTTCCAGCCGGGCCGCGGGAAGTGGCAGGTGTACCCGCTCGGGTAACGCTCGAGATAGTCCTGATGCTCGGGCTCGGCTTCCCAGAAATCGCTTGCCGGCGTGACCTCGGTGACCACCTTGCCCGGCCACAGCCCCGACGCCTCGACGTCGGCGATGGTGTCCAGCGCGACGCGCTTCTGCTCATCGTCGACATAGAAGATCGCCGACCGGTAGCTGGTGCCGACGTCGTTGCCCTGACGGTCCTTCGTGGTCGGATCGTGGATCTGGAAGAAGAACTCCAACAGATTCCTGAAGTCGGTCTGCGCCGGGTCGTAGGTGATCTCGATGGCCTCGGCGTGGCCCGGGTGATTGCGGTAGGTTGCGTGGTCGTTGCGGCCGCCGGTGTAGCCGACCCGGGTGCCCACAACGCCGGGCTGCTTGCGAATCAAATCCTGCATGCCCCAGAAGCAGCCACCGGCAAGGATCGCCTTTTTGTACTCGGTCTGATGCTCTTCGCGCGAGCCGCTCATCGCCGTCACGCCTGTGCCTCCTCCGTCGAAAACAGCTTCTTGTATTGCCCATATCCTTCCGTCTCGAGATCATCGAGGTGGATGAACCTCAGCGAAGCCGAGTTGATGCAGTAGCGCAACCCACCTTCGGAGCGCGGTCCGTCGTTGAAGACGTGTCCCAGGTGGCTGTCACCATGCGCGGAGCGCACCTCGGTGCGGATCATCAGGTGGGAGAGGTCGCGCTTCTCGATCACGTTGTCTGAGCCGTTCGGCTCCCGAATAGGCCGAGTGAAGCTCGGCCAGCCGGTTCCGCTGTCGAACTTGTCGACCGAGGCGAACAACGGCTCGCCCGACACCACGTCGACATAGATGCCCGGCTCGTGGTTGTCCCAGTACTCGCCGGTGAACGGCCGCTCCGTGCCGTTCTTCTGCGTCACGGTGTACTGCTCCGGCGACAGCGCATCGATCGATGCGGGATTCTTGTTGTAGTCCTTGGCCACAGACCCTCCTAAGTTTGGCTAGCGATACAACCTCAAGTCGGGTTCAGTTAGTTCCTCGCGTCACCGTCGTCATATATTCGTCACCGGCTACTCGGCTCGCACCTCGTCCACGATCGCGACGATCTTCTCGGCGACGACCTGTGGCGCGTAAACCATGATGCTGTGGCCGCTGCCGGGGACGATCACATTCTCCGTCGCCAGGGTCTGGGCCAGGAGGCTGTTCGCCTGATGAATCTGGAACTTGGTGTAGTTGCCGGGCCCGCGGTCCGCCGGCGGCGGGGACTTGTCCGAACTGAGCACGATCGCAGGCACCTTCGGCAACGGTGGCGCCACCTTGATGCGGGCGTACGCGTCGACGGCGAGGAAGCCTTCACCGTCGGGCTCGGGCGTCGGCGCTCCCGCCAAGCGATTGAACTCGGCGTCTTGTTCGGGTCTACCCAGCCTCGGCAGGAATTCTGACGTCGGGTCCACGAATACCAGGCCACTGACCAACTCGGGGTAGGTGCGCGCCAGCAGATCGGCGATGAGTCCGCCGTAGGCATGCGCGGCCACGACCAGCGGCGTCGGAAGATGAGCCGCCGCAATCAGTTTCACCACGTCGTCGACGTCCTGCTGGACAGAGTGCGGTTGCGGGACGGGGGTGGTGTGATCCGTCCCGACCGAGCGGGTGTTCGGCCGGTCGTACGCGCACACGCGGGTCGTCTTCGCGACGGTCGGCTGTGTGGCGTTCGGGCTCGGCTGGTAGTTGGCCTGCCCGACGATGTCGTAGGGCGACGACCGGATCGGGTCGTCGGCGGGGATGACGACGTTCCACCCCTCGGCGTGACTGCCTTTACCGGGAATGATGAACACCGTCGGCGACCCGCCGCCCTGGCAATTCAGGTACAGCGTGCGACCGTCGCCGATGTCGACGGGACCTGAGAAGTCGGCGCCGTGCTGGTTCGTCGCACAACCCGTGACAACGGCGATGGCCAGGACCAGGCCGATTACGGCCCTCATACAGCCTGACGATAGAACCCAGCCTCGACAACGTAGGTAGAACGTGTTCTAGTTCTGGGTGTGACGAGCAAGACGTTCACCCGCGAAGAGTTGGCCGCGGCGTTCTCGAACTTCGAGGCGACGGTCGACCGAGCCGCGCAGACCCGCGACTGGGATTCCTGGGTTGAGCAGTACTCACCCGATGTCACCTACGTCGAGCACGCGGCGGGCACCATGAGGGGCCGCGAAGAGGTGCGGGCCTGGATCTGGAAGACCATGGAGAGCTTCCCCGGCAGCTACATGACGTCGTTCCCGTCGCTCTGGTCGGTGATCGACGAGTCGACCGGCCGGATCGTCTGCGAGCTGGACAACCCGATGCGCGACCCCGGCGACGGCACGATCATCAGCGCCACCAACATCTCGATCATCACGTACGCCGGCGACGGTCAGTGGAGTCGCCAGGAGGACATCTACAACCCGCTGCGGTTTGTCTCCGCGACCATGAAGTGGTGCCGCAAGGCGCAGGAACTGGGCACGCTTCCCGACGAGGCGGCGGCATGGATGCGCCAGTTCGGAGACCGCAAGTGAGCGCCAAACTCGTCATCGGCGCCAACGGATTCCTCGGCTCGCACGTCACCCGGCAACTGGTGGCCAACGGCCATGAGGTCCGCGCGATGGTGCGGCCGAACGCCAACACCATCGGCATCGACGACCTGTCCCTCACGCGCTTTTCCGGCGACATCTGGGACAACGACACGCTGTGCGATGCGATGCACGGCGTCGACGACGTGTACTACTGCGTGGTCGACACCCGCGGCTGGCTGCGCGATCCCGCGCCACTGTTCCGCACGAACGTCGACGGCACCCGCAACGTCCTCGAAGTGGCCAAGACTGCCAACCTGCGCAAATTCGTCTTCACCAGCAGCTACGTGACGGTCGGCCGTCGGCGCGGACGTGTCGCCACCGAGGACGACATCATCGTCGACCGCGGGCTGACGCCATACGTCCGGTCCCGCGTGCAGGCCGAGAACATAGTGTTGCAGTACGCGAAGGAGCACGGCCTGCCCGCCGTCGCGATGGGGGTGTCGACGACATACGGAAGCGGTGACTGGGGCCGCACCCCGCACGGCGCGATCATCGCGGGGGCGGTGTTCGGCAAGCTGCCATTCGTGATGAGCGGCATCGAACTGGAGGCCGTCGGCGTCGACGACGCGGCGCGCGCCCTGATCCTGGCCGCAGACGGCGGCCGGGTCGGCGAGCGGTACCTGATCTCGGAGAAGATGATCAGCAACGCCGAGGTCGTGAGAATCGCCGCGGAGGCGGCCGGAGTTCCTGCTCCCACCAAGTCGATTCCGCTGCCGATGTCGTATGTATTGGCCACGGCGGGCAGCATCAAGGCGAAGCTGCGTGGCACTGACGAACAACTGTCGCTGGGCTCATTGCGGCTCATGCGCGCCGAAGCGCCGGTCGACCACAGTAAGGCGTCCCGCGAATTGAATTGGGAGCCAAGGCCTGTCGATGAATCGATCCGTGAAGCCGCCCGGTTCTGGGTAGGCCTGCGGGACGCCAAGCGCAAGAGCAAGGCGGGTTAGTCGCGAATTCCGAACAGCCCCATGGCATTCGTCTCCAGAATAGCGCGCGCCTGATTCGGTGAACCCGCGGCATCGTCGAAGTAGCCGACTGCCCGGACGAACGTGTCGCCGTCCTCGTAGGGGAAATCGGTGCGTCGGCAACGCACCCCCGAGGTGTGAGCAGATGATCCCGCACGTCCGGGTATCGCTGCAGGTGTCCGGCGGTGATCAGCTGCATGGCGGCGATGGTGTCCTCGAACGGCGCGCCCACCATCCAGGTGATCTGATTCTCGCTGACCAGAGGCGAACACGCCCCTTGCCGACCGGGTGCAGGTAGAGGATGGCGCCGCGCCGGTCGAGTTCGGCGAAGATGGGTTCAAACTGCGGATCGGTGATGGCCGACGATGCCCAATTCGTCAATGGCACGCGATATCTCGGCGATCGCGACATCGATGTGAGGCATCGGAGTGGCGGCGAACGCGCAAAAGCGATCCGGATGCGACGACACCAGCGGCGATTCCGCGCTGGGTCGCGGTATCGGATCTGCCCACGTCGACCAGCATGTCGAGATAGGCGTAGGTCCAGTAGTGCGCGTGCACGTCGATCCGCCTGTCTGTCAACGGTATTCGCTGAGCGGCGCGCCGACGAGCGGTTAGTAGATGGCCTCCATGAACCAAGCGGGACTAGCCTCGGATGACGTGACCGAGAAACTTCACGTCGACCTGTCCGGAGCGCCGCAGACGATGCTCGCCACGTTCTACGCCAAGGCGCTGGACGCCGACCGCGAGAAGCCGATTCTTAATGATCGGTTCGCCAAGGAGATCGTCGACCGGATCGACTACGACTGGAAAAGGACCGCGGTCACAGCGGCGAACTCGCCGTCGGTGACCACCCGCACCGCGCACTTCGACAATTGGACACGCCAGTTCCTGGCCGTGCAGCCGGAGGCCGTTGTGCTGCATCTGGGCTGCGGGCTGGATGCTCGCTTCTTCCGGCTGGATCCCGGCGCAGGTGTCGAGTGGTACGACGTCGACTATCCGGACGTCGCCGAACTGCGCCGGCAGCTGTACCCGACCCGCGACCACTACCACGTCGTCGCCGCCTCGGTCACCGACCCGAGCTGGTTCGCCGAGATTCCGCGTGACCGTCCGATGCTGGCGATCGGTGAGGGCCTGACCATGTACCTGACCCGGGAGGACGGCATCGCGCTGCTGCGCCGAGTTGTGGAGCACGCCCCGTCCGGTGAACTGCAATTCGACGCGTTCAACCGGCTGGGGATCAAATCGCAGTGGGCGAACACAGTGGTGCGGCGTGCGGGAGCGACGCTGCACTGGGGGATAGACGGACCCGGCGACATCATCGAGGCGGTACCCGGGGTGCGGCTGCTGGCCTGCGTGTCGGCGATCGACGACGACGCGTTCGCCGGGGTGCCGTGGTACTACCGGGCGACGCTGCGGGCGATGAGGCTCGCGCCCGTGCTGCGCTACATCGCGCAGTACCACCGCTACGCCTTCTGAGCCCGCACACCGAGCAGCACATGACCGCACCTTCCTGTCGTAGTCACGGCCAGCTTGCGCCCGTGGTTTCGACAACTACCGGTTCGCTCGCCTAACTCTCGATCGGATGCCCAGCACCGGTTGCTTTCTCCGTCCGTCGCAGAACGCCGCGGACCACGGCCAACGCCCCCGACCGTCGGCCCACACAAGCTGCAGCGCCCGGATCTCGGGGCCGCCGAACGCGACTGCGAAATTCAGGTGCGCGTCGGGGTGGCTCATCTCGACGATCTCGATGAGTGGTCCGGCAGGCACCTTGATCTGTTGGCCTGGTGTCAAGTTCTTGCCTGCCACGGCATCACGGGCCACCGTGTTCAGAAGTCGGGTGGCACGCTGCGGGGAAACGGCGGTGATCGACAGTTCGGGGAACCCCCAGTCATGAAGTCCGATCGTGTAGGCGAATGGGGTCCGGTCGCTTTCGACGTACTGCACCATCCAGCCGTGCGTACGAATCGTCTCGCGGACCTCGTCGAAGTAGTCCTCGATGGTGAGATCGGGGTTGTCGCATTGCCAGCACATGGCGCCTCTCTGTGTCGTCGGTGGGGCCAGCTTTCCCCTCGGGTCCGACAAATTGCGCCGTCCTGCGAGAATCTGACGGTGTCCACAGCAGGTCCCGTCAACGGTCGCGTCTCCAACTGGTTCACCGAGTACCCACCCCTGCGCCCGTCGCTGCCGGGCGACCGCGACGCCGACGTGTGCATCGTCGGCGCCGGATACACGGGGCTGTGGACGGCGTACTACCTGAAGCGGGCCGACCCGTCGCTGCGCATCGTCGTACTCGAGGCTCGCTTCGCTGGCTTCGGCGCGTCGGGACGAAACGGCGGCTGGCTGTCGGGGCTAGTGCCCGGTGACCGCAACCGGATGGCGCAGCTGTACGGCCGCGACCGCGTGCTGGCGTGGCAGCAGGCGCTCAACGAGGCCGTCGATGAGGTCATCGACGTCGCGGCGGCCGAGGGCATCGATGCGGGCATCGTCAAGGGCGGCACCATGCAGGTCGCCCGCAAACCCGCGCAGGCGTCGCGGCTGGCCGCCGAGATCGACGAGGAACTGAGCTGGAAGGTCGACGGCATCGCGCCCTTGACCAAAGCCGAAGCGGTCGAACGGATTCAGTTCGACGGCGTGGTGTCGGCCTACCACACGCCGCACTGCGCGCGTATCCAACCCGCCCAGCTGGCGCGCGGCTTGGCCGATACCGTCGAGCGGCTCGGTGTCGACGTTTACGAGGACTCACGGGTCACCGCGATCGAGCCGGGTCGCGCGGTCACGCCACGCGGCACCGTCAGCGCGCCGGTCGTGCTGCGGGCCACCGAGGGCTTCACCGCACGGATGCGGGGGCTGCGACGCCGCTGGCTACCAATGAACAGCTCAATGATCGCCACCGATCCGATTCCAGAGAGCGCCTGGGCGTCGATCGGCTGGGAGGGCCGCGAAACCGTCGGCGACACCGCCCACGGCTTCTTCTACGCCCAGCGCACCGTCGACGACCGGATCGCGATCGGCGGGCGCAGCGTGCCGTACCGGTATGCCTCCCGCACCGACGTCGACGGCCGCGTGCCAGAACCCACCATCAAGCACCTGACCGCGACGCTGCACTCGATCCTTCCGCAGGTTCGAGACATCCCGATCGCCCACGGCTGGTGCGGTGTGCTCGCCGTACCGAGGGACTGGGAGGCCGGCATCGTGCTCGACACGTCGACCGGTCTCGGGTGGGCAGGCGGATACGTCGGCCATGGCGTCACCGCCACAAACCTCGCCGGGCGAACGCTCGCGGACCTGGTGCTCGACCGCCGCACCCCGCTGACCGAGCTGCCCTGGGTCGGTCACCGCTCACGCAACTGGGAGCCCGAACCGCTGCGCTGGCTCGGCGTCCGCGGCATGTACCTCGCGTACAAGGCGGCCGACTGGCACGAAGCCCGCGGGCGATCGACGACATCGCCGATCGCGGTTGTCGCCGACAAGATCGCAGGGCGGCCCTAGCCCGCTTCGCGCTGCGCGGCGGCGCCCCAATCAGTCACGCCGGCGATCGCGTGCGGCGGGCTGGAAGAAAAGGCGGGTGTGGACATGTTGCGCTTGAGAGATTCGGTAGACACCGTTTCGTGAGGAGAGCAGCCATGACCGACCGACCCGTACTCGAGCCCACCGCCTCCCATCCCATCACCGTCGAACCCACCGGAAAGCACGTGACCGTGCGCGTCAACGGTGAATTGGTCGCGGATACCCACGAGGCGCTGACTCTGCAAGAGGCCAGCTATCCCGCAGTGCAGTACATCCCCCTGCGTGATGTCGTGGCCGCCAGGCTCAAGGCCAGCGACACGGAGACATACTGCCCGTTCAAGGGCGACGCCAGCTACTACCACGTCGTCACGGAGGGCGGCGAGACCGTCGACGACGCGATCTGGACCTACGAGAAGCCCTACCCCGCGGTAGGCCAGATCGTCGGTCACGTCGCGTTCTATCCGGACAAGGCGGAGATCACAGTCGACGCCTAGCCGCACTCCAGATAGGTTGTCGTGACCGACCTTTCATGACGGACGTCCTCGGGGTGACGCAGATCCTGGACCGTCAGCCGGGCAGAAGCTGAGTCAGTTATGCGCTAGGTGGCCGACTCGCTGAGCTGGTGGATCTTGTCTCGGTCGCGGCGGATCATCAAACCGGAGATGATCTCGAACAACCCGGTGATGATCAGCCAGATGCCGGTCACGAGTGTCAAAGTGACGAGCGAATCGTACGGGTACGCCAACACAATGACGCCGGCGATGATGGTGATGACGCCGAAAAAGATCGCCCAGCCTCGCCCTGGCATTATCGGGTCACTGATGGCCGTTACGGTCGTCGCGACGCCGCGGAACACGAATCCGACACCGATCCAGATCCCCAGCAGCAGAATCGCATAGCCCTCGCCAAAGTGGCGGAAGGCCAGCACCGCCAGGATCAAACTCGCTGCGCCGCTGACGAACAGCAGGATTCGGCTACCCGCGGACACGTGCAGGCTGAACGCGAAGATCACCTGCGCAACGCCACTCACGACCAGATAGATGCCGAGCAGAACCGAAGCCACGATGATCGATTTCCCCGGCCAGGCCAAGATCACAACTCCAAGGATCACCGCGAGCAGTCCGGAGATCATTGTCGACTTCCACAGGTGCTGGAGCAGCTGTGGCGGTTTGACGTTACTCATGGTCAAAGTCTTTCACGGAGAGAACCCTGATGGCGGGAATTCGCGCCATCGTCATAGCTATTCGGCATCGACGCCGTCCGGCCATGGTGTCGACGCCAAAGCGGGGCGCGCTCAACGCAACTAAGCGTTCCCCAAGCTGGACACATCCTGAACCCGCGGCCGAGTTGGGCGGGGCCGGGGGGCGTGGCATCGTTGGAGGTGTCACGGGCGAGCGCCAACGCGATCATGAAGGGAGAGCGTCCATCGCCGGCTCCGCAACAGCCGATCAACGGGTCGACCGGACCCTCACCTTCGAAGGCCCGGCCAGCCCGGGCCTGACACTGTCGCCTCTGCGCCGCGGCCGTGGCGACCCGTGCTATCACGTCGCCCCCGACGGCGCGATCTGGCGCACCAGCCTGTTACGCAGCGGACCGGTCACAGCGCGCATCACGAAGTCGGCGCCCGATACCGTCGACTGCGAGGCATGGGGAACGGGCGCAACGGAATTCGCCGAGACATTGCCCGCGCAGCTGGGCGCAGACGATGACGCGTCCGGTTTCGCGCCCGACGAGCCGACCATCGCCGCCGCGCATCAATGGGTGCCGCACCTGCGGTTGGGCCGCACCGATCGCGTGCTGGAGGCACTCATTCCCGCGGTCCTCGAACAGCGCGTGTCCGGCATGGACGCCCGTCGCGCATGGCGGGCGCTCGTCACCAAGTTCGGCTCGCCGGCCCCTGGACCAGCGCCCGCGCACATGCGGGTGCCGCCATCCGGCGAGGTGTGGCGGCGCATCCCTTCGTGGGAGTTCCATCGCGCCAACGTCGACCCCGGCCGGGCCCGCACCATGGTGGCGTGCGCGCAGCGCGCCGAATCGCTGGAGCGGCTGGCCACCCGGCCGGCGGAGGAGGCCCGCCGCGCGATGATGTCGCTTCCCGGCGTCGGGGAGTGGACAGCCGCGGAGACCGCCCAGCGGGCATTCGGCGATGCCGACGCGTTGTCCGTTGGCGACTACCACTTGGCCAAGATGGTCGGCTGGCGACTTCTCGGCCATCCCATCGACGATGCGGCGATGCTCGACTTGCTCGAGCCGTTGCGGCCACACCGCCACCGCGCGGTGCGACTGCTGGAGGTCACCGGTCCGGCGCATGCGCCGCGTGTAGCGGCACGGCAGGCCATACCGAATCTTCGCGCGCTCTGACCGCGATTACCGCTCAAGCCGCGTGGGTACACGTCGCGGGACGGTCGATCATGCGAAGGGAGCTAAGGATGCCTGAGTTCACAATCCCCGGCTTGTCCGAGAAAGACGGCAGCAAGGTTGCCGACCTGCTGCAGAAGCAGCTCAGCACGTACAACGATCTGCACCTGACGCTGAAACACGTGCACTGGAACGTTGTGGGCCCGAACTTCATCGGAGTCCACGAGATGATCGACCCGCAGGTCGAATTGGTGCGCGGCTACGCAGATGCAGTGGCCGAGCGCATCGCGGCGTTGGGCAAGTCACCACAGGGCACACCCGGCGCCATCATCAAGGACCGCACGTGGGACGACTACTCCGTCGAGCGTGACACCGTGCAGGCGCATCTGGCGGCACTAGACCTGGTCTACACCGGCGTGATCGAGGACACCCGCAAGTGCATCGAGACGCTGGAGGATCTCGACCTGGTGTCGCAGGACATGATCATCGACCATGCCGGCGAGCTGGAGAAGTTCCAGTGGTTCGTGCGCGCCCACCTGGAGAACTCCGGCGGGCAGCTGGCCAACCGCGGTGCGCGGACCGAGCGGGCCGCCGCAAGCAAGGCCAAGAAGAAGGCGCCGATCAAGTAGTAGTGCCGTCCTCCAGAGCGTCGTCGCGCACCGGACGGTCGGCGAGTTCCTCGGTGCGGCCGAACAGGTATGGGTAGGCGATGCCCGCGATCGCCGCACCCACCAATGGCGCCAGCCAGAACACCCACAGCTGCGCCGGGGCGCCGTCGCCGTTGAAGAACGCGACGCCGGTGGACCGCGCCGGGTTGACAGACGTGTTCGAGATCGGGATCGAGATCAGGTGGATCAGCGTCAGGGTCAGGCCAATCGCCAAGCCCGCGAACCCTTTTGGTGCGCGGTCATCGGTTGAGCCCAGGATGACCAACAGGAATATGCCGGTGAGGACCACCTCGGCGACGATCACCGCCCACAACGAGTACCCGCCGGGAGAGTGTTCGCCAAAACCGTTGGCGGCCATGTTGCCTGTCGCGGTCCAGCCCTCTCGGCCCTTGGCGATCACGTAGATCACCATGCCTGCACCGACGCCGGCGATCACCTGGGTGATCCAGTAGCCGGGTACCGCCTTCCATTCCACCCGGCGGGCCAGCGCCGCACCCAACGTCACCGCGGGATTGAAGTGGCCGCCCGAGATGGTGCCGAACGCGTAGACACCGGTGAGCACCGTCAGGCCGAATGCGAGTGCGACTCCGAGGAACCCGATTCCGAGCGACGTCCCGTCGGACATGAACTTCGCGGCGAACACTGCGCTGCCGCAGCCGCCGAATACCAGCCACCATGTTCCGATGAATTCTGCTGCCAGTCGGTGCAGCATTGTCGGCTCACGCACACGTGACTCCTCCGTTGGATGTGACGGTTTGTCGCGAGGCTTTCATGCTTGGGGCGAGGGCGGGTCCGTCGTGTCCGAATCGTTCCTTTATGGATACTTTCGCGACAGTGGCGTGACCGACTGTCCGCCCATTGCCGAAACGGGCAGAACCGCGGCTCAACTCTGTTCTCGGCGCCGTTTCACCTCGATCGACGCTTCGTCCGGCATCCGTTCTCGAAGACTGTCATAGATCGGCCGCGATCCCACGACGTACGCGGCGAGTACCGCCGCTGCGGTCGCGGCCATCATCGGCACGAGCACCTCTGTGGTGGCCGTCATCTCTGCGACGAGGACCAGTCCCGTCACGGGCGCGCGCACAGTCGCCCCGAAGAATGCCGCCATTCCGACGAGCGCCATCGGAACTGCCAATTGCGTTGCGTCGCCCGGCCACACGGCGTTGAAGCCTCCGACGAACAGCAGCCCCCACAGCGCACCCACGGCCAGCAGTGGCGCGAACAGCCCGCCGGGCACCGCAGCCGAGTACGACAGGGGGCCGGCGATGAACCGCACCGCGAGGTATCCGATAACGACGGAGAGAAAGATGTGGTGCCCGTTGAGGATCCGTTGCGTCAGGAGGTCGCCACCGCCCACCGCGAGAGGGGACACGAACATCGCGAGCCCGATGACGGCACCGATGACGGCTGCTTTCGCCAGGGTGGGGATTCGGCGAATCGCGGCGACGTGGTCGAGGAACCACAGCACCAACGCGTTGTAAACGGCACCCAGACATCCGGTGAGCAGTCCGAAGACGACGAAAAGGGGCAACCATGCGAGAGCCGGAGCGCCGATGGGTTCGACGTGAAAGTCGGGGTGGTTTCCAAGGAAGAGCCGAGAGCAACCCACAGCTGTGACAGCCGAAAAAAGCGTCGCCAGAACGGTTTTCACCCGGAACGACTGCGTGACCTCTTCGAGAGTGAAAAGGGTGCCTCCGATCGGTGCGTTAAAGGCGACCGCCAGGCCGGCCCCGCCCAGCGCTGTCTGCATCATCCTGACCTCGGAATCGGGCAGCCGGGCGCGCCGCGCAGCTTCGGCTCCGATCGCCGCGCCCATATGCACTGTCGGCCCTTCCCGGCCCAACACAAGTCCGGATCCGATGCTCAACACCCCACCGACGAACTTCGCCGGAAGCAAGCGGATAGACGGTGGTCGGGCTTCGCCCCGAAAAACTGCCTCGACATGCGGGATGCCACTTCCGGCGGCCAGCGGCTCCCACCGCACGATGAGGGCGGCAAGGGTTGCGCCGGCCGCGGCGGCGGCCATGGGGATCAGCCAGCCCGGCCCCGGTAGCTTTTGCGCCCAGTCGACAAAGTCGATGCGCAGGTCATCGGCTGTTTGCAGACACCAGCGGAACGCGCCGCCGACGAAGCCGATGAGTACGCCCGCGACGATCGCCGTAACGCAGATGTGTACCGAACCGCGCATGGAATCGTCGGGCTTGTCGGGACCTGCTGTCGGTGCGGTCATCGTGCTGTGCGAGTCAATCCGTGCGGACGTCGTCCGTCCCTGCCGTGAAGATGCACGAGCACGCGTTCTCCTTCACCGCCAGACAGCCGGGATTTCAGTCTCGCAGATCGCTGTGCGTGTTACCGGGCAGCGACTCGAGGGCGTGCACATCGCCAGCGAGGCGGCGGTCGGATCTACGGCAAACCGTTTCAGTGACGCGTTGACTCTGGCCATATACCCCTGGGGGGTATATATTGAACACTATGACCGAGGTCAACCACTCGCAGCACCCGACGCACGCCGACCACGCGGACCACATCGCCGAGGACGGCCGTGCGGGCCACGGCGGGCACGGCGATCACGTCGCGCAGTTCCGCCGGCTGTTCTGGACCATGCTCGTGCTGGCCATCCCGACGGTCGCGCTGTCCGGGATGTTCGCGACGATCCTCGGCTACACTTTGCCGGACTTCCCCGGATCGCAATGGGTGTCACCAGTGCTCGGCACCGTGATGTACCTCTGGGGCGGCCGACCGTTCCTCACTGGGGCGGTCAGCGAAATCCGTTCCCGCGCACCGGGAATGATGTTGTTGATCGGCCTGGCCATCACGGTCGCGTTCATCTCTTCTTGGGGCGCCAGCCTGGGAGTGCTTCCGCACAACCTCGACTTCTGGTGGGAACTCGCGCTGTTGATCGTGATCATGCTGCTGGGCCACTGGATCGAGATGCGGTCCCTGGCGCAGACCACGTCGGCGCTGGACTCGTTGGCCGCGCTGCTGCCCGACGAGGCGGAACGCGTCACCGGCGACGGCACCGAAACGGTGGCACCCGCCGACCTGTGGATCGACGACGTCGTGATCGTGCGGCCCGGCGGCAGTGTGCCGGCCGACGGAGCTATCGTCGACGGCGCCGCCGAGATGGACGAGTCGATGGTCACCGGCGAATCCCGGCCGGTCCGCCGCAGCGTGGGCGACGACGTGGTCGCAGGCACCGTCGCCACCGACTCCGGGCTGCGCGTCAAGGTGACCGCCGTCGGCGACGACACCGCGCTGGCAGGCATCCAGCGTCTGGTGGCCGAGGCGCAGAACTCCTCGTCACGCGCGCAGCGGCTCGCCGACAGGGCGGCGGCCTGGCTGTTCTGGTTCGCGCTGGGAGCGGCCATCGTGACCGCGGTGGTGTGGGGCTTCATCGGGCAGCCCGAAGATGCGGTGATCCGGACCATCACCGTGCTGGTGATCGCTTGTCCGCACGCCCTCGGCCTGGCGATCCCGCTGGTGGTGTCGATTGCGACCGAACGTGCTGCCCGCGGCGGGGTGCTGATCAAGGATCGGCTGGCACTGGAGAGCATGCGGACGGTCGGTGCGGTGCTGTTCGACAAGACCGGCACGCTGACCAAGGGCGAGCCCACGGTGACGGCCCTCGCCGCAACCGGCGGTCACACAGAGGACGAGGTGCTGGCGATGGCGGCAGCGGCCGAGTCCGACTCCGAACATCCGCTGGCTCGGGCCATCGTCGACGCCGCGCACCGCCGGGGGCTGACAGTGCCTGCGTCGTCGGACTTCATCTCATCGCCGGCCGTCGGCGTGACGGCGCGAGTCGATGGGAGGACCGTGCGGGTGGGCGGGCCGCGCCTGCTCGAGGAAGCCGGCAGGGATGAGCTGCCCGAGGCTGGCGGCTGGCGCGACAACGGCGCGATCATCCTGCACGTGCTTGTCGACGGGGCCCTGGCCGGCGCGCTCGCGCTGGCCGACGAGGTCCGCGAGGAGTCCCGGCAGGCCGTCGACGCGCTGCACAAGCTCCGCATCCAGGTGGTGATGATCACCGGGGACGCGGCGGCCGTGGCGGATTCGGTCGCGGGCCAGCTGGGCATCGACCGGGTGTTCGCCGGGGTGCGTCCGGAGGATAAGGCGGCCAAGGTGGCGTCGTTACAGGGTGAGGGACTGAAGGTCGCGATGGTCGGGGACGGCGTCAACGACGCACCCGCGCTGGCGCAGGCCGACGTCGGCATCGCGATCGGCGCGGGCACCGACGTGGCGATCGCCTCGGCGGGCGTGATCCTGGCCAGCTCGGACCCGCGGTCGGTGTTGTCGGTGGTCCAGCTGTCGAAAGCGACGTATCGGAAGATGAAGCAAAACCTTTGGTGGGCAGCCGGATACAACCTGATCTCGGTGCCGCTTGCGGCCGGCGTGCTCGCGCCGATCGGCTTCGTGATGCCGATGTCGGTGGGCGCGATCTTGATGTCGATCTCGACCGTGGTGGTGGCGCTGAACGCGCAATTGTTACGTCGACTCGATCTACGGCCGGAGGCCAGTGTGCGGGCTGTTCTCTGACTGTCAGGCGGCGTCGGGACGCCGACCACGGCGGCGCCGGCAAGTATCGGTGTCCCAGAGGTGACCACAAGTGGGCACTGCAAATAGACCACGGTGCCCCTGTTGCTCAGCAGGTACTGCCAGTGCGCGCTGCAGTGGCGGTTGCTTTGGCACTCCGGACAGTCGGCGCCATGGTGGCAGTCCGGGCACGGCAGCCGGGCGCCGCCGTATCTCGTCGAGAGTCACGTCGTACGCAAACTGGATCTCGGATTGCCTCGCGACCTCGGCCATCACAACGCCTCGTCACGCCGCTGCGCCCATTGCTCACAACGGCGCTGAGCCCATTCAACAATCACAGCCGCGGAAAAGGCGGTTGAGAGACTAATCATCCAGATCATGTTCGCGCCTGCAATTCACGAGGTAGTTGTCCGTCTTGTACGACAAGCTTCCCGCGGCGGCCAGCCGACGTCTTCACCGCTGACACGAATCCGACATCTCTGCCAGCGGGAGTGTTTGGCTAGCAGCCGGCTGCAGAGCCGAACGTTATGACGTTGTCTCCCTTGGCTTCCTCGCCATCAGCGGAACGATGCCCGCCGGCCGGTTGCGGGCGACCCGGTTTTTGCCGCAGACAGCACTCGGGGCGGAAGGCAAGCCTCCCGCCCCGAGTGCGCTGTTCTACTCAAACGGTTCAGCGATGACCTCCGTGATGGAACAGCAGTCCGCCGCCGTAGCCGTATCCGAAGAACGGGTACTGCAACTGACCGGCCTGCTGCGCCGCCGCCCCCGGCGTAGCGGTGACCTGTGCATTGCCCGGGCTCTGAACCACGGTCGAACCAACGGACTCCGTGGCCGCAGTGGGCGCGGCAGCGGCGATCGGTGCCAACCCAATTGCGGCCGCAGCGGCGGCCATGGCCAGCGGAGCAACAATCCGAATCTTCTTCATTGCGCTATCTCCTAAATATCTGAGAAACTGAACGTCCAGTTTCTATCTAGGTCAACAGCGCGCCGGGCGCCCTCGGTACCAAAGGACTGGGTGATGTCAGTCACCAAGGGCGAGACCGCGCAGTGCGACGTCGACAATCGCGTTCGCCGCCGCTTCGTCGAGCGGGTCGTGGCCCAAGAGGAGTCGGTAGAGCAGTGGCGCGAACACCAGATCGAACGCGGCCCCCGGATCGACGTCGGCTCGCAATTCACCACGCGCGACGCCGCGGTCCCAGATCGCCCGTAGCACTTCGCGCCGAGGGGCCACGAGATGATCCCGCAGTTCCTTCTGCACAAGCGGATCGGATTGGCCCTCGCCAACCAGCTGCGCATAGACCCGGCCGCTCGGCCCGGAGTAGAAGTGCACCAACCCCCGAAGCACGCTGCGAAGATCCTCCCGCGCCGCCCCGGTGTCGGGATCGGAAGATTCGGCCATCAGCTCCGATAGAAACGCCTCGACGGCGACCGCATACTTGTTGGGCCACCACTTGTAGATCGTCGCCTTGCTCACTCCGCTGCGGCCGGCGATCTCGTCGGTCGTCATGGCCTGTAGGCCGACCTCGTGCAGCAATTCGGATGTCGCGCGTAAGACCGCCGCGCGGGACTGCTCGCTGCGCGGCCGGCCCGGGCGGGCCCGCGCCGGTGCGTCCGGCGAATTACTGAACGTAGCGTTCATCCTTCCTACTATCGCCCAGTTCCCCGGCTTTGCAATCGCGCGGCCCCTTGTGCCTACCTGCTAGCGGGCATACGGAAGGTGCAGGTGGCCTGGGCCACAAATGGGTGCCTGTCGTGATGACGGTCACTACCCCATGCGCGACCCTCGACGGATAGCCGGACAGGAGGCAGGCTGATGGACCCTTCGGACGTGGGCCAGCTGCTGATCAATGAAGGCGTGAATCGGGTCCATAAGGTGGGCAGCGCCGACGGCGGATGGCTGGTCGCTGAGCGCACGTGCTGGTTCGTGGTTTGCGCGTTCTGCGGTGAGCACCTTTCGGAGTACCTGGGCAGCAAGCAGTTCGCGATCGACGTGGCGCAGTTGGAGATTTCCGACCGGTGCCCTGATTGCGGAGAGCGAATGGGCCCTGTCCGAGGTTCAGACCTGAGCGCCTAGAGTGCCGGCGATTCCCGTCTAACTACTGCAATGATCATCGCTTGTCCCGTGACAGTTGTGCGCAGGCGGTGATGGCCGGACTCATCGTCGGAGTGCGAATCGACTGAGTGGCGATGGCGAGTAAGCGTCGTCGAGGTCCAGGTCTGGCACCATGATCAGGCTGCGGTCGAGGATTTCGGCCATCCACAGCACCAGTCGCCCAAGCGCGTTACGCATGGTGACTTCCGGCGGCGTTGTCCATGGTCATACCCTCGTCCGTCGGCACGCCGGTGTCGTCGTTGCTGACGCCCGTTTGCTCTGCCCGCCAACCCTACTTATCCAATACCGGCTGGCTGGAAGTACCCGGCTTTGAAAGTGGATACAGCTGACGGCAATTCACCACGATCGCTTCCTGCGTGCTGCGGTCGATCACGCTCGCGGGCGGACAGCTGAACAGTGTCGCAGTTGTTTTGGGTGAAATCCGGGTGGAAGTCGTCGGCGTTGTTCATCGCACTATCTCTCTGCGTGACCGCTACTGGTGACTACCTCCGCCACCGCGGCAGCTCCCATCGCCAATAACGCGATGATGTGATGACGATTGATAGGCATCGAAATCCTCCTTGGATGATTTGCAATGGGTGGGCTTTCTAAGAATCTGGCTAGGCTTTGGGCAAACTCATGTATCTCAGTCGTGTCAGCTCAATACCCTTACGACGTCCATCACAGCAAACAATATGTGGGGCTGGACCAGGAGTGCTGTCTACCCCGCGTCCAGCCGGGTGCGCCGGTAGCCCGGCGAAATGCAAACCGCGGCAACGGCATTCGTAGCATTTCGCCCCTACGATAGAGGGGGGCGCACAGCGGCCCGCCGAGTAGAGTTAGGGCTGACTAAGTTGGCATGTCAGGCGGTGTTTGTCATATCGTTTTCTCCACTTGTGGCGAGTGGGATACGGCCGTCGTTCAGTGCTGCACGGAGGCACCTCCACCGCCAGCCGGCTCAAGCCGTCGTCGACGGCTGCCATACAGAAGCTCCGTATAGGCGTGCGTGAAGGGTTAGGTGGGAATGGCGCCCAGCAGTCAAGGGCTGTACAACCCCGCGTTCGAGCACGACGCGTGCGGTGTTGCGATGGTGGCCGACATGCACGGTCGCCGCAGCCGCGACATCGTCGACAAGGCCATTACGGCCCTGGTGAACCTCGAGCACCGCGGTGCGCAGGGCGCCGAACCGCACTCCGGTGACGGCGCGGGCATCCTGCTGCAGGTGCCCGACGAGTTCCTGCGCGCGGTCGTCGAGTTCGACCTGCCCGAATACGGCTGCTACGCGACCGGCATCGCGTTCTTACCGCAGTCCTCCAAGGACGCCGCCACGGCGTGCGAGGCGGTGGAGAAGATCGCCGAGGCCGAGGGCCTCGAGGTGCTCGGCTGGCGCGAAGTCCCGACCGACGAGTCGTCGCTGGGCGCGCTGGCCCGCGATGCGATGCCCACGTTCCGGCAGCTGTTCATCGCAGGCGCGTCCGGTATGGACCTGGAGCGTCGCGCGTACGTCGTGCGCAAGCGGGCCGAGCACGAGCTCGGCACAAAGGGACCCGGCCAGGACGGCCCCGGCCGCGAAACCGTCTACTTCCCAAGCCTTTCCGGTCAAACGTTCGTCTACAAGGGCATGCTGACCACGCCGCAACTGAAGGCGTTTTACCTTGACCTGCAAGACGATCGGCTCACCAGCGCGCTGGGCATCGTGCACTCGCGGTTCTCTACCAACACGTTCCCGTCGTGGCCGCTGGCCCACCCGTTCCGGCGGATCGCGCACAACGGTGAGATCAACACCGTCACCGGCAACGAGAATTGGATGCGGGCGCGGGAGGCGCTCATCAGGACTGAAGTGTTCGGCACCGCGGCGAGCCGCGAAAACGGCACCGCGGCGAGCCGCGAAAACGGCACCGCGGCGAGCCGCGAAAACGGCGGCGGGCAGGACCTCGACAAGATCGTCCCGGTCTGCACGCCGGGTGCGTCGGACACCGCGCGGTTCGACGAAGTGCTTGAGCTGCTGCACCTCGGCGGACGCAGCCTGCCGCATGCCGTGCTGATGATGATCCCCGAGGCGTGGGAACGCAACGAGTCGATGGATCCGGCAAGGCGGGCGTTTTACGAGTACCACTCGTCGCTGATGGAGCCCTGGGACGGCCCGGCGTCGATGACGTTCACCGACGGCACCGTGATCGGCGCGGTGCTGGACCGCAACGGCCTTCGCCCGTCCCGTATCTGGGTCACCAGCGACGGCCTGGTCGTGATGGCGTCCGAGGCCGGTGTGCTCAACCTCGACCCGTCCACCGTGGTGAAGAAGATGCGGCTGCAGCCGGGCCGCATGTTCCTGGTCGACACGGCCCAGGGCCGCATCGTCTCCGATGAGGAGATCAAGGCCGAGTTGGCCGCCGGGCACCCGTATCAGGAGTGGCTCGACGCAGGCCTGTTCCACCTCGACAGGCTGCCGCAGGGTGACTACGTCCGTATGCCGCATCACCGGGTCGTGTTGCGCCAGCAGGCTTTCGGCTACACGTACGAGGAGCTCAACCTGCTCGTGTCGCCCATGGCCCGCACCGGCGCCGAGCCGCTGGGCTCCATGGGCACCGACACCCCGGTCGCGGTGCTGTCACAGCGACCGCGGATGTTGTTCGATTACTTCCAGCAGCTGTTCGCTCAGGTCACCAACCCGCCGCTGGACGCCATCCGCGAAGAGGTCGTGACCAGCCTCCAGGGCACCGTCGGCCCTGAGGGCGACCTGCTCAACCCGACGGCGGAGTCGTGTCGCCAGATCGTGCTGCCGTCGCCGATCCTGCGCAACCACGAACTGGCCAGACTGGTCAACCTCGACCCCGACCACGAGATCGAGGGCCGCAAGCACGGTCTGAGCACTGCGGTGGTCCGCTGCCTGTACCCGGTGAACCGGGGCGGCCAGGGACTGAAGGAGGCCCTCGATAACGTCCGCGCCAAAGTGTCGGCGGCGATCCGTGAGGGCGCACGCATCATCGTGCTGTCCGACCGCGAGTCGAACGAGCAGATGGCGCCGATCCCGTCACTGCTCGCCGTTTCCGCGGTGCACCACCACCTGGTCCGTGACCGTACCCGAACCCAGGTGGGCTTGGTCGTCGAGTCCGGCGACGCCCGCGAGGTGCACCACATGGCGTGTCTGGTCGGGTTCGGCGCGGCCGCGATCAACCCCTACATGGCGTTCGAGTCCATCGAGGACATGATCGATCGCGGAGCGATCAAGGACATCGACCGCGACAAGGCCAAGGCCAACTATGTCAAGGCGGCGGGCAAGGGCGTGCTGAAGGTGATGTCCAAGATGGGCATCTCGACGCTGGCGTCCTACACCGGCGCGCAGCTGTTCCAGGCCATCGGCATCAGCCAGCAGATCCTCGACGAGTACTTCACCGGCCTGAGCTGCCCGACGGGCGGCATCGACCTCGACGACATCGCCGACGACGTCGCGGCCCGCCACGCGCTGGCGTACCTGGACCGGCCCGACGAATGGGCGCACCGCGAGCTCGAGGTCGGCGGCGAATATCAGTGGCGCCGCGAGGGCGAGTATCACCTGTTCAACCCAGACACGGTGTTCAAGCTGCAGCACTCGACGCGAACCGGCCAGTACTCGGTCTTCAAGGAGTACACCAAGCTCGTCGACGACCAGAGCGAGCGAATGGCCTCGCTCCGCGGCCTGCTGAAGTTCCGCGACGGCGTGCGCACGCCGGTGCCTCTGGATGAAGTGGAGCCGGCCAGCGAGATCGTCAAGCGGTTCTCCACCGGCGCGATGAGCTACGGCTCGATCTCCGCCGAGGCGCACGAGACCCTGGCGATCGCGATGAACCGTCTTGGCGGTCGGTCGAATTCGGGTGAGGGCGGCGAGGACGTCAAGCGCTTCGAGCACGACGAGAACGGCGACTGGCGGCGCAGCGCGATCAAGCAGGTGGCGTCGGCCCGGTTCGGCGTGACCAGCCACTACCTGACCAACTGCACCGACATCCAGATCAAGATGGCCCAAGGTGCGAAACCTGGTGAGGGTGGGCAGCTTCCGGGCAACAAGGTGTACCCGTGGGTCGCGGAGGTGCGGCACTCCACACCAGGTGTCGGCCTGATCTCGCCGCCACCGCATCACGACATCTACTCGATCGAGGATCTGGCGCAGCTGATCCATGACCTGAAGAACGCCAACCCACAGGCCCGTGTGCACGTGAAGCTGGTCAGTGAGAACGGCGTTGGCACCGTCGCCGCGGGTGTGTCGAAGGCGCATGCCGACGTGGTGCTGATCTCCGGCCACGACGGAGGCACCGGCGCCACCCCGCTGACGTCGCAGAAGCACGCGGGCGCGCCGTGGGAGCTCGGCCTGGCCGAGACGCAGCAGACGCTGCTGCTCAACGGGTTACGCGACCGGATCGTCGTTCAGGTCGACGGCCAGCTCAAGACCGGCCGCGACGTGGTGATGGCCGCGCTGCTCGGCGCCGAGGAGTTCGGTTTCGCGACCGCGCCGCTGGTGGTGTCGGGCTGCATCATGATGCGGGTGTGCCACCTCGACACCTGCCCGGTCGGTGTGGCCACCCAGAACCCGGTGCTGCGGCAGCGGTTCAACGGCAAGCCGGAGTTCGTTGAGAACTTCTTCATGTTCATCGCCGAGGAAGTCCGGGAGATGATGGCCCAGTTGGGCTTCCGGAGCGTCAACGAGATGGTCGGCCAGGTCGGCTCGCTGGACACCACGCAGGCCGCCGAGCATTGGAAGGCCTACAAGCTGGACCTGACGCCGGTGCTGTACGAGCCCGAGTCGGCGTTCATGAACCAGGACCTGTACTGCAGCTCGCGTCAGGACCACGGCCTGGACAAGGCGCTGGATCAGCAGCTGATCGTGATGAGCCGGGAGGCCCTCGACTCGGGCACGCCGGTGAGGTTCGCCACCACGATCGCCAACACCAACCGCACTGTGGGCACCATGCTCGGCCACGAGCTGACCAAAGCGTATGGCGGGCAGGGGTTGCCCGACGGCACCATCGATATCACGTTCGACGGCTCGGCGGGCAACAGCTTCGGGGCGTTCGTGCCGAAGGGCATCACCCTGCGGGTCTACGGCGACGCCAACGACTATGTCGGCAAGGGCCTCTCGGGCGGCCGCATCGTGGTGCGCCCGTCGGACAATGCGCCCGCGGACTACGTCGCCGAGGAGAACATCATCGCGGGCAACGTGATCCTGTTCGGCGCCACCAGCGGCCAGGTGTTCCTGCGCGGTGTGGTGGGCGAACGGTTCGCGGTCCGCAACTCCGGCGCGCACGCGGTCGTCGAGGGTGTCGGCGACCACGGGTGTGAATACATGACCGGTGGCAAGGTCGTCATCCTCGGGCCCACCGGACGTAACTTCGCGGCAGGCATGTCCGGCGGCGTGGCCTATGTCTACGGCCCTGCGGACGCATTGGGCGACAACCTCAATGCGGAGATGGTCGACCTGGAAGAGGTGGTGGATGACGACAGTGACGATGTGGTGTGGCTGCGCGGCATGATCCAGGCCCATGTTGATGCGACGGATTCGGCTGTGGGACAACGCGTCCTCGCCGATTGGGAGAACGAGCTGAAGAACTTCGTAAAGGTGATGCCGCGCGACTTCAAGAGGGTGCTCGTGGCGATCGCGGAGGCTAAGGCTTCTGGCATGACCGGCTCGGATGTCGATACGGCGATCATGGCGGCGGCGAATGCCTGATCCCAAGGGCTTCCTCAAGTACACAAAGCGCGAGACCCCCCAGCGGCGCCCGGTCCCGCTGCGCCTTCGCGACTGGAAGGAGGTCTACGAGGACTTCTCCCACGACGCGCTGCGCGATCAGGCGGCGCGATGCATGGATTGTGGTATCCCGTTCTGCCACAACGGGTGTCCGCTCGGCAACCTGATCCCCGAGTGGAACGACCTGGTCCGCACCGACCGTTGGCGTGATGCGATCGAACGGCTGCACGCCACCAACAACTTCCCGGAGTTCACCGGTCGGCTGTGCCCTGCACCGTGTGAGGGCTCGTGCGTGCTCGGCATCAACCAGGACCCGGTGACCATCAAGCAGGTCGAGGTCGAGATCATCGACAACGCCTTCGACGAGGGCTGGGTTGTCCCGTTGCCGCCCGACCGGCTGACCGGCAAGACCGTCGCCGTAATCGGCTCCGGCCCTGCCGGCCTGGCCGCCGCCCAGCAGCTGACCCGTGCCGGGCACACCGTGACAGTGTTCGAGCGCGACGACCGCGTCGGCGGCCTGCTGCGCTACGGCATCCCCGAATTCAAGATGGAGAAGCGCCACATCGACCAGCGGCTGGCGCAGATGGAGGCCGAGGGCACCGTCTTCCGGACCGGGGTCAATGTCGGTGTCGACATCACCGCCGCGCAACTGCGGGCCGAATTCGACGCGGTGGTGCTGGCCGGCGGAGCGACCGCGTGGCGCGATCTGCCGGTTCCCGGTCGCGAGCTCGACGGCATCCATCAGGCGATGGAGTTCCTGCCGTGGGCCAACCGCGTGCAGAATGGCGATCCGGTGCTGGGCGAGGACGGCGAGCCGCCGATCACCGCCAAGGGCAAGAAGGTCATCATCATCGGCGGCGGTGACACCGGCGCCGACTGCCTTGGCACCGTGCACAGGCAGGGTGCGGTGAACGTGCACCAGTTCGAGATCATGTCCCGCCCGCCCGCTGACCGCAGTGATTCGACGCCGTGGCCTACCTACCCGCTGATGTTCCGGGTGTCCTCGGCGCACGAGGAAGGCGGCGAGCGCGTCTACTCGGTCAACACCGAGGAGTTCGCCGGCAGCGACGGGCGCGTCACCGGGCTCCGCGGTCATGAGGTCACCATGAACGCGGGCAAGTTCGAGAAGGTCGACGGAACAGACTTCGAGCTGGAAGCCGACCTGGTGCTGCTGGCGATGGGCTTCGTCGGACCCGAGCGCGACGGCCTGCTGACCGACCTCGGCGTCGAGATCACCGACCGTGGCAATGTGGCGCGCGACCCGGAGTTCGCCACCACCGTGCCGGGCGTTTTCGTCGCCGGTGACATGGGCCGCGGGCAGTCGCTGATCGTGTGGGCAATCGCCGAGGGCCGCGCCGCCGCGGCCGGCGTCGACCGGTACCTGATGGGCCAGACAGCGCTTCCTGCGCCGATCAAGCCCACCGCCGTTCCGCAGCGCTAGCGTGTGCCCGTTTGGGCCCCCCGCTTGCGTGGGGAATAGCAAACGGCTGCCACACGCAGCCGCATCAGGGACTTTTTGCGTTCTGGTCGCGAGACAGTTGTCCTGATGACTGGCCGCAAACCGATCACCTACGCCTTGGCGCTGACTCTGGACGACGGCGTCAACAGCGATGTAGCGCGGCTCCACACGCAGTTCCCCAACGACACCGGCCTGCGGCTTACGTATTTCGTCAACGGGACCTACAGGTCATGGACGGAGAACCGTTACCTGCTGCGTCCGGTTGATCTCGGGCTTGCTGTGAGATACCTCATTAGTCACGTTAGTCACTCCAGAAACATCAGATGATTGCCCGGCGTGCCTAATTGAGTTTGCCAGATTATCGGTATCTAATGACTTGATGAGGGCACTGCGGTAATGTGGGCCCCCGGTTCAGCTATTGCTACATCGCAGGAGTGAACACCGTGTACCTCAACCCGCTATCTCGGACTCGAGTGAGTAGAATCGCCTGGTCATGGTTCCGTCATCCGGTCAAGTGCCGCGAATTTCCCGCGAGCGCCGAACGGCTGATCACGGCCGACGAGCTACTTCGCTTCGGGGTCTAGCGAATCCGAACCCCGATGGTGCCGCCGATCCGACGGCGCGCGACCACCCGTTTGCCTAATCGCTATATTTTCGTGATCGTCACTTATCGTTGGGGGTGAGCAGCCCGGACGTGGTGATCTCATTGGCGAGCGGCTCGAGCACGGCCGGGTCATAGGGCGGCGGCAGGTAGATGATCGCGAGGTCCAAACCTTCCTTGCCCAGCGCCGTTGCCTCCTCAACCACCTGCGCGTAATTGCGCTCCGGGCTCAGCCGCACATGCGCCGAGAGCATGATCTCCTTGGGATCGCGGCCGATGTCCGCGCAATGCGAGGCGAGCACGTCGCGTTTGCGCGCGAACTCCTCGGGCGGGCCGCCGACGAAGTTCCAGTGATCGGCGTAGCGGGCGGTGATCCGCAGGGTTCGCTTCTCACCGCTGCCTCCGATGCAGATCGGCGGATGCGGCTTCTGCGGGCCCTTCGGCTCGTTGCGGGCGTCGTTGAGTTGATAGAACTTGCCGTCGAATGACGTCGTCTCCTGCGAAAGCAGGCCGATCAGCACCTGACATGCTTCCTCGAAACGATCGAAGCGCTCCTTGATGCTGCCGAGCTCGATGCCATAGGCCCCGGACTCCTCCTCGTTCCAGCCCGCGCCGATGCCGAGCTCGAGCCGGCCGTTGGAGATGATGTCCAGCGCCGCAGCCATATTGGCTAGTACCGCGGGATGGCGATAGTGGATACCGGTGACGAGCGTGCCGAGCCGCAGCCGCTTGGTGGCCTGCGCCAGCGCCGTCAGGGTCGTCCATCCCTCCAGGCACGGTCCGGAGGAGTCGGAGAAGATCGGATAGAAGTGATCGAAGGTCCAGCCGGACTCGAAGACGTCGATTTCGTCGGCCACCTGCCAGACGGCCAGCATGTCGGACCACGTGGTGTTTTGCGGGGATGTCTTGAAAGCGAATCTCACTGCGTTGAGCCTAGTCCGACTTTCCTGAATGCCCACTGCATGGGCGGCCCAGCTCTCGGACGGCTCAGCCCTCGTCGACGATGTGGGCCACTGCGGCGATGCCGTCTTCTGTGCCGATCACGACGAATACGTCTCCGGAGCGGAGGATCTCTGCGGGCCCAGGTGAGGGGAGAACTTGATCCTCGCATCGATCGCCACAATGGATGCGCCGGTGCGGGTGCGGGCGCGGGTTTGTCCGAGATGTTCCCCCACGAATGGGCTCTCGGGCCGGATCGGGATCTTGCTTGCGTTGAGCCCAGGTACTTCCCGGGTGAGATCGACAGGCTGCGGCGCGATTCGCGGCGCACCGAGGATCTGCGCCAGTGCGTCGGCCTCCTCGTCGGCCAGTCGAAAGGCCGGTCGAGCGCGGTCCGGGTCGGCAGCTTCATAGATGACGATCTCGAAGTCGCCGCTGCGCCGGACGATGACCCCGATACGGTCCCCGTCTCGAATATCGAACTCGAAACGTAAACCGACGCCGGGCAGTAGCTCCGCTTCGACGTCCACGCGGCAATCCTCGACGAGGCGGCGGCAGCGCGGGCGCAATCGAGGGATGCCGGATCAATCAGATTCGCCGTACTCGTTGAACCAGTAGGCGAGCTTGCCGCGGCGACTCACCGCACGGAGCCTCCGTTCCGCTGCCGCGCGCGTCTTGGTGGTGGTGACGATGAGCAGTTCGTCACCGGCCGCGATATGCGTCTCCGGCTGGGGGACGAACGTGTGGCCATCCCGGATGATGAGGGTGATAACGCAAGGGTCGGGTAACCGCAGTTCGAGGACCGTGACGTTGTGCAACCGGGACGGCGGCTGCACGGTCATCGTCAAGAGCTCGGCCTCCAGGACGTCCAGGGGAGCCGATTCCACCTGGATCTCTCGGGTGGCCTCCTTGGGAATCAGTCCCAATCGGTGGGCGAGCGGGCGCAGGCTGGGACCCTGAACCAAGGTGAACACCACCACGAGGATGAACACGATGTTGAGCAGGCGGACGCTGTCGGGGACACCGCCGACGATCGGGAAGGTCGCCAACACGATCGGGACGGCGCCCCGCAGGCCGGCCCATGACAGGAAGACCTGCTCGCGCCAGGGCACCCGGAATCCGGCAAGGGAGACGACGACCGACAGCGGCCTGGCCACCAAAAGGAGGACGGATCCAATGACGATCGCCGGCACCAGTTCGGCACCCAGATCGCTGGGATCGACGAGCAGGCCGAGCAGGACGAACAGGCCGATCTGTGCGAGCCAGCCGAGCCCTTCGGCGAAGGACCGGGTCGCTGAGCGATGCGGTAGTCCGGAATTGGCGAGCACGACCGCGGCCAGATACGCGGCGAGAAACCCGCTTGCGTGCGCTGCCCCTGCCGCGGCGAATGCGACCATGCCCAGCCCGAATGTTGCGAGCGGATACAGGCCGGAGGCCGGAAGGGCGATGCGGCGCAGGGCGACCGCCCCGAGCAGTCCGCAGCCCAACCCGATCGCGGCACCTACACCCAACTCGTAGACCAATTCGGCGAGCGCGTGCACCGGGGCAATTGCCAGCGGCGTCACGCTGAAGATCAGGACGAGGATGACGGCAGGGGCGTCGTTGAATCCGGATTCGGCCTCCAGCAGGCCTGCAACGCGACGCGGCAACGGCACGACGCGCAGCACCGAGAACACCGCGGCGGCGTCGGTGGATGACACGACGGCGCCGAGCAGCAGCGCCAGTTGCCAGTCCATCCCGAGCAGCAGATGTGCCCCGACGGCCGTGACCACCATGCTGACCGCGACGCCCACGGTGGCCAGCGCCCCTGCGGGTGCCAACACCTTTCGCACATCGGCGAACCGCGTCGTCAGACCGCCTTCGATGAGGATGATGGCCAATGCGACCGTGCCGAGATGCTCGGCGAGCAGGTAGTCGTCGAAATGCAGTCCCAGCCCGTCTTCGCCGACGATGACGCCGACGCCCAGGAACAGCAGCAGGCTCGGCAACCCCACTCGGGTCGCCGCGCGGGTGGCGACGATGCTGGCGAGTAGCACGAGCCCACCGGAGAGCAGCACTAGGTACAGCTGCTGCAAGCTCATTTCATCCCCGTTCGGGACCGTATGGGTGGTGTGACGTGCAGTAAACCAGTACCACGGCGGCCGAGTGCGGTGGTCCTGCCGGTAGCAGCACAGGACGTCGCCGGATGGGTCAGGATGAGTTGGTGTTCCGAGTCAGAAGGCGATCCGCCGATGCGGACGCGAACCGCGCTGACGAACGGCAGATGATGCGCGTCGGCATCGCCGGTGCCGGGGCGGTCGGTCGATCCGTCGCCCAGGAACTACTCGACTACGGCCACAAGGTCTTGCTGATCGAGCACAACGTCGATCAGTACGAACCGCACACGGTTCCCGATGCCGAGTGGTTGTTGGCGGACGCGTGCGAGCTCTCCTCGCTCGAAGAGTCCGGAATGCAGACATGCGATGTTGTCATCGCCGCGACCGGCGACGACAAGGTGAACCTAACGACAGCGCTGCTGGCAAAGACCGAGTTCGGCGTGGCCAGGGTGGTGGCGAGAGTCAACGATATGCGCAACGAATGGCTGTTCACCGACGCGTGGGGCGTCGACGTCGCGGTCTCCACACCACGCGCCATGGTGGCGTCAATCGAGGGTGCCATCGATATCGGCCACCTTGTGCGATTGATGGAACTGCGGCAGGGCCAAGTGAGTTTGGCCAAACTGACGCTCCCCGAGGACAACCCACTCGTCGGTCAGCGGGTGCGCGACCTCGCCTTGCCCGAGAACACCGCACTGGCCACCATGATTCGGGACGGCGCGCTCATCCTCCCGCGGCCGGACGACGTGCTCGAGGCGGGCGACGAGATGTTGTTCTTCGCCGGCGGTACCGTCGAGAACCAGGCCCGAGCCCTTGTGCACGGCGCCACGACTCCGCTTCGTGATTCGGACCGCCCGACCCCTTGAAATCTCATCGCATCGGCTTCGGGCCGATGAGTTACCGTCGCGCGGGAGGTCAATACACACATGATCGACTTGACCCCGGCGTGTATACGCACAGCCGATGTATTGATGAAAGTGACCGACGAGCAGCTCAACGACCCAACTCCCTGCGAGAAGCTCAGCCTGAGAGATCTCGCGGCGCATGTGGGAGGGCTGGCGCTGGCCTTCACCGCGGCCGCGCGCAAGGAGTTCGGCGAGCTGACGGACACCCCGCCCGTCGAGGGCGTGCCGCTGGACGAGAACTGGCGCACCGCATACCCGGCGCGGCTCGCGGACCTGGCTGCGGCATGGAGGGAGCCGGCGGCGTGGGAGGGGATGTCGCGCGCCGGTGGTGTCGACTTTCCGGGCGAGGTGGCCGGGATCGTCGCGCTGACCGAGGTGGTCATCCACGGCTGGGATGTGGCGGCCGCGACCGGGCAGGAATACGACATCGACCCGGGCACCCTGGACGCGGTGCTGCCGCACGTGACGGCGATCGCCGCCGAGGGTCCGGTCGAGGGGCTGTTCGGGCGGGCGGTGCCTGTCGCCGATGAGGCGCCGGCGCTGGATCGGGTCATTGCGCTGAGCGGACGCGACCCGGCGCGGCGCTAGCTTGGCGCCACCAGAGACGTCAATTCGGTTCCGTCGTCAGACAACTGAACAAGGGTCGTGTTGACCAACTCACCGTGACAATCAAGGACATCAACGGCCGGAGCGTCGCTGGGATCATCCAACGACGGACGACCCGACAGCTCTTTGGCAACAACTTCTACGATTACACGCTCACATTCGAGTACCCGCCGTACGAGCCGATGGGCAGTCTGTGCCTTGCCGTCGCGATCGCGGAATACTTCCATCGCCGCACGGACGACGGTGGCGGACTCCGGGCGATTCCCGGGGTATAGCCAGGGGCACACTGGAGTCATGGACCCGGTGATCGCCCTGCGCCAAATTGCGTACTACAAGGACCGCGCGCGCGAAGACCCGCGCCGCGTGATGGCCTACCGCAACGCCGCCGACATCGTCGAGGAACTGACCGAGGCCGAGCGGGAACGGTACGGCGCGGCCAACAGCTGGCAGTCCCTGCCCGGCATCGGACCCAAGACCGCGAAAGTGATCGCCCAGGCGTGGGCCGGCCGAGAACCCGACGCGCTCGTCGAACTGCGTTCTGCCGCTGAAGATCTCGGTGGTGGCGACATCCGCGCCGCGCTCAAAGGCGACCTTCATGTGCACTCCAACTGGTCTGACGGGTCGGCTCCGATCGAGGAGATGATGCTCACGGCAAGGGAATTGGGGCACGAGTACTGCGCAGTGACGGACCACTCGCCGCGCCTGACGATCGCCAACGGCTTGTCACCCGATCGCCTGCGCAAGCAGCTCGATGTCATCGACGAACTGCGGGACGCGATCGCGCCGATGCGGATCCTCACCGGCATCGAGGTCGACATCCTCGAGGACGGATCGCTGGATCAGGAGCCCGAGCTTCTGGAGCGCCTCGACGTGGTGGTCGCCAGCGTGCATTCCAAGCTGTCGATGGATGCACCGTCGATGACGCGTCGAATGATCAAGGCCGTGCAGAATCCCCACGCGGATGTGTTCGGGCACTGCACCGGCCGCCTCGTCACCGGCAACCGCGGCATCCGCCCCGAATCGAAGTTCGACGCGGAGAAGGTCTTTTCCGCCTGCCGCGAGAACGGCACGGCGGTCGAGATCAACTCACGTCCGGAGCGTCGGGATCCGCCGACCCGCCTGCTGAACCTGGCACTGGAGATCGGTTGCCTGTTCTCCATCGACACCGACTCCCACGCACCGGGGCAATTGGAATTCCTTGGCTACGGCGCTCAGCGCGCGCTCGACGCTGGCGTGCCCGTGGAGCGGATCGTCAACACGTGGCCTGCCGACCGGCTTCTCGAGTGGACGACGGCCTAGTCCGGCAAGTGCGGCATCTCCAGGCCGGGGTCGCGGCCGAGTAGCACGCCACGCATGACGGCGGCGTTGCCGTAGCGCTGCCGCACTTTGTCGACCGCGTCATCGATCGCGACGGTGTCCGCGTGTTCCTCGAACGGCAGCTCCAGCTGTTGCGCGCCTTCCCTGTCGATGTTGGACACCGCGAACCCGACCAGCGTCAGTCCACGCTCGGCGATCAGCGGAGCGGCCGATGCAACAAGGCCGCGCGCGGTGTCGAGGATCGCGTCGGTCGATGCCGTCGCGCGCGGCATCGTGTGAGACCGAGTGGCCCGGCCGAAGTCGTCAAACCGCAACCGCAGCACCACGGTTCGGCCGGTACGGCCCGCCTTGCGCATCCGCCGGGTGATGCGGTCGACAAGATTGACGACGACGGCGTCGAGCTCCACCGCCGACATCGTGTTGCCAGCCCGGCCCAACGCCCGCTGGGCACCGACCGACCGGCGCCGCACGCCCGTCACGACTCGGCGTCGATCGATGTTGCGGGACAGCGCAAATAGCTGACGGCCCATCGCCCCACCGACCATCGACGCGAGTGTGGACTCGCTGAGATCGGCGACATCGGCGACCGTCTCGATGCCATGCGTATGTAGCTTCTCCGCCGTCTTCACGCCGACGCCCCAGAGGCGGCGCACCGGAAGCGGATGCAGGAATGCGAGTTCACGGTCCGGGGGCACCAGCAGCAAGCCGTCGGGCTTGGCCTCCTGGCTGGCCACCTTGGCCAAGAACTTGGTGCGCGCAATGCCAACAGTGATCGGGAGGCCCACGCGATCGCGGACCTGCGCGCGCAGCCGGGCGGCGATCTCGACCGGAGTGCCGGACACCCGCCACAGCCCCGACACATCGAGAAACGCCTCGTCCACCGACAGTGGCTCCACCACGGGCGTGGTGTCGTGGAACACCTCGAACACGGCATCGCTGGCTTGTGAATACGCCGACATCCGCGGCGGCACCACGATCGCGTGCGGACACAGCCAGCGGGCCTGGCGTCCACCCATCGCGGTACGGACTCCGTATGCCTTCGCCTCGTAACTGGCGGCCAGCACGACGCCGCCGCCGACGATCACCGGCCGGCCCCGCAGGGTTGGGTCGTCACGCTGCTCGACCGATGCGTAGAACGAGTCCAGGTCAGCGTGCAGGATGGCCGGCGGCTGAGCCGCCGAATTGGATCCCGCCCCTGACACGAACATATGTTCGCATCGGGGTATGACGAATCAGCGGGATTCGCCGTAGATGCTGGTGATCCAGACGTGCACCAGAGTGTCGAGTGCAGCGTCTTCGGCAATGGACGGTTTCTGAGCCGCGTACGAGGCGAACATCGCCCGCTCGTTCATCAGAGTCAGCGCGGCAGCCAGATCTTGAGCCGGCACGGTGTCCGGCGCGGTGCCCCTGGCGCGTTCGGCGGTGATGACCGCCGCCGTGCGATCGACCCACTGCTGCATGTATGTCGACCAGAGCGCGCGCATCTCGGAGTTGGTCGCGGTCGCCGCCACACCGGCGAGCGCAACGCCGAGGTGGGCGCGCAAGGGTTCGAAGAAGGCGTAGATGCGTTCGCGCCAGGCCCGCGCGGGGTCGGCGGCGTAGTCCTCGGCCCGCCCCTCGAACGTGGCATCTGCTTCGACAATGACCCGTTCGAACAGCGTCAACAGCACGGCGTCCTTCGACGGGAAATAGAAGTAGAACGTCGGGCGGGAGATCCCCGCGCCCTTGGCGAGGTCATCGACGGAGATTTCGGCGAAGGGTCGGTTCTCCAGCAGCTGCTCAAGCGTGGAGAGAATGGCCAGCTCACGGTCATCGCCGGACGGACGGGTTGCGCGGCGACCGCGGGCGGTGCGCGGCTGGCTGGCAGTGGTCACGGCGTAAGACTTTACGCTATGTCAAATTTTTCAACACTCCGTTGACTTGCTCGACACGGTGTTGATAGCTTTACACCATGACCGAATTTGTCGACGTCGCCGTCGTGGGAGCCGGCATCTCTGGCATCAGCGCAGCCTGGCACCTGCAGGACCGCTGCCCGAACAAGAGCTACGTGGTTCTCGAGCGCCGGGAGAACCTCGGCGGTACCTGGGACCTCTTCAAGTATCCGGGCATCCGCTCCGACTCGGACATGTTCACGCTCGGCTTCCGGTTCAAGCCGTGGACGTCGGAGAAAGCCATCGCGGACGGCCCGTCGATCATGTCGTATCTGAAGGAGACGGTCGCCGACTCCGGCATCGACAAGCACATCCGGTACGGCCAGAAAGTGGTCGGCGCCGACTGGTCGGATGCCGAGAACCGCTGGACGGTGCGCGTCGAGTGGGACGGCGAGGAAGTCGAGATCAAGGCCTCCTTCCTGTTCGCCTGCAGCGGCTACTACAACTACGACGAGGGCTACACGCCCGAGTTCGCAGGCTCGGACGACTTCGAGGGCACGATCATTCACCCGCAGCACTGGCCGGAGGAGATGGACTACGAGGGCAAGAAGATCGTGGTCATCGGCAGTGGCGCCACCGCGGTGACATTGATTCCCGCGCTTGCCGATTCGGGCGCAGGGCATGTGACGATGTTGCAGCGTTCACCGACCTACATCGGCTCGCTGCCCGATGTCGACCCGTTCACCGTGCGGACGAACAAAACGCTGCCTGCCAAGCCTGCCTACGTGCTGAACCGGTGGAAGAGCATCCTGTTCCAGTTCGCCCAATACCGGATCAGCCGGCGGTTCCCGCAGTTCATGCGCAAGAGCTTGATGACCATGGCCCAGCGCCGCCTGCCCGAGGGCTACGACGTCGAGAGGCACTTCGGCCCGAGCTACAACCCGTGGGATCAGCGACTGTGCCTGGCACCCAACGGCGATCTGTTCAAGACCATCCGTTCTGGCAAGGCCGACGTCGTCACCGACACCATCGAGCGCTTCACGAAGACCGGCATCAAGCTGGCCTCCGGCGAGCAGCTGCAGGCCGACATCATCGTCACCGCAACGGGTCTGAATATGCAGCTGTTCGGCGGTGCTGAGGTCATGCGCAACGGTGTGCCGATCGAGCTCAACGACACCATGGCCTACAAGGGCATGATGTTGACGCACCTGCCGAACATGGCGTTCACGATCGGCTATACCAACGCGTCGTGGACGTTGAAGGCCGACCTTGTCTCGGAGTTCGTCTGCCGCGTGCTCAACTACATGGACGCCAAGGGCTTTGACACCGTCGAGCCGCAGCATCCCGGCAACTCGGTCGACGAGCGCCCGTTGATGGACTTCACACCCGGCTACGTGCTGCGCGCGTTGGACTACCTGCCGAAGTCGGGACACGTCGCCCCGTGGCGGCTCAAGCAGAACTACCTGCTGGACCTGCGGCTGATCCGGCGCGGCAAGGTCGACGATGAGGCGCTGGAGTTCACCAAACACCGTGCGCCGGTGAAGGCTTCGGCTTGATCGCTGCCGGATCCGGTCAGCACGCCACGTCGACGTAGACAGTCTTGTCGGTGACGGTGGTGACCAAGTCATCCTGCGCCCCAGGCGCACCGGAATCGGTTCGGGAGTAGGTCTGGCCGGGTCGGACCCCACTGGTGGTGCAGTTACTCAGTGGTGCCGTGCCAACCTTATTCACGATGACCTGGTAACCGCCGGCCTGCAGCTGGCTGATTGTCTGGTCCACCGAACCTGGGCCTGCCGGGGCCGCGTTGGCAACACCCGCCAGTACCACAGCAGCAGAGGCCAATGCCACGGCTGAGATTGCCACTGTCGCAATGGGCTTCGGTATATTGCGTTTCGAATGTTGAGTGGTGTTCATGGCGCGCTCCTTTGCGCTGGTGGCGACGATGCTCGCCGCGATGACATAAGCCTGATCGCGTTGACAACACTTGGCGTGAGTAGAGGCCTACCTGTTTATGAAGTGCGCGTTACTCGTTACCGTGCCGCGTTCTCCGCGGTGGTGACGCCGAATCGCGCGAGGATCTGGCCTAGCGACCGACGACGACGATGCCGTCGTCATCGCTGTAGGCGACGTGACCCGGGACGAAAACCACTCCACCGAACTCGACGGCCACGTCGCGCTGCCCGTCGCCGGTCTTGGTGCCCTTGCGTGGGTTGGTGCCGAGTGCCTTGATACCGATGTCGAGCGTGCGCAGCGTCGCCGCGTCGCGGACGGCGCCGTTGATGATCAGCCCGGCCCAGCCGTTGTCGACGCCAAGGCCGGCGATGACGTCGCCGACGAGTGCGGTGTGCAGGGAGCCGTCGCCGTCGATCACCAGCACCCCGCCGTGGCCCGGATCGGACAGCACCGACTTGAGCAGCGCGTTGTCCTCGAAGCACCGCACGGTGGTGATCGGCCCCGCGAACTGCGACCGACCGCCGTACTGGCTGAATTGCAGGTCGCAACTGCGGACATCGGGGCCGATCTCGTCGACCAGATCGGCGGTGGGGCGGGGGTCGATGGTCACGGCCCGATGCTAGCGATCGGGCCGGTAAGCAGTTTGGGGTCGATGTTGGCGAGCGCGTAGGAAATGGCTTCGTCCATACTCATCGCCCCGCCTTCGGCGCGGAGCGCGCGTCGACGCGGTAGCCCGCCTGGGTACGGACGCTCGGCACCACCAGGCCGATGTGGCCGTAGTGGTGCAGGGGTGCGCACGGAGACACCCGTGAGGTCGGCTAGCGCGCCGACGGTGTTGGCGTCCAATGTCGCCACTATCGACCCTGACGCCGCGTGAGGGTCAAGCCGATTTTCTCAGTCGTCGCTCCCGCGGCGGGCAGCAAGCAGCACCACCAGGATCGCGAGCACACCGGCGGCGATGGCGGCGGCCAGCGGCAGCCGTGACTGCTGGGGACCGATCAGCGGTGTCGGGGCCGGACCTGAGACGGGGTTGGGGGCACTCGCAACAGTCGATTTTGCTTGCGCCGCAGCCTCTTTCGCGGCAGACGCCAGGTCGCCGTTGGTGTCGGCCAGCTTCGCAGCCGCGGGTGCCTGCTTGGGCGGTGCCTTCTTCCCAGCGGCCTTCTTCGCCGGTGCCTTCTTGGCGGCCTTCTTAGCCGGAGCTTTCTTGGCTGCCTTGGCCGGTGGCTTCTTGGCCGGCGGTGCGGGCGGCTCGGCGGCAGGCGGGACCGGAGCCGGGCTTGGCGTCGACGGCGCATTTTCAGCTGGCGGTGCTGCGGCGTCAGGCGTTTGGTCGGGTCGATCCTGCTGGTCTGCCATCTGGCTGCTCCTTTGCAGTGTCTCGTCTACCCGCAGTGGGTCCCATCATGCCAGGCCGGGTATGGCGCTAACCGGTCACGGTCAGCGCGGACGCCAGGGCCAACGCGACGGCCATGATCGCCAGTTCGAACAGCGCCCGCGATCGCGATACCAACGCCGTGGTGCGGTGCGCACGTGCGGCGGGCAGCCACATCGTCCGGTTGCGGTACGCCAACACGACCAGCACCACCGTCACCACCACCTTCGCTGACAGCAGCCGGCCGTATGCCGACGCATACAGCTGACTCGGCGCCCCAATCGTCACGGCCGCGCCCAGCACACCGCCTACCAGCAGCGCCGCCACACAAAACAGGGACATCTGCGAGAACCGGGGCAGCACCCTGGCCCACTGTCCCCGGTGCTCGACCGTGAGCACCAGGGCGGCCAGCGCGCCGCACCACAGCGCCGCCGCGAGGGTGTGCACGGCCACGGCCAACCCTCCCAGCGCACTCTCGGAGAGATGTCCGGTGAGCGGACGCGCCGCCACGCCAGCTGCGGCGACACCCGCGACGGCGGCATTCGTCGACACCGAACGCGGTGCCGCCACCACCGCCAGACACACGAGCCCCGCCGCGACCGCGCTGAACAGTCCCGACCGTCCCGGGGCCGTGTGCAGGGCGAAGTCGACCGCAGTGTGTATGCCGAGCCGGGAGATGGGAATCGCCGCGGCCTCTGCGGCTGCCACAGCGAGCCGCAGCAGCTCGGCGAGCAGCCAAACGGCGGCGGCGATCATCAACGGGGCGGTTGCGCGGCGGATCAGCTCACCTCGGTATCGATCGATGTCGAGCATCGGCACCGCGGCCAAACCGAACGTGACGACCGCCGAGCCGTCGGCCACGGCCCGCGCCAGCGTCGCTGCCAGCGAGTTCTGCTGGCGGGCCAGCGACCACGCCACCACGGACGCGCTCACCATGACCAGGGCTCCGCCGGCCACCGCTCGCTGACGGGTCACCTCTGCCGTCGCACCGCCCAAAAGGCACCGGCGGCGACGATCACGCCGGCCGCGACGAAGAACGGCCACACCGGGATTCCGTCACTCGATGGGCTCGAAGCCGACGCCGATGGACCGGGCGTGCCCGTGCCGGCCACGGTGAGCCGGAACGGCCACGACCCCGAGACCACGTGCCCGTCGGCCGAGGTCACCCGGTAGTTCACCGTGTAGGTGCCGGATGGGCCGAGCGGCCGCACGCCCACGCTGGTGACCGCGCCTTCGACCTTCGGGTCGCCCGTCGACCACAGGTTGCCATCGGGGCCAACGACCGTCATTGCGACGAACTCGGGTTGCAGCGCCTCGTTGAACGTCGCACTGACCTTTTGGGGGCCCTGGGACAGTTCGGCGTTCTCGACGGGGTCGGTTGAGACGCGGGTCGCATGCGCCGACGCCACACCGGCCCCGGCCACGGCCACCACGATCAGCGAGGTGGCCAGGACCAGTGTCGCGACAAGGCGATTCATGCTCGCCGTCGTACCAGTAAGGCCGTCGCCACCGCAACGGCGGCGACCGCCAATGCGCCGCCGGCCAGCCAGCGCGCCGAGTTGTCCTGCGCCGTCGTCTGGGCCACCGGCGTCGGATGGTCGTCGGCCGCGTCGGCCTTGGCGCCAGTCAGGGCGAGCTCCGGCGCCGAGTGTTCGGGTTCAGCCCCGCCGGGTGGCGTCGGCTGATCCCATTTCACGACCGTGCCGTCCGAATAGGTCTGCGTGGCAGGCAAGCTGACTGTCTGGCTGTCTGGGAGCTTGACCGAAAGCCGGAACAGCGCGAACTGATCTCGCCCGATCCCGGTTCCCGGCGCGGCCGTCCAGGTGACCGAACGGGTTGTGCCCGCGGCGGCATCACGATCCAGCGCCGCGGTCCAACCGGGCATCAACTCCGTGCTGGCCGAGGCCACATTGGGTAGGGATACACTCAATTGCGTTGTGAGGGCGGCTTTCTCAGATTCGTTCGGCACTTTGAAGGTAAGCACCGAGTAGGAGCCGGGTGTGGTGCTATCCGCGTCGACGTGGACATGGGCCCACGCAGGCGCTGCGCTGCCCAGCAGGCCGATGGACATAGCCGCCCCACCGGCGGCAACGGTGATCAGGGCGCGCGAAGTCGCCCCAGTAATGAATCGCATTTCGGTTGTGGCTTTCTTGTGTCGATGGGATGTCGGTCAGCGGTAGCGGCTGACCGGCGGACCCCGATGCGACACCGAAGCGGCGAGCAGAAGTGCCGAACGCAGCGGCTGATCCGACTCGCCGAACAGCACAACCGGCGCGTCTGCGACCGGCGCGACGACGATCCGAACCGCGGCACGCACCGCGCGTGACACCGCGCGGCACAGCCGATCGCAGGCGGCGATCAGAAGCGCGCCTACTCCGATCGCAACCACGTGCGCGGCCAGCATCACCGCGGCGGGCGATGCCGCCGTCGTCGCGTGGCTGTGCCCGACAGCGCTGAGCATCACGTGGCCGCACACCTGGCCTGCGGCGAGCAGGCCGAGAAGGACCCTGGCGTCGGCTGCGCGGGCGATGGTCGCCGCGAGCGCACCGACCGTCGCCGCCAGCACCGCCAATTGCGCGGTGACCGCGCCCATCGTGGGCACCCCGCTGCCCACCGCGTGCGCGGCGACCGCCAGCGCCGCGGTCAGCAGCCCCGCGGCCGTGCCACGCAGAAGCGCAGTGGGATTGGCGGTTGACACGGTCGGTCAGACCAGACCGAGCCGGGCCATCAGGTCGGCGTCGATGCCATCGAGCTGTTCGGCAATCGCGGCGTGAGCGGTGCGCCGGCGCGAGGCCGGCATGTTCTCGGCGGCCGTGACAGCGGCCGACAGGTCACGGAGCCGCTCGGTGATCGCGGTGACGAACTGCTTGGTTTCGGCGTCCTTCGGCTTCTTCTCAGCAACCAGCCGCAGCGAGTGCTCGGCGCCTGCGATCCGCGCCGACAACGCAGCGCCGTGACCGGAGAACTGACCGATCTGGCTCAGCGGGACGCCGAGCCGGTCGGCCCGCCGCTCGTCGACGAAGCCGCGCGCGGCGATGGCGGCGCGGTACACGAGCGGCACCACGACCGGTGCGAGTAGCCGGCTTACGGTGAGCATGCGGCGAATTCGCCTGGGGGAGAACAACTTACCTTCGCGCACCGCCTTCAGCTGAGTCTCGGCAACCTTGACCGCGGTCTTGTCGCTGTCGCGCTGCGCTTTGAGTTGCGCCTTGAGGGCATCGGCTTCGGCCTTGTATTCGGCCTTGATGCGACGGGCGTCGTTCTTCGCCGCGAGCCTCGCCTCGAGTTTGGCCTTGGCCTTGATGGCGCGGGCCTCGGCTCTGCGGGTGGCGCGGGTTTTGCGCTTGAACAGGCTCATCCCGGCGGCCTCCCGGTTATCTCGTCGACGGTTTATGACATGGCGTTGCAGCCCAACATTATCGTCCGGATCATCTGCCGTATCGGTGTGTCCCGGTCGCGCGTACATTCAGATCCACAGCAAACCGTGCTGTGCCTCTGTGCGAGAATTGTCGGATCTCGTGAATAGTGGCAAATGACGCCTTGAGGGGTGAATGACGACGTGGGTTCGCGTGTGCACGGCGCCGCGTCGGCTTGCGTCGTGGCCTCCGGCCTATTCCTTTGTGGCATGGGCGGGGCTTTGGCCATAGCCGAGCCTTCGTCATCTCCGGAGGTTCCCGGCGCTACGCATTCCAATGACGTGCCAGGCAACGGGCCGAAGGCCGATCCCGACGGCGGCGGCGGCTCTGGAGCCAGCACCGGCGGGAAACCCGACTACGGCAAGACCGATGACCGCAAGACCGACGAGGACAAGCCCGGCTACGGCGGCTATCCGGTGCGCGGCAACTGCGGCAACGACAAGGGCAACGGAAACGCCCGACATTGTGGCGGGAGCTCGCAGTCAAGTCCGCCGAGCGGGACGCCGCCGACGACGCCCCCGACGCAAACGTCGAACATGACCACGCCAGCGACGGTGGCAACCTCGGGAACGTCGACGAGCACTCAGACATCAACGTCCAGTGAGGCGACGTCCAGCGACTCGACGACTACCAGTGAGTCGACGACGACTCCGACAACGACGAGCAAGACCGAAAGCAGCACCACACCGACCACGACCACTTCCCTTGGCCTGCCGCCACCCGGTGGTGGCGGCAGTGACGGCGGGGGTGCCATCGAGGTGCCGTCAGGCATTCCGGAACTGCCGCCGGCGATGCTGCTGCCGCCTGCCAGCGAACCGTCTGTGATCGACTCCGTCGCGGGCATCGGCGCAGCGGCCGCTCAACTCCCGATCGCGCCGATCACGCTGCCAGTCATCGTGGCGCCGGCCACCGGTCTCGGAGGCGGCGGCGGGTCGCCGGGCGCGCCCACGTTGCCGGTTACGCCCCGTGGTGTGAGCGCTGAGCCACCCGCGGGGCGGGAGCCGCTGCCTGCGAACGTGGGCAGCAACGTCGCCGTTCCAGCGACCTCCTACCGGATCGGTTACACGGAGTATTTGCGCAACGCCGGATTGTCCCAGGTCGCGGCCTTGGCAGTGCCCGGGCTTACGGGCATGCTTGTACTCACAGGCGTCGGCGGATTGGTTGGATATCGCCAGGCGAAGGCGGGCCATACGGTACACACAAGCGGCACTGCACGGTTCGTGAACTGACAAAAACTGGCCGCCCTAAAGGGGGCGGACAGCGCATAGTGGACGTCGAAAGGGGGATATATGCCCGCCAGCCACCGTGTCACCCGCGCGGTCAGTGAGGTGCTCGATCTCGCCCCACGCCGCGGGGAAGTGTCATTACCCCGTCTCGTCGACGCCGTAAGCGAGGATCGCGGACGACCGATCGAACTCAAGATGGCCGATCTGCCTCCCGGCGTGTGCGGGCAGTGGCGCCAATATGCCGATCGCGACGTGTTCTTGATCCAGAAGGGCCTGCCGGCCTGGGATCGCACGCTGGCCCACGAGCTCGGACATCTGGTGCTTGGCCACGAAGGCATCCCGGTGGTCCAGGCGGCGCGCGAAAACGTAGACCTGGCAAGCTCCGACCTGATCGGTTACATGCTCAACCAACGAACCGGCTGCATGGGTCCCGCCGGCGAAGACGCCGAACAGGAAGCCGAAGACTTCGCGGCACTGCTCATCTACCGCCTCGGTCGGCTGCCGTCGGATCGCTCCTCGATCTTCCAAGTCCGACTCGGAGAGGCGTTTGGTTGATCATCTGGGTGATCGCCGGTCTGCTCGGATTGGCCACCGGCCTCCGAATTGGCTGGGCCCTGGTCAACAAGCAATCCCTGGTGAGCACCGCGATGATCCTCGCGCTGGGCAGCCTCGGGTTGGTGGCCGCACTCAACTGGCAGCCATTGACGCTCCTGATCGACACGGTGCTGCAATGGCACAACATTTCGATGGTGCTGTCCCAGGTCGCGTTGGTTGCCTGCGCGGCGGGCAGCTGCGTGATGATCACGACGGTGTCCTCGGAGCGTAAGCATGCCACCATTCGCAAAATTGCTATCGCGCAGTACAGCGTTGCCGGGGCGATCGCGGTCGCGAGCTTGGTGACCTTCTTCGCCGCCGGCCAGCAACCGGAGATGTCTCCAGAGGAATACCTCAAGCGCAACCTCGGCACCAGCGACGGGAGGTTGTCGTGGTTGCTGCCGCTGCTCTACGTGTTGTTGGCGTTGACCCTGGTTTCGTGGGCCGGCATGCGTCACTCCAATCGCACCCGGCGTGGCCGCGCCCTGTTCGTCTTCACCGTCGGCATCGTGCTGATCGTGCTGGCGTCCGCGTTCTTCTTCCTGCGGGCCGCAGGCAACACCCGGCTCCTCGGTGTGGGCGCGGCTGCCACCCTGCTGGGCTGCGCAATGCTGGTCGTCGCCGCCGGGTCCTTGCTGCCCAGCGTCGAAGACTGGTTCGGCGCCCGCCACGAGCTGCGTACCATCCAGCCGGTACTGAACGAACTCGGTCGGCGCCATCCCAACATCGGCATCGGGGTACGCCCCCGTGGCCCGCTGGCGTTCCGGGTCGCCGAGCGGATGTCGCTGATCTCCGACGCGCTGTTCTTGGAGGCCACCACCGCTGATGCGGCGCGGAAGCGGCCGGTCGACGCCACCGGCACACTTCCCGCACGCGAGCTCGACGAGGCGGACGACGGGACGGAAGTCGAGTCGCCGTCGGTGCCGCCCGAGCAGCAGGCGCGCGCCATCGCCCAGTGGATCTACGCAGAGCGAGAAGATGCACCGGACGGGAGCGGCCCGAAATTCCCTGGGCTTGGCTGGCTGCGCCAGCCCGCTTCGTATTCGGACCGCGAATGGATCCTTGAGATCGCGCACCAGTATCGCCAGCTCACGCTCAAGAGTGAGCCAGCTCACGCTCAAGAGTGAGCCAGCTCACGCTCAAGAGTGAGCCAGCTCACGCTCTCCAAGAGTGAGCCAGCTCACGCTCTCCAAGAGTGAGAAGGTCGAGGCGACCGAATTTCTCAATTCGCCGGACGCCGCATTGCGGCGAGCGGCGGGCTAATCGTCCAGGTGCTCCCGGCGACGCAGCTCATCGACCTTCAGGGCGATGTCCTGCTGGGCCTCTGCGGACAACCCGACGGTGCGCGCCGCAATACGGCGAACACCCTCGTCGCGCATACTCGCCAGCCAGGTCAATTCCTTGTCGAGCTTCTCGTAGTACTCGTCGTCGGTGAAGTAGGCCGGCTTGATACGGAAGAAGTTGGCAAGGGCTGCCATGGTGGCTGCCGAGGGGTTGGTGCGGTTGCCTGAGCGGAGCTGCGACAGGTACGGAGCCGACATCGTGATGCCTTCAGACTTGAGCGCGGCGATGACTTCAGCGGACGTATGAGGACCACGACCTGGGGGGTAAACCGTGTCGAACAGGCGGTTTAGGCGGGCTGAGAACGTGTTGCTCATCGAATTGACCTCCACATGCGTGACGAGCGGGTTTCTAGGGCGGCGTATTTGCTGATTATCGTAGCGAGACTTGTGCCAACAACCAAGTGCAAACCGCGGAAAAATTAACCCGCCTTTTCGTTTCTGGTGGCCGCTACAGGTCTTAACGGCGTTGTCGGTGTGCGCCGGCACCGTCATCCTACGGTGCGGCGAAGCAAATAATAACGCTTGTGCGTCGATGACTTTCCCGGAAGTTCGACATAGTTCGTCACAGGAACCTCGATGCTCACCACGGGCAACTGCGATCCAGTCTCGCAAAGCGGAATCATGTGTTTGCTAGTTGTCAAGGCGAGCAGACGGTGTTGACGCCCGTCAGCAAGCTCCCCGGCACGTGGCACCCGATAGCGAGGTGGCCGTGGGAAGCTGGTCAGTCGTTTGACCGACAGTAGCCAGCCGGGGGTCCGCCCGGGTCCGGCGACGATTCAAGCGGCGGGAGCGCCTGCGGATGCTCGCGCCGCTTACGGACGAAGGCCGCCGTGGCTGCGGCTGCCGTTGCCACGGCAACCGCAGCGGTGACTCCTGCCGCGACCCACCGGAGGCCAAGGCCTCCGTCGAAGAGCAACCACAGACCGAAGAGCAGGAACAGCACACTCGCCATCGCGTGCAGGAAGTGCTCGGGCAACCGCTTGTGCAACACCGCACCCACCGCGATGGCTACGCCGTCGGCGAGCACCATGCCCGCCGTCGCGCCGATCCAGACCCCCGCCCAGTTGTGATCGCTGGCCAGCGCGACAGTGGCGAGCATTGTCTTGTCGCCGAGTTCAGCCAGGACGAACGAGGAGATGACGGCCAGCAGGACGTATCGCGGTTCGGCGACCTTGACCACCTCGTCGGGTCCGGCCGCGCGACCCTCGCGCCATGTCCACACCGCAAACAGCAGGAAGGCTATCGCCGCGGCGAACGCGATCGGTCGCTCCGGCAGCGTGAGCCCAAGGAAGTGGCCGATCGTCACCGACAGCCCGTGCACCATAACCGACGCGATGCCGACGCCGGACAGCACGACCCACCAACGGTGGCGCAGGGCGTAGGTCATGGTCATCAGCTGCGACTTGTCGCCGAGTTCGGCGACGAACACCACGGACAGACTGACAAGTGTGGCGGTGAGCATTTGGTACGACCTTTCGACGCGTCGCCGACGGGCCGATAACTTGTGCCCCGTCAGGCTTCGGTCGAAGGTCTCGCCCACCGCATTGCGGTTCGCCGGCCGGGCTGTTCGCCATTATGTCGACACGACGATTGGGGGCTACTCCCCTTCGCTGACTTGATCGACGATAGCGGCCGTTGAACTGGCGCGCCACTGGGCGCGGTGAGTTCGGAACCCCGAAACGATCATTCAGGGCAACGAATCAAATAGTTTGAAAACCCTTATGCCGCAAGCAGCATGGCCAAGATAGCGGTGTCGGGATGGCTGATGGGGTCGACACCGACCCGGCTCACCATCGACGTCACCGTTCCGTCGGACTCCGCCTCGACCCATGCCGCTCGATGCTCCAGGCCAAGGTGGGGCAGCCCGGGCAGCAGCACGCATCCCGATGCGGCACCTGTGCACTCGGGCAGCGACGGCATGGTCTCCGACGGCGGGTGAAGCATCAACAGTGCCTGCGGCTGACGGCCCGCGAAATACCCTGGCGGAACAGCCGTTTCACCGACGACCGTGCCCTCGGCGAGCACCAGTCCGACGGTGTTCGGCTCGGGCTCATCGGGCAGCTCTTCGCGCGCACCGAAAATTGTTGTGGTGGAGAGCAATCCAGGTAGCGACGCGACGCGCACGGCGACCATGAGCAGTTGTGCCCACTCCTTGGTGGAATCCGGCCAACGACCGGATATCACGAAACCTTTGAGTGATCCATGTGAATGGAACGGGGCGATCTCGATCGCCCGACCGGACCCCATCTCCATCTCGCCTCCGCGCCATCGGTGTTCGGACCTACAGTGCCGACACTCCTGTGGGTCGATCAGATCAGAATGCGCAGGTTCTGACCGGTGCGCAAGCGGACACGCAAAACCCGGACGAGTCACGCAAGTCAGCGCGCGCGGCGCTCACCGTCCTCGGACGGTCCACAGCACACGGTAGGAGCCGGCCGCTTGTACCCACCCGAACTGCCTCGAGTCGATTACACCGGGCGCTTGGGGGTCGTCGGAGCGGGCCTCGAATGTCGCGTCGCGGCCCGCGCCACGCACACTGCCGACGCGCTTGACGAGCCATCGCGACGACAGCGTCGGGTCGCGAAACACCCGCAGCTGGCCACGTCGAGGATCACCGCCGCGCAACGCCAGGAGGCCATCGCCAGGGCTGAGCGCTGGGCGCATCGAGTCCTCGACGACGGCGAACCGGCGCAGTGGCCAGCGTCGCAGCGGATGGTTTGGGCGCACTCCCTGAGGGTAGGTTAGGGCCATGCTGCATCGACTTTTCGCTAACGCCACCCCTGCCCATGCTCACTGCGACCTGTACTGCGGCGTCTACGATCCCGCCCAGGCCAAGATCGAGGCGCTCTCGTGCCTGAAGACTCTGCAGAAGTACAACGACTCCGACGATGAGCACTTCCGCACCCGCGCCACCATCATCAAGGAGCAGCGCGCCGAAGAGGTCAAGCATCACCTTATGGTGTTGTGGGCGGACTTCTTCACCAAGGAGCACTTCGAACAGTTCCCCAATTTGCACCAGCTGTTCTGGGACGGGGTCCACGGGGCGGGTGATGTCAAGAAGTCGACGGACGTCGCCGTCGCCGAGAAATTGCTCGCGACGATCGACGAGATCGCCGACATCTTCTGGCAGACGGAGAAGGCCAAGGGCATGGGCGTCTACCCGCCCGCCTGAGTTCAAGACCTGACAGCGATCCGCGGCTCACCAACCTCGAGTCGCGGATCGCTTACGTTCTGGCAGCGCGTGGCCCTCGCGTCCGCGCACGAACGCAGGCAATAACCCACGCCTACGCGGACTCGGCTGGACTCAGAACAGAACGATCAGGGCCAGAATGCCCAGCAGCACGAGTGCGATGACACCGGCGCGCAAACACGCCATCAGCTGGCCGTGGTCGTGCGTATGTGCAGAGGAGTGCCATTCGGACGGCGGTACAGCGGATCCCGGACCCATCGGATGTGACGCCATCAAACCCTCCTGACCTGCACGATCTTTGGCCCTCCCCCAGTGAGATCTGTCACAAACTCTCGTGTGACGCTGATCATAGCCCCTCTTGTGGCGCCTGAAAAATCGACATCCGCACTGCGAAAACACCCGGCGTGCAATCTCGGTTAATCCAACGCCATGCGCGCCGCGTGGCTGTGGACCAGTGCGTGATTCCGGCCGCCACAGCAGCGGACCCGCGGGACGGCCAGCAAATCCCACGGCACTCTGTCAACCGCACCCGGCGGTGCCACCTGCTGTGACCCGAACGGACGACATACCCCGTCCGCGGTCGGCGTTGCATTCGGAAAGTTAGAGTGCCAACCCATTTCGCTCGGGGCCTCGGCGGCCTGTTGATCGGCGGCCTCTGCGTGCGCAAGGTTATCCACAGTAATCTCCAGCAATCTCCCAGATTCACCGGCTCAAACTGGGTTTCGGCCGCTGGGGGGCTGTGGATGAATCTGTGGAAACTGTGGATAATCGCGGCATTGCTGACACTGCGTCCATGCGGCACTGAGAGGCCCGGCGGTAAAGCGCGCTGCGGCGCGCCGTGTCAGCATGAACGGCATGGACGAGATTGAGGTCGCGCAAGCGCAGATCGTCGATGTTCCCTCGACGTTCGACGGGTCCGTGGTCCTACTCGACGTGCGCGAGGACGACGAATGGCGGCGCGGTCACGCGCCGGGCGCCCAGCACATCCCGATGGGCCAGGTTCCGTCGCGCATCGGCGAGATCAACGCCGACGCGAAGCTGTTCGTGGTGTGCCAGGCCGGTGGCCGATCACAGCGGGTGGCGCAGTATCTGGCCCGCAACGGCTACGCGCCGGTCAACGTCAGCGGCGGCATGTTGGCCTGGTCAGGTGCCGGCCGTCCGGTGATCACCGACGACGGCGGTACGGGCGTCATCTGACCGCTCGCCGCTAGGCTGGTCCGATGATCCCGCGCACGCGAGGAGCGAAATGATTCAGGTGTGTTCTGCGTGCGGAACGCGGTGGAACGTGCGCGACCGCCGTCGTGTGTGGTGCCCGCGCTGCCACGGGACGCTGCTCGCCCCGTCGGGCCCCGCGCCTGGAGCCGAGTGGAGCGTCGCTCCGGCAGGGGCGCCGGTGGGGCACGAGGGGCTCGGGTCTCCGCCTCAGGGCAGCGGACAAACGCCACCGCGGCCGGGGAGCCCACCCGGTGGTAGGCGGATCCCGCCCGGATATCGCTGGATCGCGGTACGGCCGGGCGTGGCCCCGCCACCGCGCCGCCGCAGGCGGCCCCTCGGCCCGACTCCTCGCTATGCGGTCATCCCGAGGTGGGGTCTGGTGGACCACTTCGAGGGTCCCGAACTGCATGCGGTTGAACCGCGTAGCGGCCCGTCCCTCGCGACGGTGCGTGCCACCCTGCTCTCAACGATGGCGGTGCTCGGTGTCGCCGCCCTGGTGCACGTGGTGCGCTACGCACTCTTGATCGTCAATCGATCGGTGTTGTTGAACAAGGCGGTGGCGTTCGCAGCGACCTGGGTGGGCGTGGTCGTCAGTGTCGTCGCGATGTTCATGATCGTTGCCAGTGCCGTGGTGCTGACCAACTGGCTGATCGCGCGGCGGGCCGCGGCCTTCGCGCACCACCGGCGCGACGATCCACGTTCGATATGGGCGCTGCGGGCGGGTTGCCTTGTGCCGCTGGTGAATCTGGCGTGGGCGCCGGTGTTCGTGATCGAGTTGGCCCGTGTCGAGGAGCGGCTGACATGGCTGCGCCGGCCGATCGTGGTGTGGTGGATCGTCTGGATCTTCAGCACCGCGGTGTCGGTGTTCTCGATCGCGACGAGTTTCACCCAGAATCCGCAGGGCATCGCGGACAACACGGTGACCACAACCGTCGCCTATCTGCTGGCGCTTGCGGCACTGCTGTTGGCCATGAAGGTGTTCCTCGGATTTGAGCGCCAGCCGGTGGAGCGGCCGATCAAACGTTGGGTGATCGTGCGCGATGACGTCGACAACACTGCGCCGGCGGCCGACAAGCGAAGCGAACCTGAGCCCGAACCGGCCACTGCGGTTGAGTCTGAAGGGCAGAACCCGGCAGCATAGCCGTATGAACTCGGGCGACGGCACGCTCGCCGGCCATCCGTTCGTGGTGGCGCACCGTGGCGCATCGGCCGAACGTCCGGAGCACACCCTGGCGGCCTACGAACTTGCGCTCGCGGAAGGCGCCGACGGTGTCGAGTGTGATGTCCGGCTGACCCGCGACGGCCACCTGGTGTGCGTGCACGACCGACGGGTCGACCGGACTTCCAATGGCACCGGACTGGTCAGCGAGATGACCCTGGCGCAGATGCGCCAACTCGACTTCGGGGCGTGGCATCCCAGTTGGCGCCAGGACGGCACCCACGGCAACACCGGGCTGCTCGCCCTCGACGACCTGGTTTCCCTCGTCCTGGACTGGAACCGACCAGTCAAGCTCTTCATCGAGACCAAGCATCCCGTCCGCTACGGCGCTCTGGTGGAGAGCAAGGTGCTGGCCTTGCTGCACAGGTACGGCATCGCGTCGCCGGCGTCGGCGGATCTGTCGCGTGCGGTGGTGATGTCGTTCTCGGCGGCCGCGGTGTGGCGGATCCGGCGCGCGGCCCCGATGCTGCCAACGGTGCTGCTCGGCGAGACATCCCGCTATCTCGGCGGCGGCGCGGCCACCACCGTCGGCGCCACCGCCGTCGGGCCGTCTATCGCGACGCTGCGCGAGCACCCCGAGTTGGTGGATCGGGCCGCGGCACAGGGTCGGGCGCTGTACTGCTGGACCGTCGACCACTACGAGGACGTCCGATACTGCCGCGACGTCGGGGTGGCGTGGGTGGCGACTAACTACCCGGGCCGCACCAAGGCGTGGCTGCAGGACGGGTTCACGGGCGCGGGCCGGGACTAAGAGTTGACCGTAATGGTGAGTGGCTGTCGGGGTGTGGCGATGTCCGGCGCGGAGCCATGAACTCACCTGCGCCCGACGGGCGGAGTGGCCTCGCGGCAAGAGGCGAGGGCGCATGACCCATCACCGGTCAACTCTTAGAGGTAGTCAGCCCGGCTGGGCGGCGTCGAGGACGTCCTGCGGGACCGGCGAGTCGGACGCCAGCGCGGCGAACAGCTGTCCCGCGGCGTCGCTGTTCCACATCACGACCGAACCGGAGTCGCTGCCGGTGAACTCGCCGATCGGCACGGTCGTGGTGGTGATGTCGCCGCGCAACGCCCACGCCAGCCGCGCCAGGTCCCAGATGTGGTCGCCCGCGTCGACGGTCAGCGCCCCGCTGACCGCATGCGCCATCGGGTACCAGCGCAGCGGGTTGAGCAGCACCGCCGGGCTGGCGGCGCGATGCAGCAACGCCGACATGAACTGCCGCTGGTTGATCATCCGATCCAGGTCGGCCCGCGGGGTGGCACGGGTGCGCACATATCCGAGCGCGTTGCGGCCGTCGAGCTTCTGACAGCCGGCGGGCAGATCGATGCCGGCGAGCGGGTCGCTGATCGGTTCCGCCGGGCACATCGTCACTCCGCCGACGGCGTCGACCAGTACGGCGAAGCCGTCGAACCCGATCTCGGCGTAGTGGTCGAGCCGGATCCCGGTGGCCTGCTCGACGGTCTGCGCCAGCAGCGGGGCGCCGCCGACGGCGAACGCAGCGTTGATCTTGTCCTCGCCGTAGCCGGGAATCGGCACGTAGGAGTCCCGCGGGATGGACACCATCGTGGTGGGCGTGCTCGACCCGATGCCGGGAACGTGCACCAGCAGGATGGTGTCGGTGCGGCCGTTGCCGATGTCGCCGCCGGTGGCCAGCTCGGCCTGCTGATCTGGGCTCAGGCCCTGGCGGCTGTCCGAGCCGACGAGCAGCCAGGTGGTGCCCTTGTCGGTGGCGGGCCGGTCGGGGTAGTCGGCCAGCGCAGGGATGCGGTGCAGCGACGAGTCCATCCACACACCGGTGGCCACCACCGCGACGACGAACACCAACAGCACGGCCAGCAGGATGCGTCCCCAATGTCGTTTGCGGCGAGGCTTTTTCGCTTTCGGTGGGACAGGCGGTTGTTGCACCACGGGTGCAGGCCCGCGGGGCGGGCGGCCTGTCGGCGGCGGGGCCGCGGGACGACGGGGCGGTGGCGGCGGGCGCCGCGGTGGAGTCGGCGGGTTCGGTGGCCAGGGGGGCGGCGGAGGTCGGTAGTTCGGGTCGCGCCGGATCACTTGCGACGGCTCCCGACGTGCCCTCGGGTCGGGACCCGGGGGCGGAGGTCGGTTGTCGTTCACCCAAAGAATCTACGACAGCCAGCCGAGGTGGCCCGCGGCCAACGCGTAGCCGACGTAGGCGACCGAGTCGATGATCCCGTGCGCGATGATCAGCGGCCACAGCCTGCCGGTGCGCCGCCACACGTAGGCGAACACCAGGCCCATCGCGACATTGCCTAGTCCCGCGCTGAAGCCCTGGTAGAGGTGGTACGCACCGCGCAGCAGGCTCGAGGCAAGCAGCGCGGCCACCGGGTTTACCCGCAGCTGGCGCAGCCGCGTCAGCAGGAAGGCGACGACGGTGACTTCTTCGGCCCAGCCGTTGGCGAACGCCGTGATGATCAGCACGGGTATCCGCCACCAGGTGTCGTAGAGCTCTGCCGGTTCCACATGCGCGCTCAACCCCAGCGCCCGGGCGGCCACGTACAAACCCAGTCCGGGGAGTCCAATCAGCGCAGCGAGGCCGAGGCCGCCGAGCACGTCCGGGCGCCAACGCACCCGGCCGAGTCCGATCTGTGCGGGCCCGAATCCGCTGCGCCACAACAGGTATACGGCTAGCGCGCCCCATGCGATGAGTTGGAAGACGACCGCAAGGTTGAGGCCGAGGTCGATGAGGTCGAACGGTGAGCGACGTGGGTTGAGCGCCACTCGCCGGCCTGCCAGGCCGAGCAGCACCGCCTCGATCAGCTCGAGAAACGCGGTATAGGCAGACAGCCCGAACGACACCGCCAGGACGACGGCGATCTCGATGCGCATGCCACGCCGCTGCGGATCGGTCAGCTCGTCGCGCGGCCCTGTCACCGGAGATACGGTAGCGGCAGCCGGATCCTAGAGTCGCCGCGCACGCAGCCCGTTGAGGAACGGGCAGCCCATCAGGATGCGGATCGCCTGGCTGAGCCCGGTCACGTCGTCGACCGGCTTGGCGAACGGCAGCCGCACATCGTGATCGCCGTCGTCGTTCTCCACACGCAGCTGCACACCGTAGCGGTCGAGGCCCAGCGGCTTGACGCGGCCGCGGCGCAGCGGCATCGGCAGCCGCGAGGCCAGCCTCTCGACGACCTCACGATGCGCCGACTCCATGTGCTGCAGCCAGCACGATTCCATGGCGCAGAACGGGTCCGGGCTGGCTCCCAGCAGCATGCTCACGCCGACCGACTCGGCGCCGGTGGAGTCCGCGACCACTACCGACTCGATCTCCAGTCGCATCAATGCGTACCGGGTGTCCGCGACGGAATCGGAATTCACCTGGAGCAGAGCCGGATTGGGATCTTCGGCGGCAATCAGGTCGAGTAGTGGGGCGACCTCGCTGACGGGGACTCCGTGCAGGCGTCCACGAATCCACACCAATGAGCGCACCGGCTCACGCAACGGCAGCGGGGCGTAGTCGGTCATCTCCAGCACCGCCTGTACCCCCGCGGTCCCAGCGGCGACCACCATCCCGCCGAGGATTCCGTCGCCAGGAACCGTGATCGCGAACGATCCGTCGTCGAGCAGGTGGTGCACCGGTGTCGAGGTGGGCTCGACGCCCTCGACCGCAAGCATGGCGCCGCCGGCCCGCACGCACGCGCTGCGGATTCGCTCGGCCGTCGTCGGTGCCGCTGCTGTCATCACGCCGCCTTTCGAGAAATGAGGTAAGCCTAACTTAACTAAAGCTCGACTCGAGGCGCAAGGCCTACCGACGCGCCATCAGGGGCAGCCTTCGCGACAACCGATAGGGTTGAAACGTGCCGCGCATCGCGTTTCTCGGACCCGAAGGGACCTTCACCGAGGCGGCTTTGCTCAAGCTCTCGGCCAGCGGCCTGGTCCCCGGTAACGCCTCGTCGGACGGCATCTCACCGATCCCCACGGAGAGCACGCCCGCAGCACTGGCGGCGGTCCGTTCCGGCGATGCCGACTACGCCTGCGTGCCGATCGAGAACTCGATCGAGGGATCGGTTCTGCCGACGCTGGACGACCTCGCCACTGGGACGCCACTGCAGATCTTCGCCGAACTGACCCTCGACGTGTCGTTCACCATCGTCGTGCGACGGGGCACGCCCGCCGCCGAGGTCGCAACCGTCGCAGCTTTCCCGGTGGCCGCGGCGCAGGTGCGGCACTGGTTGGCCGCTCACCTCCCTAACGCGCAAGTGGTGCCGGCCAACTCGAATGCCGCGGCCGCGCACGATGTCTCACACGGGCGCGCCGACGCCGGGGTGAGCACCGCACTGGCGGCCGAACGCTACGGCCTGACGGTGCTGGCCACCGATGTCGTCGACGAGCCCAACGCGCGCACCCGATTCGTGTTGGCCGGGCAGCCGGGGCCGCCGCCGGACCGCACAGGAGCCGACCGCACCTCGGTGGTGCTGCGTCTCGACAACGTCCCCGGCGCGCTGGTGTCGGCGTTGACGGAGTTCGCCATCCGCGACATCGACCTAACCCGCATCGAATCCCGGCCCACCCGAACCGAACTCGGCACCTACATCTTCTTCCTGGACTGTGTTGGGCACATCGACGACGACGCCGTCGCCGAGGCACTCAAAGCCCTCCACCGTCGTTGTACTGACGTGCGTTACTTGGGTTCATGGCCGACGGGAGCGGCCGCCGGTGCGGCGCCGCCGCGGCTCGATGAGGCGTCGCGCTGGCTGTCGCAGCTGCGGAAGGGCAAGCCGTGAGCGGGCGGCTGGTGCTGGTCCGACACGGACAGTCGCACGGCAACGTCGACCGTCGCCTGGACACCCGGCCGCCGGGAGCCGAGTTGACCGACCTTGGACGCGACCAGGCCCGCGCCTTCGCCCGTGACCTGCCGCACCCCCCTGGGTTGATCGCTCATTCGGTGGCGGTGCGGGCCGCCCAGACCGCCGAGGCGATAAGCACCGAGCTCGGCCTGGACACCCACGAATTCGAGGGCATCCACGAGGTTCAGGTGGGCGATCTCGAGGACCGCAACGACGACGACGCGATCGCCTCCTTCGAGACGGTTTACCAGCGGTGGCACGAGGGCGATCTGGACGTGCCGATGCCCGGCGGCGAAACCGGTAACGAGGTCCTCGATCGCTATGTGCCGGTGCTCACCCAGCTGCGGATGCGTCACCTCGACGACGCCGCGTGGCATGGCGACATCGTCGTGGTCAGCCACGGCGCGGCGATCCGGCTCGCGTCGGCGGTGCTGGCCGGGGTCGACGGCAGCTTCGCCCTCGACCATCACTTGGCCAACACCGAATCTGTTGTGCTGGCGCCGATTACCGACGGGCGGTGGAGCTGCGTGCAGTGGTCGATGCTGACGCCGCCGTTCTACCCCGAGCCTGATGTGCACCCGGTCGAGGATGCGTTGCAGTCAGCCGACCCGATGGGCTGAGGCGATCGCGCCGCACGTGCACCCGAGCGCGTCGCAATCGACGCTGAATGCGTGCACCACCTCGGGCGTAATGCAGCCGTCCTCGGTGCACTCCGATCGATACCAGGCGTGGTGAATAACGGTGCCATGGCAGTGCTCGAGCCCCGCCCGGCACTCGCGGCATTCACTGCTCATGGCTCGTTCATAGCGCGAGCAGACACAAAAGCCCCCATTTCCGCGGCGTGTCGGAGCACTTTGCGTCTCCCCAGTCCCCAGCTTGCGCGTGGGCCCAGCGCGTGGGCCCACGCGCGCAGTTAACCCCAACCCAATTCGTGGAGCCGCTCGTCGTCGATGCCGAAATGATGAGCGATTTCATGGATCACCGTGATCGCGACTTCGTCGACGACCTCATCCTCGTCCTCGCAGACTTCGAGCAACGCTTCGCGGTAGATCGTGATGGTGTCGGGCAGCGAGCCCGCGTACCAGGAATCGCGTTCGGTCAATGCCACCCCGTGATACAGGCCGAGCAGGTCGGGTTCCTCGGGGTTGCGGTCTTCGACCAGGACCACGACGTTGTCGATCGCTGCCGCGAGCTCGGGTGGAATCAGGTCGAGTGCGTCGGAGACCAGCTCGTCGAACCGTTGCGGGCTCATCCGCACGGCCACGCGGCTACTGCCCCGGTAGTGGCAGTAGCGGCGGCGGTGGTTGCAGGGGCTCGCCCGGCGGGGGCGGCGGGGCCGGTGCGGCCTCAGGCGGAGGCGCAGCCGGGCCAGGAGGCGCGCCGGGACCCAGCGGGGCACCATCGGGCGGCGGCGGTGGCCCATCCTGCGGAGCCCCGAGCGGCGGCGGTGGCCCATCCTGCGGAGCTCCGGGCGGCGGCCCGTTGAGGAACGTGTTGCCTGGTGGAGGCGCCGGCGTCGGGGCGGTCGAGGTCGACGTCGTGCCCGTCGAATGCTGTTGTCCAGGCATGTGCTGAGTCTGCTGACCCTGGTCGGTGGTCTGGGGACTGGTGTACTGCGACGAGGTGTCCGGCATTTGGGGCTCGATCACAGGGATCGGCGGCAGGTTCAGCCGATCTTCGGGAATGTCCGGCGGCGCGATCGGCGGCTGACCGTTGATCATCAGCGGGCCCTTGGCGCTGTTGAGAAGCGTCGACCAGCCGCCGTTGCCCAGTGTCGCGCCGATGCTGCACGACACCTGATGGCTGCCCGCCGACCAGCTCGGCAGCGAGATGGTGCTGTAGATCAGCGTCAGCGTGGTGCTGCGCAGCTGGACCGGTACCAGGTAGGCATCCGTCATCCGGGTGCAGGCGTCCTTGATGAAGGCGTCCTGGTCGGCTTCCGGTGGCAGCGCCGTCGGGAACTTCTCGGCCAGATTGACCGCGCCGGTGACCTCCATGGCGTGCGGGGCCGCGCAGTCGACCGGGATGTCGGTCGGCTGGTTGGTGGTCGGGTCGATGCCCAGGCAGGTGCCTGCGGGCCACACCTTCGACTGGTCGACGTCGGCGACCTTGCCCTTGAACGCCAGCTGCTGGTTGTTCGGTCCCGGCAGCTGCAAACCGCACAGCATGCGTCGCTCACCCGACTGCCGCCACGCCTTGTCGCCCGACCACAGCATGCTGACGGTGAAGCGGCTGTTCGGGTCGAATCGGGGACCGAGGTAGCGCTTGACGGCGGCCGAGCACTGCTCCTGGCTGATCTGCTGGATGCGGGCCGCCGACGGCGGCGCTGCATCGGGCCCGTACTCGCTTCCGGGGAAGGTGCGCATGTCCACCGACTCGGCGACCTCGAAGCGGTGCTCGTCCTTGCAGTCGACGATCTCGGCCGCATCCGGCGTGCGTTCCGGCCAGTTCAGGCAGTCGCCGTTCTTGGCGTGGTCGAACGTGTCATTGCCGCGGGGGCCGAGCGAGATTGTGCTGGCGGTGAGGCCGTTGGAGCCGTCTTTGCTCGGCATCGCCGTGATGAGCCCGGCGATGAGCAGGCCACCCAGCGCGGTCAACAACAACGCGCGGCGCGTCGACGCGGCCTGCAGGCTCTGCCACCACGCCACCCGCTGCGACGGCCGGTCGCCCTCGCCCGTATGCGAGTCAGCGAGCAATCGCTCGCGTTCGGGTGCCTCCAACATCCGCTCCATTGTGACAGGCGTGTCGGGCGTTGTGACAAGTGATGCAGTTGTAACGTTACGAGGTTGTGCCTGAGCGGGGCCAATGCCGTCGAGGTCGGCGATCAAAAGTAGGGTTGCGGCCGTGATCGACCTCAAGCTGCTGCGTGAAAACCCGGACTTGGTGCGCACATCGCAACGCGCCCGTGGCGAAGACCCCGGGCTGGTCGATGCGCTCCTCGAAGCCGACACTGCGCGACGGGCCGCGGTGTCTGTCGCGGACAACCTGCGCGCCGAGCAGAAGGGCGTCAGCAAGCAGGTAGGAAGGGCGTCGCCCGACGAGCGGCCGGCCATGCTGGAACAAGCCAAGGCACTCGCCGAGACGGTCAAGGCCGCCGAGGCCGCGCAGGCCGAGGCCGAAAAGGCGTTCACCGCAGCGGGCATGGCGATCTCCAACGTGATCATCGACGGTGTCCCGGCCGGCGGCGAGGACGACTTCGCCGTGCTCGAGACCGTCGGCGAACCGCGGGCCATCGAGAACCCGAAGGATCACCTGGAACTCGGGGAGTCGCTCGGTTTGATCGACATGGAGCGGGGCGCGAAGGTGTCGGGCTCGCGGTTCTACTTCCTGACCGGTGCGGGGGCGCTGCTGCAGCTCGGCCTGCTGCAGCTCGCCGTACGCGTCGCGACGGATAACGGTTTCACGCTCGTCATCCCGCCGGTGCTGGTGCGGCCGGAGGTGATGGCGGGCACCGGGTTCCTCGGTGCGCACGCCGACGAGGTCTACCGCGTCGAGGCCGACGACCTCTACCTGGTCGGAACGTCCGAGGTGGCGCTGGCCGGATATCACGCCAACGAGATCCTCGACCTGTCCGACGGCCCACTGCGGTACGCAGGCTGGTCATCGTGCTTCCGCAGGGAAGCGGGCAGCTACGGCAAGGACACCCGCGGCATCATCCGCGTGCACCAGTTCGACAAGGTCGAGGGCTTCGTCTACTGCAAGCCGGACGAAGCCGAGGCCGAGCACGACCGGCTGCTCGGCTGGCAACGCCAGATGCTGGCGCACATCGAGGTGCCTTACCGCGTAATCGACGTTGCTGCAGGGGATTTGGGGTCATCGGCGGCGCGTAAGTTCGACTGCGAGGCGTGGGTGCCGACGCAGCAGACCTACCGTGAGCTGACGTCGACGTCGAACTGCACGACGTTCCAGGCCCGGCGGCTGTCGGTGCGGTATCGCGACGAGAACGGCAAGCCGCAGACCGCGGCGACGCTCAACGGGACACTGGCCACCACGCGCTGGCTGGTCGCGATCCTGGAGAACCATCAGCAGCCCGACGGCAGCGTCCGCATTCCCGAGGCCCTCGTGCCGTTCGTCGGGACGGACATGCTGGAGCCGAAGGGCTAAGAAGCCAGCAGCTCGTCGAACATGGCCAGAAACTCCTTCGGCCGCTGCGGCGTGAACGCGGGCTTTGGCCACACACCGGGCACGTCGAGCGTCACCAGCGTGGACTTGATCGGCCGCCACACGTCCAGGGGCAGCCAGCGGCGTAGGTCCGAGCTGCCCCAGATGCGGAACCGCACAATGAACAACCCCAGCGGCTCGGCCTTGTAACCGCGGATCGACCGCAGCGGGATCACCTTGGACGTGCCAGACGGAAAGTGATAGCGCCGCAACGTGATCGCCTCACGATCCAGTTGGATCAGGCCGTCGTCGTAGTACTGGCGCGGCGCTGTCATTGGACTTCTGCGCTCCTCGAGTCCGCGGTCCGCTCCGATCTCAGCTCGTGGCCCTTGCTGGTCAGACAGCGGCCAGTCTGTAGGTTCCACTCCCAGCCGTGCAGATTGCACGTCAACGTGCTGCCCTCCACCACGCCGAACTTCGAAAGGTCGGCCTTCAAATGCGGGCAGCGACGCTGAATCTCCCAGCCGTCCAAGGTGATCGACGCGGTGTCGTCGTGCGCCTCGGCGAACCAGCCGTCGGCGTAGGCGATGCGCTCGTCGGTGAGGCATTTGAAGAACGTGTACAGGTACTCGTTGTAGCCGCCGACCCGCCAGGCCGAAAAACGCGTGGACAAGAAGATCGTGTTCACCCAATCCGGCTCGTTGTCCCGCAGCACTGTACGCACCAACTCCGGCGCGATGGCAAATCCGTAGCGGAACTTCTCGTCCGGAATGGGCTCGCGCACAACCCGTTTCGGGAAGTCGAGGACTATGGTTTCTTGATAACCTCGGCCCCGTAGTCGAAGCTCGACCGGATACCCGATACCGTCGCAGATCTGGTCGCTCTGCAGCATGATCGGCTCGAGCACCACCCGCAGCGGCTCAAGCAGGGGTTCGCCGGCCGCAGGCGCCCAACTGGCCTTCTCTGCGGCCAGTACCGGCGCCATCCGCTCGGCGTAGTCGGCGATGTAGGCGGCCTTGCCCGTCGTGAAGATGGCCTGCACTTCGTCGTCAGGCAGCGGATGGGTCAGCGAGTTCAGCTGTGACCCAGTGAAATCCGCCGTCGACCCGGGCATCGTCAGCAGGCCGCTGTCGTGGCCGTGTGTCCGCATCTGGTCCAGGAACACCGCCTGGTCCGGGAAGATGTTGGCCGGGTCGCCGTGGTCGTCGTTGAGGTCACGTAGTTCGGCATCGAGGAAGCACGGTGGGCCCGCCGACGGGATCACCCACGTCGCCCCGACCTGAGCGATGTACTGGCGGCAGCGGTCCATCTGGCGCTGACGCTTCTGGGTGCCGAACGCCTCCTTCGCCCGCGCCGGCATGTCGTAGACCATCGGGTACCAGATCGCGCCCGAGTACTGCAGCATGTGCACGTCGACCTGGCCGAAATTCGAGTCGAGGACCTCTAAGTCAACGGGTCGCGCATCGTTCATGTTGAAGCACACCGTCTCCCCGTCGTCGACCACCAGACCGGAGTCGCCGATCGGACCGTCGGCCGGGGCGCGTAGCGCGATGATCATCACATCGAGATCGCCCTTGGGTCCGCTGAGGCGGTGTTTGACCGAGTCCGTCGTCTCGAAGAATCGGGAAAAGCCCACCTTCTCGAGCTCGCGTTGCAGGTCGGGCACCGGGTAGTCGGGCAGCAACACGACCGCGTCCTTGTTGACGTGCTCGCGCAGGTTCTTCGGGTCGAAGTGGTCTCGGTGCAGGTGCGAGACGTACAGGTAGTCGACATCGCCAACGGCGTCCCAGTCCAGCGTGGTGTTGTCGGGGAACGGGAACCACGACGCGAAGTACGCCGGGTTGACCCACGGGTCGCACAGGATGCTTCCAGCCCTGGTGTCGATCCGGAAACCCGCGTGCCCGACGCTTGTGACCTGCACTAACGCCCTTTCTGCTCGATATGCAACCGCTGTTGAGCTTAATGGGAGGAGATGTCGCCGGCGTTCCACAGCGTCAGGTAGTACTCGAGCCGCTCGTCGTCTGGGGCCGCGCCGTAGACGGCGAAGAACTCTGTGCGCCATGCGCCGCCGTAGTTGTAGCCCAGCGACCACTCCGCCACCGCTAGGTCGGCCCACCGGTCGGCTAGTCCGAGGTCGCCGAAATCGACATGGCCGCACCACTGTTCGTCCTCGGAGATCAACGTGTTCGGCGCGCAGGCGTCGCCGTGGCAGACCACCAGCCGGTCCACGGAGGGCGGCTCAGGCAGCCCGCGCCTGGCGGCTTCGGACAGGGCCGCGAGACGGCTGGGCACCGACCAGCTGAAGGGACAGGAATCGACGGGCAGCCGGTCGTGCATCGCTCGCAGGCCGGTCGCGATCGCCCGCACGGCCTCGCGAGGACGCGCGATCCAGTGCGGGTCCACCGCCGAGCGGCCCGGCAGGCCGACGGTGTGCAGCCATTCCAGCGGGCCGTCACGTCCGACACCCAGCACCTCGGGAACCGTCATGTACGAAGTCGCCCAGCGCAGCTTGGCGGCTTCACGGTGCAGGTCGATCATCGGGTGCGGCGGCGCGACCTTGACGAATTCGCGGCCGGTGCCGTCGCCGATTTGGAAGGTGAGCCCGCCGATCTCGTTGGCCCACGTGGGATGTACAGGCCGCCCGACCGCGATGCGGCTCACCACGTCGGGGACCGGCACAGTTTCGATGGGGATGCTCACTCTGCCCAGTCTCCCTTGACCGGTGACCGGCTACTGCCGCGGCTCGCAGCCCACTACGCTTGCGCCTGTGGAACCGGTATACGGGACAGTCATCCAGCTCGCCCGCCTGGTATGGCGGGTGCAGGGGCTGAAGTTCACCATTACCGGCGTGGAGAACCTGCCCCGCACGGGTGGTGCCGTCGTCGCCATCAACCACACCAGCTACTTCGACTTCACGTTCGCCGGCCTGCCCGCCTACAAACAGCACCTGGGGCGCAAGGTCCGGTTCATGGCGAAGAAAGAGGTCTTCGACAGCAAGCTCACCGGGCCGATCATGCGCAGCCTGCGTCACATCGAGGTGGACAGGCACAGCGGCGCGTCCTCCTTCGAGGACGCCTGTCGGGCACTCAAGGAGGGCGAGCTGGTCGGCGTCTACCCGGAGGCCACGATCAGCCGCAGCTTCGAGATCAAGGAATTCAAGTCAGGGGCGGCTCGTATGGCGATCGCCGCGGATGTGCCGATCGTCCCGCACATCGTCTGGGGCGCGCAGCGGATCTGGACCAAGGGGTATCCCAAGAACATGTGGCGCCCGAAGGTGCCGATCACGGTGGCCGTTGGCGAGCCGATCGCCCCGACCCTGCCGCCTACCGAGCTCACCGCCTTGCTGCATTCGCGGATGCAGCACCTGCTGGAGCGGGTCCAGGACGCGTACGGCCCGCACCCGCCCGGTGAGTACTGGGTGCCGCACCGGTTGGGCGGGGGAGCGCCGTCGCTGGCCGAGGCCAACCAAATGGATGCCGAGGAGGCCATCCAAAAAGCACAAGCAAAGGCCGCGCGCGAAATGGGAGCTGGGCCCGCCGAGGCGCCGGGGTAGCGGGTATGGAGCCGGTCTTCCGCACGCTGGAAATCGCAGTGAGCCTGGCGACCAGGGCCATCGGGACCAGGATCACGTACTGCGGCCTGGAAAACATCCCGGAACGCGCCGGCGCCGTGATCGCGATCAACCACACGAGCTATGTCGACTGGTTCCCGGCGGCGCTCGCGGCGCATCACCGGCACCGCCGACTGCGGTTCATGATCAAGACCGAGATGCAGGATGTGAAGGTCGTCAACTTTCTGATCAAGCACACCAGGACGATTCCGGTGGACCGTGACGCCGGGGGCGGCGCCTACGCGGTTGCAGTGGAGCGGCTACGGGCCGGGGAGATCGTCGGCGTGTATCCCGAGGCCACGATCAGCCGCAGCTTCGAGCTCAAGGAATTCAAGTCCGGCGCCGCCCGGATGGCGCGGGAGGCTGCGGTGCCGATCGTCCCGATGATCGTGTGGGGTTCGCAACGAATGTGGACCAAGGATCACCCAAGGAATATGGGGCGCAAGAAGATGCCGATTACCGTCGCGATGGGCACCGCGCTGCATGCCGCCGACTCGGTGGATGAGACGAACGCCGTGCTGCGCGAGTCCATGACGGCGCTGTTGCACAAGGCGCAGGAGGATTACCCGCATCCGGAAGGCGCCTATTGGGTGCCACGCCGACTCGGTGGTTCCGCGCCGACGATGGACGAGGCCAAGGCGCTAGAAGAGGCGGAGCTGGCCGAGCGGGCGCGCAAGCGGGCCGAGCGTGAGGCGAAGAGTCGCCGGTGACGCCTGCCCTGATTGCCTCCGATGTCGATGGCACGCTGCTCGACGACGACGAGAAGATCACGTCCCGCACCCGCGAAGCCGTGAATGCGGCCGTGGACTCCGGCGCGCAGTTCGTGCTCGCAACCGGTCGCCCGCCCCGCTGGGTGCACCCGATCGTCGACGCGTTGGGTTTCGCGCCAATGGCGGTGTGCGCCAACGGCGCAGTGATCTACGACCCGTCCACCGACCGCATCTTGTCGGCCCGCACGTTGTCCGCGGACGCACTTGGTGAACTCGCTGAGATCGCCACCCGCGTCATCCCGGGCGCGGGCCTGGCCGTCGAGCGCGTCGGCAACAGCGCGCACGATGCGGCCACCCCGCAGTTCGTCAGCTCACCGGGTTACGAGCACGCCTGGCTCAACCCCGACAACACCGAGGTCTCCGTCGAGGATCTGCTCAGCGCGCCCGCGGTCAAGCTGCTGATCCGCAAAGTCGGCGCGCGCAGCTCCGATATGGCCGCCGCGCTGGCCAAACACGTTGGGCTGGAAGGGGATATCACCTACTCAACCAACAACGGCCTTATTGAGATCGTACCGCTGGGCATCAGCAAGGCCACCGGCGTCGAGGAGTTGGCCCGTCCGCAGGGCATCACGGCCGAGGACGTGGTGGCGTTCGGTGACATGCCCAACGACGTGCCGATGCTGCTGTGGGCGGGCCTCGGTGTGGCAATGGGTAACGCACATCCGGATGCGGTGGCCGCGTCCGACGAGGTCACCGCGTCCAACACCGACGACGGAGTGGCCCGCGTTCTCGAACGCTGGTGGCTCTGAATCAGACGCGGTTGCGCGCCGGCGAGAACCGCTCGAGTTGCACGGGCGGCCCCTCCGGCGGGGGCGGGGGCAGTTCCAGTGGAACCCCGTCGATGACTCGGACGACGGTGCCCTTCTCGCGGTCGACGTTCAACGTGCCGTGCTGGAAGTTCTGCACGATCCACTGCGGCTCCTGGATTTCTCCGCTGGTCGGCAGGCCGAGCGCGCCGCGCTCGAAGCCCAATGTGGCCCAGGCGTTGTAGATGGCGCCAGTGACGGGCTGTGCTCCACACTCCGGCGACCAGTAGATCGATCCCTTGTCGAAGGTGACGTAGCGCGCCGAACCCGCACCCAACGCTTCGGGCGACGTCGGCGCGCCGAGCGGGCTGTTCATACCTCCCATCGCTTGCCATCGGGCGTAGATCGCGCCGCCCTGCAGCGAGTCCGCCAGGTCCTGTGCGTTGCCAGGCTTGTCGAACCGGGCAGCGATGTCGCGGATCCTGTCCAGGGATGCATAGCCGAGTGTGCCCGGGCAGTCGGTGCTGCCGGTGTCGCGGTGAGCGAAGATGTCGGGCAGAGTGGGAGTGGCACCCTGAGGGAACCGGGTGTAGGGCCCACCGGCGGACGCCAGCGCGACGCTGCCCTTGGGGTCGACGCGATCCATGGCCAGTCGCCATCCGAACAGCCGGCCAACCGCTCGCAGCTGGATTGGCGTCGGTTCCATCAGATCGAAGTTGCCCATCATGGCTACGGCCCAAGTGTTCTTGTTGAACCCGCCGGTGTGCGAACCCTGGACGGGCCGGGTGATGCCTCCGAATCTGCCCTCGAAGACCTGGCCGTATTTGTCGACCAGCGCGTTGTAGGCGATGTCAGACCAGCCCAGGGTTCGGGTGTGGTACGCGTAGATCTCGCGCACGATCCGCGCCGAGTCTTCCGGTGCGTAATCATTATTGCCCGCGGTGTGGTGCACGATGCCCGCGAGTATCCCGTTGTCGTACACCGGTGCTCCGGCCCGCAGGGACTCATCGGCGCCCCAATCGGCGCGGCTGATGATGTTGGGCGTCTCGCCGGGCGCGTTAAACGCCTGCAGCCAGGGGGGCTCGGCCGCTGCCTGCGGCGGGTTGAGCAGGGCCGCCGCGGCCGTACCCGAACCGAGAACAAGCGGTACCGCCGCAACGAACTTCAGCACATCGCGCCGGGATACGGACCGATGCGGCCCCCAGCCCTGCTGGTGTTGGTGACGGCACGGCACGGTGCGATGTTACGTATGTGTCAGTTGTTACCAGTGTTTCGACACGGTAGTTGCACCGACTAAATGGGGCCCGCGTCCTGCAACGGCACCGCAGAGCCCCAGGGCATTTCTGCGGTGCCGTCTGGCGACAGGACTTAAACGCCGGGAACGGCCGCCGGGATAGCCGCGGCGGCTGCAGGGACGGCCGCCGCGGCTGCCGGGACCGCCGAGGTGGCAGCGGCCGCAGCGCCCGCTGCCGGGGCGCCCGCCGGCTTGATGGCCGACATGATCGCCGGCATCACCATGCCCTTGAGCAGGTCGATCGCCTGCCCCGCGCCGAGCTGGTTGGCCATGCTGCTCAGATCGCTGAGCAGACCGGGGCTACCACCGGTGCTTGCCGGCATCCCCAGCGACGGATCGCCAAGGATCGGGTAGGTGCCCGCCGCGGGATCCAACCCGATGGGCATCTCACCAGGGGCGGGTAGGCCCACCGCGTTGGAGGTCGGCGACGCGAGGGCCGGGTCGGTGCCGAGCGTAGGCGGCGTCGTGAGGCCCGGGGTCAGCCCGGTCGGGCTGGTCAGAGCCGGGCTCGTCAGGCCGGGGTTGGTCAGCGCTGGGTTGGTCAGCGCTGGGTCAGTCAGGGCGGGACCGGTCGCGGTGGCCGACGGGAGGCTGGCACTCGGCGCGGTGAGGCCAGGAGTCGTCAGGCCAGGTGTGGTCAACGGCGAGGTTCCCAGGCCGGGTGTGGTCAGCGGCGAGGTTCCCAGGCCCGGTGTGGTCATGGGCGCCATCCCCAAGCCCGGTGAGGTCAACGTCGTCGGCATACTCGAGCCCGACCCAGTGAGCAGCCCGGTCGGCAACGGCGGCATGTTGATGCCGAACTGGGACAGGCCCTGCGACAGCGCCGACATCAACTCGTTGGGCAGGTCGGTGATCATCCCGGCCTGGACGAACTGGCGGTGCTGCGTCGGCGGCTCGGTGCGTGCGGACAGATCGGATACGGCGACAACTGCTGCTGGACTCGCGACTGCCAGGGCGGCGACCGCGCTCATGGCTGTCGAAAGCCTGCGACGACGTCGGTTCGGCACGGAAGTCTCCTCAATATCTGGACTACGTCTGGTAGGTGTTCATGGCTGACCAAAGGGCCAACGTGATCGACGGTACTGATGTGACTACTGGGACTGAAGTGGTGATACGGAATTGTGAGCCGATCGCAACCTTCAGCGCTCGTCGGATTCGAGGCGCGCCGTCGCGGTCGGATACCCTTGCTGCCGATGACCGCTCGTTTTGACCTCTTCGTCGTCGGTTCGGGATTCTTCGGCCTGACGATCGCCGAGCGTGTGGCGACACAGCTGGACAAGCGTGTTCTCGTTGTCGATCGACGCCCGCACATCGGCGGCAACGCGTACTCCGAGCCCGAGCCGCAGACCGGCATCGAGGTGCACAAGTACGGCGCGCACCTGTTTCACACCTCGAATCAGCGGGTGTGGGACTACGTGCGCCAGTTCACCGACTTCACCGGCTACCAGCACCGCGTGTTCGCGATGCACAATGGGCAGGCCTACCAGTTCCCGATGGGACTCGGCCTGGTGGCCCAGTTCTTCGGCAAGTACTTCACCCCCGACGCAGGCGCGCCAGCTCATCGCCGAACAGGCCGCCGAGATCGACACCACCGATGCGCAGAACCTCGAAGAGAAGGCCATCTCGCTGATCGGCAGGCCGCTCTACGAGGCGTTCGTCAAGGGCTACACCGCCAAACAGTGGCAGACCGACCCCAAGAAACTGCCTGCCGCCAACATCACCAGGCTGCCGGTGCGCTATACCTTCGACAACCGCTATTTCAACGACACCTACGAGGGTCTGCCTGCCGACGGCTACACGGCGTGGCTGAAGAACATGGCCGCCGACGAGCGCATCGAGGTGCGGCTGGACACAGACTGGTTCGACGTCCGCGACGCGTTGCGTGCCGAGAGCCCCGACGCCCTAGTGGTTTACACTGGCCCGCTGGATCGCTACTTCGACTACGCCGAGGGCCGGTTGGGTTGGCGCACACTGGATTTCGAGGTCGAGGTGCTCAACACCGGCGACTTTCAGGGCACCCCGGTGATGAACTACAACGACCTCGACGTTTCCTACACCCGCATCCACGAGTTCCGTCATTTCCACCCCGAGCGGGCCTACCCGAGCGACAAGACGGTGATCATGCGGGAGTACTCGAGGTTCGCCGATGACGACGACGAGCCCTACTATCCGATCAACACCGAAGCCGACCGCGAACTGGTCGCCGCATACCGGGCCAGGGCCAAGGCCGAAACCGCTTCGGCGAAGGTGTTGTTCGGCGGGCGACTGGGCACCTACCAGTATCTCGACATGCACATGGCCATCGCCAGCGCATTGAACATGTACGACAACACCCTTGCGCCGCACCTGCGCGACGGCGCACCGCTAATCGAAAGCAGTTGAGAATGAGCGACATTCCGTCCGGTGCGATCGACGCCGGGGAATCCAAGGCGGTCAGCGTTCTCGCCCGTGTCATCCTTCCGCGCCCAGGCGAGCCGCTGGACGTCCGCAAGCTCTATATAGAGGAATCGGACACCAACGCCAGGCGTGCACACCCGCCGACCCGCACCACGCTGGAGATCGGCGCGGAGTCCGAGGTGTCGTTCGCGACCTACTTCAACGCCTTCCCCGCGAGCTATTGGCGTCGCTGGTCGACGCTCGAATCGGTGGTGTTGCACGTCGAGCTGACTGGCAGCGCCCGTGTCGACGTCTACCGGTCCAAGGCCACCGGCGCCCGCATCACCGTGGGTGGCGCCCCGATCTCCAGTGGTGTCTCGAACGAGCCCGCAGTGATCGAATTCGAAATCGGTCTGGATCCGTTCGAGGACGGCGGCTGGATCTGGTTCGACATCACCACCGAGTCCAAGGTCACCGTGCACAGCGCCGGTTGGTACGCGCCGGTGCCCGCGCCGGGCCGGGCGAACGTCGCAGTCGGCATCCCGACCTTCAACCGGCCGGCGGACTGCGTCAACGCACTGGCCGCTCTGACGTCGGATCCGTTGGTGGACCAGGTGATCGGTGCGGTCATCGTGTCCGACCAGGGCACCAAGAAAGCGGTTGACCATCCCGGCTTCGCGGCGGCCGCCGCCCCGCTGGGCAACCGGCTGTCGATCCACAACCAGCCCAACCTCGGCGGCTCCGGCGGCTACAGCCGGGTGATGTACGAGGCGCTGAAAAACACCGACTGCGAACAGATCCTGTTCATGGACGACGACATCCGCATCGAGCCGGACTCGGTGCTGCGGGCGCTGGCGATGAACCGGTTCGCCAAGACACCGACACTCGTCGGCGGTCAGATGCTCAACCTGCAGGAGCCGTCGCACCTGCACGTGATGGGCGAGATCGTCGATCAAGAGGATTTCATGTGGACCAACGCGCTCAACACGGAATACGACCACAACTTCGCGAAGTATCCACTCGACGACGAAGAGGGGCGCCGCAGCAAGCTCCTGCACCGCCGCATCGACGTCGACTACAACGGTTGGTGGATGTGCATGATCCCGCGGCAGGTCGCCGAGGAACTCGGCCAGCCGCTGCCGTTGTTCATCAAGTGGGACGACGCCGACTATGGCCTGCGCGCCGGCGAGCACGGCTACGGCACCGTCACGTTGCCCGGCGCCGCGATCTGGCACATGGCGTGGAGCGACAAGGACGACGCCATCGACTGGCAGGCCTATTTCCACCTGCGTAATCGGCTGGTTGTCGCCGCCATGCACTGGGACGGAAACATTCGTGGACTAATCGGCAGTCACATGAAAGCGACGTTCAAACACCTTCTGTGCCTTGAGTATTCGACAGTCGCCATTCAGAACAAGGCAATGGACGACTTCTTGGCCGGGCCCGAGCACATCTTCTCGATCCTGGAGTCCGCGCTGCCCGATGTGCGCAAGATGCGGGAACAGTTCCCCGACGCGGTGGTGTTGCCAGGCGCCACTGCGCTGCCGCCCCCGTCGGACAAGCGCCGCAAGAAGGTCACCATCCCGACCAACCCGCTGGCGATCTCGGTGCGCCTCAGCCGCGGCGTCGCGCACCAACTCAAGGCGCACGATCCCGCGCATCACCGCCGACCGCAGATCAACGTCGCGACTCAGGACGCCCGGTGGTTCTCGCTGTGCAAGGTCGACGGCGTCACGGTCACCACCGCCGACGGCCGCGGCGTGGTGTATCGCCAGCGCGATCGCGCGAAGATGTTCGCGCTGCTTCGTGCGTCGATGCTTCGCCAACTGCGACTTGCCCTCAGGTTCAACCGCATGCGCAAGGTGTATCGCGAGGCACTGCCCGTCCTCTCCAGCAAGCAGAAGTGGGAGACCGTGCTGTTTGAGGCCTCGCCACATGGTTGACGCGCCGCGCGGCGAGGAAGCCGCGCTGGTGGCCGTTCAGCATGCGCTGGCCGACCGGCCCGGCGTGCTGGCAGGCGCTCGTGGCCTTTCGCATTTCGGGGAGCACAGCATCGGCTGGGTCGCTGTGGCCGCGTTGGGCGCTCTGCTGCAGCCTCGACGGCGCAGGGCGTGGCTTGCCGCAGGCGTGGGAGCGTTCCTCGCCCATGCCATCGCGGTGGTGATCAAGCGGGTGGTCAAGCGCGAACGCCCGCGTCACCCGGCGATCGCCGTCTACGTCGGCACGCCGAGCCGGTTGAGCTTCCCGTCTGCGCACGCCACGTCAACCACCGCAGCTTCGATGTTGCTGGCTCGCACCACTGGCCTGCTGCTCCCTGTGATTCTCGTACCGCCAATGGCGGTGTCCCGCTTGGTGCTTGGCGTGCACTACCCCAGCGATGTGCTCACCGGCGTTGCGGTCGGGGCGGTGGTCGCCAAGATGGTCAGGGCCGTCGCGGATCGGGTTGGAGGAGACGGATGAGCATCTCGAGTGAGAGCAGTGCAGAGAGCGCAACACACATGAGTGAAGAGCCAGCACCGGTCAAGGGCCCACCCAAGAACCTCGCCAGCGGCCTCATCAAGGCGATCCGGCCGCGGCAATGGGTGAAGAACCTCCTGGTGCTCGCAGCACCGGTGGCCGCCCTCGGCGGTGACGTCCAATACGACTATCGCGAGGTCGCGGTCAAGGTCTTGATCGCCTTCATCGCATTTTCCCTTGCTGCGTCGTCGGTGTACTTGGTCAACGATGCCCGCGACGTCGAAGCCGACCGCCAGCACCCGACCAAGCGCTTCCGGCCGATCGCGGCGGGAGTCGTGCCCGAATGGCTCGCGTACACGCTTGCGGTGGTGCTCGCCCTTGCGGCGCTGGGCATTTCATGGCTCGCCACACCAAACCTGACCCTCGTAGTAGCGATCTATCTCGTGATACAGCTGGCGTACTGTTTCGGGCTGAAACACCAGGCGGTACTCGACATCTGCATCGTGTCCTCGGGCTTCTTGATCCGCGCGATCGCCGGCGGTGTCGCTGCGAATATCCCTCTGTCTCAATGGTTCCTGCTGGTCATGGCATTCGGTTCGCTATTCATGGCCGCCGGCAAGCGCTATGCAGAAATCCAGCTGGCCGAACGCACTGGTGCCAAGATCCGAAAGTCGTTGGAGAGCTACACCTCCACGTACTTGCGCTTTGTCTGGACGCTGTCGGCTACCGTGATGGTCGTCTGTTACTCGCTGTGGGCATTCGAGCGCGACGGCGCCAGCGCATCCTGGTACGCGGTCACGATCGTCCCGATCACAATCGCGATGCTGCGGTACGCCGTGGACGTCGATGGCGGCCTGGCCGGCGAGCCGGAGGAGATCGCGTTCAAGGACCGCGTGCTGCAGCTGTTGTTCGTGGCCTGGATCGGAACCATCGGTGTCGCCGTCGTCCTCAGCTGAACGAGTTAGGACGACGGCCGCTCGCCGCCTGGCCCGCTGGCCGGCTTTCCCATATGACGTGACCGCTCGGTTGAGCCTCTGGGCCGGCGTGGTGGCGGTCGCGTTGGTGTTCGGTTGGGGTGCCTGGGAGCGGCGCTGGATCGCCGACGACGGGCTGATCGTGCTGCGCACGGTTCGAAATCTGTTGGTCGGCAACGGCCCGGTCTTCAACACGGGCGAACGCGTCGAAGCGAACACGTCGACGATCTGGACCTATCTGATCTACCTCGGCGGCTGGATCGGCGGCCCGGTCCGGCTGGAATACGTGGCGCTCGTGTTGGCCCTGGTGCTCAGCGTGGTCGGGGTGGGCATGGCGATGCTGGGTGCAGGCCGGCTGTACGCTCCGAGCATGCGGGGCCGGAGGGCTCTGCTGCTACCCGCAGGGGCGCTTGTCTACATCGCGGTGCCGCCGGCGCGCGACTTCGCCACCTCAGGCCTCGAAAATGGTTTGGTTCTGGCCTATTTGGGACTGCTGTGGTGGATGATGGTCTCCTGGTCGCAGGCGCTGCGCGCCTATCCCGTCCCGCAGCACCCGCCGATGCCGCGAAGGGGCACACCCCCGACGCTCCGCAGAGCACCCCTCCCCGCTGCACCGCTGCCGCCGTCCACCATCAACGTCGTCAGCCGATTCTTCGATGCAGCACTGGCTTTCGTCGCCGGGTTGAGTGTGTTGATACGTCCCGAGCTGGCGCTCGTCGGCGGGCTCGCGCTGATCATGATGCTCGTCGCGGCTCGTGGCTGGCGCCGGCGCGTGCTGATCGTCGTCGCGGGCGGCCTGGTGCCGGTCGGCTATGAGATCTTCCGCATGGGCTACTACGGCCTGCTCTACCCGGGCACCGCGCTCGCCAAGGATGCGTCGGGATCCAAATGGGCCCAAGGCTTTGTGTATCTGGCCAACTTCAACCACCCGTATCTGCTCTGGGCGCCCGCGATTCTGCTCGTCGGCCTTGGCCTCGTCACGCTGGTGACGCGTGGACGGCCGTGGTGGATCAGCCGCGCGACGCCGCCCGGCTATGGTTGGGTGGCACGCAGAGTGCAAAGTCCTTCCGCCGTAGTAATTTTCATCATCGTTAGCGGTCTCCTTCAGGCGATCTACTGGATCCGCCAGGGCGGCGACTTCATGCACGGCCGGGTGTTGCTGACGCCGTTGTTCTGTCTGCTGGCGCCCGTGGCGGTGATTCCGATGGTATTGCCCGACGGAGCCCAAATGCCGCGTGGCGCAGGCTATCTGTTCGCCGGCGCGACGGGTGTGCTGTGGCTGTCGGTCGCGATCTGGTCACTGTGGGCGGCAAATTCGCCCGGCATGGGGTCTGACGCCACCCGGGTCACCTACACCGGCATCGTCGACGAACGGCGATTCTACTCACAGGCGACCGGAAACGCGCACCCGTTGACCGCCGCCGACTATCTGGACTATCCGCGCATGCGGGCAGTGCTCGCAGCGCTGAACAACACCCCCGACGGTGCACTGCTCTTGCCGGCCGGCAACTATGACCAATGGGACGTGGTGCCCGCCGAGCCCCCACCGCCCGATATGCCCCCCGACTTGAGGAAGGACTACAGAGGCCCGCACACAGTGTTTTTCACCAATCTCGGCATGCTGGGCATGAACGTCGGGCTGGATGTGCGGGTAATCGACCAGATCGGGCTGGCAAACCCATTGGCGGCGCACACGTCGCGGCTGGTTGACGGCCGCATCGGACACGACAAGAACTTGTTCCCGGATTGGGCGGTAGCCGAGGGCCCGTTTCTGAAGATCCCGCCGTTCATTCCCGCCTACCTCGATCAGGACTGGGTGGCACAGGCCGAGGTCGCGCTGAAATGCCCCGCCACCGATGCCGTGCTGACCTCGGTTCGCGCGCCGATGGGTTTGCGGCGGTTCGCGTCAAACCTGCTGCATGCAGCCGAATTCACGAGCTACCGGATCGATCGGGTGCCGCTCTACGAACTCGTCCGCTGTGGGCTGGATGTGCCCGAACCGACGGGGACCCCTTACACTGGCATGCCGGCAACGGGGCCGTGACCGTCAGCGATTGCTAGCTGGCCGGGTTTCTGAGAGTTTGGTAACGCCGCAGCCATCTTGGCGCGATAGCCATTTCGAGACCGCCGTTCATACGGCGCCCACTCGTGAACGGACGGTAAGTGCAGCAGATGCGTCGGACATCGGTGGTCAATGCTGTGCAATACCGGCTTCCACCGTCGGCGTACCACCCTGCATGTGGGGCCCGCCGTGGGATGGGGCGTGGAAGCGCAACGACCCGATCAAGCAGGTGGGCAAGATCGTGGCCAACGGCAGCCGGCTCTGGATCAACTGTGCGCCCGGCGGTTCGAGCCCGCTCGATGAGGGCGCTCAGCGCCCTGAAGCCAGACCTGATCGCGACCCTGAACGGATCAGCGACGACCTGGGACGACACCTTCTAAAGAGAGAGATCACATGGAGATGTGGTTGACTACACGGGCACGCAGCAAGTCTGTCGTGCGGCATACAACAGATGGGATAGGTAGAAGCATGACTTTCGTTGGCAAGATCCGGGGCGCGGCGAAGGCACTGCCGCGCCGGCTCACGGTAGCGGCCATGGTGGCCGCCGTGTTGCCCGCCCTGGTTGGCGTCGTCGGAGGCTCGGCGACTGCAGGGGCTTTCTCTCGTCCGGGTCTGCCGGTCGAATACCTCATGGTTCCGTCCGCGGGCATGGGTCATGACATCAAGGTCCAGTTCCAAAACGGCGGTGCCAATGCGCCCGGCCTCTATTTGCTCGACGGTCTGCGCGCCCAGGACGACTTCAACGGCTGGGACATCAACACCGCGGCCTTCGAGTGGTACCTGGACTCCGGCCTGTCGGTGATCATGCCGGTCGGCGGTCAGTCCAGCTTCTACAGTGACTGGTACTCGCCAGCGTGCAGCAAGAAGACCGGTGCCTGCCAGACCTACAAGTGGGAGACGTTCCTGACTCAGGAGCTGCCCGCGTACCTGTCGGCCAACAAGGGTGTCGACCCGAGCCGCAACGCCGCGGTCGGCCTGTCGATGGCCGGTTCCGCAGCGCTGACCCTGGCGATCTATCACCCGAACCAGTTCCAGTACGCGGGATCGCTGTCGGGCTTCCTGAACCTGTCCGAGGGCTGGTGGCCGATGCTGGTCAACGTCTCGATGGGTGACGCCGGCGGCTTCAAGGCTGACGACATGTGGGGCAAGACCGAAGACCCGAAGAGCGCGTGGAAGCGCAACGACCCCATGGTCAACATGGCGGCGCTGGTGAACAACAACACCCGCATCTGGGTCTATTGCGGTAACGGCACGCCGTCGGATCTGAGCGCGGGCGTCAGCGCGGGCAACCTGTTCAACGCCAAGTTCCTCGAGGGCTTCACCCTCCGCACGAACAAGACGTTCCAGGAGAACTACATCGCCGCGGGCGGTAAGAACGGGGTGTTCAACTTCCCGTCCGACGGCGTGCACGACTGGCCTTACTGGGGTCAGCAGCTGCAGCAGATGAAGCCCGACATCCAGCGGGTGCTTGGCGCGACGCCGCAACCGTCCACACCTATAGCTACAGCTGCGCCTGCAGCGGCTGCCGCGTCGTCGAACGGCGGCTAAGCGGCGAGGCAATACGCGCGACGGCGGTGGTCCCCTCAGGGGTCGCCGCCGCCAGCCGTTTCGGGAGCGGCCCGTCGCCGTGATGTGGTTCACTACCTTGCGGCAGGGACTCGATTGCCGGCTCGCCGGCGGCGACAGTCCAACGGGACGTGAGGTGGGGTTGTAGATGCGTGGGTTGATTCGAGCGATCATGACCGTGGTGCTGGCCGCCGGACTGTGGGCCGCGACGGCACCAATCGCCACGGCCGACGTCGAAACGCTTATGGTCCCGTCTGCGGCGATGGGCCGCGACATCCCGGTCGCCTTCCAGGGCGGTGGCCCGCACATGGTCGTGCTGCTCGACGCGTTTAACGCCGCGCCGGATGTCAGCAACTGGGTGACGGCTGGCAACGCGATGAATGCCCTCGGGGGCAAGGGCATCTCGGTGGCCGCGCCGGCGAGCGGCGCGTGGAGCCTCTACACCGACTGGGAACAGGACGGCGGCCGGCAGTGGGAGACGTTCCTGGCCGACGAGCTGCCCAACTGGATGGCGGCCAACAAGGGCCTGGCGCCCGGCGGCCACGGCATCGTCGGTGCCGCGCAGGGCGGCACGGGTGCGCTGACACTCGCGACGTTCCATCCGGACCGCTACCGCTTCGCCGGCTCGCTGTCGGGTTTCTTGACCCCGTCCAACACCTATCTCAACGGCGCCATCACCGCCGGGCTGGCCGAGTACGGCGGCGTGGACACGCGCAACATGTGGGGATTGCCACAGCTGGGCCGCTGGAAGTGGCACGACCCGGATGTGCACGTGCAGCTGCTGGCCGACAACAACACCCGGCTGTGGGTGTATAGCCCGTCCACTCTGGGGTGCAGCGATCCTGCCGCGATGATCGGCTACTGCGACCAGGCGCAGGGCAGCAACCGGAGCTTCTATCAGCACTACCGCTCGGTCGGCGGCCACAACGGGCACTTCGACTTCCCCGACGGCCCCCAACACGACTGGGGTAGCTGGTCAGGGCAGCTCGCGGCGATGTCGGGCGAACTCGTCGCCACCATCAAGTAGGCACGTTTCGGTCACCGGGCCCGCCTCGGGGCAGCCGGTACCTTGGAGGGATGCAGCAGGCGGCACGACGACAGGGCGGCTTAGCAACCTTTTTCGGGTGCTCGGCCACCTCGTTGTTGGTCGCTTCCTCCGCGGTACTGCTGACCGGATGCTCCGTCGCCGACGACATGATGGCGACCGTCGGGATGCCGAGATCCGAGACCACGCCCGCACACGGACAATCCGGTGCGCAGCCGCCAGGACCGCCGCAACCGAACGGGAATTCGAACGCGCTGATCGTGACCGGGCGGCAGCGCGCCTACCTCGACGCGCTCAAGGCGGCCGGGGTGAAGCCGTCGAGCGATCTGCTGGCGCTGAGCATTGGGTCGTATGTGTGTCAGGCACGTGCCGCCAAGCAGAGCGATCAGGGGGTGTGGGACTTTGTGGTGCCGTTGGTGCGCAGCGATGTGCGCAACACACACATGAGCACGGTGGCGCCGCCCGCGGCGGGGTCTGATTCGCCGCCCGCGGCGGGGTCCGATTCGCCGCCCGCGGCGGAAGTCAATTCGGCGACCGCTGACTACATTCGGATCGCAACCGAACGACTCTGCTAGCAGGAGAACATGCCCAAGACCAAGCGGCGGAAACGCCACCGCATCCTCGCGCTCATCGCAGCCGGGGCGATGGCCCTCGTCGTGGTGTTGATCGTGGCGATCGTGGTCGTCGTGCTGCGACGGCCGGAAACCCCACAGACCGCGCTGCCTCCCAGCGCGGTGCCGCCGACGGCGGTGCCACCGACGATGGGGAGGAAGCCGCGCCCGGAGTTTCAGGACGCCAGCTGCCCGGACGTTCAGATGATCTCGATCCCGGGCACCTGGGAGTCCTCGCCCCAGCTGGACCCGTTCAACCCGACCCAGTTCCCCATTGCGTTGCTCCTCAACGTCACCAACCCGATCCGGCAGCAGTTCGGGTCGGATCGATTGGAGATCTTCACGGTCCCGTACACCGCGCAGTTCCACAATCCGTTGTCGGCGGACAAACAAATGTCGTACAACGACAGCCGCGCCGAGGGCACGCGCGCCGCGGTGAAGGCGATGACGGATATGAACAACCGCTGTCCGCTGACCAGCTACGTGCTCGTCGGCTTCTCTCAGGGCGCGGTGATCGCCGGTGACATGGCCAGCGATATCGGGAACGGTCGCGGACCCGTCGACCAGGATCTGGTGATCGGCGTCACGCTGATCGCCGACGGCCGCCGCCAGGACAGCGTCGGCCAGGACATCGGACCCAACCCGGACGGCCAGGGTGCCGAGATCACCCTGCAGGAGGTTCCGACGCTGTCGGCGCTGGGGCTGACGATGACGGGCCCGCGTCCGGGCGGCTTCGGGATGCTCAACGACCGCACCAACGAGATATGCGCGCCGGGCGACCTGATCTGCGCGGCCCCCGAGTCCGCGTTCAACATCACCGAGCTGCCCAGGACGCTGGAGGTGCTCAGCGGTGGGGCGGGTCAGCCGGTCCACGCCCTGTACGCCACGCCCGACTTCTGGAATCTTGACGGTGCGCCCGCCACGCAGTGGACACTGGGCTGGGTGCAGAACATGATCGATAACGCTCCGCACCCAAAACATGGCTGACATGTGACCGGACCGATTTGGCCTGCGACATACGGTCCCTTAACATTAAGAAAAAAGTAAGAGCGACTAGCAACGGCTGAGCAGATTCGGCTGATCAGAGGGCAGATCTCGATGCGTCGGTAGGATCTTCGCGGTTTGGTTTCGCGCCGCCGGCCGTCGTGTGCAGCGGCCCGACCGCCTGCGAGAACAAGCGCCGCACGAGTGGCTTGACAGGAGAGTGACATGGCGTTCCACAACCCGTTCCTCAAGGACGGTTTGCTTGTGTTTCCCGACAACGGCAGTGTGGTCCGTCACGTCGAGAAGTGGGCCAAGGTGCGCGGCGACAAGCTTGCCTACCGATTCGTGGACTTCTCCACCGAGCGGGAGGGCGTTGAGCGCGATCTGAACTGGGCTCAGTTCAGCATCCGTAACCGCGCCATCGGCGCCCGCCTCCAGCAGGTCACCGAGCCCGGCGACCGAGTTGCGATCCTGTGCCCGCAGAACCTCGACTACATGGTCGCGTTCTTCGGCGCCTTATATTCCGGCCGGATCGCCGTGCCATTGTTCGACCCGGCCGAGCCCGGGCACGTCGGCCGGCTGCACGCGGTGCTCGATGACTGCCACCCATCGGCGATCCTGACCACCACCGAAGCCGCCGAGGGGGTGCGCAAGTTCTTCCGCAGCCGGCCTGCCAAGGAACGTCCGCGCGTCATCGCCGTGGACGCGGTGCCCGATGAGGTCGGCGCCACCTGGGAACACGTCGACATCGGCAGAGAAACCATCGCCTACCTGCAGTACACGTCGGGTTCGACGCGCATCCCGACGGGTGTGCAGATCACCCACCTGAACCTGGCCACCAATGTGGTCCAGGTCATCGAGGCGCTCGACGGTGAGGAAGGCGACCGGGGTGTGTCCTGGTTGCCGTTCTTCCACGACATGGGCCTGATCACCGCGCTGGTGGCCCCGATGATCGGTCACTACGTGACATTCATGACGCCGGCGGCGTTCGTTCGCAGGCCGGGCCGCTGGATCCGCGAGATGGCACGCAAACCCGGCGACATCGGCGGAGTCATCTCGGTGGCGCCCAACTTCGCCTTCGATCACGCCGCATCACGCGGGTTGCCCAAGGAGGGCGAACCGCCGTTGGATCTGTCCAACGTGAAGGCGGTTCTCAACGGCAGTGAGCCGATCTCGGCGGCGACCGTGCGCCGGTTCAACGAGGCGTTCAATCCGTATGGTTTCAAGCCCGTGGCGCTCAAGCCCTCCTACGGCCTTGCCGAAGCGACCCTGTTCGTGTCGACCACCCCTGCCAACGAGCCGCCGAAGATCATCTCGGTGGACCGCGACGAGCTGAACGCCCACCGCTTCGTCGAGGTGCCCGACGATTCGCCGAAGGCCGTCGCACAGGCGTCGGCGGGCAAGGTGGGCATCGCCGAATGGGCCGTCATCGTCGAAGCCGAGTCGGCCTCCGAGTTGCCGGACGGCCAAATCGGCGAAATCTGGATCAGCGGCCAGAACATGGGCACCGGCTACTGGGGCAAAGAGGACGCGACCGCCGAAACTTTTCATAACATCCTCAAGTCGCGGACCAATCCATCACATGCCGAACGCGCGACCGACGACGCCACGTGGGTGAGCACCGGTGACTACGGCGCGTTCCACGACGGCGACCTCTACATCACCGGCCGCGTAAAGGATCTGGTGATCATCGACGGCCGCAACCACTATCCGCAGGACCTGGAGTACTCGGCGCAGGAGTCGACGAAGGCACTACGCACCGGCTTCGTCGCTGCGTTCTCGGTACCTGCGAACCAACTGCCCGACGAGGTGTTCGAGAACGCGCACGCCGGTCTGAAGCGCGATCCCGATGACACGTCCGAGCAGTTGGTCATCGTCGGTGAGCGGGCAGCCGGGGCCCACAAGATGGACCTCGCGCCGGTCGCCGATGACATTCGCGCCGCGATCGCGGTGCGCCACGGCGTCACCGTGCGCGACGTGCTACTGACCGCCGCCGGCGCGATTCCGCGGACGTCCAGTGGAAAGATCGGCCGCCGCGCCTGTCGTAGTGCCTACCTTGACGGGAGCCTGCGCAGCGGGAAGGTGGCCAACGCATTCCCCGATGACAGTGAGTGACGGCTGCCCCAACCGCAAGAGACGAGCGGACGACGAGCGCGTGGTCGATCCGGAGGTGATCTGAACATGGCTGAAACACAGGACGATTCGCAAACCGCCGGTGACAATCAACCGGAGATCCAGCTAGCCGGGGAGAAGTCCGTGAAGTCCGTGGCGCCGCCACGTACTGACATGACGGTCGCCGAGATGCGCCGGTGGCTGCGCGACTGGATTGCCAACGCCACTGGCCAGCCCGCCGATGCGATCAACGACTCGACACCGATGGTCGAGTTGGGATTGTCGTCACGTGACGCAGTTGCGATGGCCAGCGACATCGAGGATCTCACCGGTGTGACGCTGACGGCCACCGTGGCGTTCCGTCACCCGACCATCGAGTCGCTGGCCACGGTCATCGTCGAGGGCGAGCCAGAAGTCGACATGTCCGACGATGACACCGACTGGTCACGCGAAGTTGATGAGGACATCGCGAACATAGCCATTGTGGGCATCGCCACCCGGTTCCCTGGCGACATGAACACCCCGGACGAGACATGGCAGGCGCTGCTCGAGGGCCGCGACGCCATCACCGACCTGCCCGAGGGACGCTGGGAGGAGTTCCTCGACGAGCCGCGCATCGCCGAGCGCGTCGCCAAGGCCCGCACCCGCGGTGGCTACCTCTCCGACATCAAGGGCTTCGACGCCGAGTTCTTCGCGTTGTCGAAGATGGAGGCCGACAACATCGATCCGCAACAGCGGATGGCACTCGAATTGACCTGGGAGGCACTGGAACACGCGCGTATCCCGGCGTCGAGCCTGCGCGGTGAGAGCGTCGCCGTGTACATCGGCAGCTCCCTTAACGACTACAGCTTCCTGGCGATGTCCGACCCATCGATCGCCCACCCGTACGCGATCACCGGCACCGCCAGCTCGATCATCGCCAACCGGGTGTCCTATTTCTACGACTTCCGCGGCCCGTCGGTGGCTATCGACACCGCTTGCTCGAGTTCGCTGGTCGCCGCACACCAGGGCGTACAGGCGCTGCGCTCGGGCGAGGCGGATGTCGCCATCGTCGGTGGCGTCAACGCGCTGATCACCCCGCTGGTCACGGTCGGGTTCGACGAGGTCGGCGGCGTGCTCGCGCCGGACGGCCGCATCAAGTCGTTCTCGCAGGACGCCGACGGCTACGCCCGCTCCGAGGGCGGCGGCATGCTGGTGCTCAAGCGCCTCGCCGATGCGCGGCGTGACGGCGACGAGATCATCGCGGTCATCGCCGGCAGCGCGATCAACCATGACGGAAGGTCCAACGGCCTGCTGGCGCCGAACCCGGATGCGCAGGCCGAGGTCCTGCGAAAGGCGTACAAGAACGCAGGCATCAACCCCCGAGACGTGGATTACATCGAGGCGCACGGCACCGGCACCATCCTTGGCGACCCGATCGAGGCCGACGCGCTTGGCCGTGTCGTCGGCAGGGGTCGGCATGCTGACAAGCCCGCGCTGCTGGGTGCGGTGAAATCCAATGTGGGACACCTGGAATCGGCAGCGGGCGCGGCCAGCCTGGCAAAGATGGCGCTTGCGCTCAAGAACGACAAGATTCCGCCCTCGATCAACTATGCCGGGCCCAACCCCTACATCGACTTCGACGGGGTGCATCTGAAGGTTGCCGACACCGTCACCGACTGGCCGCGCTACAGCGGCCACGCGATCACAGGGGTGTCGGGCTTCGGCTTCGGCGGCGCGAACGCGCACATGGTGCTGCGCGAGGTGTTGCCGTCGGATCTGGTTGAGCCCGAACCCAAGACGGAGCCCGAATCGGAGAAGCCGGCCAATTCGGAGGCCGACGCCGTTTACGTCGGCGGGGTGCGGATGGACGAGTACGGCGAGTTCATCCACGACGATGACTCACAAGAGAACGGAGCCGACGAGGCCTCCCTCCACGCGGCCGAGGATGACGAGCCAGGACTGCCCGGCCTGACCGACGAGGCCCAGCGACTGCTCGAGGTCGCGCGGGAGGAGCTGGAGGCCGAGGAATCGACTGCTCCCGTTGTGCCGCTGGCCGTTTCGGGATTCCTGACGTCACGCAAGAAGGCCACCGCCGCCGAGCTGGCCGACTGGATCGACAGCCCGGCGGGCCGCGCATCGTCGCTGGAGTCGATCGGGCGCTCGCTGTCGCGGCGCAACCATGGCCGCTCCCGCGCGGTGGTGCTGGCCCACGACCACGACGAGGCGATCAAGGGCCTGCGGGCGCTGGCCGACGGCAAGCAGAACCCGAACGTGTTCGCCGCCGACGGTCCGGTTACCAACGGACCGGTGTGGGTGCTGGCCGGTTTCGGCGCGCAGCACCGCAAAATGGCCAAGAGCCTGTATCTGCGCGACGAGACCTTCGCCGAGTGGATCAACAAGGTGGACTCGCTGGTTCGGGACGAGCTGGGTTACTCGGTCGTCGAGCTCATCCTCGACGACTCGCAGGATTACGGCATCGAGACCACGCAGACGGTGATCTTCGCGATCCAGATCGCGCTCGGCGAGCTACTCGAGGCGCACGGCGCGAAACCAGCTGCGGTGGTGGGCCAGTCGCTCGGCGAGGCCGCTGCTGCGTATTTCGCGGGCGGGCTGTCGCTGGCCGACGCCACCCGCACGATCTGCTCTCGCGCCCACCTGATGGGCGAGGGCGAGGCCATGCTGTTCGGCGAGTACATCCGGCTGATGGCGCTGGTCGAGTACTCCGCCGACGAGATCGAGACGGTCTTCAAGGACACTGAAGCCTTCCAGGACCTCGAGGTGTGCGTGTATGCCGCGCCGACCCAGACGGTCATCGGAGGGCCTCCGGAGCAGGTCGACGCGATCATCGCGCGCGCCGAGTCGGAGGGGAAGTTTGCGCGCAAGTTCCAGACCAAGGGCGCCAGCCACACCCAGCAGATGGACCCGCTGCTCGGCGAACTGGCTGCCGAGTTGCAGGGCATCGAGCCGAAACCGCTGAAGACGGGCTACTTCTCGACGGTGCACGAGGGCGGCTATATCCGGCCAGGCGGCGAACCCATCCATGGCGTGGATTACTGGAAGAAGGGCCTACGGCACAGCGTCTACTTCACCCACGGCATCCGCAACGCCGTCGACAACGGCCACACGACCTTCCTTGAGCTGGCTCCCAACCCGGTCGCGCTGATGCAGGTCGGCCTGACGACCGCGGCGGCGGGGCTGCACGACGCGCAGCTGATCGCGACGTTGGCGCGCAAGCAGGACGAGGTCGATTCGATGACCATCGCCATGGCGCAGCTGTTCGTGCACGGTCACGATCTGGACTTCCGGACTTTGTTTTCTTCCCGGCGTTCCGCCGGGGCTGAGTTCGCGAACATCCCGCCGACCCGGTTCCGCCGCAAACCGCACTGGCTGGAGGCCCGCTTCTCAGGCGACGGCTCGGTGCTCATCCCGGGCACGCATGTCGCGATGGCTGATGGTCGCCACGTCTGGGAGTTCGCGCCGCGCGGCGAGACCGACCTTGCGACGTTGGTGAAGACCGCTGCGGCGCAGGTTCTTCCGGACGCCAAGCTGACGGCGTTCGAGCAGCGTGCGGTGCCCGGCGAGGGTGCGCGGCTGGTGACCACGCTGTCCCGACACCCCGGTGGCGCGACGGTGCAGGTGCACGCCCGCATTGACGAGTCGTTCACGCTCGTGTACGACGCGGTCGTGAGTCGCAGCGGTGCAGCCACCGCGCTGCCGACGGCGGTCGCGACCGGAGCTGCCGTCGCGGTGCCTGCGGCGGAGGCCGCACCAGTCATCGAAGGACTGGAAGACGACGCCGAGATCCTGTCCGACAACCTCACCAAGGGCGCGAATCTCGGTGCGGGCTTTGCCAAGTGGTCGCCGGATACCGGCGAGACTGTTCATGATCGGCTCGCCGCGATCGTCGGCGGCGCGATGGGCTACGAGCCCGAGGACCTCCCATGGGAGGTGCCACTGATCGAGCTGGGCCTGGATTCGCTGATGGCGGTGCGGATCAAGAACCGCGTCGAGTACGACTTTGACCTGCCGCCGATCCAACTGACAGCGGTTCGTGACGCGAACCTTTTCGCCGTCGAGAAGCTCATCGAATACGCGATCGAGCACCGCGACGAGGTCGAGCAACTGCACGAGCACCAGCAGACACTGACGCCCGAGGAGATCGCCGCGGAGCAGGCCGCCATGATGGCCGGAACCGCACCGACAGTCATCGCCGAGCCGGCCAATCAAGAGGAGGCGCCGGCTGTGCCCGATGTCGCGGCCGCCGCTCCGATGGACATCCCGCCGCCCCCGACCGATCCGGCGGGCCCTATTCAAACGGACGCCGCCACGCAGTCTGATGTCGCGGCCGGAGCCGCTCGGAAAGCCGCCCTGGGCCCACGCGCGGAGCGCAGGGGAGTGCTGACGCAACAGGCCGTCACCGACGCGCTCGGCGCGGACGTGCCTCCGCGCGAGGCCGCCGAACGCGTCACGTTCGCGACATGGGCCATCGTCACCGGCAAGTCCCCCGGCGGCATCTTCAATGCGCTGCCCACACTGGACGACGCGACCGCAGAGAAGATGGCGCAACGGCTTTCGGAACGGGCCGAGGGCACGATCACCGTCGAGGACGTCAAGACCGCCCCGACCATCGAGGCGTTGGCGACCGTCGTGCGCGAGCACCTCGAAGCCGGTGAGCTCGACGGATTCGTGCGGACCCTGCGGGCGCCGAAGGAAGGCTCCGACAAGGTCCCGGTGTTCGTGTTCCATCCGGCGGGTGGCTCGACCGTGGTGTACGAACCGCTGCTGAAGCGGTTGCCGGAGGACACCCCGATGTACGGCATCGAGCGGGTCGAGGGCTCCATCCAGGAGCGGGCCGCCGAGTATGTGCCGAAGCTGCTGGCGATGCAGGGCAGCGGGCCCTTCATCCTTGCTGGGTGGTCGCTGGGCGGTGTGCTCGCCTACGCGTGCGCGATCGGCCTGCGGCGTGTAGGCGCCGACGTCCGGTTCGTCGGACTGATCGACGCGGTGCGCGCAGGCGAGGAGGTCCCGCAGACCAAGGAGGAGACCCGCGCCCGCTGGGACCGCTACGCGCGCTTCGCCGAGCGGACGTTCAACGTCGAGGTCCCGCCGATCCCGTATGAGCAGCTGGAGGAGCTCGACGACGAGGGCCAGGTGCAGTTCGTCCTCGACGCCGTCAGCCAGACCGGCGTGCAGATCCCTGGCGGCATCATCGAGCACCAGCGGACGTCCTACCTGGACAACCGCGTGATCGACACCGCGAAGATCGAGCCCTACGACGGGCACGTCACGCTCTACATGGCCGATCGCTACCACGACGACGCGATCTTCTTCGAGCCGCGCTACGCCACCCGCAAGCCCGACGGCGGCTGGGGCGAGTTCGTCTCCGAGCTGGAGGTCGTTCCGATCGGGGGCGAGCACATCCAGGCGATCGACGAGCCGTACATTGCGAAGGTCGGCGCCCATATGAGCGAGGCGATCAACCGCATCGAAGCTGAGGAGAGCTAAGCGACGTGACCGTGGATCCGTCTCCCACCACGACTGCCGAGAAGCTGGCCGAACTCCGCGAGAAGCTCGAGCTGGCGAAGGAACCCGGTGGTGAGAAGGCCATCGCCAAGCGGGAGAAGAAGGGCATCCCCAGCGCCCGCGCGCGCATCAATGCGCTGGTCGACCCGGGTAGCTTTCTGGAGATCGGTGCGCTGTGCAAGACGCCGGGTGATCCCGACGCGCTGTTCGGCGACGGCGTGGTCACCGGGCACGGCACCATCAACGGCAGGCCGGTCGGTGTCTTCAGCCACGATCAGACGGTGTTCCAGGGCTCGGTCGGCGAGATGTTCGGCCGCAAGGTTGCCCGGTTGATGGAGTGGGTGGCGATGGTCGGCTGTCCCATCATCGGCATCAACGACTCGGCCGGGGCCCGGATCCAGGACGCGGTGACCTCGCTCGCGTGGTACGCAGAGCTTGGCCGCCGCCACGAGCTGCTGCGCGGCCTGGTCCCTGAGGTCTCCATCATCCTCGGCAAATGCGCTGGCGGAGCGGTGTATTCGCCGATCCAGACCGATCTGGTGGTGGCGGTGCGAGACCAGGGCTACATGTTCGTCACCGGTCCGGATGTCATCAAGGACGTCACGGGTGAGGATGTCAGCCTCGACGAGCTCGGTGGCGCAGACGCGCAGGCCCGCTACGGCAACATCCACCAGGTGGTCGAGGACGAGGCAGCGGCCTTCGCCTATGTGCGCGACTACTTGAGCTTCCTGCCCCCCAACACATTCGACGATGCGCCCATCGTCAACCCCGGCCTGGAGCCGGAGATCACCCCGCACGACTACGAACTCGATTCGATCGTGCCGGACAGCGACAACATGGCCTACGACATGCACGAGATCCTGCTGCGGATCTTCGACGACGGCGACGTCTTCGATGTGGCTCAGCAGCAGGGGCAGGCGATCATCACCGCCTTCGCGCGCGTCGACGGGCGGCCGGTCGGTGTGCTCGCCAACCAGCCGATGCACCTGTCGGGCGCGATCGACAACCAGGCGTCAGACAAGGCGGCGCGGTTCATCAGGTTCTGCGACTCCTACAATCTCCCACTGGTTTTCGTCGTGGACACCCCCGGCTTCATGCCCGGCGTCGAGGAGGAGAAAAACGGCATCATCAAGCGCGGTGGCCGATTCCTCAACGCCGTTGTCGAGGCCGACGTGCCGAAGGTGACGATCACGATCCGCAAGTCCTACGGCGGCGCCTACGCGGTGATGGGCTCCAAGCAACTGTCGGCCGACCTGAACTTCGCCTGGCCGACGGCCCGGATCGCGGTCATCGGCGCCGAGGGCGCCGCGCAGCTACTTGTGAAGCGGTTCCCGGATCCCACCGCACCGGAGGTGCAGAAGATCCGGGCCGAGTTCATCGAGGGCTACAACCTCAACATGGCGACGCCGTGGATCGCCGCAGAGCGCGGCTTCATCGATGCGGTGATCGAGCCGCACGAGACGCGGCTGCTGCTGCGCAAGTCCATGCGGCTGTTGCGCGACAAACAGATCGATCGTGTGCAGCGCAAACACGGCCTCACCCCGATCTAAGCCGGCAATGAGGATGCGCCCATGCCGCTAACGGACGGCCAGGTGATCGCCGGGTACACGATCCTGCGGTCACTGGGCGCAGGCGGGATGGGCGAGGTTTACCTGGCGCAGCATCCCCGGCTGCCGCGCCGCGACGCGCTCAAGGTGCTGTCGGAGACGGTATGCGCCGAGAGCGAGTACTGCGAGCGATTCAAGCGTGAAGCCGACATCGCGGCGACACTGTGGCATCCGCACATCGTCGAGGTCCACGACCGCGGCCAGGTTGAGGGCCAGCTGTGGATCTCGATGGACTACGTGGAGGGCACCGACGCGGGCCGCCTCCTGGCGGAGCGCTACCCGAAAGGGATGCCCGCCGACAAGGTCGTCCGCATCGTGAAAGCGGTCGGCGATGCGCTCGACTACGCGCACCAGCGCGGGCTGCTGCACCGCGACGTCAAGCCCGCCAACATCCTGCTGGCCAACGCCGACACCGACGGCGAGCGGATCATGTTGGCCGACTTCGGCATTGCCCGCCGCCTCGGCGAGACCAGCACGCTCACCGGCACGAACATGACCGTGGGCACCGTCGCGTACGCCGCACCCGAACAGCTCAAGGGTGAAGACGTCGACGGACGCGCCGACCAGTACGCGCTCGCGGCCACGGCCTTCCAACTACTGACCGGCACGCCTCCGTTCCACCACTCCAACCCCGCGGTGGTCATCAGCCAGCACCTCACGGCCGATCCGCCGGATATTGGCACCCGCCGCCCCGAGTTGTCCGGCCTCGGACCGGTTTTCGACAAGGCGCTCGCCAAGTCACCGAACGAGCGTTACGACCGATGCATTGATTTCGCGCGTGCACTCGCCCATCACATAGGCGCCGAGGAACAGGCGCTGGGCACCGACGCGACCATGTTGGCGCAGGCCTCGACCGGCCCGCGGCATGCCAGGCAACAGGCCAAGCCGCGACGACGCGTCATCGTCCCGACAGCTATCGCGCTCATCGTGATCGCCGTCGTCGCAATCGGTTTCGTGCTGTTCGACCGCATGCACGACCACTCGGCAGAAGCCAAGCCGCACCCGTCATCGGCACCGTCCACCCCCGCCGCAGCATCACCGGGCGGTGTCACGTTGCCGGTGGTGGTCGTCGGCGCCAACTGTGCGACGTTGGGCGCGGCGGGGATCACCGAACGCGGCGTACCCGCATACTGCGCGCACCTGCCGACGACCAATGCCACGATCTGGTCGCTGTATCCGGGCGAGATCTCCATGCCGACCGCCACAGCAGGCCCGAACGACGAGGTGTACCCGTCGGAAACGGAGTCACCGGTTCTGGTGTGCATGGAACAGACCGGGCAGTCGCACCTCGACTGCCACGACGACATCCTGCAGAGCAACGCGACGGCATCTGCGACACCTTGATGAGACGACTCGCGTTCGCGGCACTGCTATTTCTCGTCGCCGCGTGCGCCTGCCTCAGTGAATTCACCGAAAGTGCGGTTGTTGCAACTTTTCCAGGGGACTTCGGTCAACAACCGTACTCTGGACAAGAGACTCAGATCGGCGGCAGCTCCAGCCAGTCGTCGACCATGAACCCGTCGCCGCGCGCGACCACCGTCGCGCCACCGTTGCCGGGATAGTGCGCGGGGACAACCGAAGCACGGCGCCGGGAGGCCTCGGTCAGCACACGCTTGCGTGTCACCGCCGCCGCGGCGAAGTCTTCGTCCCAGGCGCACGGATCATTCGGGCGGTGCAGTTGCACCGGGCAGTGCGTCAGGTCGCCGACGAACACGGCGGGCTTGCCTGCGTCTAGCCACACCACCGACGCGCCAGGGGTATGGCCCGGTGCCGGACGAAGCCGCAATGATTCGGTGAGCTGATAGTCGTCGGACCACAATTGGATCTGCTCTTCAACGGGAAGAATGCTGTCCTCGAACACAATTAGGCCTCCCGCCTGCCGTGCCGCGTCGACTTCGGTGCGTGGCGCGGGACGTTGAGCGATATTGTCGGGATGGAAGTGCCGGTAGTCGGCTTCCGCCATCAGATAGCGAGCGTTGGGAAACGTGGGGACCCATGCACCGTCACGACCCATGGTGTTCCAGCCGACATGGTCGGAGTGGAGGTGCGTGTTGATGACGACGTCGACAGCTGCGGGGTCGACACCGGCGCTCTGCATCGACCCGAGGAAGTCGGTGTGCAGATGGTCGAATGGCGGCATCGTGGGGCGGTCCCGGTCGTTGCCGACGCCGGTGTCCACCAACACCGTCAGGCCGTCGACCTCGATCACCCATGTCTGTAGGGCAATTCGCCACCCGACGTCGTTCCAGAATTTCGGCCCAAACTCGTCGGCGAGCTCACGCCAGGCTTGCGGCGGAGTCTGAGGGAACACCTTCACCGGTAGGTCGTCCACCTGCGACTCGACGATCCGAGCCAGGCTGGCGTTTCCCATCCGGATCCGGTCAGCCAATTACGGGCCGATCCGGATCTTGCCGGGCTTCCACAGCCCGCTGCGCGTGGCTGTGCCGAATTGAAGTTGCGCGGGCTCGGCTTCCACGATGGTGTCGAACTTGCGCAGCGACCCCCAGTCGCGGCCCCAGTCTTTCGACAGATAGGTCGCCATCACGTGCGCCCGCAACAGAAGGTCGGTGATGCCCAGCAGGCCGCCGTTGAGTCCGTCCTCCCAGGTGTCGGTGTCCTTGCGCTTGGCGTTGTAGTCGGGGGTGATCCGGTACTTCGGAATTTCGGTGACGCCGTTGACGTGCAGCATCGGCTGCTGGCACGGGAAGGCAAGGCCGACAGCCCAGTCCATCAGCACCGGCTGATCCGAGCCGAGGTACTCCTGAACCGACCGCAGCTCGGGCACGCGCGGCGGCGTGACCGCCACCCAGTCGCCCGGCGTCAGCGACAGATCCTCAGCGACCACGCGCACCGCGAGCGCGTCGGCCGGAATCGCCGACCGCGGGAATCGCAGGTTCCGCCACGACGGGATCGGCCCGATGTCATAGGGCACCAGCCTGCCCGCGGGGACCGGAGCGCCGTCAGGCCCTGGCCGCGCGTATTCCAGTTCGACCTTCTGGCCATCGGTGCGCCCGTTGAAGACGCTGTCGCCGGTGATGGTTCCCGCGGCGGTGATGACGACGAGCGGATGCGCGTCGTCGGGTCGCGGCAGTTCATACCAGGCCGACGTCAACCGGCTCTGCTGTTGCGGGCCCTCGACATAGGTGCCCGCCAGTGGCACCCGGGCGGGGTCAAGCCCGTACGGCAGCGGGACCGTCGACCCATTGACTCCGGGCGCCTTGAGTTTGGTGGGTTGGTCCCAGTCGTAGTCGGTGCCTGGCATCGGCAGGTTCATCCGGATCGTCTCGGCGACAATCTTTTCCGGCACACTGTTGGGGGTGAAGCCCACCGGTCCGGCACCGCCGAGCGGGCCGAGCGGGCCGTAGTTGCCCGGCAGCGGCGCCAAGAAGCCGTCGTTGGCGTCGGGCTCGACGAGGACGTCGTCGGCCAGCCCGCAGCCGCCGGTGAAGGCGCGCAGATTGGCCCACCCGTTGGAGTAGGTCGGGTACTGGCGCACGATGCCCGCGACCATCGACCCGACGAAGACCACCACCATGAAGCCGGCGGCGATCGGGATGGGCGCCGCGGTCAGCGCCCGCGTCACCGGGCCCTGGCCCCAGGAGCGGTCGGCGAAGTGCAGCACGATCGCCCACACCGCCGTGATGGCGAACAATATGAGGAACAGGAAACTGACGGTGATTCCGCCGATCTTCGGCATCGCGTTGTTGAACGGCACGCCGTAACTCGACACATACCACCAGCCGTTGGTGCTCGCGAAGCACAGCGCGAGGAGGAAGAACACCGCGGCGACGAACGCCATCCGGTTGCGCGACCACCGCGTCACGGCCGGGGACACCAGCACCGTGGCCACCGCCGCCATCGCCGCGCCCACCGCAGCGAACAACCCGAAGTGATGCACCCACTTCGTGGGGGTGAACCACAGGAAGAATATCGTGCCCAAAATGATGCCCATCAACCGCCACACTGGGCCACGTGCCACACCGGGAACCCGTTTGCGCCGCAACATGATGAACATGGATGTGAACAGCGACAGCGCAGTGATCAGGAAGCCGAACCGACGTGACAGGGATCCGTCGACTGTCGGCAGGATCAGGTAGTAGTAGCGCAGGTTCTCGGTGTACCAGGCTTGGCTAGGACCGATCGCGGTGCGAATCCTGGTGGCCTCCAAGACCGTTGCGAGCGTCTGATCGGCGAATACCACGGTCAGCACCACGAATCCCGCCGCCAGCAGTGGTGCCACCAGCGGCCATGTTCCGATGATGCGGTGGCGGCGCACCAGGATTCGCAGGATCGGCCGGCCACCCGCCAGCAGCGCGGCAACCGCGATGAGCCCGGTGGGCTGCATGCCCAGCGTGAACGCCGCGGTCACGATCGCCAGCGCTGCCGGAGTCATCCGGCCGGAGATGATCGCGCGCTCGATCAGAACGTAGGTGATTAGCGAGCCCAGGGCGATCTGGCCCTCAGGGCGCAGCCCATTGTTGAAAGGCATCCATGCCGCCAGCAGCACCAGCCCCGCCGCCCACACCGCGGCCTTACTGGACGCGACCGCGGGGCCGAGCCGGGGCAGCACTTCCCGGGACAGCAATAGCCAGCAGGCCAGGCCGGCGATCAGGTCGGGCAGCCGCATCCAGATGCTGGCGTCGCTGACATGCGTCATCAGCGCAAAGACGTTGTAGTACCAGCCGAACGGGTCCTCCGGGCTCCCGAACCAGCGGAAGTAGTTCGACATGTAGCCCGCGGGGCCCGCGACGCGGGCCATCTGGAGCATGTAGCCGTCGTCGGACGAGTTCGCGCCGATGATGTGCCACACCAGGAAGCCGCCGATCACGACGACGTCGGTAGCGGAGAATGTACGCCAACGCTGAGGAATCCACCGCTGCATCCGGCGGCCGTCCAGCCGGTCAAGGCGCCACAGGGCGACCAGCGCGACGACCGTCGAGATGATCGCCAGCACCATCGCGGTCAGCTTCAAAGCCGTTGGCTTGGTGGAGAACCGGGTGTCGATGACCGCCGACGCGCTCAGTCCGGGCGGGGCGGGCCCGGTCAGGTCGGTGAAGATGCCGACGATCGACGGGCGCAGGTTCGGGTCGGCGAATCCGGTCCGCTGTTCTGAGCCCGTCGTCGGATCGGTGAGCCCGACGAAGGTGGCGAAGGTGCCTGCCTCCGACGAGGTGATCTCGATTCTGGAACATCCCCCCGGGAAATCCCGGGTGCCTACCACACGCTCCCGCGGCACGCTCGCGACCACCACATTGCGGTCGGTGATGTCGACGCGCTGACTGTTGACGTTGACGAACAGCGACTGCAGAGCCGCCTGCTTGCCGTCCTTGGGCGCGGTGCTCAGCACCGTGCCTCCTGCCGGCGGCATCGACCGGATCACGTCGCAGGGCACCGTGACCGTCATGCTGACCGGCACCTGCGAAATCAGCGGCGCGGTAACGTCATTCAGTTGACCGTTCTGCGGCCAGTTCAGTGTCGCGGTGGTCTGCACGACGGGCAGCAGCGGCGTGGCGACCGACAGCACAAAACCGATGAGGCCGGCGATCGTCGCCACCCACCGGGCGATCTTCACATCGCGCGCCGCGCCGGCGGCATTGCGCTCCGCAATGGCTACCGTCATGGCAGGGCCCTGATCGGTCCGTTGCGGCTCCAGCCGAACACCCGCGCCGCGCCTTGGTCGATGACGGCGTTGGGCGCGTCCGACGCGGGCACGACCCGGTCGTAGTGCTCGATCCAGCCCCAGTCGCGGTACCAGTCGTCGCGCAGATAGGTCGGAACGGTCGACGTGCGCAGCAGTGCCTGGATGAACAGGAACGGACCGCCGCCCTCAGCGGACTGCCACTGCTTCGACGACACCACCACCTGCTTGAAATTCGGAAGGATGCGGTACTCCGGGAGTTCGGCCACACCGAGATGTTCGGAGAACGGGCGCTGACAGGGGAAGTTGGCCGCGGTGGCGATGTCCACCAGCACGGGCGTCTGTGACCCGAGGAGTTGCTGGGCGGTCTCCAGCACCGGCACGCGTGGCGGGGTGAACGCGAACCACTGGTCGGTGGACAGGTTCGGGTCGTCAGCGACGATGCGCGCGACATTGGCCTCCGGCGGCGCCGAGGCCAGCGGGAAACGCAGGTTGCGCCAAGCCTTTTGGGGGAAGATGTCGATCGGCTGCACCGAGTTCAGCGGCTGGAAACTGCCGTCGGGGCGCTGCGCACCCCATTGCAGTTTGAGCGACTGGCCGTAGTTGAACGAGCCGTCCTCTTCGTAGTACCAGATCGCGCCTGCGGCGGCGACCGTCACCAGCGGACGATCGGGGGTGCGGGGCGGCAGCTGATACCACGCCGAGGTGACCTTGGCCGCGACGGTGTTCTCGTTGTAGCTGCCCATCACCGGCGTGCGTTTGGGGTCGAGGCCGAACGGCAGAAAGACGTTGGATCCGTTGACGCCGACTGGCCCATAGCCGCCGCCGGTGCCCGCGGCATACCCGATCCCGATGTTCGGCTCGTTGGGAGACCCAGGGGAATTCACGGTGCCGGGGTTGGCGGTGACCGGCTCGGCCGGTTCCAGGGTGTCGCTGACGCCGTTGGGGGTGAACCCGACCGGGTTCTCCCCGCCGAGCGGACCGTAGCGGCCGAAGCGCTGACCCGGAACCGGTTGCAACAGACCGGCATTGGTGTCGGGTTCGACCAGCACGTCATCAGCCATCGCGCAGCTGGTCTTCGAAAGTCCGGACGCCAGCGCGTCGACGTTGGCCTTGGCGGTGGTGTAGACGGGATACCGCTGCGCGGCGCCCTTGGCCATCGAGCCCACTTCGAGCACGACCATGATGACCGCCACCACCAGCAGCGGCGTGGACGCCAGCACCCGGTTGCGGCGGGTATTGGCCACCTCGGTGTGTCCGGTGTAGTCCATCCGGAAGTGCAGCCACCCCGCGAGCAGACCGGTCACGATCGCCAGTCCCAAGAAGATGCCCGTCACCGGGATCCCGACGATGACCGGCTGCTTGTCGAACCACGGCACACCGTAGTTACCGACATAGAACCAGCCGTTGATACCCGATGTCGCCCAAGCCAATACGAACAGCAGCGCGGTCACGTACAGCGCCAGGTTTCGACGGCTGTGCAGCCCGACCCTGGCGAACGCAAATGCCGTTGCGCCGCCCAGTGCGCCCGCGAGGCCGGCGAACGCGCCGAACTGCACCGCCCACTTCGTCGGCGTGAAGGTCAACAGCAGCAGCCCCACCGCCGTCGTGCCGATCAGCCGCCACGCCGGGCCCTGCGCCATGCCGGGGACACCTCCCCGCCGCAGCAGCACTGCGAGCATGCCGAACAGGCAGAGCAGCAACACCAGCACGGCGAAGCGACGGGTCAGCGATGAGTCGGCGCTGTCCTCGACGGTCAGGAAGTAGTAGCGCAGGAAGTCCTGATACCACGGGATGGTCGGGCCGATCTTGTACTTGATGCGGGCGGATTCGGCGACCGTGGCCAGCGTCTGGTCGCGGAACATGACCACGAAGATCAGGCTCAGTGAGGCGGCTAATGGCGCGAGCTGGGCGAGGAGCCCGTCGACGGCGCGCCTGCTGACGATGATCCGGGCGACGGCCCGCGCGCCGACGAGAAGCGGGGCCAGCGCGATCAGGCCCTGCGGCGCGAGGGTCACGCTGAAGACGGCCACGATCACGGCAACCGCGGCGGGCCACAACCGGCGGGTGGCGATGGCGCTTTCGACCTGCATCCACGCCGCGAGCGTGCCGAACGCGATCAGCGGCTCTGGCCGAAGGCCGTTGTTGAACGGCAGCCACGCCGCGAGAAACACGGCGCCTGCCGTCCAGACTGCGACCCGGTTGTTCGCCAGTCGCCTGCCGAGTCGCGGCAGCACACAGCGGCTGATGATCAACCAGGTGGCGATCGCCGCCGCCGTGGCGGGCAGCCGCATCCACACCCCGGCCGTGCTGATCGCCGCCAGGTGTGCGAGCACCGACTGGTACCAGTCGAACGGCGCCTCGGTAGTGCCGAAGAATCGGTAGTAGTTGGGTGTGTAGCCGGCATCGCCCGACACCCTGGCGATGGTCAGGTTGTAGCCGTCGTCCGACGAGGTCGCGCCGATGACGTGCCAGAGCAGCAAGGTGCCGACGACCCCGACGTCCGCCAGCCAGGTGGAGGGGCCGACCCGCCAGAACCGTCGCCAGGCGAAGAGAAGACGTGGCCCGAGCTCGCGCTGAATGTCGCCGCCTGAGCGGCTCCGGCGGTCAAGCACCGCCAGCGCCACGATCGACGCCACCACACAGATGACGCCCAGCACCATCACACCCAGCTTCAGCGCCGTCGGCGCCGTGATGAACCGGGTGTCGATGTCGATGCGCGCCGACAGGCCCGGCTGGGCTGCGACCTTCAGGTCGGTGAACACGCCTGCCACCTGGGGGCGTTTTTCGGCCGCCAGCGTGCCGGTCGCGCCCGGTATGCCGACGAAATCGGCGCCAACGGAACCGACGTTGGCCCAGACATGCAGGGTGCTGCACGCTGGCGCTCCGGACTGGCCAGTCACGGCCGCTCTCGGCGCCACGGCGGCCACCGAGTCACGGAAGGCGACGACGACGGCGTCGGCGTTGGCCGTGACGAACAGCCCGTTGCGGGTGGCCTGGATGCCGCCGGGCGGGATGGTGGACAAGATCACGCCGCCTGCCGCGGGCAGGGTGGCGATCGTCCGGCAGGGAATCGAGACGTCGAGGGCCTGCGGGGCACCGGACACCAGCGGCGCGGTGACGTCGCTGATCATGCTGTCCCTGCCGGGTGCCTGCGGCCACGCAATGGTGGCCGTCGTCTGCTTCACCGGCAGCAGCGGCACCAGCCCGCACAGCACCACGCCCGCGATGCCCGCGATGACGGCGATCAGCCGGGCGATGCGGTGGGCAGGCACGAGGCTCGATGTTAGGCGACGGACCTAATGGCGCAGCGGCGCCGGGCTCCACAGTCCGCTACGCGTTGCCGAACCGAGATCGAGCCGCGCCGGCTGCGCGTTCGGGTAGTACGGCGTGAGCTGCTGCAGCGCGCCCCAGTCGCGGAACCAGTCGTCCTTCAAATAGGTCGGCAGCGTGGTGGGCCGCAGCAGGAGTTCGGTGATGCCCAGCGGCCCGCCGCCCAGGTTGTCCATAACCGGCGAGTTGGCCTCCGCGCCGAACCGGTCCGGCAGGATCCGCCACTTCGGCGCCTCGACGACGCCGTACTGATGGCCAAACGGGCGTTGGCACGGGAACGCCATGCCAACGAGCCAGTCCAGCAGCACCGGGTCCTGCGAGCCGACGACGTCCTGCAGGGTGCGCAGCTGCGGGATGCGCGGCGCCGTGATCGCGATCCAGTGTTGCGGGTTGAGGTCATCGTCGGTGGCAACCAGCCGAACCTGGGTGGCCTCGCGCGGTATCGCGGCAAGCGGGGCACGCAGGTTGCGCCAGGCAGGGGCGGCGCCGACGTCGGCGAAGCCGATGCCGCCTGCAGGCTCACCCCTGTCGTTGGCCCATTGCAAGACGACCTCGCCGGGGTCGAAGCGCCCGGCTGCGGAAACCACGAGGAGCGGGCCTGCCTGATCGCGGGGCGGCAGCCGATACCACGCCGAGCGCAGCACCGCCGGCTGCTGGGTGCCTGCGCGCCAGCTGCCCAGCACGGGAGTGCGGGCGGGATCGAGGCTGTACGGAAGCCGGGCCCGCGACCCGTTGATACCCGCTGCGGAGGTGGTGCCGCCCTCGGTGCCTGCCTCGTTGGCGCTGACGGTGCCGGTGTCGGTGTCGGCGAAGTTGGAGGCGCCGGGGTTCTCCATCACCGGGTCGGCGGAGACGTCACTGGGAATGCCGTTGGGGCCGAAGCCTTCTGAGCTAACGGCGCCCAGAGCGTCACCGACCGGCACGCCGATGGGGGTCAGCAGCCCGGCGTTGGGGTCCTGCTCGACCATGACATCGTTGGCCAGCCCGCATGTCTTGCCCGTGATCGCCTCGAGGTTCGAGCGGCCGTTGCTCCACGCCGGGTACTGCTCAGTCATCCCCAGTGTCAGCGACAGCACCTCGAACAAGACCACCACCCACGCGGCAATCGCCAACGGGCTCTGCACAATCCGCTGCCACCTGCGCAGGGTCGGCGGCGACTCGTCGCGGCCGGCGAAGTGAAACCACGCCGCCACGAGCAGGGCGACGAGCGAGAGGCCGAGAAGCATGGTGGTGAATCCGAAATGCCACTCAGGGAACTGATTCGACCATGGCACACCGAAGTTGGAAACGTACCACCAGCCGTTGACGGTGGCGAACGACAGCGCCATCACGAACAGCACGGTGGCGGTGAACACGGCACGGTTGCGCCGCGATTTCATCGCGGCGGCGGTGATGGCCACCGCGGCCAAGGCGCCAAGCGATCCCGCGAGCCCCGCGAACACGCCGAAGTGGTGGGTCCATTTGGTGGGCGTGAACATCATCGCCAGGAACGAGATGATGGTGATACCGACGATTCGCCGGCTCGGGCCCAGCGCGGTGCCGGGAATCCGGCCCTTGCGCAACGACATTGCCACCGAGACGGCCAGCGCCAGCAACAGCGTCAGCACCGCGAACCGGCGCGCCACCGAGCCGTCCGGGCTGGTGGTGAACAACCGCTCGTAGCGGATGTGCTCGTCGAACCAGCTCAGGCTGGGGCCGACCGCAGACTTGAAGGTGTTGGCCTGCAGTTCGCCGATGAGCGTCTGATCACGGAAGATCAGGATGATCGTCACCGTGCACGCCGCCAGGATCGGAGCCAATAGAGCGAAGTATCCGAAACGTGAAGTGTGCGCCGCAACAATGGTTTTCAGCGGACCGACCGCGACAAGTAGTGCACCGACGGCCGCGATGCCGGTCGGCCCGGAGAACAGGGTCAGTGCACCGATGATGATCGCGATGGCCACAGGCAGCAGCCGGCTGGTGGCCACCCCCCGCTCAACCGAGCACCAGGTCAGCAGAATGCCAAGGGCGATAATCGGTTCCGGCCGGAGCCCGTTGTTGAGCGGCAGCCAGAACGCCAGGAACATGCCCGCCGCTGTCCACGCCGCTGCGCGGCTGGTCTTCACTGCGTGGCCCAGCCGCGGGATGACCTCGCGGCTGATCAGCCACCAGCATGTCAGCGCCATGACCAGTGTCGGCAGCCGCACCCAGGCACTGTTGGTGCTTACGTGCGCCCATAGCGCCAGCAGGTCGTAGTACCAGCCGAACGGCGCCTCGGGCGTGCCGAACCATCGGTAGTAGTTGGCCATGTAGCCGGCGTGCTCGGACACCCGGGCCATGGTCAGGATGTAGCCGTCGTCGGATGTGTTGGCGCCGACGAAGTGCCACCACACCAGGACCGCGGTGACCAATCCGTCGAGCGGGGTGATCGACCACCATCGCGCAGGCAAGAAACGCTTGACGCCTCGGCCGTCGGCGGTGTCCAGAACGTGAAGGGCGCCGAGCGCGATGACTGTCAGGGCTACGCCGACGATCATCGCCAGCATCTTCAACAGTGTCGGAGAACTGCTGTAGCGGGAATCGATCGTCGCCGAGAACTGCAGGCCCGGCGGGGCGGGCCCGGCCAGATCGGTGAAGACGCCGACAATCTGCGGCCGGAAGTCGTAACCACTGCGTTCGCCGCGCAACGGCTTGCCGGGGTCGTCGGAATCGCGACCGTTCACCAGGCCGACGAATTCACCGGTGACCTTGTCGGCGTGCGCGGTGAACGTCAGTCGCTGGCACGCCGGGCTGAGCACCTGGTTCAGCGGGGCGCTGACCACCGGGGTGTTGCGGACGATGACGAGCAGATCGTTGTTGACCCGTTCGATGAGCAGCCCGCGGTCGACGGCCTTTGGCGCCTGCTTCGGCACCGTGGAGAGCAGCACGGTCTTGCCCGAATTTTGCGGGCCGGCCAGTCCCGCGGCCGCGCTGCACGGCACGGTGATGTCGAGGTCGGTGGCGACGTATCCGATCAGCGGCGCGTTGACGCTCTGCAGCACACCGTTCTGTGGCCAGTTGAGCTGCGCGGTGGTTTGCGTCACGGGCAGCAGGGGCGTGGCGATCGCCAGCGCCGCCCCGAGCAGGCCGGCGACGATCGCGATGAGGCGCGCGGTGCGATGGTTGCCCGCAGCGGTCACGGGGTTTGATGGTAATTGGCCTGCTCGAGGCGCCGTGTCCATGGCCATCAGCCGGTCGGCTTCCGGATCGCCAGCACGAACGGCCCCACGGTGGACACGTCGAAGCGCGGATCGTCGAACAGCGCGTCGTCCAGTGCGATCTGATAGCGGCGGACGTTGGGCTGGTTGGGGTACACGTCCGACGCCAGCCGCAGTGTGTAGGTGTCGTTGGCGCCGCGGCGCATCAAGAACACTGTCGGCGGCTTCCACGGCAGTTTGTCCAGCGCGGTGATGAACTGATCGGCGCTGGTCAGCGTGGCCCAGCTCTCGATCGCATCCGCCCGCCTGTCGAACTGCGCGAGCGGGTTGGCGTAGTGCGACGTCAGGCCCTGGAAGCCGTAGTAGGGGTAGTAGGACAGGAAGCTGTAGTCGGCGGTCAGCACGACGGTCTCGTTGCGCGGCAGGCCGGTGGTTCGGAGGATCTTGGCGTCGATCTCGCGGTAGTACTGCTCGGCGCCGGGCGGTCGCCGGTCGGCGCGTTGGCCGTAGCCGTCGGTGTCGGTGTATGCGACGACGATGTCGGAGCGCAGCACGTCGGGGATGTCCTGGCTGAAGGTCAGCGCACCGATCGCGCCGAGCGTGGCGGCGGCCGCGACGATGCGGCGGCCCGTCTCGGGTGGGTAGCGGCGGGCGATCACGAGCGTGGCTTCGATGAACCCGAACGCACCCGCCGCGGTCAGCAGGATCGTCAGCGTCGGCTGCAGCCGGAACGACAGCAGCGTGGTACCTGCCAGGGTGGTCAGCATGGACAGCAGCGACCACGCGTATAGGGCCAGCACCGCGATGGCCAGCGCACCGGCTCTGGTCGAGCTGCGGGCGCGCACCACCAGCCACAGCGTGCCGACCATGCACAGCGCGCCGAGCAGCGTGAAGTGCAGCATCGGGAATTCGAGCTGGGCTCCCGCAGACGGCAGATAGTGCTGAGCGGTGCCGGAATCGGCGGGATGGCCGTTGACGGCGGCCACCAGGTACGGCCCCCAGCCAAGGAGGGCGATCGCGCCTGCGATCACCGCGATGACCGCGAGCCGCAGCAGTGGTTCGAACCGTCTGCGCGCCACGGCCAGCACCAGGGCCATGATCGTCAGCGTGAACGCTGCGTAAGCCAGCAGCAGGGTGTAGAACAGCGCGGCGACGCCGAGGAAGACGCCGACGCTGATGATCGCGGCCCGACCGCCGCCTCGGGTCGCCCCGCGCAGGCCCGACCACGCGAGCACGAACACCGGCGGCAGTAGCACGGCGATGATCGCGGCGTAGGGCTCGGTGGGTGAGTACGCCAGCGTCGCGGCAGCGGTGGCGGTCGATACGATCAGCGCGTAGTCGAAGCGAATCATGCTGGCCCACAACACGAACGCCAGCACCACGGCGATCGTGATGGAGATGATCGCCCACGGCTTGAACATCTCCCACGCGGGCATGCCGGTCAGTGCGGCGAGTCGGCCGCCGATCCAGAACCAGCCAGGCGGATAGAACGGCGGCAGACCGTAGTAGGTCATGTCGTGCGGGGCTGCGGTGTCGGTGAGCCGGGTGAGGTACTCCGTGCGGAACTGCTGGTCGACCGAGATGCCGTACAGGTAGAGCTTGGTCGCGCCCAATGGCATGGCGAGTGTGACAACGGAAAACGCCGACAGGAAGAGAAGCGCGAAAGCCCGTGACAGCAACCGGCGTCCGCGACGCCAAATCCACCCGCTTGCTAACAACCCTGCCAGGCAACCGAATTGGCCGACGGTGGTCAACGCGTGCAGCTGGTTCGACGAGTTGTAGGCCGGCCATTCCACCCGCGATATCTCGACGAGGGCGATCACCGCGACGACCACCGCCACGGCGACCGCCACCGCCATCTGGCCGATCACGGCCAGCGCGCTACGCATCGCTAGATGGGGAGCTTGCGGAAGATGGGCCGTGGAATGTGTCGCAACACCATCATCACGTACCTGAACGCCCCCGGCGCCCATACCAGTTCCTTGCCCTTGGCCGATGCCGTGACCGCCAGGTCGGCGACGTACTCCTTGTCGACGGTGAACGGCGCTTCTTTGCTGCCCGTGGCTTTCCAGTGCTGGATCGTCGTCGTGGTGCGCACCTGCCCGGGCCTGATCACGAGCACCCGAACCCCGTACTCGCGCAACGCTTCTCCAAGGCCGAGGTAGAAGCCGTCCAGGCCGGCCTTGGTGGACCCGTAGACGAAGTTGGACCGCCGCACCCGCTCGCCTGCAGCCGAGCTCATCGCGATGATCTGGCCGAAGCCCTGGGCGCGCATCCACTCGCCGAGCAGCACTCCGACCGAAACCGCTGCGGTGTAGTTGATCTCGGCGACCTGCACGGCCTTGCGCTGGTTCTGCCACAGCTCTTCGGCGTCGCCGAGCAGTCCGAAGGCCACAATGGCCACGTCTATATCCCTTGGGCCGCCTACTCCATCTTTGAAGGCGGCGTCAATGACTTTCGGATGACTCTGGGTGTCGACGGCGTCGAAGTCGATCAGCTCGACAGACTTTGCGCCCGCCGCCTTCATCTGCGCGACGGCGTTGTCGCGGAGCGGGTCATCGGGCAGCGCGGTCAGCACGATGCGTGCGGGCGCGTTGCGCAGGTAGCGCTCGCAGATGGCCAGCCCGATCTCGGACGTGCCGCCGAGAAGCAGAATGGTCTGGGGGTTCCCCACGGCATCAAGAACCATTGCGCACCATCTAGAGCAGCTCCAAACGTCGGGCCATGTCGGAGGCGAACACGCCGTTGGGATCGACCTTGCGGCGCACGGCAATCCACTCGTCGATTCGCGGGTACATGGCATGGAAGGTCTCGGCCGTCATGCGGGAATCCTTGGCGGTGTACAGCCGCCCGCGGAACTCCAGCACCTGGCGGTCGAGTTCGTTGAGGAACTCATTGAGCCCCGGCTTGATGGGGAAGTCGACGCACACGTTCCAGCCGGGAATCGGGAAGCTCAGCGGGGCTTGATTGCCTGGCCCAAACAGCTTGAACACGTTCAGGAACGAATAGTGACCCGACTTCTGAATGTCGTACATGATGCCCTTGAACGCCTCGACGGCCTCTGTGGGTACCACGAACTGGTACTGGCTGAAGCCTGCGGAGCCGTACGCACGGTTCCACTCCCCGAACATGTCGAGCGGGTGATAGAACTGCGTCAGGTTCTGAGCCTTGCCGCGGTAGGTACCTGACTTGCGGTACCACAGCCCTCCGACGGCGGTGAACGAGTACTTGTTCATCAGCCCGTTCGGGAATATGTCGGGAAACGTGAGTAATTGCGGCGCATCGAATTTCAGCGGGTTCTTCTGTAGCTTCCTCGGAAGCTGGTCGAGGGTGGCGAGCGAACCGCGGGAGATGGCCGCCCGGCCGAGCTTGGGCGGCGCGCTGATCGCGTCGAACCACGCCGATGAGTACGTGTAGTTGTCCTCACTGCCGTCGCTGTGGAACGCGATGGTCTCGTCGAGGCCCGTCGTCACGTCGCCGTCGGCGATGAAATACGCGGTTTCGGTCGGTGTCATCTCCAGCAGCACCCGCAGGATGATGCCGGTGAGTCCGTTCCCGCCGACCGTCGCCCAGAACAGCTCACTCTCGGGGCCGTCGGGGGTGAGCCTGCGGATCTCGCCGTCGGCAGTCACCAGGTCCATCGACCGGACGTGATCTCCGAAGCTGCCCGCGCTGTGGTGGTTCTTGCCGTGGATGTCGCAGGCGATCGCGCCGCCGATGGTGACCTGGCGGGTGCCTGGGAGCACCGGTACCCACAGCCCGAACGGCAACGCAGCCTTCATCAGCGCGTCCAGGCTGACGCCTGCATCAAGGTCCACCATGTGGGTGTCGGCGTCGATCGAGTGGATCCGGCTCAGTGGCGTCATATCGACGACGAGCCCGCCGCCGTTCTGGGCATTGTCGCCGTACGAGCGGCCCAGTCCGCGCGCGATCACCCCACGCCCTTCGACCTGAGATACGGCTTTGGCGATCACCTCGGGGTCTGGGGTCGACAGCACCTGGGCCACGGAAGGCGCGGTCCGGGCCCAGCCGGTCAGCCGCTGGGTACTGGTCTCAAACATCGTGACGAGGGTACCGCCTGCCACGTCCGGCTCAGCGCAGCCGGAATATGACCGCCCGCTGGACGATGAAGTTGATCACAGTCGCGGTGCCCTGGGCGATGACGAACGCCACCGGCACGCGCCATGGCTGATTCGCGAATTGCATGTAGAAGAGATAGTTGATGCCGACCTGCACGGCATAGGTGACGGCGTACAGCGCAATGACGGCGATGAACCGGGCTGTGCTCGGCGGCGCCTGGAAGGTCCAGCGGCGATTGATCAGGTACGCGGTCGTGGTGCCCGCGATGAAGCTGATGGTCTTGGCGGTCATGACTCGCGGCGTCTCGGCCATGCCCGCGGCATCCAGAATCCAGAGGAACGCGACGTAGAGGCTGAAGTCGACGATCGCCGAGAAACCGCCGGTGACGATGAACCGCCACGCCTGAGTCTTGAGCGTCAGGTTCGGCGACATCGGGGGCTCGGCCACCCGGGCAGCTTAGCCAGCCAGGCCGCTGGCCCTCAGCACCTCGCACAGCGCCTCGACGGCTCGGCCGAACGCATGCTCGGCGGGTGTGCCGAAGCCGATGATGACGCCGTCGGGCCGGGGTACCTCGGGTCCGGCGAGCGGATGGCGCATGAGCGACAGGCCTTGAAGTGCGACGCCTGCCTCACCGGCGCGTTGCAGCACTTCGTGTTCCGCTCCATCGGGCAGCGTCAGCAGCAGGTTGAGCCCGGCATCTAGGCCGCTGATTCCGATGCCGAACGCCGACAACGCCTGAACGAGTAGGTCGCGGCGGCGCCGGTAGCGCATGCGCATGCGCCGGATGTGCTTGTCGTATCCGCCGCTGGTGATGAAGTCCGCCATCGTCAACTGGGAGATGCCGTCGACGTAGTACTGGGACCCGCCTTCGGCGTCGATGACCGCCTCGACCAGGTCGGTCGGCAGCACCATCCAGCCCAGCCGCAGCACCGGTGACAGGCTCTTGCTGGCCGAGCCCAGATACGCGACTCGCTCGGGACTCAGCGCCTGCAGCGCGCCGACGGGCAGACGGTCGTAGCGGAACTCCCCGTCGTAGTCGTCGTCGACGACGTAGCCGTCCGTGCGTTGCGCCCACTCGACCACCGCCGTGCGTCGCGACGGGTGCAGCGGCATCCCGTGCGGGCTGTGGTGTGCGGGGGTGAGCAATACGGCAGGCACATCCATGCCGTCGAGGTCGGCCACCGTCGCGCCGTGGTCGTCGAGACCGATCGGGGCGGTTGGTATTCCCATCGCCGCGAGCGCATCCCGGAAGATGAACAGCCCGTAGGCTTCCACCGCGATCGGACGCTCACCACCGAACACGCGGCCCAGCAGCTCGACCGCGTGCCGAACGCCTGCACAGATGACGATTGAGTCCGGCGACGCGCGCACACCGCGCACCCGTGCCAGATACTCGGCGAGTGCGTTGCGCAGCTCGGGTTGACCGCGCGGATCGCCCATCCGCAACGCCTCGGTCGGGGCGTTCGCCAGCGCCCGTCGCATGGCAGCCACCCATTCGGTGCGCGGGAACTCCGCCACGTCGGGGGAGCCGGGCGTCAGGTTGTGGGTCGGGACGACGCGCACCCCTCGCGGGCGGGCGGGCAGTTGTGCGCCGCCGGCGTTGACGACCCATGTGCCTGCTCCCTGCCGCGACGCCAACCAGCCCTCTGCGACCAATTCGGCGTAGGCCTCGGCGACGGTGTTGCGGGCCAATCCCAAGTCGGTAGCCAAAGACCGGGATGGCGGCAGCATGGTGCCCGCGGCCAGCCGCCCGGAGCGCACGGCGTCCCGCAGCGCGCTGAGCAGCAGTTCCCGTGCGCCGCGGGCGCCCGGCGTGATGGTCTGGCGCAGGTCCAGATGCAGGTCGCGGCTACCTGAATTGGCCCACGAAGTCATGGGTAGATTCAACCACGTAGATGGGATTTTGGGCACTAGCGTGGTGGCATGACGCAGACAGTGGAACCCGAGACCACCGTCGCCCGTATCAAGATCTACCAGACGTCGCCGGAGCTGTACGACGCGATGATGGCGTCAACCCCCTGAGGAGCCGACATGACAACCGTGGAAAAGATCCGCCGCATCAACATGAACCGCGTTTCGCCCGAGCTCTACGAGGCGATGGTCGCGCTGAGCAACGCCGCCGCCAAGGACATCGACCCGGATCTGGCTGAGCTGATCAAGATTCGCGCGTCGCAGATGAACCACTGCGCGTTCTGTCTGGACATGCACTCGGCAGATGCGCGCAAGCGCGGCATCAGCGAGCAGAAACTGACGCTGCTCCCGGCGTGGGAGGAGGCCGGCGACATCTTCTCCGAGCAGGAGCAGGCGGCGCTCGCGCTGACCGAGGAGATGACCGACCTCACCCACCGGCACGTCTCCGATGAGGTGTACGCGCGGGCCGCCGCGACGTTCTCCGAGCGCGAGCTGGGTCAGGTGATCGCGATGGCACTCGCGATCAACGCCTGGAACCGCATCGGCGTCACGACGCGCCTGCCGCTGCCCAAGCGGTAATACGGTCGAGGGGGTGCAGACCCGGTCCGGTGCAGAGATCGTCGTCGACGGCGACGTGGTCTACAAGCTGCACCGGCCGGGCACCGACCCCCGCACACTGGCGATCCGGCTGGGCGTCGCGGCGCAATCGCGATTCCTGCTGGAGTCACTTGGCACCGTCCCCGAGCGAGTGGGTTCGCGCTGGCGGACCCGGTGGCCGCGAGTGGAAACCGTTGTGCCCCAACCCGAATGTGCGCCGTGGGCGGCTGCGGGCCGGTTGCTGGCCCAGCTGCATGGCGAACCGATAACCATGCGGATACCGCACGGCTGGCCGCACCGGCTGCGGCGCGTGGTGCGAGGCACAGACGACGACACCATCCGCCGCGCCGCGGCCGAGCTGCCCGCCCAGTTGTGGCGGGCCGGTTCGCCGGACCGGCCAACGACAGTGGTGCACGGCGATTGGCATCTCGGCCAGCTCGGCCGTAGATCGTCGACGGCACCGTGGCTGCTCATCGACCTCGACGACCTCGGTGTCGGCGACCCGGTGTGGGACCTCGCCCGGCCCGCCGGGTTCTGGGCGGCCGGGCTCATCCCCGACGACGACTGGGCCGCGTTCTTGCAGTCGTATCGCGACGCGGACGGACCCGCGGTGCCGCGAGGTGACCCGTGGCCGGTGCTCGAGCCGTTCGCCCGCGCGGCGGTCGTGCAAGCCGCCGCGAATCATCCTGACGATGAACTGTTGGTTGGCGCCTGCGGCCGGATGTTCTGACTGCGACGGCGCTAGGCCCGATCCGCCGACTCGAGAATGGCGACGTCACGTTCGAGAATCGAGTCCACGACGGGAAAACCTGACAGGAGTTCGCCGCTACGGCTATGTAGCGTTTCCCGCTGCTGCGGTGTCAGCGGGTCCGATAGTTCGCGATCGGTCCAACTCCATTCGTTGGCGTCGTCGAGCATTCCTTGCAGCGCCCGAGTCAGATCGGGGTCCGGCGTTGGGAGTACGGCGGGTAGCTCATCGATGAAGCGACGGCACATCTTGTTGTAGAAGGCTCTTACAGCTGCCTCATCCGTACGTTGAGATGAATTGCGCATCTCATTCAGTTCTGTAACGGAGGTCTCGAACGCCTCGCCGACAACGGCACCCGGCCCGTTCATCCATTCCACCATTGCGTCCATCTCTTCGTCATTCGGCGGCCGCACGCCCCAACCCCCTGGGGTCTCTGTCGACTCCCCGAAGAGCACCTCCAGGTTGTGCATGGCGCCGCGGTCCCCGGCGGCACTGGCACGCTGATACCAGTGGCGGGCGGCGGCGAGATCCGGGGGCTGTATCAACTGCGCGCACAGGTCTCCGAGGGCGGTCATCGCACCGCTGTGTCCGGCGTCGGCGGCCCGTTCGAACCAGTGGCGTGCCAAATCCAGATCGGGTGAGTCCATGTAGTACGCCCACACCATCCCGAGCCAGTACATGGCGCCGCGATGTCCGGCCTCGGCGGCCCGCTCGAACAGCGGTCGCGCTGCGGGCAGGTCCCGCTCGTCCGTCGACCGGAAATGGATGGTGATGAGGTTGTTCAGGGCGTCGGTGTGTCCGGCCTCGGCGGCGCGCTCATACCAGTGACGCGCGGCCTCGAAGTCCGGCGGAGTCGATGTGGCGTAGAGCGACCCGAGTCCGTTCATGGCGTCGCTGTTGCCGGCGTCGGCTGCTTGCGTATACCAGCGGCGCGCTGCCTCAGGGTCGGGGGGAGTTGACGTCGCGCAGAGCCTCCCGAGGTTGAACATGGCCATGCTGCTCCCGGCGGCGGCGGCGCGCTTATACCAGTGGCGTGCGGTGTCGAGATCTGGCGGCTCGACCCGTTGCTCGTAGAGGAACCCGAGGTCGCTCATGGCGTCGGCGTGGCCGTTGGTGGCGGCGCGCTCATACCAGTGGCGTGCGGTGTCGAGATCTGGCGGCTCCGTCCGATGCAGATAGAGGCTCCCGAGATTGAACATGGCCACGCTGTTTCCCGCGGCGGCGGCGCGCTCATACCAGTGGCGTGCGGTGTCGAGATCTGGCGGCTCGGTCAGGCGCCCGTAGAGCACTCCAAGGTCGCTCATGGCGTCGGCGTAGCCGGAGGCGGCGGCACGCTCAAGCCAGTGGCGAGCGGTGTCGAGATCTGGGGGGTCCATCCGTGTGGCGTAGAGCACCCCGAGCACGTGCATTGCGGCGCTGTTCCTCGCGGCGGCGGCGCGCTCGTACCACTGGCGTGCGGTGTCGAGATCTGGTGGGTCCATCCATGTGGCGTAGAGCCCGCCTAGCTGGAACATGGCGTCGCGGTCTCCGGCGGCGGCAGCGCGCTCATACCAATGGCGCGCACCATCCAAATCTGGCGGCTGCATCGACTCCTCGTGGAGCTTTCCGAGGTCGTACATCGCATCGCTGTTGCCCGCAGCGGCCGCGCGCTCCAACGAGCGGCGCGCGTCGTCGCCACCCGACCGTCTGAACCGACGCAGCATTCAACCCACCTGCGTCACAGCGTAACTAGCTGGAGAAGAACAGTCTGCCGAATCCCTGCTTGCGGTAGTGCTTGTTGCCGCGGTGGCCCCAGCCTGGGCCATAGTCGCTGTAGCCCTGTTGTGGCGGCGGCGGCGCGGCCTGAACGAACCGGTTCTCCATCTGGGTCATCGCCTCGAGCTCACCGAAATCCAGGAAGATGCCGCGACAGGTGTCGCATTGTTCGAGGTGGATGCCATTGCGTTCGTACGTCTTCATGACACCGGCGCACTTCGGACACAGCAGTGTGTTGCCCGGATCGGGCGCGCTCGCGGACTTCGGCGGTTCGTATGGCGGGATGCTCATGTATCGACAACGGCCGACCATCCTGTGAAGTGCCTGGAAGCTAGAAGGGTGGTGGGTCGGCCGCGTAGCGGGCCCGGTTGAGGGCGCGTTCCCATTGCACTCGGTAGGCGCGGTCCTCCGCTCGGGTGCGTTTTCGCTTGGGCATCGCGAGTTCGCGATTCGGCCCGGGCGGCGGACTTTTCGGAAGTACTAGCTTTCCGGTGGGCATCGCGAGTTGTGGGAAGAACCGCGCGCCGGAGGGTGTGGTGGTGTAGGTGCGTGCGCGCGGTGAGGTCCACACGATGGTGCCGTCGGGCAGTTGTTGTTCAGTCCAGCCCGCCAGCCCGGCGTGAAAAGTCTTGAACAGGTGATGGATTCGGCAGTACGGCTTGTTGTTCGATGCGTGCGTCGGCCCGTACGGGTAGGGCACGGTGTGGTCGATATCGCAGAACTGGGCGGGCTGGTCGCAGCCGGGCCATCGGCACGTCAGGTCGCGGCAGCGGATGAACCTGGCCAGCGCGGCCGAGGGGCGGTAGTGCGGTTCGGCGACAAGATCTTTCGGCACGGTGACCGGGCGTAAGCTGGCCCGCGTCGCCAGCTCGGTGACCATCGCGGCGGGCAGCACACCGTAGCCGGGCAGGTAGCCCGGCTTGTCACTGGAGCCCTCGACGGTGGCGGCTTCGGCAAGCACATTGATCACAATCGGGTTCGACGGCACGTCGGCGTGCGCTGCCGGGCAGTCCGGGTTTCCGCAGGTGCAGGCCATCGTGGCAGTCCCGGCGGCCAGCGGGGTCAGCGCATCGGCGCGGCGTTGGGTCTTGGTGCGCGGATCGTCCGGGCACACCGTCGCGGCGAGTTCGTTCAGCTTTGCGTCGAAGGCCGCCGCATCGGGGGCGCGCACACTGCCCCAGATCTCGGCCGTGCCGTTATCGCCGGGTTGGACCTCGATGTGGCGGTCGAGGTCGCGCTGACGCGCCACCCGCACCGCGTCGGGATCGGCGTCGATGACCATCCAGTCGACCAGTTCGGTGATCTTCTCCCGCGACAGCTTGTTCCACGAAGGCGCTTTGGCGGCCAGCTGCGCATCAATCTCGGCCAGCGCCGCGGTGTCGATGATCAGGTCGGTGCGAAAGATCGCCGCGGCGATCACCCGGAAGTCCACCGCACCTGCTGCGAACACCTCACCGAGCTTCGGGAACCGCTCCAGCAGCGCGGTCCCGTAGCGGATCTGCGAGGATGCCCGCCCGCGGCTGATGCCCAATTCGGCGCCGACCTCGGCGGCAATGGCCTCCCAGTCGTCGACACACCAGAAGTCGTGCTCGCCGGACATCTGCTCCATGCGGCACTGGGCAAACCGGCCCACCGCCAGCAGTTGGCGCGCGAACGCCGCCCGCTCGGCCTGCTGGGCCTCGCCCATCAAGTCGAGTAGCTCTGCGTCACCGCATCCTTCGAACACATATTCAATTGTTGTCGCCTCAACTGACAAAACACCACGCACGCACAAACGGCGGCCTGTGTGTGGATGAATTGCGGACTGGGGATAACTTCAGCTCGTTGTCGGTCCCGTCGGGTATCGCTGCCAGCCCGACCGGCTCCGTCGTTTAGACCCAGTACGGCACGCGGGCCCGGTACTGGCGCATCGCGAACGCGGCCAGGATCCAGCCGATCGCGGTCAGCACCAGCACCACCACCCAGTGCCGCAGTTCCTGGTCGGCGCCCAGCAGCGGCGCCCGCACGATGTCGAGGTAGTGCAGCAGCGGGTTGAGTTCGACGATCTTGGCGTAGGACCCCGCGCCCTGCTGCCGCAGCGTTGACTCATTCCAGATGATCGGTGTCATGAAGAACAGCAGCTGGACGAGGCTGAAGAGCAGCGGGCTGATGTCGCGGTAGCGCGTGGACAGGATGCCGAAACACAGCGAAACCCAAATGCAATTCAGCACGATCAGGCCCAATGCCGGAATGACCGCGAGGTCGGCCCACGACCACGGTTTGGGGTAGATGATGGCGATGATCACGAAGATGATGATGTTGTGGGCGAAGAGGATCATCTGCCGCCACACCAGCCGATAGACGTGCACGGACAGCGGTGTCGGAAGTTGTTTGATCAGCCCCTCGTTGGCGACGAAAACGTCCGCGCCCTCGAGAATGGACGCGTTGATCAGGTTCCAGACGATCAGGCCGAGCGTGACATAGGGCAGGTGCTCGGCGAGTGGCAGCTTGAACAGCTTTGAGTACAACAGCCCCATGGCGACCGCGGTGGCGCCCGTCGCGATCGTGATCCAGAACGGGCCGAGAACCGAGCGGCGGTAGCGTTGCTTGATATCCTGCCAGCCCAGGTGCAGCCACAGTTCGCGCTTGCCGAACCCGTTGACCAGGTCGCCAACGGCGCGGTTCATCGTCCGCGACTGCGCGGCCGCGTCGGTGAACGTCATCGGCCGAACCTTTCGCGTCGCCCCATCCGCCGCAGCCGGATCCATTCGACCAGCCCGGCAGGATCGCGGCGGGACACCAGGAAGAACCAGGAGAACCGAATCCACTCCTGCGGCAACAGTTTCCGCAAGCCGGGCTGGGACAGCAAATAACCGCGGTTGCGGTAGGTGAAGAACCGTTTGGTGGCGTCTTCGGGATACTGGGTGTGCATACATCCGCCGAGAATCGGCTTGAACTCGTCGCCGCCTTGCGGATGCAAATACACCGCGTTCAGGCACGTGCCGAATGGCAGCCCCGAGCGCACCAGCCGACGGTGCACATCTACTTCGTCACCGCGCACGAACAAACGGATATCGGGAATGCCGACCGCTTCCAGCGTCGACGCGCGAAACAGTGCACCGTTGAACAGCGACGCAATGCCTCTCAACAAGTCCTGCTCCACACCTTCGGTGCGCAACTCGCTGACCCGCCTACGCCACACCAGCCCGCGACGCAACGGAAAAGCAAGGCGCTCAGGGTCGTTCATGTCGCACACCATCGGCGACACCTCGGCCAGCCCATGCTTCTCCGCACACGCCACCAGCGTGCCAAGCACGTCAGAATCCAACGGCCTGCCGTCGTCGTCGGCCAGCCACACCCAGTCCGCGCCCAGCGCCAGCGCGTGCAGCGTGCCCAACGCAAAACCGCCTGCGCCGCCGAGGTTTCGGCGCGAACCGAGATAGGTGGTTGCGATCGGCTGGCCGCTTACGATGTCGCGAATGCGCGCGTCGTCGTCGTTGTCGACGACCAACAGATGGTCGGGAGGGCGTGTCTGGGCGCTCAACGCGTCCAGCGACTTGGCGAGTTCGTCGGGACGCCGATGCGTGACCACCACGGCGCAGATTGTCTGCTCTTCGCGCGAGCGCTCATCGCCGATTGTCTGCTCTTCGCGCGAGCGCTCATCGCCGATTGTCTGATCTTCGCGCGAGCGCTCATCGCCCACCGTGTCAGTCATCGGGAACCGTTGCGGGCCAGTCGGCGCTGGAGTCCTCGGTCGGCGACCAATCGCCTCGGTGCTCCTCGAGGACCTCCCGCACATGGCGGGCCGCGTCCTCACCCTCGTACGCGCGGACCACGTCCTCGATCTCGCCGGTCGCCTTGATCGTGCCGTGGTCGATCCACATCGCGGTCTTGCACAGCCGGGCCAGAAACTCGTTGGAGTGGCTGGCGAACACCAGGATGCCCGACCGCTCGACCAGGCTCTGCAGTCGCGTCTGCGCCTTCTTCAGGAAGTCCGCGTCGACGGCCCCGATGCCCTCGTCGAGCAGCAGGATCTCCGGGTCGATGCTGGTCACCACGCCCATCGCCAGCCGCACCCGCATGCCGGTGGAGTACGTGCGCAGCGGCATCGACAGGTAATCGCCGAGTTCGGTGAACTCCGCGATCTCGTCCACCTTGGCCAGCATCTGCTTTCGGGTCTGCCCTAGAAACAGCCCGCGGATGATGATGTTCTCGAACCCAGAGATCTCGGGGTCCATCCCGACGCCGAGGTCGAACACCGGGGCCACCCGGCCCGTCACCGAAGCCACCCCGCGGGTGGGTTCGTAGATCCCGGACAGCAGCCGCAGCAGCGTGGACTTGCCAGCGCCGTTGTGCCCGACCAGCCCTACCCGGTCACCGAGGCCCAGCGACATGGTGATGTCGCGCAACGCCTCGATGACCACGACGTTGGACTCGTTGCGTCCGATCGCGCCGCCGGCCTTGCCGAGGAACGCCTTCTTGAGCGAGCGCGTCTTCGCGTCGAAGATGGGAAACTCCACCCACGCGTTGTGCGTCTCGATGTGCGGGTGAACCACAGGACCTACAGGTACTGACCGGTCCCGGTGCCGCCGCCGCGCTGCACGCCGACCCCGGGCGGCAGTGCACCCCGCATCTGCTCCAGCTGCTGACGCGCCGCCATCTGCTGGGCGAACAGCGCGGTCTGGATGCCGTGGAACAATCCCTCGAGCCAGCCGACCAGCTGGGCCTGCGCGATGCGCAGTTCGGCATCCGACGGGACGGTGTCCTCGGTGAACGGCAGTGTGAGCCGTTCGAGCTCCTCGCGCAGTTCGGGCGCCAGCCCGTCCTCGAGTTCGCGAATGCTGGTGCGGTGGATGTCGCGCAGGCGGTTGCGGCTGGCGTCGTCCAGCGGCGCGGCGCGGACCTCCTCCAGCAGCTGCTTGATCATGGTGCCGATCCGCATCACCTTCGCCGGCTGTTCGACGAGATCGGTCAGCGACTTGCCGTCGGCATTGTCGTCGGCGACCAGCCGGTCATCGCCGCCGATGATTTCGATGTTGTCGTCGTCGGTGTTGGCTGTCATGTCCCCTCTCCGTGCCATTCGTAGATGCGGGCCTCGCCGTTGTCGTAGATCTTCTCCCACGACCGCGACCTATCTAGCGACACTAGCCCGTCGGGCATGACGAACCCGCGGACCACCGGTGTGCTCGTCACCACGTACCGGATGTTGAGCGCCTTCACCGCCTCGGCCACCCGTGGATCGGTGTCGGCGTCATCGGCGTACGCCCAGAAGATGAACCGGTGGTACCCCGGGCCTTGTTGGACGGGGTAGTCGTAGTGGGTCCACAGCGGATGTAGGTTGGCGACCGCGTACATCCATGCCGTGCCGTCGGTGTTCGCATCGCCGATCAGGGTGTCGCGCGCACCCGGCAATGTGGCCAGATAGGCCCATGCCTCCAGGTCCTTTTTGTCGACCAGCACCCCGTCGTACTTCTCGCCGAACAGGAATTGGTGTCGCGGCAGATAGGCCAACCCGATGCCGACGCTCGCCGCAACCAGTAGAGCGGCAGTCGCTGCGTGCCAGACACGCGGACTGCCCTTGCCGACCAACCGGCGCGCACTGGCGATCGCGGCCGACGCAAGGGTGAACACGGCGATGCCGACCGCCGCGGCGAGCAGCATCGCGATCACAGCGGACAGCCGCCGCGGGTCGCTGTAGAACAGGTCGCTGAACTTACCGGTGAGCATGCCGATCGGGCCGCCGAACGGCGCCGACGAGTGCACGATCGACACCACCAGCAGCAGCCACACCGCAACCGGCCACCAAGCCCGGCGCGCCAGCAGGATCACCGCGCCGATGGCGCCCAGGATGATCAGCACCCACTGGACCGGGAAGTCGTTGAGGTGCCGGGTGTGCTGCACCATCGCGTCGATCAGGCCGCGCTTCTTGCCCTCGTGCGTGACGAACGCGTGCCCGACGATGATCTCGGCCTGCTGCAATACCCCGAGGAACTGCGGCAGCAGCAGCGCCACAGTTGGAATCGCGATGAGCAACAGGTTGACCAAGTCCGCGAGGCGGCCGCGGACGGGTCGCCACAGCGCGTCGAACAGCCACCACGCCGCCACGAAGAGCACGACGACCACGCCGCCGGTGGTGTGTACGGAGAACACGCCCAGCAGCGCGAGCACCGCAAGCGGGATGCGGTCACGGTGCCGCAGCGCGGACACGATTAGCACCATGGTCGGAACGGCCATCCCGTACGCGGCGAGGTTGGGCATCGAGGCGGTGTCGAACTCGACATAGGGGATGGCGGTGAACGACGCCGACAGTGCGGCTGCCGTGGCCGCCGCGCCGGCCGTGCGCCACTCGTCGGTTCGGGTGCGCAGCAGCTGCCACGTCAGCGTCGCGGCGCTGACCGGGAACAGCCAGATCGAGGCCGCCAGTGAGTTCAGCGTGTACGCGGTGGTCGGCGCGGCCCCGGTGAGCTGACTGAACAGCGATGCCAGGGCGTGAAATGTCGACGGGTAGTACAGCGCTTCGTGGGTCTCGACGTTGCGCAGCTCGCCCATGTGGGTTGGCGACGCCTGGCCGGTGTCGAGGATGAAGCGAACCGTATTGGCGTGCCACACCGAATCCCAGTTACTCGGAATGGATTGCCAGTTCGGCATTCCGCGAAGCGCTGCCAGTCCGATCAGCAAGGCGCCCAACAGGACGCCTGCTGCGACCACGAGCGCTGGCCCGCGACGTGCCGCTCGGGCCTCGGCGTCGACGTCGCGAACGCGGGCGAGAGCGATCCGCAAACACAGCGCAATACCGGCCATGGTCGCCATAGCAAACAGCGCCGTCCATGCGTTCCACGGGACACCAAGTGCGCCAAAGGGAACGATGGCCAGCGCCACCACGCCGTAGGTCAGGGCGGGTCCGACTGCGACGGCGGTCGGCCAAGTTAGCCGACCGACACGTGCGACGATTGCCCCGGGGATCACCAGCAACAACAGTGCAATTAGCACTCCGCACCCCAGGCTCACTGGACTAGTATGGCTGCCCAGGTGACCGGTCCCGGGCGCGGCATGGGCAGCGACAGGGCACGGCCGGGTATCCGCCACAATCGTGTCGGTTTGTGAAAATCACGAACGCTCTAAGGTGGGCTGGCATGGCATACGACGTCGCCCGGGTGCGTGGTTTGCACCCGTCTTTAGGCGATGGGTGGGTGCACTTCGACGCGCAGAACGGCATGCTGCTGCCCGATTCCGTGGCGAGAGCGGTGTCGACCGCATTCCGCGGCTCGATGCCGACTCCAGTTGGACCCCACCCGTCGGCGCAGCGGAGCGCCGCGGTGCTGGACGCGGCGCGCCAGGCGGTGGCCGATCTGGTCAACGCCGAGCCGAGGGGCGTGGTGCTGGGTGCCGATCGCGCGGTCCTTCTGGCGTCGCTGGCCGACGCGTCGTCGTCGCGGGTCGGTCTCGGCTACGAGGTGGTGGTGACCCGGCTCGACGACGAGGCGAACATCGCACCATGGCTGCGCGCGGCGAATCGCTATGGCGCCAAGGTCAAGTGGGCCGAGGTCGACATCGAAACCGGTGAGGTGCCGACCTGGCAGTGGGAAGGGCTGATCACCCGGCCCACCCGTTTGGTCGCAATCACCTCTGCCTCATCGACGTTGGGCACCGTGTCCGATCTGCGGGTGGTGACCAAGCTGGTGCACGAGGTCGGCGGGTTGGCCGTCATCGATCACTCTGCGGCCGCGCCGTACCGGCTCATCGACATCGACGAGATCGACGCCGACGTGGTCGCGGTGAACGCGATGGCCTGGGGCGGCCCGCCGATCGGTGCGCTGATTTTCCGTGACCCGTCGCTCCTCGACTCGTTCAGCTCGGTTTCACTGAACCCGTATGCAACCGGGCCCGCCCGACTCGAGGTGGGTGCGCACCAGTTCGGCTTGCTCGCCGGCGTCGTTGCCAGCATCGAGTACCTGGCGGGCCTCGACGAGTCGGCGCAGGGAACGCGGCGCGAACGACTTTCGGTGTCAATGCAATCGGCGTCGTTGTACATGAGCCGGGTGTTCGACTACTTGCTGATGTCGCTGCGTTCCCTGTCTGCGGTGATGGTGATCGGCCGGCCCGAGGTACACATTCCGGTGCTGAGCTTCGCGGTCAGCGACGTGCCCGCCGAGCGGGTGGTGCAGCGGCTGGCCGACAACGGCATCCTGGCGGTCTCCAACGTCAGCTCACGTGTGCTGGATGTCCTCGGAGTCAACGACATTGGCGGCGCGGTGACCGTCGGGCTGGCGCACTACACGACGACCGCGGAGGTCGATCAGTTGGTGCGCGCCCTCGCGTCGCTTGGTTAAATTGTCAGCTCGGCTGACGTGTTAATCAGCCACGCGCAGAAGGACTTTCCCGAACACCTCGCCAGACGCTAGCAGCTCGTGCGCCGCCCTGGCCTGCTCGATGGGGAACTCGGCGCCGATGATCGGACGCACCTGGCCGTCTGCGATCATCGGCCAGACGTTGGCGATCACCTCGGCGACGATCTCGCTCTTGCCGCCGGGGCCGCTCACCGGGCGCGACCGCACTGTCGTGCCGATCACCCCGGCGCGCTTGGCGAGTAGCTTGCCGAGGTTGAGTTCAGCCTTCACGCCGCCCTGCATCCCGATCATGACGAGGCGGCCGTCGGTGGCGAGAGAGTCGACGTTGCGGTCGAGGTAGGCGGCGCCCATGATGTCGAGGATCACGTTGGCACCGCCCTCGGCCCGCATCCGCGCGACGAAGTCCTCATCGCGGTAGTTGATGGTGATCTCGGCGCCGAGCTCCGCGCACAGGTCGAGCTTGTTCGTCGACCCCGCGGTCACCGCCACCCGGGAACCGAGTGCGAGCGCCACCTGGATGCCGTGTGTGCCGATGCCGCTGGCGCCGCCGTGAATCAGCAGCAGTTGACCGGCCGACAGATGCGCGGTCATCATGAGGTTCGACCACACCGTGCAGGCCACTTCGGGCAGTCCGGCGGCATGATCACGCGGCACACCGTCGGGAATCGGCATCACCTGGCCGGCGGGGACAGCGACGAACTCCGCGTACCCCCCGCCTGCCAGCAAAGCGCAGACTTGTTGCCCGACGGCCCACTGGGGGACTCCGTCGCCGACCTGAGCGATGGTCCCGGACACCTCGAGTCCGAGGACTTGGCTGGCTCCAGGAGGGGGTGGATAGTTGCCCGCGGCCTGCAGCAGGTCGGCGCGGTTGACGGCCGCCGCACTCACCTTGATGAGCACTTCACCGTAGTCAGGTGCGATGTCGGGGATTTCTTGCCAGGTGAGCTGATCGGCTGATTCGGCCACGATCGCACGCATTGGTCAACGGTACTACGCGGTGAATGCCTTGCGGATTTCCCGCCCGCAGGAATGCTTGCCTGCTTTACCATAGCGAAATGGAGGGGACGATTGCCGGGCGTACTGCGAGTGACATGCCTGGTTTGGACATCGCTGAACAGAGGTCGTGGCAAAACTTCCTCGATTCAGCGTTGAGAATGTACGCGACTCTGAACCGGTCGCTGGTAGACGCGCATCATCTGACACTCAATGACGTGCGGCTGCTCGACATGCTGGACAAGTCCGCGACCGGTTCGGCGCGCATGGGGGACCTCGCCGACGGGCTGATGTCATTGCCAAGCCGGGTGACCCGGCAGATCCGGCGACTGGAACTGCAGGGCCTGGTGCGACGCGGCGCCAGCCCCGACGACGGCCGGGGCGTGCTGGCCTCCATCACGGAGGAGGGGCGCGCCGCGGTGACCGAGGCGATGCTGACATATGGGGAAGGGGTGCGCGTGCACTTCCTCGGCAGACTGTCACGCCCGCAGATCGCAGCGATGGGCGAGAACTGTAGGCGGATCAGCGTCGCGCTGAAGGCCGGGGCGCCGCCGGCGAAGCTTGGCCGCGTCTAAACCGTCCGCGCTTCGCGCCAGCGCTCATGGCCCACGTACCCTTGTCGGCGGTGGCGTGGCAGAGCGGCCTAATGCACTCGCCTTGAAAGCGAGAGACGGCTAAAACCGTCCGGGGGTTCAAATCCCTCCGCCACCGCGCTCGGTCAATGCTTGAACACGCTGACGTCAGCCAACCACCTCGCCTCCATCGAAGGGGTGTGTTCGAACCCTGGACGAATTGACGCTTGCGGAAATCCAAACGAGCAAACCCGCGGCGGCGCGATGACTTTCCAGGCTTCGCAAGGTCGACCCCACCATGGCGAAGTTCCTCTACTCGGCGGCGATGTCGCTCGACGGCTTCATCTCAGGTCCGTGCGGCGACGTGTCGTGGATGGTCGACTATCTCGGCCCGAATCCGGTTGTGGACCAGCTGATCCCGCAGACCGGTGCGATACTCGCAGGTAACCGAACATTCGGCGGCGATGACCCCTACAAGGGCACGCCGGGCGACGGCGAGGTCTTCGGCGGTGGTTGGGACGGGCCGCAGTTCGTGTTGACGCACCGCCCGCCCACCGAGCAGGTTCCGGGTGTGACGTTCGTCGGCGACATCGAAACCGCGATCCCCGGGTCGCGGGTGGCGGCGGGAACCAAGTACGTCAACGTCCTCGGCGCCAGCGTTGCCGCGCAGTGTCTCGAGGCAGCCGTACTGGACGAAGTGCTGGTGTCTGTCACACCCATGCTGCTCGGCGACGGCACCCGCCTGTTCGAACAACCCGGCGGCAGGACCGTGCGACTCGAACCGATCAGCGTCACGCTCACGCCGCAGGTGACCAATCTCTGGTACCGCGTCACCCCATAGCCCTGGCAAGTGTCTGCACGCCCGTGACGATCTGCGACTCACTGAGATTGGCGTATCCCAGCATCAACCCCGGCGGCGCCGTATCGGGCTCGGCGTAGCACGGCGCCAGCGGCTCGACCCGCACCCTCATCTCGGCGGCCCGGCGGACGAGATCCGCGACGGGACAGCCGTCAGGAAGTCGCACCGTGAGGTGGACCCCGGCCGCCGCGCCGAGCACGGTCGCCTCCGGCAGATACCGAGCCAGAGCCCGCAGCAACGCATTTCGACGCAACAGGTAGCGGCGGCGCATTTGGCGCAGGTGCCGGTCGTATCCGCCGGTCGTCAACAGCTTTGCGAATGCGATCTGATCCATCACCGAACTTCCGGTGTCGGCAAGGCCTTTCGAGAGCGCGACCGGGCCGACGAGATGCGCGGGCAACACCATCCACCCGATCCGTAGTCCGGGCGCGAGCGTCTTGCTCGTTGAGCCGACGTACACCACCCGGTCGGGCGCGATGCCCTGCAGCGCACCGACGGGCGCACGGTCGTAACGGTATTCGGCGTCGTAGTCGTCCTCGATCACCAGATGACCCGCCCTTGCCCATTGCACCAGCGCGGTGCGGCGCGTGGCGGACAGCACCACACCGGTCGGCGATTGGTGGGCCGGAGTGGCCAGCACCGTCGTCGCGCCGCTGTCCGCGAGGGCGGCGACGTCGAGGCCGTCATCGTCGACTGGCACAGGAATGGGTTCGATACCGTTGTGCTGCAACACCATCCGATGCAACCAGAAGCCGGGGTCCTCCATCGCCACCGTCCGGGTCGGCAGCACAGACGCGAGCAGCGCGATCGCCTGCGTCGCCCCTGAGCAGAGCACGATGTGCTGCGGGTCGGCCAGCACGCCGCGGGTGCGCCGCAGATAGTCCGCCACGGCGACGCGCGCGGTGAGCAGCCCCTGCGGCTCGACGTAGCCGAACGCATGCGATTCGATCTCGGCAAGACCTTGCCGCAACGCCCGCAGCCACGCGTGCCGCGGAAAGCTGCCGAGATCCGGCGAGCCGGGCGCGAAGTCGATGTCGAAGTGTCTCATGGCCTCGCCGGCACCACGCTCCGGCGCGCTGGCGGTGTCGACCGTCGCCACGCGGGTCCCGGACCCGTGCCTGCTGACCAGGAACCCCTCGGCGGTCAGCTGGCTGTATGCGTCGACGACGAGGCGGCGCGAGACGCCGAGGTCGGCGGCGAGCACCCGGGTCGACGGCAGCCGCGTCGCCGGTGCCAAACGCCCCGTGCGGATGGCGTCGCGCAGACCGTTGGCGAGCTGGCGGTGCAGCGGCTCCGGTGCGGCACGGTCGAGTTCGACCAGCAGCTCCGGACCAGAAGTGGTACCCGAAGTCACCATCAAAGTGGAGCCTATCTTGAGGCCAGTGAGGATCTAGCGTGAAGATATGACAACAACACCCACACGCACAAGAGTCCGGTACGTCGAGGTGACACTGATCGTGTTCGGGGTGTACTCGGTGCTCCTCGGGTTGTTCATGTTCGTCGCGCCGGGAACGTTCTTCGACACGCTCGGGAACTTCGGCGCACGCAACGACCACTACATCTTCGACAATGCCACGTTCGAGTTTCCGCTCGGCCTGATGATGCTTGCCGCGACGCGATGGCCGTCGTGGCGGGTTCCTGCGCTGGCGTTCGCGACGCTGCACTGGGGGCTGCACGCGTTCAGTCACATCATCGACCCGCATCACGGCGCGGGGGATTCGATCGGATGGCTGGAAGCCGGGGGTCTGGTTGGAACCACCGCGATCCTCGCAATTGCGTTGCGCGCCAGCGTAGTTGCGGAGAAGAGCTGATGCGGGTACTGGTGGCCGGCGCCACGAGCGTGCCGGGAATTCCGCTGCTGCGGGAGCTCAACACCCGCGGCCACGACGTCATCGGGATGACCAGCCAACCGGCGAAGACGTCTCAGATCGAGCAGCAGGGCGCCAAACCGGTGGTGGCCGATGTCTTCGACGCCGCCCAGATCGACACGGTGGTCGCCGACATCGAACCCGAGGTGGTCGTCTCGCTGCTGACGACGCTGCCGAAGTGGGGACCCAAGCGGCTCAAGGACTTTGAACCGGCACGCGCACTGTGGAGCACAGGCGCGCCCAATCTGGTGGTCGCCGCGCAACGCGCGGGCGTGCGCCGGGTCGTCGCGGAGTCGGTGATCTTCGCCTACGGCTACCCGACGACCGGGCCCGCGATCGATGGACGAGTCGGACCCGTATCCGGGCCCGCCGCCCCACGGCGGGGACGGAGATGCTGGCGGCGCTGCGCGGCATGGAGCAGACGGTCCTGTCATCCGGTGAGCACAGCGACACCGAGGGAATCGTGTTGCGCTACGGCGTCTTCTACGGTCCCGGCGTGCCGCACGACCGAGATGTTCACCCGGCTGGCGAAGTGGTGGGCGATGCCCGCCGATGACCGGCAGCGGGATCGTGTCGTGGATTCACATCGACGATGTCGCGAAGGCGACGGCCGACGCCGTCGAACGCGGCCGCGGCGGGCAGATCTACAACATCGTCGACGACCGGCCGCAGTCGTTCGGCGACTACGTCCGCGAGCTGTCGCGAAAAGCTGCACCGGCCGCAGACCCATGCCGATGCTCACATCGGCTGGTCGGGCTGGTCGCCTCGTACCCGGCGAGCGCGTTCGGCGACGACCTGGCTGCCGCTGTCGAACGCCAAGGCCAAGGCCGAGCTCGGCTGGACGCCTATTCTCCGGTGAAGTTCGGCGGCCGCTTCTCGAACGTCGCGGTGAGGCCCTCGGTCAGGTCCTTCGACGGCAGAATCGCCGCGTTCCACACCGCCACATAGCGCAGGCTCTCCGAGACCCGCGCGATGCGCTGCTGATCGAGCACGTCCTTGATGCCGTTGACGATCAACGGCGGGTTGGCGGCGATCTCGGCGGCGGTTTCGTGAGCGGCGGCCAGCGCTGGCTTCAGCGTCGTCGTAGACGTCGTTGACGAGGCCGATCTTCTCGGCCCGTGCCGCGTCGATGTCCTTGCCGGTCAACGCCAGCTCCCGCAGGTGGCCGTCGTTCAGGATCAGCGGCAGCCGCGCGAGGCTGCCGACGTCGGCGACCATCGCCAGCTTGATCTCGCGCACCGAGAACTTCGCGTCTGCGCTGGCGTAGCGGATGTCGACGGCCGAGATCAGATCGACCCCTCCGCCGATGCACCAGCCGTGCACCGACGCGATGGTCGGGGTGCGGCAGTCGGCGACGGCGTTGATCGCGCCCTGCATGCGCAGGACGGTCTGGTGAAATTCCGCCCGCGGGCGGGCCGAACCGCCGCCGCCGATCACACCCGACAGCGAGCCGCCCATCGCGGGCAGGTCCAGCCCGTAGCTGAAGTTGCTTCCCGAGCCGGTAAGCACGATCGCGCGCACGTCGCGGTCGGCGTCGAGCTTCGCGAACACCTCGGGCATCTCCGCCCAGAACGCCGGTCCCATCGCGTTGCCCTTGCCTGGACCGACCAGCGTCACCCGCGCGACATGATCCGCGATGTCCACGGTGACGGATTCGTATGCATCGCCCATGAACTAGAGAGGCTAGCCACCTAACGCGGCGGCGTGCCCATCAGCACCTCGCTAACGGTGGCCTGGGGCAGGAACTGGCAGGCGGCTTCCACCAGCATCTGTCCGACGGACTCGCCGTTGGGGCCGAGCGGACTATTCTCCTGGGCCAGGATCGCTCGGATGACGGCCAGCCGGGTGGCCTCGTCGAGCTTGTTGAACTCGCTGCACTTCATGGTCAGCGCGTTGGGTGGAGCGGGAACTACCGGAACGTCGGTGTTCCTGGGAAACCCGGGGATCGGAATGTCCGGCATCGGAATGCCCGGCAGCCCCGGCACCGTCGTCGTCGGTGTCCGCGTGGTGGAGGTGATCGGCGGTCCCGGCTGGGTGGTCATCGCGACGGTGCCGGGCGTGGTGCGCTCGCAGCCGGCGGTCGAGGCCGGCAAAGATCAGCGCGGCCCCGGCCACCCAAACGTGCGTTCTCATCCCGTGAACGATATGCGTATGCGCGACGTAGCGTGGGCCACATGCCCGCGGACGAACTCGAGAGTGCCGAAGCCACGCTCGCCGTGCTGGAAAAGGTGCTGCACGGCATCGCGAAAGACGACGAATCAAAGCAGACACCGTGCCGGGAATTCGACGTCGCGAAACTGACCGACCACTTGATGAACTCGATCACGGCGATCGGTGCACACGCAGGAGCTGAGTTCCCCGCGCGGGATCGCAATGCCTCGGTGGAACGGCAAGTGATGCTCGCGGCGCGGCCCGCGCTGGATGCGTGGCACGAGCGTGGCCTGGACGGCACCGTGCCGTTCGGGGGAGGCGAGGCCCCCGCCACGATGATGACCGGCGTCCTGTCGATCGAATTCCTCATCCATGCTTGGGATTACGCGATGGCGACTGGACGCAAGGTCGAAGCACCGGATTCGCTGTCCGACTACGTGATGGGTCTGGCGAAGGTCATCATCACCCCGGCGGGCCGCAGCAACGTGGGGTTCGACGATCCGATCGAGGTGTCCGCCGATGCGTGCGCGCTGGACCGGCTGATCGCCTACACCGGCCGCAAGCCGGCCGGCTAGACGCGCTCTTAGGTCCAGCGTTGCGCGAAGTCGAGGAACGCGTCGTTCTCGTGCGGGGCGGCGACGGTCACCCGCACACCGTCGTCGCCGTAGGGGCGGACGATGACTCGGCTGTTCGCCGAGTCGTTGGCGAATTCCTGGGCGCGCCCGGGCAACGGCAGCCAGACGAAGTTGGCCTGCGACGGCGGCACGGTGTATCCGGCGTCGCGCAGTGCGGCGGTGACGCGGGCGCGTTCGGCGACGACCGCGTCGGTGCGGGCCAGCAGCTCGTCGGCGGCGTCCAGTGAGGCGATGGCCGCGGCCTGCGAGATGCTCGTCGCGGTGAACGGGACGTAGACCTTGCCCAGTGCGGTGATGATGTCCGGATCTCCGACCGCGTAGCCGATCCGCAGCCCGGCCAGCCCGTAGGCCTTCGAAAACGTCCGCAACACAACGACATTGCTGTGCTTGCGGACCAACCCGAAGCTGTCGGGCAGCAAGCCCGTCGCGGATGTACTCGACGTAGGCCTCGTCGAGCGCGATGAGGATGTCGGACGGCACCGCCTCGACGAACCGGGCCAGCGCGTCCGGGTCGACGACCGTGCTGGTCGGGTTGTTCGGGTTGCACACGAAGATCAGCCGGGTGCGGTCGGTGATCGCGGCGAGCATCGCATCGAGGTCGTAGGTGTAGTCGGTCAGCGGCACCTGGACGGGCGTGGCGCCGGCGGTGCGCACCTGCAAGGGGTAGATCTCAAAGCTGCGCCAGCCGAACAGCACCTCGTCGCCGACCGTCGAGGTGATCTGGATCAGCTGCTGGCAGAGGCTGACCGACCCGCAGCCCACCGAGATGTGCTCGGGTGCGAAGGCCCCGTTGTCCAGGTGTTTGGCCAGCCGGTCTTTGAGCTCGACATACCCGTTGTCGGGATAGCGGTTGATGTTGTCGGCGGCCTTCTCGATGGCGGCCCGCACGCTGGGCAGGGGTCCGTGCACCGTCTCGTTGCTGGCGATCTTGATCGCGCCCGGCACCGTCTTGCCCGGGGTGTATGCGGGCAGGTCGGCCAGTTCTGGGCGCAGACGGGCGGTCACCCGACCAGTCTATGAGTCGCTCACCTGCGCTTTGCCTTCGCCTGTTGCCCCTGTGTACGCTGTCGGATCGGCGGTAAACGTCAGGAGGCGTGCCAGAGCGGCCGAATGGGACTCACTGCTAATGAGTTGTCCCCCTTACAGGGGACCGGAGGTTCAAATCCTCTCGCCTCCGCCGCGGCTGACAGCGTCAGCCGGACAATTGAACACTGAACACATGCGCCCGTAGCTCAACGGATAGAGCATCTGACTACGGATCAGAAGGTTGGGGGTTCGAATCCCTTCGGGCGC
>CAVYPB010000002.1:0-339240 GCA_963770305.1 uncultured Actinomycetota bacterium
CCGCATCGCCCTTGTGCGGGAGAGTTCGTGACGGCCAGTCACGGACGCCGAAGGAGCAACACCTCTCCGTCAAACTCTCAGGCACCCAGGACCGCGCAAGGCCCCGATGCCTCTGGAAAGCGGTAAGCGTGCTGCTTGCCCGCCCATGGGGAAAGGCGCCCTTCGTGCAAGGCCGCCGAATCTCTCAGGCGCCCGGTACGGGTTGACGACAGAGGGGGAGGAACCAGCGGTTCCTGCCTCAACGCGTCGGGAGTAGACGTCAGTGTTCGATCACAACCAGCCCAACTTCGCCGATCGCCACATCGGACCGGATGCCGATGCCGTCGCGACCATGCTCAAGACCATCGGTGTGGGTTCCCTCGACGAACTGGCCGATAAGGCGCTGCCCGCAGGCATCCTCGACGCGCTGTCCGACGACGGCGTCGCGCCAGGCCTCGATCAGCTGCTGCCCGCGGCCAGCGAGCAGGAGGCGCTCGCAGAATTGCGCGCCATGGCCGACTCCAACACCGTCGCAGTGTCGATGATCGGGCAGGGCTATTTCGACACGCTGACGCCACCGGTGTTGCGCCGCAACATACTTGAGAGCCCCGCCTGGTACACCGCCTACACCCCGTACCAGCCGGAGATCAGCCAGGGCCGGCTGGAGGCGCTGCTGAACTTCCAGACGATGGTCGCCGACCTGACCGGGCTCGAGGTGGCCAACGCCTCGATGCTCGACGAAGGCACCGCCGCCGCAGAGGCGATGACGCTGATGCACCGCGCGGTGCGCGGGCCGTCGAACCGGCTCGCCGTCGACGCCGACGTGTACCGCCAGACCGCGGCCGTGCTCGCCACCCGTGCCAAACCGCTAGGCATCGAGATCGTCACCGCTGACCTCCGCGCAGGCCTGCCCGACGGCGACTTCTTCGGGGTCATCACACAGCTCCCCGGCGCCAGCGGCGAAGTGGTCGACTGGACCGCATTGGTGTCCGCCGCACACGAGCGGGGTGCACTGGTCGCGGTGGGCGCCGACCTGCTTGCGCTGACGCTGATCACCCCGCCCGGTGACATCGGTGCCGACGTCGCGTTCGGCAGCACCCAACGTTTCGGTGTGCCAATGGGTTTCGGCGGACCGCATGCGGGCTACCTCGCGGTGCACGCCAAGCATGCCCGACAGCTGCCGGGCCGGTTGGTCGGTGTGTCCGTAGACGCGGATGGCTCGCCTGCCTTCAGATTGGCGCTGCAGACCCGCGAGCAGCACATCCGCCGCGACAAGGCCACCAGCAACATCTGCACCGCGCAGGTGCTGCTTGCGGTGATCGCCGCCATGTACGCCAGCTATCACGGTGCGGACGGGCTGGCCGGGATCGCGCACCGGGTGCACGCCCGTGCCGAGGCGATCGCAGGCGCACTGGGTGACGCCCTTGTCCATGACACGTACTTCGACACCGTGCTCGCCAGAGTTCCAGGCCGCGCCGACGACGTGATCTCTGCGGCCAAGGCGAAGGGCATCAACCTGTGGCGCGTCGACGACGACCACGTCTCCGTCTCATGCGACGAGGCCACCACTGACGAGCACGTCGCGGCGGTGATCGATGCCTTCGGAGCCGCACCGGCTGATCCGGCGCGCCGCGACATCGCCACCCGAACCTCGGAATTCCTCACCCATCCCGCGTTCACGCTCTATCGGACCGAAACCGAGATGATGCGATATCTCAGGTCGTTGGCCGACAAGGATATTGCGTTGGACCGCAGCATGATTCCGCTCGGATCCTGCACGATGAAGCTCAACGCGGCCGCCGAGATGGAGCCCATCACCTGGCCGGAGTTCTCCCGCCAGCATCCGTTCGGGCCTGCGTCGGACACGCCGGGGCTGCGCAAGCTGATCGCCGACCTGGAGTCCTGGCTGACCGGTATCACCGGGTATGACGCGGTGTCGCTGCAGCCGAACGCGGGTTCGCAGGGGGAGTACGCCGGCCTGCTGGCGATCCAGGCGTATCACGCCGAGCGCGGCCAGCCCGACCGCGACGTCTGCCTGATCCCGTCGAGCGCGCACGGCACCAACGCGGCGTCGGCCGCGTTGGTGGGCATGCGGGTGGTGGTGGTCGCATGCCGCGGCAATGGTGACGTCGACCTCGACGACCTTCGCGCGAAGGTGGCCGAGCACGCGGATCGGTTGTCGGCGTTGATGATCACCTACCCGTCGACGCACGGCGTCTTCGAGCATGACATCGCCGAGATCTGCGCGGCGGTGCACGACATCGGCGGCCAGGTGTACGTCGACGGCGCGAACCTCAACGCCTTGGTCGGGCTGGCCCGACCGGGCCGGTTCGGCGGCGACGTCAGCCACCTCAATCTGCACAAGACGTTCTGCATCCCGCACGGGGGCGGCGGCCCCGGTGTCGGTCCGGTCGCTGTGCGCGAGCATCTGGCCAAGTACCTGCCCGGCCACCCGCTGGCCGAGGAGCTGCCGGAGAAGTACACAGTGTCATCGGCGCCGTATGGTTCGGCGTCGATCCTGCCGATCACCTGGGCCTACATCCGGATGATGGGCGCGGCCGGGCTGCGCGCGGCGTCGCTGACCGCGATCGCATCGGCCAACTACATCGCCAGGCGCCTCGACGAGTACTACCCGGTGCTGTATACGGGGGAGAACGGCATGGTGGCCCACGAATGCATCCTGGATCTGCGCGGCATCACCAAGGACACCGGTGTCACCGTAGACGATGTGGCAAAACGCTTGGCGGACTACGGTTTCCATGCGCCCACGATGAGCTTTCCCGTGGCGGGCACACTGATGGTCGAGCCGACGGAAAGCGAGAGCCTGACCGAAGTGGACGCGTTCTGCGAGGCGATGATCGCGATCCGCGGCGAGATCGATCAGGTCGGCTCCGGCGCATGGTCGGTTGAAGACAACCCGCTGCGCGGCGCGCCGCACACCGCGGAGTGCCTGCTGGTGGCCGACTGGGATCACCCGTACACCCGCGAGCAGGCGGCCTACCCGCTCGGCAAGGGATTTCGGCCCAAGGTGTGGCCGCCGGTGCGCCGCATCGACGGCGCCTACGGCGACCGCAACCTGGTGTGCTCGTGCCCGCCGGTAGAGGCGTTCGCCTAACCGCCGAGTTCGAACGACGGGAAGTAGACAACCTGTCCGACGGTGATGTGGTCGGGATCGTCGATGAAGTTGGCCGCGGCAACCATCTTCACCAGCGTGAGGGTGCGATCGGCGCCGCCGTCGCTGTAGTTGTCCTCGGCCAGCTTCCACAGCGTGTCACCGGCGACCACGGTGTGTTTGCGGTTCAGCCGCGGCTGCATCAGCACCGTGCCCGGCGCCGGATCTCCGTCGGGCAGGTGGTTGGCGATCGAGATGATGGTCCAGAGGCGGGATTCGCCGTACCAGCGCTCTGCCAGGATCTCGAGTGTCTCGCCTGCGACCACGGTGTGATGCCCGACGTTGGCGAGATCGGGGATCAACAGCCATTCGCCGACGATCAGGTCGCGTTGCGCGGCGCCGTTCGGTATCTCGTAGACCTCGCTCATAGTGATGTCGTTGTAGAACTTGAGCGCCAGTTTCTTCTTCGAGTCAGCGGCCTTCACCTGGTAACGGAAGGTGACGTACGGGATCTCCAGTTCCTGCCCGACCACGATCAGGTCGGGGTCGGCCAGGTGGTTGATCACCGCGATCACCCGGTGCAGGCGTCCGTCGCCGTAGAACCGCGCGGCCAACCCCCACAGAGTGTCGCCGCTTTGGACTTCGTATTTCGCAGTCATTGTGCTCCTCGTGAATTTCTTCATTCGCGGCGCGGTGCGGGACTGGCCTAAACCGCTGAGCTTCCTTTGGACGCTCGACGACCCGGTGGCGACCACCAACTGCTCGACGGGCTGCGTGAATTGCGGCCTGCCGCAGACGTTGTCGAGTTGCCGGGGGTCGGGCACTACCCGCAGGTGGAGGTCCGGACGTGTTCACCAGCGCAGCACTGAGCCTGCTGTCAATGGCCCACTAACCCAGGAACTTTGTGACGGCGGTAGTGAGGTCCGGCCCCGCCGAGCTGGCCAGGTTCTGGTAGCTGCCGCCGCTGGCCTGCGCGACGGCCTCCCAGGTGGCGCGATCGGAGTCGTCGCCGAAGTCGATGACGTTGACGGCGACCGGACTCGCCTGATCGAAGGCCCCGCGAATGTACTGTTGCAGGCCCGAGCCGCCGAGTGACTGGTCGCTGTGCGGGCCGGCGGTGATGACCAGGATCGAATTGTTCTGGCCCTGACGGTAATTCGCCATCACGTCCGTGTAGATCAACCGCAGCGTGGTGAACGACACCGCACCGCCGCCCGATGCGTTCTGCGAGTTCAGGGCGCTGGTCAACGCCGCAGAGCGCGGCTGCCCGTTGACCGGATCGGAGAGCGGACCGGTGCGCACCTCTGACCTGCCTTCGGTGCCGTCGAACGTCCACAGCCCGACCGCGGAGTTCGGCGGCAGCGCCTGCAGCCGCGCGTTGAGCGCCGCTACCACGTTGGCCAGCCGCGACTTGCCGCCCTCATCGGTTGGCATCGACTGGTCGAGCATGATCGTCACGGCGGGGCTCTCGACCGGCGCGGTCAGCACGTTGGCCAGCGTTGCCCGCGTCGCGGCGTCACCCACCGACAGCGGCGCCGACACTGGCGCAAAGCTCGTCACATCGCTCTTCGGCGGCGTGCCACCCTCGGTGCGGAAGCCGGCCTTGGCCAGCTCCGCGAGCTGCTCGGGTTTACGCATGAACCGGGCGAATTCGCTGGCCGCGCTGACCTGCTCCTGCGACAGCCAGTTGCCGCTGAGCAGCACCGTCGGATAGTCCGCCATGGCCGTCGGGCCGGGCGGCAGCCACGATGCGACGGTGTTCTTGGCGTCCGGCATCGACGCGGCGCGCTGGAACAGCTGCTGCTCGGTGGTGACCACGGCGTGCACGGGCGCGGCGGCCGGATCGGTGGCGCTCAGCAGCGCGTCCATCGCGGTGGACGCCTTGTTGTCGGCCAGCTTGGGCTGACCGCCCACCAGCGTGTTGACGGCGCCCGTCCCGGCGCTGGCCGATGCACCTGCGGGTGCCGACGCCGCCGCTACCGCCTCGGCCGCCAGATACGACGCATCGCTGTCGCCGCTGAGCGGCAACGACAGCCGCAGCGGCCCCCAGCCGGGCAGGTTCAGACCGTCCAGCGCCGTCGGATTCGTCTGCAGGTCCGGCAGTGTTCCCCAGTTCTGTTGGGCCAGTGCATCTTTAAGTTGCGGTCGGATGGCAAGCAGGACAGGCGAGGTGACCAACGATCGGCTGTCGCTGACGGTCTGCGCGCCCGCCGCCGCCTCGAGCCGGGCCTCGGACACCGAGCTGGCCGGGATCCACAGCGCGGGACGCTCACCAAGTTCGGCCGGCCACTTGCCGATGAAGCCGTTGACGACCTGATCGGGGTCGGCGGGTTTGACACCCACCTTCACGCACCGATCAGCGACGGGTGCCGCGCTCTTGTTGTAGGTGTTGGCCAGCGTCTGGACCTGATCGGCGATCGACGGATCGGCGACGACGGCGACGACGAGTTCGCCGTCCACGCAACGGGCGGCGCCCGCGTCGCTGCGACTGGACAGCGCGTCGCCGAAGAATCGCCACAGAATGACCGCACCGACCACCACGACGACGGCGACCAGCGCCGCGATCACGCCGAGGCTGACGCCGCGCCTGCCGGTCGCCACCGCACGGTGGCTGCCCGTCCACTCGCCGCCTTCCCATTCACCGCTGTGCTTCTGGCCCGACGACCGCGGTGGCGGAGCGGCCCCACCACCGAGCCGAGGTTCCGACTGCGCATAGTCCCGTTCGGGCGCCGGGGTAGTCGCGTTCGGGCGGTACCATCGATGGCTCGTCGTAGTCCGGCTGGTCGTAGCTCGGCTCGTCCGGCCATCGCCGGTCGTCGTCGGGTAGGTCGGGTTCACGTCGTCCGAAGCGGTGGGTCGGCGGTTCCTCGGGCAAATCCTCGCCGGCCGAGTCCTCCGGATCGGGAACGCTATGCCTGCCCACTTAAGCCCTCGTGCTCGTTTCGACGGCCGGCCATCGTCGAGTCAGGCACGTTCCGGCTGCCTTGCTTTGAACTCGCGGCGTCGACGGTGCAGGATCGGCTCGGTGTAGCCGTTGGGCTGTGCGCCGCCGGACAGGATCAGTTCCTGCGCGGCCTGAAACGCGACGCTGCCGTCGGGATCCGGTGCCATTGGCCGGAATTCCGGATCCGTCTCGTTCTGCTTGTCGACGACCGCGGCCATCCGGCGCAGGCTGGCCTTCACGTCGTCCTCGGTGATCACCCCGTGGCGCAACCAGTTAGCCAGCAGCTGACTGGAAATCCGCAGGGTCGCACGGTCTTCCATCAGTGCGACGTCGTGGATGTCGGGCACCTTCGAGCAGCCGACGCCTGCGTCGATCCAGCGCACCACGTAGCCCAGGATGGACTGGCAGTTGTTGTCGACCTCTTCGCGGATCTCCTCGGGCGCCCACGCCAGCTCCTTGGCCAGCGGGATGGTCAGCAGCTGATCAATGTTGGTGCGCCGCTTGCCTTCCAGCTCCTTGTGCACCGCGTACACGTCGACCTGGTGGTAGTGCATGGCGTGCAGGGTGGCCGCCGTCGGCGACGGCACCCACGCGGTGGTGGCGCCGGCCTTCGGCTGACCGATCTTCTGCTCGACCATGTCGGCCATCAGGTCGGTCATCGCCCACATGCCCTTGCCGATCTGCGCGCGGCCGGAGAACCCGGTGGCCAGCCCGATGTCGACGTTCTGGTCCTCGTAGGCCTGGATCCACTGGGTGCTCTTCATCGCACCCTTGCGGATCATCGGCCCGGCCTCCATCGAGGTGTGGATCTCGTCGCCGGTGCGGTCCAGGAAGCCGGTGTTGATGAACACCACCCGATCGGCGGCGGCCTTGATGCAGGCCTTGAGGTTGAGCGTGGTGCGCCGCTCCTCGTCCATGATGCCGACCTTGATGGTGTTCTGCGGCAGCCCGAGCACGTCCTCGACGCGGCTGAACAGCTCGCAGGTGAACGCCACCTCGTCGGGACCGTGCATCTTCGGCTTCACGATGTAGACGGAGCCGCTGCGGCTGTTCACGAGCGGCCCGTTGCCGTCGCCCTGTCTTCAGGCCGTGCATGGCGATCAGGCTGGTGAACAGCGCATCCTGGATGCCCTCGAACACCTCGTTGCCCTCCGCGTCGACGATCGCATCGTTGGTCATCAGGTGCCCGACATTGCGCACGAACAGCAGGCTGCGGCCGGGCAGGGTGAGTTCACCGCCGTCGGGCGTGGCGTAGGTGCGGTCCTGATTGAGGACGCGGGTGAACGTCTTGCCGTCTTTGGTGACCTCCTCGGCCAGGTCACCCCTGTTCAGCCCGAGCCAGTTGCGGTAGCCGAGCACCTTGTCGTCGGCGTCGACGGCGGCCACCGAGTCCTCGAAGTCCTGAATCGTGGTGATCGGCCGACTCCAACACGACATCCTTGATGCCTGCACCGTCGGTGGATCCGACCGGTGAATCCGGGTCAATCAGGATCTCGATGTGCAGGCCGTTGTTGACCAGCAGCACGGACCACTTGGCAGAGCCAAGCTCACCGGTGTAGCCGACGAACTGCTCCGGCGCGGCCAGTCCGGTCGATATCCCGTCGCCCAGCTTGACGAGCAGCTGACCGTCGTCGATCTCGACGCCGGTGGCCTGGTCCCACGCACCGGCTGCCAGCGGTGTGGCCTCATCGAGGAACCGACGCGCGTAGGCGATGACCTTGTCGCCGCGCACCTTGTTGTAGCCGGTGCCTTTCTCGGCGCCATCGTCCGCGGGGATCACGTCGGTGCCGTATAGCGCGTCGTACAGCGAACCCCAGCGGGCGTTTGCGGCGTTGAGCGCGAACCGCGCGTTTAGGATCGGCACCACCAGCTGTGGGCCTGCGGTCGTGGTGATCTCGTCGTCGACACCGGCGGTGGTGATGGTGAAGTCATCCGGCTCCGGCTGCAGGTAACCGATGTCGGTGAGGAACTGCTTGTAGCCATCGGGGTCGATGCGGCTCGATGACGTGCTGGCGGTGGTACTTGTCGATCTGCGCCTGCAGGTCGTCACGACGGGCGAGCAGGTCCTGGTTCTGGGGGCTGAGATCGGTGACGACCTTGTCGACGCCCGCCCAGAAGCTGTCAGGGTCGATATCGGTGCCCGGAAGCGCCTCGTTGTTGATGAAGTCGTACAACACCTGGGCGACGCGCAGGTTCCCCACCGTCACGCGATCGGTCATGTTTCCTCCCTAGAGCCGTCGATCCAGCTTACCCAGCGGTAACTGGGACTATTCGCGGTTCACCGCGGTGAGCAGCAGGTCACACCGGTCGGCCAGGATGGCCCGCAGTGGTGCAGCCCGCTCAGCAACGCTCTGCTGGGCCCGGACGTATTCGGCCCGGCCGGTCGGCGTTTCGACGGCGATCGGCTCGAATCCGTAGTCGCGGAGATCATAGGGGCTGGCCCGCATGTCCAGTGCACGGGCATCGGCCGCCAGTTCGAGGCAGTCCATCACCAACTCCGATTCCACCAGCGGGCCGAGCTTGAAGGCCCACTTGTAGCAATCCATGGCCGCGTGCACACAGCCCGGTTGTTCCGTCGCGACCTGGCCGTCCCGGGTGAGTTCCTCGGCGTTGCGACGCGTGGCCGGCTCGGTGAAGAAGCGGTATGCATCAAAGTGGCTGCAGCGCAACGGCATTGACTCTACAACGGCATCGGTGCCCGCCACGCCGAGTCGCAGCGGCACCTGCCCGTGGCGCACCGTCGGGGCCCGGTACACCATCGCCCATTCGTGCAGGCCGAAGCAGTTCAGGCGCGCCGGGCGTGCGGCCGTCGCGCGCAGCAGGCGGGCGATGAATCGCAGTGTGTCGGCACGCGCCAGCAGGTGCTCCCGCGTCACCGTCACACCGTCGCGCCCGCGCGCGTAACCGCTGCGGCCCAGGTAGCGCTGCGCCGACTCGCCGCCGAGCGCCACGCCAAACCCGGGGTGCCAGATCCGCAGCTGCCGCGGTCGCAGGCTGTAGTAACTGAACAGAAAGTCCCACACCGGGTGGGCCTCGCCGGCCCGCGCCCGCCTGCGATGAGGCTCACAGAAATCGTCCACCCGTTTGTGATGCATCCGCTCGCGGTCGAGCCAGTCCCGCTCGTCGAGCACCGACTCAGCCACGGTGCGTCCTGTCGCGAACGGCGCCGACAACGTCTTCGACCAGGTCTTCCAGCGCCACCATCGCGGAGACCGTGCCATCAGCGTCGGTGACCAGCGCCAGGTGGCTGTTGTCGCGCCGCAGCCGCGACAACGCATCGGGCAGCGGCAGTGACTCGGGCATCTGCGGCAGCGGACGCACCATCGACAGGTCAACGACCGCGTCCGGGTCGTCGACAAGCGCAGCACATCCTTGATGTGCAGATATCCGATGAAATCGCCGAACAGATCGACGACGGGGAAACGGGAGTAGCCGGTCTCGGCCAGCGCACGCTGGATGGCCGCCACCGTCGGGCCGGAAGCGTCGGCGGCCACCGGCACCGCGTGCACCTCACTGAGCGGCATCGCAACATCGCCCACCACGCGGTTGCGGATCCGCAGGGCCCGGGACAGCCGGTTGTGCTCCTCGGGGTCCAGCAGACCCTCCGAAAGCGATTCGGCGATCATCTCCGACAGCTCGACGGTCGAAACCGCGTTCTCCAGTTCGCTCTTGGCCTCGACTCCGAACATGCGCAGGATGACGTGCGCACACCAGTCGTAGAACGCGATGACGGGGCGCGCGGCGCGTACCCACATCAGATACGGCGGCACCAGCAGCATGGCCGCCGACTCCGGGCCTGCGAGCGCGATGTTCTTCGGCACCATCTCGCCCAGCAGCACATGCAGCACCACCACGATCGTGATCGCGATGACGAACGACACCGTGTGCAGAACGGTGTCGGGGATGCCGACCAATCCGAAGGGCTTCTCCAACAGGTGCGCCACCGCGGGTTCGCCCACCCGACCCAACAGGATCGAACAAATCGTGATCCCCAGCTGCGCCCCTGCCAGCATCACCGGCAGATTCTCGCCCGCCCGGATGACCGTCACCGCACTGTACTTGCCCTGCTCGGCAAGGGCCTCGAGCCGGTCGCGGCGCGCCGAGATCAGTGCGAACTCCGCGCCGACGAAAAACGCGTTGGCGGCCAGCAGCAGCACGGTCAGGACCACGCCGAAAAAGTCACCCATCAGTGTCGTTGCCTCTTCGCGCAAGCGCTCATCGGATGTCGTCGCCTCTTCGCGCAAGCGCTCATCGGATGTCGTCTTCTGCGTCGCCACGCCGGCCCAGCTTCGTCAGTTCAAGCTGATCGATCCGGCGACCGTCCATCTGCAACACCGTGGCCAGCCAGCGCACCGGGTCCTGCAGCGGTGCGTCCGGATCGAACGCCGTCAGCTCGACCGACTCGCCCTCCTCGGGGATGTGGCCAAGCTCCTGCAGCACCAGGCCACCGATGGTCTCGTATTCGCCTTCGGAGGCCCGGAATCCGGTTGCGCCTGCCACCTCGTCGATGCGCAGCAGACCCGAAACGTGCCAGCCCCGACCCGCTTGCACGACGTCGGCGGTTGGCTCGTCGTGTTCATCGCGGATGTCGCCGACGATCTCCTCGATGACGTCCTCGACCGTCACCATGCCCGCGGTGCCGCCGTACTCGTCGACCACCAGCGCGGTCTGCAGGCTGTCGGCCCGCAGCTGTGCCATCACATCGTCGCCGTCCAACGTCGATGGCACCCTGGCGACGGGCTGCGCCAGGTCGGCCAGCCGGGTCTTCTTGTGTTGCTCCGGTGGCACTTCGAAGACCTGTTTGACATGGACAATTCCGATCGTCTCGTCGAGGTCACCCTCGACGATCGGGAACCGCGAGTAACCGCTCTGGATCGCCGCCTCCACCAGATCGGCGACGGTGTCGTCGAGCTCGAGGGTCACGATCTCTGTTCGGGGCGTCATCAGTTCCTCGGCCGTCCGCGAGCCGAACTGCAGCGAACGGTCCACCAGGGTCGCGGTGACGGGGTCCAGCGACCCCCGCCGAGCCGAGTTGCGGACCAGCGAACCGAGCTCCTGCGGTGACCGGGCCGAGCGCAACTCCTCGGCGGGTTCGATGCCCAGCCGGCGCAGGATCCAGTTGGCGGTGCCGTTGGTCAGGTGGATCAACGGCGTGAACAACGTCGAGAAAAGCACCTGCGGACCTGCCACCACACGAGCGACCGGCAACGGCTTGGCCACCGCGAGATATTGGGCGACGAGTTCGCCGAACACCATCGACACCGACGTCGCGATCAACAGCGCCAGCGCCAACGCCAGGCCGCTGGAGACCTCACGGGGTAACGACAACTTCGTGAAGACCGGCTCCAGCAGCCGCGCCACCAGCGGCTCGGCGAGATAGCCAGTGATCAACGTGGTGATCGAAATACCCACTTGGGCACCCGAGAGCTGGAACGACAACGTGCGATGCGCCCGCTGCACGAGCTTGTCGCGCCGACCGCCGGTACGGGCATTCGCATCGACGGTGCTGCGCTCCAGCGCGGTTAGCGAGAACTCGGCGGCGACGAATACGGCGGTGCCCGCAGTGAGCAGCACGAACGCCAGCAGAGAAAGCAGGGTGAAGACGGTGTTCATCGCGTCCTCACCGGGAGTGCGCCGGGCCGTTTGCCCGGCCGACTAGGGGAGGGTTCCGCGTCGGACGGCTCGTGGGATGGCCGCTGGGCCGCGAAGCCCGGCTCAGACCCGCGAGCCTCCACGGGTGCCTGCGGCACGTGATCCCTTTCGCTTGGTCGGCAATGAATGCCTCATGTTAGCGGTCTCGATCGCTCGGCGGCCTCACCATCCGGTGGGCAGCGGGTGGCCTTCGGCGAACCCGGCAGCGGACTGCACCCCGAGCACCACCTTGTCGTGGAGTTCGGCGATGGTCGCGGCGCCGACGTAGGTGCACGTGCTGCGCACGCCGGAGGTGATGTGGTCGAGCAGGTCCTCGACCCCGCCGCGGGAGGGATCCAGCCCCATCCGCGACGTCGAGATGCCCTCCTCGAACAACGCCTTGCGGGCCCGGTCGAACGGGCTGTCCGCCGCGGTGCGGGCGGCCACGGCGCGTTTGGACGCCATGCCGTAGCTCTCCTTGAACGGCTGGTCCTCGCGGTCGCGCATCAGATCGCCCGGCGACTCGTAGGTGCCTGCGAACCATGAGCCGATCATCACGTTGGCCGCCCCGGCGGCCAGCGCCAGAGCGACGTCGCGGGGATGGCGGACACCGCCGTCGGCCCACACGTGGCCGCCGAGTTGCCTTGCCGCCGCAGCAGCATTCGACAATCGCGGAGAACTGCGGCCTGCCGACGCCGGTCATCATCCTGGTGGTGCACATCGCGCCGGGCCCGACGCCGACCTTGACGATCGATGCGCCCGCGGTGATCAGGTCGCGGGTGCCCTCCGCGGACACGACGTTGCCCGCGGCCAGCGGCAGCCCGAGGTCGAGAGATGACACCGACTTGATCGCGTCGAGCATCTTGAGCTGATGGCCGTGCGCGGTGTCGATCACCAGCAGGTCGACGCCTGCCTCGGCGAGCGAGCGGGCCTTGGCGCCGACGTCGCCGTTGATGCCGACCGCGGCGGCGATCCGCAGCCGGCCCTTGTCGTCGACGGCGGGTGTGTAGATTCCGGCCCGGATCGCCCCGGTGCGGGTCAGCACGCCGGCCAGGGTGCCGTCCGGATCGGTCATCACCGCCACGTCCACCGGCGCGTGTTCGAGCAGGTCGAACACCTTGCGTGGGTCGGTGCCCGCAGGCGCGGTGACGAAATCGGACATCGCGATGTCGCGGACCCGGGTGAACCGGTCGACACCGACGCAGTTGGCCTCGGTGACCAGCCCGATCGGGCGGCCCTCGAACACCACGACCGCCGCGCCGTGCGCGCGCTTGTGGATCAGCGCCGTCGCGTCCGACACCGAATCGTCGGGCGACAGCACGACCGGGGTGTCGACGACCAGGTCGCGGCTCTTGACGAAGTCGACCGTCTCCTTCACCGCCGAGATAGGAAGGTCCTGCGGCAGAACGACAATGCCGCCGCGGCGGGCCATCGTTTCGGCCATCCGGCGGCCTGCCACCGCCGTCATGTTCGCCACCACCACCGGGATGGTGGTGCCCGACCCGTCGTGCGTCGAGAGGTCGACGTCGAACCGTGACTGCACGTCCGAGCGACCCGGGACGATGAAGACGTCGTTGTAGGTCAGGTCGTAGGGCGGCAATTGTCCTTCGAGAAACCTCACGGCATCCAGGTTAGGCCGGAATCTCGCTGCGGTCCCCGCTCCAGAGCGTGTGGAACTTCTTGCTCGGGTCGGCGTCGATGCGCCCGTAGGTGTGGGCACCGAAGAAGTCGCGCAGGCCCTGGGTGAGCGCGGCGGGCAGCCGCTCGGTGCGCAGCGCGTCGTAGTAGGACAGGGCCGAGCTGAAACCGGGGATCGGGATGCCGAGCTCGGTGGCGGTGACGACGACGCGGCGCCAGCTGTCGATCGCATTCTCGACCGCGCTGCGGAAGTACGGCGCGACGATCAGCGTCGGCAGGTCCGCGTCCTCGTCGAACGCCTCCTTGATCCGGTTGAGGAACTTCGCCCGGATGATGCAGCCACCGCGCCAGATGGTGGCGAGGTCGCCCGGGGTGATGCCCCAGTCGTATTCTGCGCTGCCGGCCTGGATCTGGTTGAAGCCCTGAGCGTAGGCGACGATCTTCGAGGCGTAGAGCGCCTGGCGGACGTCTTCGGTGAACTTCTCGGCGTCGCTGGGCTTTTCACCGAGGTCGCCCGATGCCAGACCCGTGGTGGCCTTGCGCTGAGTGACCGAACCAGACAGCGCTCGGGCGAACACCGCCTCGGCGATGCCGGTGACCGGGACGCCCAGGTCGAGTGCGGACTTGACGGTCCAGCGGCCGGTGCCCTTCTGCTCGGCCTCGTCGAGGATGACGTCGACCAGCGGCTTGCCGGTCTTGGCGTCGGTCTGCCGCAGCACCTCGGCGGTGATCTCGACGAGGTAGCTGTCCAGGTCGCCCTTGTTCCATTCGGCGAAGACGTCGGCGATCTCGCCCGCGGACTTGCCGAGCCCGTCGCGCAGCAGCTGATAGGCCTCGCCGATCAGCTGCATGTCGGAGTATTCGATGCCGTTGTGCACCATCTTCACGAAGTGGCCCGATCCGTCGGGGCCGATATGCGTGCAGCACGGGACACCGTCGACGTGTGCCGAGATCTCCTCCAGCAGCGGGCCGAGCGACTTGTAGGACTCGGCAGGACCGCCGGGCATGATCGACGGGCCGTTGAGCGCGCCCTCCTCGCCGCCGGAGATGCCCGCACCGACGAAGTGCAGACCGCGCTCGCGCATCGCCTTCTCGCGGCGGATGGTGTCGGTGTAGAGCGCGTTGCCGCCGTCGATGATGATGTCGCCTTCTTCCATCGCGTCGGCGAGCTCGTTGATGACGGCGTCGGTCGGGTCGCCGGCCTTGACCATGATCAGCACCCGCCGCGGTTTCTCAAGGGCGGCAAGGAATTCCGGTATGGTCTCGCTGCGCACGAAGTTGCCTTCGGAACCGTGCTCCTTGAGCAACGCGTCGGTCTTGGCGATCGAGCGGTTGTGCAGGGCGACGGTGTAGCCGTGGTGTGCGAAGTTGCGGGCGATGTTCGACCCCATGACCGCAAGGCCGGTGACCCCGATCTGAGCGGTGGCGGTCGTGTCAGAGTTTGCAGACGAGCTCATTCGGGCAGCCTTTCGTTTTTTGTTGTGGCACAGCAGCTTTTACGGCAGAAATGATTACGCGATGAACAGTCGATGAAGTTCGGTCAGCCAGGGCACCGCCAGCGCGACGGTCGGCACCACGAGCACGGCGGCCGCGGCGAGATAGGCGGTCGCCGCGAGGACGCGGCTGTTGGGCCGGCCGCCGAGGCGGCGCACCCGCAGCACCGTGGTCGGACCGCCGGCGGCCAGAGCGCCCGACGGGGTGTGTCCGGACGCGCAGGCGACCAAGGGCGCGGGCCAAGGGGGTGGGGCCTGCAGCGCGCACGGCGGCGTCGTCGGCGAGCAGTTCGATGAGCAGCCGGACGGCGTGTAGCGCATGGGCGCTGCGGACGAATCGGGGGAAGGCGGCGTGCACCGCGGTGAACATCTCGAGCACCAGGTCGTGGCGGGCCCGCAGGTGTGCACGCTCGTGGGTGAGGATCGCCGCCATCTCATTGTCGGCCAACGTATTCAGCGCACCCTCGCTGACCACTACGCGGCTGCGCACACCCGGCAGGCAGTAGGCCAGCGGTTGTGCGACATCGAGGATCCGCAGGTGAGTGCCCTGCGACTTGCCGACCAGGTCGACGACCATTCGATGGTGCGCCCGGCGGCGCCGGGTGGCGATGGCGACCTGCACCACGGCGAAGGTCAGCCGCGCACCGATCACCAGGGTGACCGCGAAGACAATGACGTAGGCCGTCCACAGCGGCCAGCCGAGCACCTCGATTTCGCTGGTGATGGTGGCGGTGGGGCGGCCGTCCGGTCCGGGCACGAACAGCCTGCTGGCGATCGCGATGCCCGCGCGAAAACGCCGACAACACGGCGGCCAGGGCGATGGACTGCCACAGCACGATCGCGGCCCGCGGTGCGCGCGTCGGCCAGGTTGCTCGCGCCAGCATCGCCGGGACTGGTCCCGACAGGACCAGCGCGACGATGGTGAAGGCCAGCGCGGACACGCTGTAAGTCTCCCTCAGCCGGTGCCCGGATTACCAGTGGGCGGCGATTCGGTGTTCTTCCCGCTCCTCGCGTGCGCGGTGGTCTTGCTCTCCAACTCGGCCAGTGCGCGGCGCAGCGCCGCGGCTTCGTCGGCGCCGACCCGTTCGACGAAGTGCACGAGCGCGGCTTCCCTGCTGCCGGAGTCCGCGACCTGGTCGAGCGCGTCGACCATCAGCCCGGCGACCAGCTCGTCGCGGCCGTGCGTGGGCGCGTACCGGTGCGCTCGATCGTCGCGGTGCTGTACCACGAGGTTCTTCTTCGCCAGCCGCTGCAGCACCGTCATGATCGTGGTGTAGGCCAGATCGCGGTGGGCCGACAGTGCCTCGTGGACCTGGCGCACGGTTTGGGGCTCGCGGGAGGACCAGAGGTGGTCCATCACCGCGCGTTCCAGTTCCCCTAGACGCGTCAACTTGGCCATGTTCCGTTCATCTCCTAAGGCAGTAAACCCAGGGTACTACGGCGTTACTACGGTGCGTCGTATCCAACTCGTTCGAACAACTTCGGCGGCACCGCGGAGTGTTCCGGCAATGGTCATCGCCGCTTCCCGCGACCTTGTGAGTCCAGTCACACGGGGTTGCTCCACAAATCCAGCTGATTATAGTAAGGCTAACCTAACTCACATCGGAGGTGCCATGACGGTCGTGATCGACGATCCGCTCATCGCGGGCATGGCGATCAGGCGGACGCTGCCGCTGCACGAGTCCAGCCGGCGGCTGCGCGAGCTCTATCCCGAATGTCCGCGCGTGTACGGCGTCGCGGTGATGGGCGACCTGTCACGCCGGCGGTGGTGGCCGCTGGCCGAGGCGGTGACGACCGATCGCCTGCGGGCGATGTTCGATATCGCCGCCGAGGAGACCGACAGCCGCGCCGCGGTGGCTCAGCAGCTGGCGGCCACGCTGGCCCACGTCGTCGTCGGGCGCGTGGTGCCGCTGCTCGTGCTCGAAGGTCGCGCCTGGGACACCGGCCTGGAGAACCTCTGGGTGCACGTGGACTCCGAGGGCGCAATCGACTGGGTCGGCGTCGTCGATCCAGAGCTGCGGGCGCTGCCCGACGACCCGGCGTTGCATACGGATGACCGACGGCATCGTCGCCCTGCCCAGCGAGGCGGCGTTGACCACCTGGGTCGCCCACCGCAGCCATCGCGCGCTGGATCCGCTGTTCACGCAGCTGTTCGACGTCTGTGGCGGTGCCATATCCGTCTCGTCGATGTGGCACATCGTCGGCGGGGCCGTGGTCAGCGCCGCGACGCACGTGCCGCTGCTGGCCGGTTCGAGCGAAGTGACCAGCATGCGGCGCGCACAGGCCGTACTCGACGCGCTGGTCGGATTCGGCCTGCCGGTCCGCGGCGGCCACGCGGAGCGCGGCACGGAAGGCCTTGCTTAATTAGGGCAGCCTTGCCTATTCTGTGCCTAACCGAAGACCGAACTACCGGACCGCGCCGGAGTCCTGAGGGCTGCAGAGACTCCCGGTCCACTCGAAGGACGGGCCCCACGCAATCGGCGCGGGGCCCGTCCGCATTCTCGAGTCTCAGGGCCCCTCGATCGCCCCGCCGCTCTCGGCCCAGTCTTTGAACGCACCCAAGTTGTAGACCTCGGCGTAGCCCAATTCCTTGAGCGCCTGGCCGCCCAGCGCCGCGCGGCCGCCGGACGCGCAGTACAGGATCACCGTCTTGTCCTTCGCGAAATTCTGGTCGTGGTACGGCGATTCGGGATCGGCCCGAAATTCCAGCATTCCGCGTGGGACGTGGACGGCACCCGCGACCTTGCCGCTCTGCTCCACCTCCGGCGCGTCGCGCACGTCGACGACCAAGGTGTTGCCGTTGGCGATCATCTCCTGCGCCTGCGCCGGCGTGATGCGCGGAACGACGGCATTGGCGGCTTCCACTAGGTCCTTCACACTTTTGGCCATGCTCGACGATATCGCCGGGCCCCCGCGGAGCGGACGCGACTGTCGACGTGTAGACACAATCGCGTGACGATCGGACCTGCGCGCCGAACTCGGCAAAGGATTCGACAGCGAGCTCGGCCTCGAGTACATCGAGCTCACCCCCGACGGCGGACGGGCACGGTTGGAGATCAAGGACAAACTGCTGCAGCCCTGGGGCATCGTGCACGGCGGCGTGTACTGCTCCATCATCGAAGGCCTGGCCAGCGTCTCCGGTCAGGTGTGGCTCAGCGAGAACGGTGGCGGGCACGTCGTCGGCGTGAACAACAACACCGACTTCCTGCGGGCCATCTCGTCGGGCACGGTGACGGCGGTTTCGACACCGATCCACCGGGGCCGCCGACAGCAGCTGTGGCTGATCACCATCACCGACGACAACGATCGCGTCGTCGCGCGCGGTCAGGTGCGGCTGCAGAACATTTCGCCCGCGTAACAGGCATATCTCGTGCGCTGCTGACTGCGGCGCACCGTGGCAATATCGCGCACTATGCTCTTGACCCCGCACGAACAGGACCGGCTGCTGCTCTCGTATGCCGCCGAACTGGCGCGCCGACGACAGGCGCGCGGCCTGCGGCTCAATCACCCCGAGGCGGTCGCGGTGATCACCGACCACCTGCTCGAGGGTGCCCGCGACGGTCGCACGGTCGCCGAGTTGATGGTCAGCGGCCGCGAGGTGCTCGGCCGCGACGACGTCATGGAGGGAGTGCCCGAGATGCTCTACGACGTCCAGGTGGAGGCGACGTTCCCCGACGGCACCAAGCTCGTCACCGTCCACCACCCGATCCATGACCAGCGAGAAGCCGAACCGGATCGCGCATCGTGGGCGCCGGGCGAGATCGTCTACGGCGACGGCGATATCGCGATCAATCCGGGCGCGCACCGGCTCGACGATGGACATCGTCAACACCGGCGACCGCCCGGTGCAGGTCGGCAGCCATGTGCACCTGCCGCAGGCCAACGCCGCGCTGCGAGTTCGACCGCGCGGCCGCCCACGGCCACCGGCTCGACATCCCCGCCGGCACCGCGGTTCGCTTCGAACCCGGTGTGGCCCAGCATGTTTCGCTGGTTCCACTTGGCGGCTCCCGCGAGGTGCACGGGCTGAGCCTGACCCCGCCCGGCCAATTGGACGCCTCATGACCGGCGCTGTCGCGAGCGCGCTACGCCGCACTGTTCGGGCCGACCACGGGCGACCGGATCCGGCTGGCCGACACCGACCTGTTCGTCGAGATCACCGAGGATCGCAGCGGCGGACCCCGGGCTGGCAGGCGACGAGGCGGTGTTCGGCGGCGGCAAGGTGCTCCGCGAGTCGATGGGCCAGGGCCGCGCCACCCGCGCCGATGGCTGCCCGGACACCGTCATCACCGGCGTGGTGATCATCGACTACTGGGGAATCATCAAGGCCGACATCGGTATTCGTGACGGCCGCATCGTGGCGATCGGGTAAGGCGGGCAATCCCGACACCATGACCGGCGTGCACCCCGATCTGGTGGTCGGACCGTCGACCGAGATCATCGCGGGCAACGGCCGCATCGTGACCGCGGGCGCCATCGACTGCCACGTCCACCTGATCTGCCCGCAGATCATGGAGGAGGCGCTCGGCGGCGGCATCACCACGATCATCGCCGGCGGCACCGGGCCCGCCGAGGGCAGCAAGGCCACCACTGTGACCCCGGGCTCCTGGCACCTGGCCCGCATGCTCGAGTCGCTGGACTCCTGGCCGATGAACATCGCGCTGCTGGGCAAGGGAAACACCGTCAGCGCCGAGGCGATGTGGGAGCAACTGCGTGGCGGCGCAGCGGGATTCAAGCTGCACGAGGACTGGGGCACCACCCCCGCGGCGATCGACGCGTGCCTGACGGTGGCCGACGCGGCGGGCGTGCAGGTGAACATCCACACCGACACGCTCAACGAGATGGGCTTCGTCGAGGACACCCTCGGGCGCGATCGCCGGGCGCAGCATCCACGCGTACCACACCGAGGGCGCAGGCGGCGGGCACGCGCCCGACATCATCACGGTCGCCGCCGAGCCCTATGTGCTGCCGAGTTCGACCAACCCGACCCGTCCGCACACCGTCAACACCCTCGACGAGCACCTCGACATGCTGATGGTGTGCCACCACCTGAACCCCAGCGTCCCTGAGGATCTCGCGTTCGCCGAGAGCCGCATCCGGCCGTCGACGATCGCCGCCGAGGACCTGCTGCACGACATCGGCGCCATCTCGATGATCGGCAGCGACGCGCAGGCCATGGGCCGCATCGGCGAGGTGGTCATCCGCACCTGGCAGACCGCACACGTGATGAAGCGGCGCCGCGGCGCGCTGCCCGGCGACGGCAATGCCGACAACAACCGCGCCCGCCGCTACGTCGCGAAGTACACCATCTGCCCGGCGATCGCACATGGCCTGGACCACGAGATCGGCTCGGTCGAGGTCGGCAAGCTCGCCGATCTTGTGCTGTGGGAGCCGGCGTTCTTCGGGGTGCGACCGCACGCGGTGATCAAGGGCGGCATGATCGCCTGGGCCGCAATGGGAGACGCCAACGCGTCGATCCCGACGCCGCAGCCGGTGCTGCCACGGCCGATGTTCGGCGCCGCTCCGGCAGCCGCAGCGGCCACGTCGGTGCACTTCGTGTCCCCGCAGGCCGTCGAGGACGGACTGGCCGACCGGCTCGCCGTCAACCGCAGGCTGGTGGCGGTCAAGGATGTCCGCAAGGTCGGCAAGGCCGACATGCCGCTCAACGACGCGCTGCCGCGCATCGAGGTCGATCCCGACACGTTCACGGTGCGCATCGACGGCGAGGTATGGCAGGAGCAGCCCGCGAGCCGAATTGCCCATGGCACAAAGATATTTCCTGTTCTGATGACGAGCTTGGCGACCCTACTCGCACTGGCCGACTCGCGGCTGCCGACCGGCGGGCATGTGCACTCCGGCGGCGTCGAGGAAGCGGTGACCAGCGGCCTGGTCGTCGACCTCGCGACACTGCGGGCATTCCTGCGCCGCCGGATCCGCACGCACGGCTTGGTGACCGCTTCGGTGGCCGCGGCCGTGCACGCGGGCACACTGTCCATCCCGGACGCCGACCGCGAAACCGATGCCCGCACACCGGCTCCCGCCGCGCGGCAGGCGTCGCGCGCGCAGGGCCGCGGCCTCACGCGGCTGGCGCGTCGCGTCTGGCCCGACGGAGACTGGGAGGCGCTCGGCACGACGCCGCATCTATCGGTCGCGGCCGGTGCGGTCGGTGCTGCCAGCGGGCTGAACCCCGACCACACGGCACTGTCGGTCGTCTACACCACGATGACCGGTTCCGCGACGGCCGCACAGCGGCTGCTTGCCCTCGATCCCGGCGACGTCGCGGCGCTGACGTTCGAGCTGTCGGCGCTGTGCGAGCAGACCGCCGCTGAGGCAGCCAAGGAGCTGGCCGACCTGTCCGATCCGCTGCTCGACGTGCTGGCCCAGCGGCACAGCCAACGCGAGCGACCCCTGTTCGTCTCCTGAAAGGCCCGGAACCCCTTTATGCCACCGCATTTCCTCGACGGCGAACCCCATCACACACACCGAACGACCCAAGCGCCACCGGGAACCGGGGGAGCCGCTGCGCATCGGCGTCGGCGGTCCGGTCGGCTCCGGCAAGACCGCTCTTGTTGCGGCGCTGTGCAGGCAGCTGCGTGACGAACTGTCGCTGGCCGTGCTGACCAACGACATCTACACCACCGAGGATGCCGACTTTCTGCGCCGCCACGCCGTGCTGCCGGACCGAGCGGATCGCCGCGGTGCAGACGGGCGGCTGCCCACACACCGCGATCCGCGACGACATCACCGCCAACCTGGACGCCATCGACGATCTGATCGCGCGCAATGACCGCCTCGACCTGATTCTGGTCGAATCGGGCGGTGACAACCTGACGGCGACCTTCTCCTCGGGACTGATCGACGTGCAGATCTTCGTCGTCGACGTCGCCGGCGGCGACAAGGTGCCGCGCAAGGGCGGCCCAGGCGTCACCTACTCGGATCTGTTGGTGGTCAACAAGACCGACCTCGCACCGATGGTGGGTGCCGATCTCGAGGTGATGCGCCGCGACGCGGCCAAGGTCCGCGCGGGACCGGCCGACGGTGCTGATCTCGCTGATCCGACGACCCGGCCGCGACGGCGGTGCTGGCCTGGGTGCGCGAACAACTGCGGGTGCCAGTGCAATGAGATCCGACGTCCTTATCGTCGCCTGCCGCGACCGCCAGCCGCGCATCGAGTGCGGGGGAGGACTCGCGGCGCGGCGCACCGAACCGGACACCGTGCACCTGGTGTCGGCGGCGGCCACCCCGCTCGGCGGCGACGCGATCAGCATCCGTGTGGTGGTGGAAGCGGGCGCGCGGTTACGGGTGCGGAGCGCGGCGGCGACCGTGACGCTGCCGGGAGCGACAACGCCGGAGTCACATGCGCTCTGGACGCTCGAGGTCGCCGGTGATCTCGACGTCGACCCGCAACCGACCGTGGTCGCTGCCACGTCGCGCCATTTCACGTCGACCCGGCTGGAGCTGACCGGATCCGGCCGCGTTCGGCTGCGCGAGCGCATCCAGATCGGCAGATCCGATGAGCGGCAAGGGTTTTGGTCTGGGTCACTGCACGCCGACGTGGACGGGTCACCACTGCTGCGGCACCGCATCGAGCTCGGCAACGGATCGGTGGCCGACGACGAGCTGGGGGCGCCGCTGGCGTGCGTCAGCGAATTGCACTATCCCGACAGCGATGTCGAGACGGCCGGTGTCACGCTGGCGCTGGCGGGCGGGGGCTGCCTCTCGACGTGGCAGGGAAAGCGGCTCTAACTGGCCGCTTTCTCCGTGTCCTGAACGGCCGCCGCAATCTCCTGTAGCTCTTCGATCCTGGTGCGGGCGTACGCCTGTTGCTCGGTGATGGTGAGATTCCCGCGCGCGGTGGACAGGAAGGTCACCGTCCAGGACAGCAACGTGGTGATCTTCCGACGGAATCCGACCAGATAGACCAGGTGCAGCACCAGCCATGCCAGCCAGGCGATGAATCCGCCGAACTCCAGCGGGCCGATCTTGGCGACCGCGGAGAAGCGCGACACCGTCGCCATCGACCCCTTGTCGAAGTACTGGAACGGCTCACGCTCTGAGGGGTTGGCGCCCTTGAGTTCGGCCTTGATGGCCTTCGCGGCGTACTTGCCGCCCTGGATCGCGCCCTGCGCCATGCCCGGTACGCCCTCGACCGCCGCCATGTCGCCGACGACGAACACGTCCGGGTGACCCGGTACGGACAGGTCCGGCAGCACCTTGACCCGCCCCGCGCGGTCGATCTCCACGTCGGACTGCGCGGCAAGGTCACGGCCCAGGGGACTGGCCGACACACCGGCCGACCAGACCTTGGTAGCCGATTCGATGCGGCGAATCGTGCCGTCGGAGTCCTTGACGGTGATGCCGTTGCGGTCCACGTCGGTGACCATGGCGCCGAGCTGGATCTCGACGCCCATCTTCTCCAGCCGGGCCTGCGCCTTCTTGCCGAGCTTCTCGCCCATCGGCGCCAGGACTGCGGGCAAGGCGTCGAGCAGGATTACCCGCGCCGTGGTCGAATCGATATGCCGGAACGCGCCTTTGAGCGTGTGGTCGGCGAGTTCGGCGATCTGCCCGGCCATCTCGACGCCCGTCGGGCCTGCGCCGACGACGGTGAACGTCAGCAGCTTTTCGCGCCGCGCCGGATCGCTGGACCGCTCGGCCTGCTCGAACGCGCCGAGGATGCGAGCACGCAACTCCAGTGCGTCGTCGATCGACTTCATGCCGGGCGCGAACTCGGCGAAATGGTCGTTGCCGAAGTACGACTGGCCCGCGCCTGCCGCGATGATCAGGCTGTCGTAGGGGGTGACGTAGGTGTGGCCGAGCAACTCCGACGTGACGGTCTTATCTCGCAAGTCGACATGGGTCGCTTCGCCCAGCAGCACCTGTGCATTCTTCTGATGGCGCAGAATCATCCGGGTGGGCGGGGCGATCTCGCCCGAGGAGATGATGCCGGTGGCCACCTGGTACAGCAGAGGCTGGAACAGGTGGTGGGTTGTCTTGGCGATCATCTTGATGTCGACATCGGCGCGCTTGAGTGCCTTGGCGGCGGTCAGGCCGCCGAAACCCGAACCAATGATGACGACTCTGTGCCGATCAGTGGCAGTGGCTCCGGGATGGCTCATTTTGGGCTCCTCGACGGATTACACGTGCACTTATACAGACACCACGGTAGCCGCGATGGATCCCAGCAGCGCGTGAGATTTGCCACGTCGCCGCAGGAACTACGGGCTGACGAGCGGCTTCAATGCTTCGCCCAATGCTGTGATGTCTCCCGGCTGGTAGCCGTGGCGCTCCGTGGGCAGGCTGATGATTACGCCGTCGATTCCGGCGTCGAGGACCTTGGTCTTGATCTGGTCGGCGATCTGCTCGGCGCTGCCGACATGCCTCTCGACGGCTTGTCGGGGGTCAGATTCTCGTCGACGATAGCCATGACCAGCATGCTGGTCTCCAAGGTGGCGGGGTCGCGGCCGATCTCCTCGCAGCGTTCCTGGACCACTTTCACCTTGCTGGGGCAGCTCGTCGAAGCCGGCGATGACGTTGAGATGGTCGAAGTACTTCGCGGCCAACGGAATCGTCTTCTTCTCGCCACTGCCGCCGATCATCAGCGGGATGTGGTCGCGGAAGCGGGGATTGGCCATCGCCTCCTCGGTGCGGTAGTACTTCCCGGAGAACGTCGGTCGTTCACCCTTGATCATCGGCAGGATGATCTGCAGCGCCTCGTCCAGCTTGTTGAAGCGATCGGTGAAGGTGCCGAACTCGTAGCCGAGCTGATCGTGCTCGAGCTCGAACCAGCCGGTGCCGATGCCGAGGATGGCGCGGCCCTGGCTCATCACGTCCAGCGTGGTGATGGCCTTGGCCAGCAGCGTGGGGTTGCGGTAGGTGTTGCCGGTGACCAGCGTGCCCAGCTGCACGCGCTCGGTCGCCGTCGCCAGCCCGCCCAGGGCCGTATAGGCCTCCAGCATCGGCTGGTCCGGGGTGCCCAGGCCGGGCAGTTGATAGAAGTGGTCCATCACGAAGACGGAGTCGAAGCCTGCCGCCTCGGCCTCCTGCGCCTGCGCGATCACGGTGGGGAACAGTTCGGCGACGCCGGTGCCGTACGAGAAGTTGGGGATCTGAAGTCCAAGTTTGATGGTCACGCCGTTCACGTAACCACAATTAAGCGGGGCGGTCACCCCGTTTAGCTCTCGGCGAACCGGGGAATATCAGCCGAAGTTGGCCAGTGCCCCTTGGCTGACGTGCAGCGTCTGGCCGGTGATGTGCCGCGCGGCAGGCGTGGTGAGGAACAACGCCAGCCGGGCGATCTCCGCGGCCACCGGCGCCGGAGTGCGGGACAGGCCGTCGTAGCCCGGCTCGGCGCTGCGTCCGGATGCGACCGCGTTGACGGTGATGCCGCGAGTGCCGAAGTGCGTGGCCTGCCCGGCGGTCCAGTCCGAAATGGCTGCCTTCACGGCGGCCTCGGCGCTGCCCTCGCGGGGATGCTCCGGGATGACGGTGACGATCGAGCCGCCGGAGCGCAGGTGATCGCCGAGGATCTGCACGGTCAGCACCGCCGACACGGCGGTCGCGTCCAGGCCGTTGCGCCATGCCGCGGCGAGATCGGCCAGCGAGTAGGTGCGCGGGTCGCCGGCGTCCCAGCGCGGGGCGGGGACGTTGACGATGGTGTCCAGGTGGTGCGGGAACAGCCCGCGCGCCTCTTCGAGGCTGGCCGGGTCGGTGTTGTCGAACACGATCGCGTCGACGTCGAGCTCCTTGGCGGCGACCTCGAGGTCGTCGCGGCGTGCGCCGGCGATCACCACCCGGTGGCCCGCATCGCGGAAGCTCTCCGCAACCGTGCGTCCCAGATCTGTATCGCCGCCGGTGACGAGCACCTCCATCACCATGACCTCCTGCTTGCGTTCAACGCTGAACCCCAGCGAGTGAGCGTCATGTTACTGGACAGTAGCTAGGGGATGAAACTCGGCACGCACACGACACGGCAACAGTTTCGTCAACGTGCCATAGGGTCTTGATTTGTGCAGCGAGTAGCCACCTCGCCCGGGCTGCCCCGCTGGATCTACATCCCCGCCGCCGTCGGGGCGCTGTTCGTCGTGGTGCCACTGATCGCGGTCGCCGCCAAGGTGGACTGGCCGCACTTCTGGTCGCTGATCACCAGCGAGTCGTCGACGACAGCGCTCATGCTGAGCCTCGAGACCGCGGCGGCCAGCACGACGCTGTGCGTGCTGCTCGGGGTGCCGATGGCGCTGGTGCTGGCCCGCAGCGACGCGCGGCTGGTGCGACTTGCCAGACCGCTCATCCTGCTGCCGCTGGTGTTGCCGCCGGTGGTCGGCGGCATCGCACTGCTGTATGCGTTCGGCCGGCTCGGGCTGATCGGGGAGTACCTCAACGCCGCGGGCATCCAGATCGCGTTCACGACAACGGCCGTGGTGCTGGCGCAGACCTTCGTGTCGTTGCCGTTCCTGGTCATCGCGCTGGAAGGTGCCGCCCGCACCGCCGGCGCCGACTACGAGGTGGTGGCCGCCACGCTCGGAGCCCGGCCGACAACGGTGTGGTGGCGGGTGTCGTTGCCACTATTGGCGCCGGGCCTGATCTCCGGCGCGGTGCTGGCGTTCGCGCGGTCACTGGGTGAGTTCGGCGCGACGCTGACCTTCGCAGGCTCCCGTGAGGGCGTCACCCGAACGCTGCCGTTGGAGATCTACCTGCAGCGCGAAAGCGACGCCGACGCGGCCGTCGCACTGTCGCTGCTGCTCGTCGCGGTGGCCGCCGTTGTCGTCGTCGGACTGGGCAGCCGCCAGTTGCGGGGCGCCAATGCCTGGTAGCCCGACTATGACCGAGGTTGCGCTGCAGGCCGTCGTCGAAAATCGCGGCGTCGACATCGAATTCGACGTCGCCGCCGGCCAAGTGCTGGCCGTGCTCGGCCCCAACGGCGCGGGCAAGTCGACGGCCCTGCACGTGATCGCGGGGCTGGTGCACCCTGACCGCGGTGTCGTGCGCGTCGGACAACGCGTGCTGACCGACACCGCGGCGGGAGTTCACGTCGCCACCCACGATCGCCGCGTCGGCCTGCTGCTCCAGGACCCGTTGTTGTTTCCGCACCTGAGCGTCACCCGCAATGTGGCGTTCGCCCCGCGCAGTTCCCGTGCGGCGGCGGCACATTGGCTCGCCGAGGTCGATGCGGCCGACCTCGCCGACCGGATGCCGCGGCAGTTGTCCGGCGGGCAGGCTCAGCGGGTGGCGTTGGCCCGAGCGCTTGCCGCCGAACCCGACGTGTTGCTGCTCGACGAGCCGCTGGCCGGACTGGACGTCGCTGCGGCCACCGCGATGCGCAAGGTGCTGCGCCGCGTGCTGGCCCGTGACGACCGCTCCGCGGTGCTGATCACCCACGACCTCCTCGATGTGCTCACCCTGGCCGACCGGGTGCTGGTGCTCGAGGCGGGCCGGATCGCCGAATCAGGTTCGGCTGCAACGGTTTTGACGACACCACGCAGCCGGTTCGGCGCGCGGTTCGCCGGGGTGAACCTGGTCGGGGGCACCGCGGACGCCGATGGCGAGCTGACGACGCAGTGGGGGACGACCTGGCACGGCAGCGCCGGGACCCGACATGGTGGCCGGCGAGTCAGCGGTGGCGCTGTTCAACCCGGCGGCGGTCGCCGTGTACCGCGACAAGCCGCACGGCAGTCCCCGCAACACGGTCGAGGTGACGGTCGCCGAACTCGACAGCCGCGGATCCGTGATCCGGGTGCGTGCCGACGAGCAGCCCGACGGCGCGCCTGGGCTCGCCGCCGACATCACCGCCGAATCCGCGGCCGACTTGCGGCTGGCGCCCGGCGATCGCGTTTACTTCTCGGTGAAGGCCCAGGAGGTCACCGTCCATCTGAGCCCGTAACGGTGCGGTTCGCCGGTGCGATCAACGATCTGAATCGACCACAAACCACGCGGGCGCAAGTGGGTTCGATCACCCCGCGCGACGCGCGGGGCCCTTGTCGTGCCAGCAATCGAACCCAATGACCACTCTCAGCGACTTTTCCGCCTACAGCAATCTTTCAGTTGAGCACTATTTGAGCAACTCACACTTGCGTCACGGCCGTAACACGGTAGTTTCTTCCACATGGATCAGCCGGACGCGATATCTGAACACCGCAAGGGCCTCTCGAAGACGCTGGCGATCGCGGCGCTGACCGGTGCCACCGTGGTGGCGCTGACACTGCCGTCGGTGGCCCATGCGGACCCGGAACCCACCGCCGCCTCCGCCGGGCAACCCGTTCCTGCAAGGATCGCCTCCCAACGCCCCGGCGCCGCCTCCACCGGCCGACCCCAACGCGCCGCCGCCTCCGCCGGCCGACCCCAACGCGCCGCCGCCTCCGCCGGCCGACCCCAACGCGCCGCCGCCTCCGCCGGCCGACCCCAACGCGCCGCCGCCTCCGCCGGCCGACCCCAACGCGCCGCCACCTGCGCCGCCGGAGCCGGGCCGCGTCGACAACGCCGCGGGCGGCTTCAGCTACGTGGTGCCTGCGGGCTGGAAAGTGGCCGACGCGACCCAGCTGTCCTACGGGCAGGCGTTGTTGAACAAGATTCCGCCCCCGCCGCCAGCAGGCGCGCCCGAGCCCCCGCAGCCGCCCAACGACACCAGCGTGCTACTCGGACGGCTCGACCTGAAGCTGTTCGCAGGCGCCGAGACCGACAACACGAAGGCGGCCCAGCGGCTCGCGTCGGACATGGGTGAGTTCTTCATGCCCTTCCCCGGCACTCGTATCAATCAGCAGACCGTCCCGCTCAATGCGGCGGGCATGTCGGGTGTCGCGTCGTACTACGAAGTGAAGTTCACCGACACGAACAAGCCCAACGGCCAGATCTGGGCCGGCGTCGTCGGAGCGCCCACCCCCGCGGGCACGCCGCGGGGCCAGCGCACGCCCGAGCGATGGTTCGTCGTCTGGCTGGGCACGGCCACGAACCCGGTGCCTACGGGCGAGGCCGTCACGCTGGCGCAGTCGATCAGGCCGTGGACGCCACCGCCTCCGCCGCCGCCGGATCCCAACGCGCCGCCACCACCTGCGGGCGCCACGAATGTGCCCGGTCAGAGCCCCAACGTCGGCGTGCCGGTTCCGGTCGACCCGAACAACGCACCCGGAATGGTGCCGGCTGGCTAACGGCTAACCGGCGGATGGGTTGTCATGGGCCGACGTACGGCTGCTGACCCTCGAGATTGTTGACATTGGCCAGGAAGCAGTTGGTGCCGCCGAAGCCCATCGCGTCCGCGGTCACGCAGCGCTGAAACGTTCCGTCCCCGGCGACGGGTCCGTCGCATGTGGTGCCGCCGCCCCACGGCGTCCACCCGCCCTGACAACCGGCGCTCGCCGGTGCGGCCAGTGCGATACCGCCGACTGCAAGTCCGCTAATCGCGAGTGCAACAAGTGTTTTCATTTTTCACCCCTTTTTCGCTGCGCGAATCAGCGCGCGGTACCCGCTCCCCACAGGTGGCCTTCGCTTGTGTCGGCGCATGTCCATCACCTCCACCGCGTCGCGGCCGGCCTGTTATACCCAGGTTATGCCTTCGTGACCGATTGGGAATCGGGATTTTCCCCACGGATTCAGCGCTCAGATTCACTGCCCACCAGCGCGATCGGGCGTGCGGAGGACAGTGACCTGCGGAAACAATTGACGATCGTGCCCATTCGCAACCCGAATCGTTACCGTCGTCGGGTATACCTTCAAGCGTGGCCCAGCGGCCCGCTGGGCTCGGTCGGCGATAGGCAGGGAGATCTGCAATGGACGTGACTGCGGCAACCGAATTTCTCGCCCGCTCCACCACGATGACAAGCGTTGGCTGGATTGGCTACATCATCATCGGGGCGATCGCCGGATGGCTCGCCGGCAAGATCGTCAAGGGCGGGGGCTCGGGCATTCTGATGAACATCGTCATCGGCGTCGTCGGCGCGCTGATCGGTGGGTTCCTGCTCAGCTTCTGGTTCGACACCGCTGAGGGCGGGTGGTGGTTCACCCTCTTCACCGCGCTCCTCGGGTCGGTCATTCTGCTGTGGATCGTCGGGTTGGTGCAGCGAAAGACACGGACATAGCGCGCGCATAACGAAGAGCGCTCTCGGCGAAGGCGCGCCACCATAGGGTGGTGACCACCGCCCCAACTATGAGCGCGTGGCGAGTTCGACGACCGGGCCCGATGACCACCCATCCGCTGGACCGCGTCACGGTCGACGTGCCGCAGCCAGGGCCGGGAGAACTCCTTGTCGCCGTGCATGCTTGCGGTGTGTGCCGCACCGATCTGCACGTCGCCGAGGGCGACCTGCCGGTGCACCGGCCGGGAGTGATCCCCGGCCACGAGGTGGTCGGTGAGGTCGCCGCGACGGGCCCGGAAGCCGGCGACGAGTTCGCGGTCGGCGATCGCGTCGGCGTCGCATGGCTGCGGCACACCTGTGGGCACTGCAAGTTCTGCGTCCGCGGGCAGGAGAATCTCTGCCCCGAATCCCGATATACCGGCTGGGACGCCGACGGCGGCTACGCCGAATTCGCCACTGTCCCAGCGGCGTTCGCGCACCATCTGCCGGGCGGCTACTCCGACACCGAACTGGCCCCCTTGCTGTGTGCCGGCATCATCGGCTACCGCTCACTGTTGCGGGCCGACCTGCCTTCGGGCGGCAGGCTTGGCATCTACGGATTCGGCGGCAGCGCACATCTGACCGCCCAGGTAGCTCTCGCGCAGGGCGCGGAGGTGCACGTCATGACCCGCGGTGAGCGAGCCCGCGAGCTGGCGCTGTCACTGGGGGCGGCCTCGGCACAAGGCGCTACCGACCGTCCGCCGGTGGCACTGGATGCCGCGATCTTGTTCGCACCCGTCGGTGATCTGGTGCTGCCCGCCCTCGAGGCGCTCGACCGTGGCGGCACCCTCGCCATTGCGGGCATCTATCTCAGCGACATCCCTTCGCTGAACTACGAACGCCACCTCTTCCAGGAGCGCCAGGTGCGATCGGTGACCTCCAACACCCGCAATGATGCGCGCGAGTTTCTCGCGTTCGCGGGGCAGCACCACATCGACGTGACCAGCCCGGAGTATCCGCTCGGCCGCGCTGACCAGGCCCTGTCGGATCTGCGCGAGGGCCGCATCGCCGGGGCGGCGGTGTTGTTGGTCTAGAGCGCTGCGAGCGCCGCGCCGAACCGGCCGCGGAGGTCGCCCCGGCCGAATCGGTACATGGGTCCGCAGCCGTCGGACAGCACAATGCGCAGCCGCGCCATTCCGCGCGCGCTCACGGGCCGCGGTGAGTGCAGCCGCAGGGTGATTGCGTCGATCACATCCTCAGCCGCCTCAATATTGGTGGTATGCAACCCCACTCGCGATGTCAGCGGTCCGCCGTCCGCGTGGACCTCGGTTACGACCCGCCGCAGCGTCCGCGCAACGGCTTCCCGCTCCGCAACGGACGTCAACCGCGCCTGATGGACTGCGAGCGCGCTTCCGGCCGCTGCCGGCACACCGACGGCGATCTGCCGGTCGAGGTGGTGGGCCCGCAGCAACGCCGTCATGCGTGCCGCCAGCGATGGCCGCGAAGCGGTTGTCCGGCGGCGGACGTCGCTCGCGCTGGAAAAGAGGTCTGGGGAGATCTTGTTGTTTGGCATGGTCATCTATCTCTAACTGCTTGAGCCGTTTAGATATTCTGTTAACCACCAAAGACGTTACAGTGGTCATGGTGACCAGTCAAGTTGATATACCGGTCACGCGCGGCTAGCATGACCGCATGAGCACGCGGCCTATGCAGTGGCCCGGTGACGACGAGTCGAAACCCGCGCCCGGACCGCTGATGCTGGTTCAAGCGCTGATCAATACGGTCGAACGGCCGGACGGTTCGGACCGCCTCGCCGAGATCGCCGACGCCCGTCCGTGGCTCGTCGACAACCACCTACTGGCGCCGCACGCCGAGCTGTCCGATGCGGACCTCGATCTTGTCCGCGCTGTGCGCGAGTCGCTACGTGCCATGTTGGTACACAACGCAGGCGGCCCGCCACCGAATAAACCGGCATTGGCCGTGCTGCGCACGGTCGCGGACGGCGGCGCCGCGCGCGCCGATCTCGGCGACGACGGCGAGGTGCGGCTCAGCGCACATGGCGACTCGGTGCGCGATCGACTGGTCGAGTTGCTGCTGATCATTCGCGACGCTCAGCGCGACGGCACCTGGACGCTGCTCAAGGCCTGCGCCAACGATGAATGCCAATGGGCGTTCTACGACAAGTCCCGCAACCACGGCGGCACGTGGTGCGAAATGTCGGCGTGCGGCAACAAGCTGAAGAACCGCGCGTTCCGCGCCAGGAGCAAGGCGGCACCGCGCTGACGCAGGCGTTACGTCGACAAGTGCCAGACCAGGGCGGCGGCCAGCGCCCCCATCCCGTTCAGTGACCAGTGCAGCGCTATCGGGGCGATCAGGCTGCCGCTGCGCCTGCGCAGCCAGGTGAATACGAAGCCAGCCACCGCCGTCGCGGCCACCGCCAGCACCACGCCGGCGACGGTTCCGAGCAGGCCGCCGCCGAACAGCCGGGTGAAGCCGACATTGCTGCTGGTCAAGCCTAGCGACGTGGCGATGTGCCACATTCCGAAGAGCAGCGAGCCCGCCGCTGCCACACCGCGGAAACCCCATGCGCGGTTCAACGCGCCGTGCAGCACACCGCGGAACGCCAGCTCCTCGGGGATCACGGTTTGCAACGGGATGATGATCATCGATGCGATCAGCGCGCCGGACAGCGTCGCGTAGTTGTTGTTCATGAACATCGGCCGAGTCCACGGCAGTAGCGTGCCAATCGCGATCACCGACATCACCACCACGACTGCGGCCGCGGCATAGCCGGCGCCGGCCTTCCAATGCTCGCGGCCCAGCCCGAGCTCGGCCCAGCCAAGGCCGCGCGAACGAACAAGAACCAGCAGCCCGACCGCGGCGGCGGGCACGGTCGCGATGCTTGCCCACGGCGTCGTGAAGTGCGCGATCAGGTTGGTGAGTGCCAGCACCACCACGACCACGCCGATATCAACGTAGGTACGGAAATGGTGCAAAGCGGCAAGTTGGCCCACCACGGGATGGGGGTGCGGGGCCACCGCCTGCTCGGACATTGCGAGCCAGTTTACGGCGATTTCATCGGTTCTTGCTGAGCGTGTCCTTAAGACTTCGAGTTCGAGCCGTACTTCCAGTCCACGTCCAACCCGAGATGTCGGGGTCGTCCTCGCCGTGCTCGCGCGTGTACCGGCGGGCGGCCAGCCGGCTGTCGAGCATCCGCTGGCGCAGCACCGCGGCCCGGTTCGCCAGCCCCTCTACCCGGTCGATGACGTCGATGACGAGATGGAACCGGTCCAGGTCGTTGAGCATCACCATGTCGAACGGTGTCGTCGTGGTGCCTCCCTCTTTGAACCCGCGCACATGCATCTGCGCGTGATTGGCCCGCCGGTACGTCAGCCGGTGAATCAGCCAGGGGTAGCCGTGGTAGGCGAAGATGACCGGCTTGTCGGTGGTGAACAGCGAATCGAACTCGTGATCCGACAGCCCGTGCGGGTGCTCGGAATCCGGTTGCAGCCGCATCATGTCGACGACGTTGATCACACGCACCGCCAACTCGGGAAGTTCGCGCCGCAAGATGTCCGCAGCGGCCAGCGTCTCGAGCGTCGGGATGTCGCCAGCGCACGCCAGCACCACGTCGGGCTCCCCGGTGGCGGTACCCGCCCACTCCCAGATACCCAAGCCGCGGGTGCAATGCGCGATCGCGGAGTCCATGTCCAGATACGTCAGCGCCGGCTGCTTGCCCGCCACGATCACGTTGACGTAGTGGCGGCTGCGCAGGCAGTGATCGGCCACCGACAGCAGCGTGTTGGTGTCCGGCGGCAGGTACACCCGCACCACTTCGGGCCGCTTGTTCGCGACGTGGTCGATGAAGCCGGGATCCTGATGCGAAGCGCCGTTGTGGTCCTGACGCCAAACATGCGATGTCAGAAGGTAATTCAGCGATGCGATCGGCCGCCGCCAGGGCAGGTTCCTACTGCTGGTCAGCCACTCGGCGTGCTGGTTGAGCATCGAGTCGACGATGTGCACGAACGCCTCGTAACAGTTGAACAGCCCGTGCCTGCCGGTGAGCAGATAGCCCTCCAACCACCCCTGGCACAGATGCTCGGAGAGCACCTCCATCACGCGGCCCTCCCGCCCGAGGTCCTCGTCGTCGGGCTCGGTCTCGGCCAGCCACGCCTTGTCGGTCGACTCGAACACCGCCGACAGGCTGTTCGACGCTGTTTCGTCCGGTCCCATCAGCCGGAAGCGGTCGGGGTTGCGGGCGATCACGTCGCGAAGGAAGGTGCCGAGCACCCGGGTGGCCTCGGCGGTTCCGGTCGCCGGTTTGTCCACGGCGACGGCGTAATCGGCGAAGTCGGGTAGGTCAGGGTCGCGCAGCAGCAGCCCGCCGTTCGCGTGCGGGTTGGCGCTCATCCTGCGTTGGCTGGTCGGCGCCAGCGCCCGCAGTTGCGGCCGAAGCACACCGTGCTCATCGAAAAGCTCCTCGGGCCGGTAGCTGCGCAGCCACGCCTCGAGTTGCGCCATGTGTTCGGGGTTGGTGTGCGTCTCGGACAGCGGCACCTGGTGCGACCGCCAGGTGCCCTCGACCTTCTTGCCGTCCACCTCCTTCGGCCCGGTCCAGCCCTTCGGGGTGCGCAACACGATCATCGGCCACAGCGGTCGGCCCGTCTCGCAGTCCAGCCGCGCCGCCTGCTGGATAGCGCCGATCTGGTCGAATGCCTCGTCGAACGCGGCGGCCAGCTGCTGGTGCACGTCGACCGGATCGTCACCGGCGACGGTGATCGGCCGATAGCCGTACGTTGAGGTGCAGGATCGGCAGCACCGCGCCGTCGGTGACCGGGTTGAGGAACTTGTTCGAATGCCAACCGGCGGCAAGCGGCCCGGTCTTTGCCTCGCCATCGCCGATCACGCACGCGACCACCAGATCCGGGTTGTCGAAGGCGGCGCCGTATGCATGCACCAGCGCATAGCCCAGCTCGCCGCCCTCGTGGATCGACCCGGGTGTCTCGGCGGCAACGTGGCTTGGCACCCCGCCGGGAAACGAGAACTGGCGGAACAGCTTTCGCAGGCCGTCGGCGTCCTCTTCGATCCCCGAATACACCTCGCTGTACGTGCCCTCCAGATAGGCGTTGGCGACCAGACCGGGACCGCCATGACCGGGGCCCGTGATGTAGATGATGTTCGAGTCGCGATGGCGGATGATGCGGTTGAGGTGGGCGTAGATGAGGTTCAGCCCCGGTGTGGTTCCCCAGTGTCCGAGCAGGCGCGGCTTGATGTGCTCGGGCGCCAGCGGTTCGCGCAGCAACGGGTTGTCCAGCAGGTAGATCTGGCCCACCGACAGGTAATTGGCGGCGCGCCAGTACGCGTTGATCAGTTTGAGTTCGCTGTCCGACAGCATCGGGGAAAGGGCCTGGGCGGTCATCTTCAGAATCATCGTCTCGACGGCTGAACACTGGGTGAGGCCCTGGTATCCGAATCGAAGGACCTCAAGCACTAGCCTGACGGTCGTGCTGGGATTCGCGGTGCCTCAGTTCGGAGAGTCCGCCCACCTGAACGTCGGAGAGCTTGCCCGCTTCGCGTCGACGGCCGAACAACTCGGCGCCGACAGCCTCTGGGTGGGAGACCGGCTGCTGGCCGCGGTCAATCCGACGGTGGGCTACGTCGGCAAGGACACCATCCCCGAGCGCTTCCGCACCAACCTGGATCCGTTCATCGCGTTGACGGTGGCCGCCACCGCGACCACCACTGCGCAGCTGGGCGGCAGCGTGTTCGTCGCGCCGTGGTATCCACCCGTTCAGCTGGCCCGGCAATTGACGAGTATCGACGTGATCAGCGGCGGTCGGTTCCTGCCCGGATTCGGTATCGGGTGGTCGCCCGGAGGAGTATCAGGCCGCGGGTGCGCCGTTCCGCCGCCGCGGCGCGCAACTCGACGAACTCCTTGACGCGCTTGTTGCGCTGTGGACCGTCAACCCGGTTGGGCACGAGGGCTCGTGTTGGTCAGTCCCGCAATCGTGGGTAAACCTCAAGCCGGTCCAGCGGCCGCATCCGCCGATCTACCTCGGAGCGTTCACGCCTGCCGGGCTGAAGCGCATCGGTGAGCGCGCCGACGGCTGGATGGCCGGGGTGAACGTGCCGGACGGCGTGCAGCCTGGACATGCTCAATTGGCAGCGGCAGACCATCGACGACGCGGCCCGCGCGGCGGGTCGTGACCCGTCGGCGATCCACTTCCTATGTGCGGGTCAACGTCGCCGAAGGCACTCCGGTGGACAAAGTCGCCGACGCCGTGCAGGTGCTGGCCGACAACGGCTACCCCGACGCGTTCGTGGACCTGATGTACGTGGCGACCGGGACCGACGCCCACCTTGAGTGGGTGGAACGGCTGCTGGCCCGGTGAGCAACGGACTGCTCGAGACGCTTCGGGTGCTCGATGTCGGCGGCGCCGAATCCGACGCCGTCAGCCGGCTGTTCGCCGATCTCGGCGCCGACGTGCTGAAGATCGAACCGCCCGCAGGCAGCCCGACGCGCCGCGGGCTACCCAGCGTGGCTGGCGCCAGCATCGCGTTCGCACTGAACAACGCCAACAAGCGCAGCGCCGTGCTGGACCCGGACAGCGCGGGCGACCGCGACCGGTTCATCGAGCTGGCCGGCTCCGCTGACATCGTGGTGGACGGCGGCAATCCGGCGGGCGCGGCCGCGTTCGGGACGTCGTGCGCGGCGCTGGCTGACCAGTTCGCGCATTTGGTTGCGCTGTCGGTCACCGATTTCGGCACCACAGGCCCGCACGCGTCGTGGCGGGCGACCGACCCGGTGCTGTACGCCATGTCGACCGCGCTGTCTCGTACCGGGCCGACGGCCGGAACACCCGTGCTGCCGCCGGTGGGGGTCGCATCCGCGACAGCGGCCGCGCAGGCAGCGTGGGCTGCGCTGGCCGCCTACTATCACCGGTTACGTTGTGGCGCAGGAGAATACATCGATCTCTCGCGGTTCGAGGCGGTCGTCCAGGCCCTCGATCCGCCGTTCGGGTCGGAGGGCCAGGCGGCCGTCGGGCTGAAGCGGTCCGGCGAGCTGTGGCGGGGCAGGCCGCGCAACCAGCAGATCTACCCGATATTTCGGTGTAAGAACGGATACGTCCGGATCTGTCTGCTGTCGGCTCGGCAGTGGCGGGGCATGTTCGCGTGGCTGGGTGAGCCCGAGCAGTTCGCCGATCCGAAGTTCGACAGCATCGCGGCCCGCTACGCCGCGTCACGCGAACTCAACGTCGCCATCGCCGATCTCGTCGCTGCGCAGACGATGGACGACCTGGTGGCCGAGGGTCAACGTCGCGGAGTTCCGATCGCCGCTGTGCTCACGCCGGCCGAGACGTTGTCCTCGCAGCATTTTCGCGCAGTCGGGGCACTGGCCGACGTCGAAGTCGCCGCTGGAGCCGGCGTGTCCGTTCCTGTCGGGCCATTCGTGGTCGACGGTGAGCATGTCGGGTACGCCCGTCCCGCGCGGTCGGTCGGCGCGGACGAAGCCGCTTGGACGACAAGACGTTCCGTCGGCTCGTCGGCAGGCGGCACGGCAGGCCGGCCGTTTGACGGCATGCGGATCCTCGACCTTGGCGTTATTGTGGCCGGGGGAGAGCTGGGCCGGCTGTTCGCCGACCTCGGCGCGGAGGTCATCAAGATCGAGAGCGCCACGTATCCCGACGGGCTGCGCCAGACGCCGCCGGGCCAGGTGATGAGCAGGTCGTGGGCGTTGACCCACCGCAACGAGTACGGCCTGGGTCTGGACCTGCGGCATCCGTCGGGCGCCGAGCTATTCGAGAAGCTGGTCGCAGGCGCCGACGCGGTGTTCGCCAACTTCAAGCCGGGAACGCTTACGTCGCTGGGGTTTTCCTACGAACGGTTGCGCGAGCTCAACCCGAGCGTCGTGCTCGCCGAGAGCAGCGCGTTCGGGGCCACCGGCCCGTGGAGCGCGCGAATGGGCTACGGCCCGCTCGTCCGCGCCACCACCGGGGTCACCTGGCTGTGGACCTCCGAGGATGCCCCACAGGGCAGCTTCTATGACGCCACCACGATCTTCCCCGATCACGTCTCGGCCAGGATCACCGCGATTGCCACACTGGCGGCGGTCATCGGCCGTGATCACACCGGAACCGGTGCGCACGTGCACATTTCGCAGGCTGAAGCGGCGGTGAATCAGCTCGCGACGGCCTACGTCGCGGAGGCCGCCCGCGCGGCGCGCCTTTCGGTCGCCGACGACCCCGCAGTGCATGCGGTCTACCCGTGCGACGGTGACGACGAATGGTGCGTGATTTCGCTGCGATCAGACGCCGACCGGGTTGCGTTGGCCGCGGCGATGGGCCGTGACGCTCTTCCGCGTGAGCGCGCCGAACTCATTGCCGCGGTCTCGGAGTGGACGTCAAGCCGGGACAAGACGGCCGTCGCCGAGGCACTGCAGCACGCGGGCTTGCCCGCCGCGCCGATGAACCGGGCCGTCGACGTGCTGGCCGATCCGCAGATCACCTTCCGAAGAGTGTTCAGCGAGATGACCCATCCGCTCTTCGACGCGCCGATGCCCACCGAGACCGGCCCCGCGCCCTACCTGCACATTGCACCCGCCGAGCTTCGGCCCGCGCCGATGCCCGGTGAGCACACGCGCGAGATCTGCCAGAAGCTGCTCGCGCTGGACGCCGACGAGATCGAGCGACTGATCGCCGAAGGCGCTTTGTTCACTCACCAAGGGAGGTCATGATGGCCCGGCTGTTCATCGGCGGGACGTTCCGCTGGTCATCTCCCGGCAGCGCGAACGGGTGCTAACTACATCGAAATCGGCAAGTCCGAAGGGGGAAACATCTCGCAGGAGGAAATCGGCCCAGTGCTCACCGTCATCCCGTACGAGAATGATCGCGATGCCGTCGACATCGCCAATGACACCGAGTTCGGCCTTGGTGGCTCGGTGTGGTCGGCCGACGTCGAACGCGCCACCGAGATAGCCCGATCGGTGCGCACCGGCGCGATCGGTGTCAACGACTATCAGATGGATATCGCTGCGCCGTTCGGTGTCAAGGCCAGCGGCGTCGGCCGCGAGCTCGGCCCCGAGGGGCTGGCCGCGTATCTGACCCTCAAATCGATCTACCGGGTCGGCCCGTCAAACTAGAAGCCATGCCCATCGACCCCAGGACGCCGGTGCTCATCGGCTACGGCCAGGTCAACCAACACGACGACCATCCCGGCGTCGAACCCGTGGACCTGATGGTGGCGGCCGCCCGCGCCGCCGCGGATCCACGGGTGCTCGAGGCCGTCGACTCGGTCCGAGTCGTGAGCGTGCTGTCCTGGCGCTACCGCGATCCGGGGCTGCTGCTGGCGCAGCGCCTCCGCGCCAAGACCGCCGCGACCCGCTACACCGGGGTCGGCGGCAACGTTCCCCAGACGCTGGTCAACCAGGCGTGCCTGGACATCCAGACCGGTCGCACCGACGCAGTGCTGATCGCCGGGGCCGAAACCTGGCGTACCCGAACGCGATTGCGTGCAAGCGGGGCCAAGCCCGACTGGACGAGTCAAGACGAGTCCGTTCCGATCGCCGAGGGTGCCGACGACGGCGTGCCGATGGCCGGTCCCGCGGAGATCCGGATCAAACTGGACCGGCCCGCCTACGTCTATCCGATGTTCGAGCAGGCGCTTCGGATCGCGGCAGGGGAGTCGGCGCACGACCACCTGCACCGCATCGGTGAGCTGTGGTCGCAGTTCAGCGGCGTGGCCGCGAAGAATCCACACGCGTGGAGCCGTGAGCCGCTGGCGCCCCACCAGATCTGGCAACCCAGTCCCCGCAACCGGATGATCAGCTGGCCCTACACGAAGCTGATGAACTCCAACAACATGGTCGATCAGGGCGCGGCGCTGGTGCTCACGTCGGTCGACAAGGCGACCTATCTGCAAATCCCTTCGGAGCGTTGGGTTTTTCCGCACGCGGGCACGGATGCGCACGACACGTATGCCATCGGTGAGCGGGCGGAGTTCTACGGGTCGCCTGCGATCAGGATTGCCGGGCAGCGGGCGCTGCGCCTGGCAGGCGTGGGCGTCGATGATCTCGACTTGATCGACGTCTACTCGTGCTTCCCGTCGGCGGTGCAGGTGGCCGCCAACGAATTGGGGCTGCCGACCGGCGACCCGAGCAGGCCGCTGACTGTCACCGGCGGCCTGACCTTCGCCGGCGGGCCGTGGAACAACTACGTCACCCACTCGATCGCCACGATCGCCGAGCGACTGGTCGCCAACCCCGGCCAACGCGGGCTCATCACCGCCAACGGCGGGTATCTGACCAAGCACAGTTTCGGCGTATACGGTACCGAGCCCCCACTTCACGAGTTCCGTTGGGAAGACGTGCAATCCGACGTCGACCGCGAACCGACTCGGGCCGCTGCAGTCGAGTGGTCGGGTGTTGGCACGGTTGAGTCGTGGACCACTCCGTTCAACCGGACCGGTTCGGCGGAGAAGGCCTTCCTCGCCGTGCGCACGCCCGAGGACTCACGAGTGCTCGCGGTGATCCCCGACCCTGCGGAGGCCGAAAGCACTATTCGCGACGACATCGCAGGCGTCAAGGTGCAGGTCAACACCGATGGCACCGCCACACTGCGCTAGACCAGATCGGCCAGCAGTCCGTCCACCCGCTGCCGCACCACGACCTCGGAACCGGGGCCGACGATCGCGTGCACGCGGTCGGCCTCGACGGCTTCGATGGCGGCCTGCGCCACTACTGCGGGGCTGATCGCGCCGTCCGGCATGCCGCCCGCGTTGTCGGGCGTTGCCGCCGCACCCGGCGGCATGAGTCTCGCCGAATTGGCTCCGAGCGACGAGTCCATTAGCCCTGGGCATGGCACCGTGGCGCCCAAAAGTGTTGATACCGAGCGTAGTTCAGCGTTCAGTGTCTCGGTCAGCCCGGCGACCGCGTACATGGTGGCGTTGTAGGGCGCCAGCGAGGCAACGGAATCAACTCGCTGGCCGGAGACCTGCGCGGATGCCTGCGATCATCACGTTCACCCCGCGCTGCATCAGCGCGACGGCCAGCGCAAAGCCGATGCCGCTGGTCACCACGGCGACCTGTCCCGTCTCGATCCGCATGCCGGTCTCCTTGACACTAGGGCGCGTTGGCGGGCACGTCGGCGTATTGCGGCGTGTATCCCTCCGCGGAGAAGGTGAAGCCTTTGCCACTTGTCTCGCTCTGACATGACACGCCGGACTCCTGCACGTTGCAGCGAAATCCAGCCGCCGCCAGAATCCTGTTGAACCGCAACACTTTGGCCGGGCCGGGCACCAGCCAGAACTCCGGCTGGTCCATGTCCACGAACTGCGGGTCAGCGGTGTCGTCGACCACGATCGCATTCGTCGAGTCCGGCTCGCCCGGTACGCCGAGACCGGACTGCCAGCCGCTCGACGCCTGACAGCCCGCCTTGGTGCGCGTGAGAATCGCACACCGCCACTTGCCGCTTGGGGTGGTGAAGTAGTAGCCCGTGATGTCGCCGACGCGCGCGACGTAGTCGAACGCATTGACCAGGTGCACATTGCTGGACGGTGTCGGCGGCGCCGCGCTCGGGCCGGCGGCGGCCGTCCGAGCCGGCGTCTCCGAGGTGTTGACGATGTGTTCTCCCGAGCAGCCCGCAGTGGCCAGCATCGCGACCGTCAGTGCCGAGAGCAGACTTCGGCGGTTCAAGCGGAGCCCAACGGCGCGCGGGACTGGATGAGCGACTTGATGTCATCGAGTCCCTCCCAGATGTTCACGTTCATCCCGGCCAGCACCCGATCATCGCCGTCGAGCCAGAACGCGGTGAACTCGCGCTTAGCGACGTCACCACGGAACACCACTTTCTTGTAGTGAGGCGCGTGGCCGACGTACTCCATGCCGAGGTCGTACTGGTCGGTGAAGAAGTAGGGGAGTTCGGTGTACTGCCCGGGATGACCCAGCATGCCCGCCGCAGCGACTGCGGGCTGCTTGAGCGCATTGGCCCAATGCTCGGTGCGGATGCGGGTGCCGAACAGCGGGTGCTCAGCCGCGGCGATGTCACCGACAGCAAAGATGTCGGGGTCGCTGGTGCGCAGCGAGGAATCGACCAGCACGCCGCCGTCGCCAAGCGCCAGACCTGCCCGTTGGGCGAGCGCGAGGTTGGGCGCGGCGCCGACCGCGACCAGGACGGCGTCGGCGTCGACCGTCGATCCGTCGCCCAGCGTGAGCCCAGTCGCTTTGCCGCCTGCGGTGGTGATTTCCTGCACGGTTGCACCTAGCCGAAGGTCCACACCGTGTTCGCGGTGGAGCGCGGCGAACACCTCGCCGACCTCGCGGCCGAGCGCGGCCATCAGCGGAAGCGCCGCCATTTCGACGACCGTGACGTTGACGCCGCGGTCTCGGGCTCCGGCGGCGACCTCGAGGCCGATCCAGCCGCCGCCGACGACGGCCAGGGAAGTACCTTCGGCCAGTGCCGAATTCAGCGCGTCGGCGTCGTCGACGGTGCGCAGGTAGTACACCCCGTCGGCGTCTGCGCCGGGGATCGGCGGCCGGCGCGGCTGCGAGCCGGTGGCCAGCAGCAGCTTGTCGTAGCGCACCGCGCTGCCGTCGGGCAGGGAGACGGTGTGGGTGTCCGGGTCGATCGCCGACACCTCGGTGCCTAGCTGCAGCTCGATGTGGTGGTCGCGGTACCAGGCCGATGGGGCGGTGGTGCAGTCACCGAGTCCCTTCTTGCCTGCCAGGTACTCCTTGGACAGCGGCGGTCGCTCGTAGGGGAGATGTTCCTCGGCGGCAAACAACACGACGTGACCGTCGAAATCCTTGTCGCGCAATGCTTCTGCGGCTTTGGCGCCAGCGAGGCCGCCGCCGACGATGGCGAATGTGGACGACGTTGTCATGTCAGGTGAGCCTACTCGCCCGGGGCTGTCACCGGGCCAAGCCCTGAGTCTTGCGAACGTGTATCCACTGCGATCTTTCGGCGGCCGGATTTTCGCACTCAGCGCACGTTCGCCGCTTCAGCCGACCCGCGCCGACAGCAACTCCTTGAGCATTCTCGCGTTGCGGATGGCGTGGCCACCGAGGTCGTTGTTGAAGTAGACGAGCACCCGCCGCCCTTCTGCATGCCATGCGGCGATGCGGTCGGCCCACTGGCGCAACTCGTCGTCCGGGTAGGAGCCGGCATACATCGAATCTTGGGGCGGCCCGTGCATCCGGATGTATGTCAGGTCGCTGGTTGCCCTCGGGATGCATCGCAGCCCTGCACCGCTCATGACCACGTATGCCGCGTGGTGTCGTTCAAGCATGGCGTAGACGGCGGGGTCGTCCCACGACGGATGGCGCAGCTCCATCGCCATCCGAATCCAGTCGGGCATCACGCTCAAGAAGTGGTCGAGCCGCGCGTCGTCGCGTTCCATCGCCGGATGCGGCTGCACGAGCAGCGCTTCGCGCCGATCGCCCAGCGCGGTCCAGCACCGCTCGAACCGCTCCACCCACGGTTCCGGTGAACCCAACCGCCTGTAGTGCGTCAGCCCGCGATGCGCCTTGACCGACATCGTGAAGCCGGCGGGCAGCCGCTCTCGCCATCCGGCGAACGTGGCGTCTTTGGGCCAGCGGTAGAAGCTGGCGTTGAGCTCGACCGTATCGAACTCCTCGACATAGCGGGCCAGTCTCTTGGCGACAGGCAGCCCGGGCCGATACAACACATCGGCCCAGTGGTCGTAGGACCACCCTGAGGTGCCGATGCGGATCATCGGTACTGGCTAGCCCCTTGCGGCCGCCCGAAAACCTATTTGGCCGGCAGGCTCTTGGCAAAGTCGACGCCGCGGGCGACCCACGTCTGCAGCTGGCGTTTGGTCTTGACGCCGTCGAGTGAGACCCGCAGCCAACCGCGTGTTTCGCGGCCGGCCATCACCATCGGTTCGACGTGATCGCGCGCCAGCAGCTTCTCTGTCTCGTCGGGCGGCACTCGGACCATCAGCCCGCCACGGCCGCTGGCGGCCACCGACATGTTGCCGTTGATCAGGAACGCCAGGCCGCCGAACATCCGCTTCTCCTCGACGCCGCGTTCCGCGGAGATGAGTTCGCGAATCCGGTCAGCCAGGTCTTCGTCGTAGGCCATGCGCCGACGTTATCGCTCGCGTGCGACACTCGACGTCCAACCCAACTTCGGTCCGAGCTTTTCAGCCAAGTCGCTGACGATCTGCGAGTAGTCGTCCTCGTCGAAGGTGAACGGCAGCGCGAACGCGACCTCGTCGGCCCGCTGAAAGCCGGCATGCGCGTAAAGCGCGTCGGCGAGTTCATCGGAGGTGCCGACGTAGTCGGGGGAGAACAGCATGCCCCTCGGGCCCTGCGGTGTCTTGGTCCGCTCGAAGCGGCTCGAGGCGTAGGCGCGGTACTTGTCGACCTGCGCCTGGGAAGCCGAGTCGGTGGGGATGACGACCAGGCCGTGGCAGACCCTGGCGATGTCGGGATGCGGGTGATGGGCGCGGAACGCGTCGATGTGCTCGGCCTGAATGGTCGCGAAGTCGCGCGACTCGGTGCCTTCGATGCTGACCACCGAGCTGGTCAGGTAATTAATGCCCTGCTGGCCGGTCCAAATCGCCGACGACAGGCCCCCGCCGTACCAGACGCGCGAGGCCAGCCCGGGCGAGTGAGGCTGCACCCGGCGGGAGAACTGCTCGATGCCGACCGTGCCCTCGAAGTCGCTGACCGGATCCCCACGCAGGCACTCGAGCAGACGCTGCACCCGGTCTTTCGAGAAGTTCTCCAGCTCATGGCTTTCCGGGTACAGCTTGGTCTTGAAGTGGTCGTACAGCATGGGTACTCCGACCGACACTCCCGGGTTGATCCGACCGCCCGACAGGATGTCGACCGTGGCCAGATCCTCTGCCAGCCGCAGCGGGTTCTCGAGGCCTAGCGGGATCACCGCGGTGCCCAGTTCGATGCGGCTGGTGCGCTGGGTGGCGGCGGCCATGATCGCCACAGGTGAGGAGATGCCCGGCTGCAAATGCCGGTGGCGCAGCCAGACGCTGTCGAAGCCGAGCGCTTCGGCACGCTCGATCATCGACAGCGTCTGCTCGTGCCCGGGTCCCGGATCGGCTTCATCGAATCGGCCGATGGTCAGGAACCCGAGCTTGCGCAACGACTTTCCGCGTTCGGGCACGGGTCAGGCAGCGACGATGGCGCCTTCGGCGGCAGGCTCCAGCGCCTGCGCGACGATGTCGGCCACGTCGGTCATCGGCTTGACCTCCAGCGCCTCGAGCACTTCGGCAGGCACGTCGTCCAGGTCGGGCTCATTGCGTTGCGGGATGAAAACCGTTGACAGACCGGCTCGTTGCGCGGCCAGCAGCTTCTGCTTGACCCCGCCGATCGGCAGCACGCGGCCGTTCAGCGTCACCTCGCCGGTCATGCCGACGTCGGAGCGCACCTGACGCCCTGTGGCCATCGAGACCAGCGCGGTCACCATCGTCACACCGGCAGACGGGCCATCCTTGGGCACCGCGCCCGCCGGCACGTGTACGTGGATCCTGCGGTCCAGCGCCTTGGGGTCGACGCCGAGTTGTTCTGCGTGCGAACGCACGTAGGACAGCGCGATCTGCGCCGACTCCTTCATCACGTCGCCCAGCTGACCGGTCAACTGCAGGCCCGACTCGCCATCCGTCGACCCGGCCTCGATGTAGAGCACGTCTCCGCCGAGGCCCGTGACCGCCAGGCCGGTGGCCACACCAGGCACCGCCGTGCGTTCTGCCGACTCCGGCATGAACCGCGGACGGCCGAGATAGTCAACGAGATCCGGCTCATCGATGATGAGGCTGGTCAGTCCTTCTGATGCCAGCTTCGTGGTCGCCTTGCGCAGGGCCTTGGCCAACAGCCGCTCGAATTGCCGCACTCCGGGTTCGCGGGTGTAGTCGGCCGCGATCTTGCGCAGCGCATCCTCGGTCACCGTGACCTCCTCGGCCGTCAGTGCCGCACGCTCCCGCTGCCGCGGCAGCAGGAAGTCACGCGCGATGGCGACCTTGTCGTCGGAGGTGTAGCCGTCGATCTGCACCAGCTCCATGCGGTCCAGCAGCGCCGACGGGATGTTCTCGATCACGTTGGCCGTCGCCAGGAACACCACATCGGACAGGTCAAGGTCCAGATCCAGGTAGTGATCGCGGAATGTGTGGTTCTGCGCCGGGTCAAGGACCTCCAGCAAGGCCGCTGATGGGTCGCCGCGATAATCCGAGCCGACCTTGTCGATCTCGTCGAGCAGCACAACGGGGTTCATCGACCCAGCCTCGCCGATGGCACGCACGATGCGGCCCGGCAGCGCGCCGACGTAGGTGCGCCGGTGGCCGCGGATCTCGGCCTCATCGCGCACGCCGCCCAAGGCGACGCGGACGAACTTGCGGCCCAACGCCCGTGCCACGCTCTCGCCGAGCGACGTCTTGCCGACGCCGGGCGGACCGGCCAGCACCATCACCGCGCCGGAGCCGCGTCCACCGACGACCGCCATCCCGCGCTGGGCGCGACGCGCCCGCACAGCCAGGTACTCGACGATGCGGTCCTTGACGTCGTCAAGCCCGTGATGGTCCGCATCCAGGATCTCGCGTGCGGACTTCAGGTCCGTCGAGTCCTCGGTGCGCGTGTTCCACGGAAGGTCCAGCACGGTGTCCAGCCAGGTGCGGATCCAGCCGCCCTCGGGGCTCTGCTCGCTGGTGCGTTCCAGCTTGCCGACCTCGCGCAGCGCCGCCTCGCGGACCTTCTCGGGCAAATCGGCGGCCTCGATGCGGGACCGGTAGTCATCAGAAGACCCTGTGCCGTCGTCCGAATCCCCCAGTTCCTTGCGGATCGCGGCGAGCTGTTGGCGCAGTAGGAACTCCTTCTGCGTCTTCTCCATGCCCTCGCGGACGTCATCGGCGATCTTGTCGTTGACCTCCACCTCGGCCAGGTGGTCGCTGGTCCAGTCGATCAGCGAGCGCAGCCGCTCGCCCACGTCAGGCGTCTCCAGCAGCTGGCGCTTCTGCACCTGCGTCAGGTAGGACGCATATCCGGCCGTGTCGGCCAGCGGCGACGGGTCGGTCAGCTGGTTGACGAAGTCGACGATCTGCCAGGCCTCCCGCCGCTGCAGGTAGGCCAGCAGCAGCTTCTTGTACTCGGCGGCCAGGGCACGCGTCTCGTCGGTCGCAGCGGGTTCGGTGACCTCGGTCACCTCGACCCACAGTGCCGGTCCGGGACCGTTGGCGCCGGCGCCGATCTGCGCACGGCCATTGCCGCGCACCACTGCGGCGGTGCCGCTGCCACCGGCGACGCGGCCGACCTGCACGATCGAGGCCAGCACACCGTACGACGGGTACCGGTCCTCCAGACGCGGGGCGACCAACAGCTGGCCGGACTCGGTGGCCCGGGCGGCATCAACAGCGGCACGCGCCGCGTCGTCCAGCTCGATCGGCACCACCATTCCGGGCAGCACGATCGACTCGCTAGTGAAAAGGACGGGCACAACAGTCGACGCGTCATTGGCTTCAGCCATCAATCCTCCAAAGTTCAGTCAGATCGACTCAACCCTGGAGCCCAGCGATTTGTTCCCGCCCACGACTGCCACCAAAGGCAGGGAGCCTGCCGTTCGGGGGTTGACGGCAGGCTCCCTATTTGTGGGTGGTTGTTACGTGGTGGCTTGAGCCCCCAACACCCGCTGGACATCAGGCAACATCTGCTGCACCTGCTGGCCCCAGTAGCCCCAGCTGTGCGTACCCTGCGGCGGGAAGTTGAACACCCCGTTGGTGCCGCCTGCCGCGGTGTAGTTGTCCCGGAACGTGACGTTGGTCCGCAACGTGAATCCTTCGAGGAACTGCGCGGACATCAGGTTGCCGCCGTCGGTACCCGAGTCGAGATCCGACGGAGTGCCGGTGCCGCAGTAGACCCAGATCCGGGTGTTGTTGGCCGCCAGCTGCGCCACGTTGACCATCGGGTCGTTGCGCTTCCACGCTGGGTCGGACGACGGACCCCACATGCTCTCAGCGTTGTAGCCACCGGCATCGTTCATCGCCAGCCCTATCAGCATCGGCCACCAGCCCTCGGACGGGTTCAGGAACCCGGACAGAGACGCGGCGTAGATGAACTTCTGCGGGTAGTAGATGGCGTACGTCATTGCCGTGCTGCCTGCCATCGAGGCACCGACCACCGCGTTGCCGTTCTGCGACACGCCCTTGTTGGCCTCCAGCCACGCGGGGAGTTCCTGCGTAAGGAAGGTCTCCCACTTGTACGTGTAGTCCTGGCCGTTACCCCGCGACGGCTGGTACCAGTCGGTATAGAAGCTGGACTGGCCGCCTACCGGCATCACGAGCGACAGCCCGGAACCGTGGTACCACTCGAACGCCGGGGTGTTGATGTCCCAGCCGTTGTAGTCGTCCTGCGCGCGCAGGCCGTCGAGCAGATAGACCGCATGCGGGCCGCCGCCCTGGAACTGAATCCGGATGTTGCGGTTCATCGCAGCCGAGAACACATCCAGATACTCAACGGGCAGCCCCGGCCGAGAGAACGCACCAGCAGTCGCCGAACCCCCGACGAAGCCGATCAGCCCGGGCAGGGTCGCCGCCACAACGGCGCCCACCGCCAGCCGGCGCAACCACTTACCTCGAAACCTCTCAATGAACTTCATAACGGCAACCAACCCACCTTTCGTTACGTTCCTCAAAAGCATTGCCGTTGCTTTGCCTGCGTAATACAACACGCGCAGCCGCATCGATCGGTCGCACGACACCGCGTGGCGACGTCGCGGTTGGCTAACGATTCCGACTCGGCGCGGACTCAAGACTGTCCGCTATGCGCTGTGACCTGTGGGAACAGAGTTACAGGTGTGACGACTCGTCGAGCCCCGGGACGCCGCGCCCAAACCGGTGCAGCTGTGTCACGTGTTGCGGCGTCAACTCCACCAGCGAGGTCACGCCGAGCAGCTGCATCGTGCGGGTGACCTGGCCGGACAGGATTTCGATGGCCCGGTCGACGCCGGCCTCACCGCCGGCCATCAGCCCGTAGAGGTAGGCGCGGCCGACGAGCGTGAACCGGGCGCCGAGCGCTATCGCGGCCACGATGTCGGCTCCGGACATGATCCCGGTGTCCAGCAAAATCTCTGTGACACCGCCGAGCTCGCGCGCGACGGACGGCAAGAGGTGGAACGGCACGGGCGCCCGGTCGAGCTGGCGGCCGCCGTGGTTGGACAGCAGGACGCCGTCGACGCCGAGGTCGACGACCGCTTTGGCATCGGCGAGCGTCTGGATTCCCTTGACCACCAGCTTGTTCGGCCACTGCCTCTTGATCCAGGCCAGGTCCTCGAACGTCACGGTCGGGTCGAACATGGTGTCCAGGTATTCGGCGACCGTTCCCGGCCAGCGGTCCAGCGACGCGAACGACAGCGGCTCGGTGGTCAGCAGGTCGAACCACCAGCGCGGGTGCGGCACCGCATCCAGCACGGTGCGCAAGGTCAGCGTCGGCGGGATGGACATGCCGTTGCGGGTGTCGCGCAGCCGTGCGCCGGCGACAGGAACGTCGACGGTGACGAGCAGCGTGTCGAAGCCCGCCGCGGCCGCCCGCTCCACCAGCGCCATCGACCGATCGCGGTCCTTCCACATGTAGAGCTGAAACCAGTTGCGGCCGTGCGGGTTTGCACCGTTCACATCCTCGATCGAGCTGGTGCCCAAAGTCGACAGAGAGAACGGGATACCAGCCCGGGCCGCCGCGTGGGCGCCGGCGATCTCGCCCTCGGTGTGCATCAGGCGGGTGAAGCCCGTCGGCGCTATCCCGAACGGCAGCGCCACGCCATCGCCGAGCACCGTCCGGCCGGTGTCGACCTTGGCGACGTCCCTCAGGATCGTCGGGTGAAACTCGATATCACGGAACGCTTGCCTGGCGCGGGCCAGCGACAGCTCCTCCTCGGCGGCACCGTCGGTGTAGTCGAACGCGGCTTTCGGGGTGCGGTGCTTGGCAATTCGGCGTAGGTCGTCGATGGTCAGCGCCGACTCGAGCCGGCGTTTCGTCGGACTCAGTTGCGGCCTGCGGAACTGCAGCAGCGGCGCCAGTTCGCTCGGCCGGGGCACGCGTCGCTTCATCGCGCCCCCTAGTCGCCGGCAGCGGCCAACGCCCGCCGCAGACTGGCCCGCCGCTCTTCGATCGCGCGGCCGATGTCCTGCAGCAGCAATGGTTTTCGCGTGGATAACACCAGGGTGCGCATGAATGTGGCCACGGGCGCGAACGCCTCAGCGGTGTCGATCTTGGCGATGATCGACCAGTGCAACCCCTTAAGTTGGACCGGTGCATAGGCCTGCAGCGTTTTCTGCCCGAGGTAGTCGTCCTCGATGACCGTGCCGCTCTGGCCGCGCTGAGCCAAGCGGGTCGCTTGGGTCGCCACCGGTTGCACAAGCGTGGTGCCCCCTTGGCGGATGGATTCCTCAGCGACATCCGGGGGCGTTCCCGCGTTGACGACGTCGCGCTTGAACTCCTCGGGATTCTCCAGGAACATTCGCGAGTCCGACCGCATGAGGTCGTCGGGTCCGACCAGGAACGTCTCGCCGGTCCTGCCCATCCCCGCGGCTTCCCACTGCCTGTCCGCTGTCATCAAACGACTGATCTTGGAGATCGGGAACTGCAGTGCCAGAACGCCTTCCACTCGGCCGTGAGGCCCGACCGGCGACACCATCCAGGCCGTTGGCTCGTCGGCGGGCTGGTAATCGCCGAAGTCGGTGACACCGACGTTAGTCCGCGGCATTGGAGGCCAGCGCCTTCTGGTAGACGTCGCGCAGTTGGCCCTCGCAGTAGGGGCCGGTGAGAATGTTGGTGCCGAGGTCGACACCCTTGTAGGCGCTGTAGACCACGTTGCCGCGGGTGTCGAGCAGCAACGCGTCCTCGAACTGGAAGCGCAGCACGATCTCGCGGAAGAAGTCGTTGTAGCGGGCATTGGCCGCCGACCAGGCACTGCCGTCCCGGGCGTCGTCCAACCTGATCGACTTGTCCCAGTCGGTGAACGGTGCCGTGTAGTAGGCCTGCAGGTACTTCTGTGTATTCGACGTCGGGAGCAGAGCATCGATACTCAGCCGGTTGCCGGTCTGCTCCTGTTCGGCGTTTTCGAATTGATTGTTGTAGTAGTCGACGATCGATTGCCACTGCCCCGGGCTGATCGTGGCGTCTTTGAGTTGGTCGAATGCGGGCGTGAACGCCTCGATGGCGTCGGTGGCCGTCGAGCCACGGGTGTAGATCAGCAGAGAATCCTCGAGATCTGAGAACTTCGCCTCCAGCTGCCGCGATTGCGACCCCCGGATCTCGGTGAGTCGGTCGAACACCGATGCCCGCAGTGAGGACCGCCCCGACTGGTAGCCGATCGCGCCGACGACCGCGGCCGACAGGATGCTGGTCACGAGCAGCATCACCAGAAGCTTGGACTGGATGCTGATCCGGGACAGCACGCGACGACGCAGACTTCGGGGTTTGCGCGCCGGCTCCGGCTCGACCGAGGATTCCGGCTCGGTGGTTGTCGTCATTGAATCCCGAACCTTAGCTTGCAAAACTTGCAAACGATATGGCTGTCGACAAATCGCTGTCTTCGAATGGCGCAGATCAGTTTGACCTGCAGCGTTTTGTCGACGCCCAGGACCGCGTTTATGGCAGGGTGCTCGACGAACTTCGCAGCGGCGCCAAACGCAGTCACTGGATCTGGTTCGTGTTTCCGCAGCTACGAGGGCTGGGCCGCAGTCCTACCGCGATGCACTATGGGGTTTCCTCGCTCGACGAGGCCCGGGCCTACCTGGCGCACCCCGTGCTCGGGCCGCGGCTGCGCGAATGCACCCGGTTGGTCGCGGCAATCGACGGCCGCTCGGTCGACCAGATCTTCGGCTGGCCCGACAACCTGAAGGTGCGCTCGTCGATGACGTTGTTTGCGCGGGCGACGGACAATGACGCCGAGTTTCGCGCGGTGCTCGACAAGTTCTACAACGGCGAGGAAGACGCTGCCACCGTCGAGCTGCTCAGCGCGGCGCGATGATCAGCCAGCCGTGCGGCTCGATCTCGACCTCGCTGACGACAGACGCCGGCGGCGCGCCCGACCCCGCGACGATCTGGCCTGCACCGAAGCCGAGTTCGGGCAGCGACAACGACAACGGCCCATCGTCGACGTTGAGCGCGACCAGCAGCACGTCGGCACCGTTGCGCGTCGCATAAACGTACTGCGTGTTGGCCAGCCGCAGCGGCGATGTCCGTGCGGCGTGCAGCCACGGGTGGCGTCGGCGCAACCCGATCAGGTACTGGTGCAACCGGAACACGTCGTGGCCGAGTTCGTCGACACCCATTAGCGGAGCGGTGAATTCGGGCCGCACGGCGTCGTCGCCGCCGAACCGCTCCTCCTTAACGCCGCGGTAGCCGGACTCGTCGCCGGCGTACACGCTCGGTGTGCCGCCCGTCGTCAACAGGATCACCAGCGCGTGTTCGAGATGCCGGGTGTTGTCGAGCTGGCTGGCAATCCGGGTGACGTCGTGGTTGCCGACGAACGTCAGCGGCACGAAGTCGTCGAGAAACTCGTTGTGCCGCACCAGCGCCCAGTCGAGTTCGTGAAAATTGCCGTCGTTGAGGCTGCTCCAGATCGCCTTCCACAGCTCGTATTGCGTGACGGAATCGAAGCCTGCCTCTCGCACCCGCGCCGAGTAGTCGCCGTGCAGGACCTCACCGACGAACCAGGCGTCGCCGAACGCCTGCCGAACCCGCGGGATTACCTGTGCCCAGAACCGGTCGGGGACGGCGTAGGCCGCGTCGAGCCGCCAGCCGTCAGCGCCGCTCGCCAGCCAATGCGTCATCACGTCCACCGTGTAGGCGACGACGTCGGGGTTGTCGTGGTCCAGCGCGATCAACTCGCCGTGCCCCTCGAACGTGTCGAAGTCATTGCCGCGCCGTCGAAACCACGACGTCTGCGCAAAGTCGGTCCCGACGTGGTTGAACACGCCGTCGAGCAGCACCCGCAGCCCGCGCTGGTGGGCGTCGGCGACCAGGTGGTCGAAGTCTGCGTCGTCACCAAGGCGTGGGTCAATCCGGTAGTGGTCCGTGGTGTCGTAGCCGTGGGTGCGCGACGCGAACACCGGGCCCAGCGCGATACCCGACGCGCCGAGTTCGATGGCGTGGTCGAGCCAGTCGACGATCCGGCGCAACCGGTGCTCGTCGGCGGTTGGCGGCGGATCGGCGGGAAACGCGCCCACGAACCCCAGCGGGTAGACCTGCCACCAGATCGCGTGCTCGACCCAGGCCGGTTCTGTCATGACCGGAACTTAGCCTCGTACAGGGCTTTCACGGCATCGGCAAGCTCAGGCGCGGGGCCGTCGACGACGAGCCCGGGCGCAACCGTGGTGATCGGCAAGGCCGCCACCGGCGACGGCGATGCGCCCCACTCGGCGCGCCACTGACCCAGCTGCGCCGACGAGGTCGCGTAGACGATGCGGCCAAGGCCCACCCACGCGTGGCCGGCTGCGCACATCGGGCAGTGCTCACCGGAGGTGTACACGGTCGCGCGGGCCCGGTCGTCGGGAGACAGGTTGTCGACGGCCCAGCGGGCGATCGCGAACTCGGGGTGGCGGGTGTGGTCGCCATCCTTGACGCGGTTGCGGTCCTCGTAGAGCGTGGCGGCGTCGCCGTCGACCAGGATCGAGCCGAACGGCTCGTCGCCGTCGTCGAGCGCCACCCGTGCGAGTTCCACGCAGCGGCGAAGGCGTTCGAGGTCGTCGTCGCTGATCGCCACAGGCCGGAGTTTACGCAGCAGAGGGCTCGCGCTGACGCGACCGGGTGAGCGGGTAGCACGCCAGCCCGATCAGGAGTGCGCTGAAGTGGCCGAGCTGGGTGAAGTCGTGTTTGACGGCCAACGAGACGCCGAATACGACCAGCGCGCCGACGAGGTAGAACCATCGCCAGCGTGGGGGAAGGTGGTAGGTGAGGACACCCACGATGCCTACGACGAAGTAGCTCACGCCGATGTCGCGCGCGTCGATCAACCGCGGGGAGGACACGGCCTCCTGGATCCTCCAGTAGAGGTATCCCTCGCTGAGATAGGTGGCTCCGATATGACACACGAGCCCCACGACCAGCCATCGCAGATGCCCGAGCCAGCGCTCGGCGGGCGCCAGGAACAGCGTGAAGACGACGAGGTAGGGCCACCAGTACTGGCCATCGATCCACACCAGGCTCTGAATCAGCACTCGGATGGGATCAGAGGCCAGGTGGTGCAGGTTTGTCGACTCCTTCTGCAGCAGCGCTCGCAGCCGCCGGGCGGGGATGGAGTGCTGAATGATCGTCGTAATGAGCAGCAGGACGAGCCACGAGTAGGTCAGCGGGGCGCTTTTCACGTAGCGCCAAACCCTCTCCACGCCTGACGACGATAGAGGCTTGGTCTGGCGATGAGTCTGGTGCACCGGGATGGTCGACCCATTGGAGGTGATGGTGTGACGCAACAGAAGGCAGTGGTCGGATGACGCTCGACTTTGACAGGCATTGCGCAGAGATCGTCACGCAGACGTCGTTGTTGATCGGCCACTTGGACGGCGCGGATCTGACCGTGCCGGTGCCGACGTGCCCGGGCTGGAATGTGTCTCAGTTGGCGCGCCACGTCGACGGCGGTCAGCGCTGGGCGCAAGAGATCGTCGCGACGCGGGCGTCGGAGCCGCCGAGCGACGTGGCGCTGCGGGACCTGTCGGGTGCCACCGACGACGATCCGGACACCTTGTCTGCGTCGCTCACCGAGGCGGCCGCGGCGCTGGCGGCGACCCTGACGGAGGCTGGGCCGCATGCTCAGATGTGGTGCCCGGTCGGCGGTGGTGGCTCAGCGTTCTACGCCCGCCGGTTCGCACATGAGACTGCGATGCACCGCGCCGACGCGGCGCTGGTCCTAGGGGTGGCGTACACGCTCGCCCCAGACGTCGCGGCCGACGGCATCGACGAGTGGATGGAACTCGGTTGTCTGCCCTTCCATTTCGAGGTTCACCCGTGGATGCGTGAGCTACTCGGCCCCGGCCGCACGATTGGGCTGCACGCCACCGACACGGACGCGCACTGGCTGCTCGACCTGACCGGGGACGTCATCGCGTCGCGCCGAGCCGACGAACCGGCGGTTCGCGGAAATCCGCGCACCGGTCACGGACCTGCTGTTGACGATCTGCCGCCGCCGCCCCGCCGCAGGCCTGGACGTGACCGGCGACGCGGTACGTGCTGCCGCGCTCGATTGGATTCGCCGTCGGACTCTGGACGGCACTCGACCGATAACGAGGGAAGAGCTTGCAACCGAGTTTCAAGTAGGCGGCATCCGGTTCCCGCTTATCGACCGCGGCCGCGGCATACGGACACCGTCGGGGTGGAGTGCCGCACTATCCATCGTGACCGCCGTGCCGAAATCTGGCGTCCGGCCTTACGCGGACGACACAGGCCTGGACGGATTGCATCGGTATAAATTCCGGCGGGATGACCGCGGTCTGCGCGAGAACGAAAGCCTTCGTGTCGCCCTTCGCAAGCAGATACCCATCGCCTGGTTTGTCGGCCTGGAACCTGGATTGTTCAACGCGATTGTGCCCGTGTATCTCTTGGCCGAGGAGCTTGATCAGGACCAATTCGTACTGGCGCTCACTCCTGAGCAACTGGCTGTCGACTTCGACAGTCCGATGGAAGCGGCACTACGGAGATACCTTCTCGCAGAAACAAAGCGGCGATTGCATCAGCCGATATTCGCGAGCAAGGTCATGATGGCATACGACGTTCGTTGCGCCGTCTGTGCGTTGCATCATCGCGAGTTGCTCGACGCGGCGCACATCATCCCAGACAGCGATCCATTGGGAATTCCGGTCGTACCAAATGGTCTAGCGCTGTGCAAGATCCACCATGCCGCGTATGACCAGAACATACTGGGGATCCGGCCCGATCATATTGTTGAGATCCATCACCGTCTGCTGGACGAAATCGATGGGCCGATGCTGCATCATGGGCTACAGGAGCATCATGGGCGCAGATTGATGAATCTGCCGAGACGTCGAGCGGACCTTCCTGATCCTGATCGACTAATTCAGCGGTACAAGGTCTTCCAGGCGGCCTAACCGAACAGAACGAGTGAGCCTCAGTCGCTAGGCTCGGCAACCTCGAGCCGGCATGCGCACGACGCCAGAATTGGCACGTCCGCGCGGGCCCGGAGCAGATCCAGCTGTTGGCCGATGATCGCCGCCTCGTCGGTGCGGCCCAGCCGTTGCAGGCATTCGTGGTAGCCGTGCAGGCTCCACACGTTGCCCGGGTGCTGGCATGGCCGGGCCAGCGTGGGGTCCAGCCCGAGGTCGGCGGCGTACACCTCGGCAGCCTCCTCGACACGGTCCTGCTCGAGCAGCAGAGCGCCATAGGCGTGCCGGGTCGGTTGCATCCAGCCCCACGGTTCGTCATACGGCAGGGAATCGTCGAGTTGGATGGCGCGACGCAAGTGAGCGAACGCGTCATCGAATCGCCCTTCACGGTAATCGATTTCGCCGTCGAGCATCTCGCCGGCAATGGCCAGGATGTCGCGCGCGGTGTTGTTGAACAGGTAGCGGGTGTCCGGGATGCGAGCATAAGCCTGCGTGAACGATTCCCGTTCTGCACGCGCCTGCGGTAGTTGGCCTTTAGCGGCATGCGCAACACCGCGGCCGTAGTGGATGGTTGCCGCCGTGCTGCAGTACAAGTCGATGTCGTCGGGCAGCGGTTGCGCGGCCAACTCGTCCCAACGGCCGAATCGCACCAGCACGTGAATTCCCAACGGCACGAACGCTTCCAGCCAGTCGGCCATCGGCGGTGACTCGATGGCCAGCAGCTCCGGCGTCAGCTGACCGCCGAGTTCGTCAGCGGCGTCGAGCGCGACGCGCGAGTTGCCTTCGAACATCGCAGAATAGACCACGAAGTGCAGATTGTGCGCGCGATACAACGAGTAGAAGTTCAGCGGTCCCTCGCGGTCGACGAAACGCCGATCAACTTGCGCCGCAGACAGATTCGATACCACCGAGTCGCGGTAGTTGCCGCACAACACGTCGATGTGAGTTGGCATGTGCACCAGATGGCCTGCGTCCGGCACAAGGTTGCGCAGGAGATCCGCTGCCGGGAGCGCATCCTGTGGGGTGGCCGACATCTCCATGGCGTGCAGATACAGATGCAGGATCATGGGGTGTTCGCGTCCGGCGGACGTGGCCAGCGCGTCGTCGAGGATCCGCTTGGCCTCCACCACGCGCGACCCCGGCGCAGGCTCGCCCGTGTTGATGTCCCACAGCGCCCACGCCGTGATGTTGACGAGCGCGTCGGCGGCCAGTGCCTGCACGTCGACGTCGTCGGGATAGGCCTCGGCCAACGCGGCCATGGCGTCGGCGTAGCCGCTGTGCCCGGCATTCAGCGCCTCGGCGTCGTCCGGATCCTCGGTGGGGAAGCGGGCCTGCAGCGCCTCAATGAGCCCGTGTTCGACGGCCGATGCGCGACCTTGGGCTGCCAGGCCGAGTTCCATCCGCGCCCGCGCGAGCGACGCCGCCATATCGACGGGGTCGAACGCCTCCCACGCCTTGTTGTAGTTCGGTCCTATCGAGTAGGCGACGCCCCACCGGGCGATCGCGAGGTCTGGGTCGAGGTCGAGCGCGCGGTCGAAGCAGCGGATCGCCTCTTCGTGGTTGAACGCGTAGGCCCAGACCATGCCGCGGTCAAACCACACCTCCGCCTGTGGCGACGGTGTCTCAATCGACCGATGATAGGACCCCAGGTCGTAGTACTGCTCGGTCTCTCCCGGCAAGTTTGAGGCAACGCTCATAGAGCGCACGATAATTCACTCGCGAGGCGGTGGCGACGATTGCGAGCAAACACCCCGCCGCGCCCCAGATCGCCAGCGTCACAAGTGGCGTCTGCGCGCCGTGATCGCCGAAGTAGGAGACGCTGCGCAGCAGCGAGACCCGTGAACCCTGCGGCACGATCGCGGTGAACGTCGCATAAAAGCCCGACAGCAGCGGCCTGCCCACCGGGCCAGCGCGGCGTTGCCGATCACGACCAGGAACGCCGTGAGAGCCACCGAGGCGACCGGGCCGAACGCCGCTGCGACACACGTGACCGCTCCACCGACGGCCATCGCGTAGAGCCACAGCGCACCGAACAGCTGCCAGGTGTGACCCGTTAGTGCGCCAAGAATCACGTCGACGTAAACGGTCACGCCTGCAGCGAGAACCGCCGAATAGCCGATCAGCGTCGCGGTTCGCAGCGCCAGTGTCAGCGGCCTGCGGACGGTGCCCATGACCCGCCCCAACACAGTTGCGCCGACGGACGCACCGATCGAGATGAAGATAGTCGCGTAGAACTCGACGGTGCCGGACGGATCGCCTGCCGACGCGGGAGCGACGTCCTCGACGGTCGCTGGGAGGCCCGCCTTGGCCGCGATGGTTCGGCCGACAGTCTCGGCGGCGGTGGCGACGCTGTGTCCACCACCGCCTGCGACGTAGATCTTCATCTCGCCGGTCGGGGCGACGACAAACGCGGCGTCGGTCTTGCGCTCGTAGACCTGCTCGCGGGCGGCGGCGTCGTCGTCACCAACTTCGGTGACCGCCAACGCATCCTGGCCACGGATGCCGTCGACGAGCTGTTGGGCGCCGGAAACAGCGACCGCCATGTGATGCAGCGTCGGCTTGGCGAACGCGCCGGAGTAGCTGGCGATCATGGCGATGACGAAGAATGTCAATCCGATCATCGCCAGCGCCGTCGTGCGGATGGCGGCCCGATTGCGCACGCCCGTCAGCGCCGACCTCGGCTGGCTTAGCGTGTGCCAGCGGACCTGAATCGCAGATCTACTGGAACGATTCGACGAGCGCGGCAAGCTGTCCCGGTGACACCGAGACACCGCACTGGTTGTGCAGGTCCGTCAGCGGTTGAGCGATGCCCTTCAAGTCCAGGAACTCGTTCGGGTGGGCGAGGAAGTACGACTGCACGTTCGACTTGGCCTCGTCAGTCGGTTGCGAACCAGCCGCGGTCAGCACATCATCGGCATCCGGGTGGGCGGCCAGATAGGTGCCTGCAGAGGCCAGCACCCCGCTGGCCGTGCTGGCCAGCCCGCTGGCTGCGCACGGCGCCGCACTTGCCGTCGGTATCGCCATGGTGGTCGCCGCGACGCCTCCCAGCGCAAAGGTGACGCATGCGCCGATAACTCCGCGGCGCATCGCAGTTGCAGACCTTCTCATTCGTTCGTATCCCTCGGTGTTGTTGCGAATCGGTCGTGGCCCAGACCCGGATGCACAGAACAACCCGCGATGCAGAACCGTCAGGCCCGGCTGCAGAAAGTGTTGCACGTTGTCATGGGGCATGTTCCCCGAAAGGGGTGACCGGACTATGACCGGCCACGTGCCAGCGGATTCGCAGCAAGTCAGCTCGACCCCGTTTCTTTCGGGCCGACAGATTCGGACCTAACGAAGAGTATGTTCATTTAGGTAATCCTCAGCTAAACGGCGCACGGTGAGGCCCAGAACCTCCTGGATGCGACGACGTTGGAGCCGGATCGCCGCCCTCCTGTCGATCCTCGCCGTCGTGATCGGTGCGACCGCCTGTTCCAGCTCGGGCGAGAGCGCGGTTGTGCTCCTAGGCTCAGCCCGCCAACCGTCATAACCCCTGCAGAAAGACCGCAGAAAGCCCGCGTTCGGGCGCACGGTCGACGATGTGCACGCCGACACCGAGCCGCGACAGCTCGAGCGCAGCAGTCAGATCGGTTGGGCCTGCGCCGACGATCAGGACGGGCACGTCATGCGAAGGGTTCATGACCGGCTCCTCGCGGGTAAGTCAACAAGTGATGACTTAGACCTTATGCCTCGGGCACTTGGTATGTCAACGATCGGTGACTTATTCTTCTCGCATGGCATCGCCGCGCACACGCAACGCCATCCAGACCCGCGCCGACATCCTGGCGGCCGCACGGCTGCGGTTCGGGTCCGACGGCTACGAACGCACCACGCTGCGGGCGGTCGCCGCCGACGTCGGCGTTGATCCCGCCTTGGTCATCCGGTACTTCGGCAGCAAGCAGGATTTGTTCGCCGCCGCAGCGGAGTTCACGCTCGATCTGCCGGACCTGACCGCGGTGCACCCCGACGACGTCGCAGATGCGTTGCTGCCCAGCTTCTTTGCCGTCTGGGAGGAAGATGCCACGTTCGTGGCGTTACTCCGCGCGGCGATGACCAGCCCGACCGCGGCGGCCACCATGCGCCGGATCTTCGCCACCCAGGTCGCACCAAAACTCGCCGCCGTCACACCGGATCACCCCGCCCAGCGCGCCGGCATGATGGGCGCGTTCGTCGTCGGGTTGGCCACTGCCCGCTACGTGCTTAACAACCCCAGCGTCGCAGACCTCGGCCACGACGAGCTCATCGCGTGGGCCCGTCCGGTGATCCGTCGGCTGCTCGTGGGCCCGGCTCCGGGGCGATTCGACAACCCGCGCTAGAACGTGTTCTAGTGCAAGTGTGCTGGATTGGACCCTGGAGAACCTCAGCGCCGACGACGTCGCCCGGCTGCGCGCCATCTACGAGCCGCTCACTGAGTCGGTGCGCGCGCTGATCGACGCGACCATTCGCACCGAGGTCGGCGCCGAGACGGTTGCGGCGGCCAAAGCCGAGATCGATGCGGCGACGGCGCGACTGCGCTGCGAGCAACTCGACGGTCCGTACGGCATCCGATTCACAACCGACGGCGACCAAATGCCGTGGGGCAATGTCGTGATCGGGGTACGCAATCCCATGGCGCCACCCCTCGTGGTCGAGCAGAGCGAAGGCGGCGGCGTGTTCACCGACTTCCGTCTTGGCGCGGCCTACGAAGGTCCGCCCGGACACGTGCACGGGGGAGTCGCGGCCCTTGTGCTCGACCACATCCTGGGCGCCGCAGCCAGCAGCCCGGAGAAGCCACGGCTCACCGGCACCATTACGCTGCGCTACCTGCGTATTACCCGGCTCGGCCAGCTGCACGCGGAGGCCCGGATTACGCGGACGGACGGCGTAAAGACCTTCACCGCAGGACATCTCGCCGACGATGAAGGCATTACCGTCGAAGCTGAAGGCGTGTTCATCCAGCCGCGGTGGGCTCGCGACTAGGCGCAGAAGCGGTTGGGCGCCAACGTCGTCAGCGCCGAACGCCTCAGTCTTGTTGGGTGTCGGGTGGGTCGGTGTTGCCGCGGAGGAGTTCTTCGGGGTGGTGGGCGTGGTTGATTTCGGGTGGTCGTGTGCCGTCGGTCCAGGCCAGGCGGCCGGTGTCGGGGACGGTGGTTTGGTAGTGACCGTTGGTGGCGAGGCCGTGGTCGGGGGCGCAGGCGAAGAACAGGGTGTCGGCGTCGGTGGCGCCGCCGGTGGCCCAGTCCGGGCTGTGGTGGACCTCGCAGTGATCGCCCGGCGCTAGACAGTTCGGGCGGGTGCAGCCGCCGTCGCGGGCGTGCATGTGTCGGCGAGATACTGGTTGAAATTTGCAACACGCCGGAGTGCGAAGCCTGACGTTGTCGCACTCCGTCAATAGTCTGATCTGACGACCCCGAGCCGGATTTTATACGTCAAGCCACATTAGGCACGTAACCCTCTCCGCCGGATACGTAACCCACTCATAGTCCGCCCGCTGGGGCTGGCGTTTAACCGTGTCCGAAAATGGGAGCAACCCGTGCATGAAGATCCGCCGAGCGAGTACCTGGAGATGGTCGCCGAGATCGTGGGGCGCGCCCCGGCGCTGACCGATGATCGGCACGCCCGCATCTCGGGCATGTTGGAACTGGCCCGCAGCAGCACGACCCCCGCGCGGGCGCGGTGTCGGCGCGGGCCTGCGGGACGTGATGACCAGGTGCGTCCGCGATGACCGGACGGGGGCGCCGACGACGTCGCCCGGCTGCGCGCCATCTACGAGCCGCTCACTGAGTCGGTGCGCGCGCTGATCGACGCGACCATTCGCACCGAGGTCTGCGCCCAGGCAACCCGCGTGGTTCGCCGCTGGCAATATCCCTCAGCCGACCACATTAAAAACGTAGTTAGCGTCGGTCTCATTGGGCACGTCGGGCGGAATTTGAACCGTGGCGTCGCCGCGAGCGGTGCTATAGATTCCAGTGCCACCCACGATCGCCATCGGAACGGTCTCGCCCGTGACAAGGGCAGCGGTGTCGCCCGAGGCTTGTACGGTGATTTGGCCGCCGTCGAGGAAGAAAGTTTGGGTGCACATGGTCTCTCCGGTGGTGTCGTTTCCGCTGAGGGTGGTGCAAAGGCCTGCGGTATGCCCGACTTGCGTTCCTCCCGCGTGATCGAACATGTCGCCGGAGAAAATGAACTGGTCTCCTGGACCCGGACCCCGAGTGCCCAAGTCCACGGTGGTCTGCTGCGTGTCGTGCTCGAAGAAGGAAAGCGTCGTGACATTACCTGCGATCACGTCCGCTGCCGCCCTCTGGCCAAACGCCCCGAGCATGGGCAGCAACAGAGCAGCGAGAAACGCGGCGATCGCCGCGGTGATTGCCGCGCGAATCATATTCATGGACTCTGCCCTCTCAATTGGGGGCGTCGTGCGCTGGCGCCCTTGATGAGGGGAGTACCGCAAAGTCGTCCACGGTCGCCGTTCTTTGCGGCGAACTAGCAGGAAACTAGCAGCAGACTAACAGCAATAGAGATGGTTCTTTAGGTAGTCTTCTGGGTCGGTTATGACGGGGCAGGGCCGCTGGCTGGCTCGTCGGCCACAACCGAAAGCAGCGGCTTGGTTGCCAGCGCCGACAGTTGATTAGCGATCTCGACATCACGACCCGACACCATCTGCTGATAGCGCAAGCTCGCGACGGCACTAGCCGCCGACGCCTCACAAGCTTCCCCCGCACTGGGGGTTACGGGATATCTATTGCCCGCCGCTCTGACGCCGCTTAGTACCGCCGCAGCGCTTAGGTCGTGTTCACCAGCACCGGGGCCATCCCCGCCTCATCGGGCGGGTCGGCGATCTCACCGAACACCCGATACATCAGGCCCCGGTTGGTGCGCTCCTGGGTCTCCAGCCGCTCGGCCATCTCGACCCGAAACTCGTTGCCCACCTCAGCAGAAGACAGTGCCCGCATCTCGCCGTGGGCAGCGTCCACCTGATCGGCCAGCGCGCGAAACCGCTCACGCGCCGCCTCTGCGGTGACGAATTCGGCCATACCGCAACGCTATCGAACACCTGTGCCAAACACGACCGGCCAACACTCGGCCTGTGGACCAAATCCGATCTGTGGATAACCCGCCGCCAAAACAGCAATATGTCGGAGCCGCTGCTAAGCGCCGACGATCAGGACGAACTGGGCTCGCGAGTAGCGGCGATGCCTGCCAGGCTCCTGGTGATCGTCGCGACCTCGGCGATGAGCACCCGCGCCGCCGCGTTGTCGGCGGAGAGCCGCGCCCCTGCCTCGCGCACCAGCTGATTCGTGGCGGTCAACTCGTCGATGTCAACAGTCCATGGCGTGGCCGCGCTCGGAGGCGCGCCTCGCAGCGCGTCCACGTAATCATCAACGGCGGCAATGAATTCGGGCGTGAGTGCCGCCGTCGGCTCTGTGGACAAGCTGCTCTCCAGAGACGTGCACGCGCCGGTGACGGCGTTCAGCGCCGCTCGATACGACCGCAGCCACAAACGCAGCTCACGCGAATCCGCCCGCGTCGCCCCTGATGCCGCTTCAAACGCTGCACGCGCCCGGAACGCTCGCTGCCACGCCGCCGACAACGCTTCTGCGGGGTGATCGAGCTCGTGTACGAACGCCTTGACGACCGCTGCCGCGTAGTCGATTTCGGTCTTCAACAATTCACCGGCTCGCTGGCGCAGCCGTATCAACCCGTGATCCGGCAGCACGACATGGGCCACCACCGCCAGTCCGCCGCCGATGACGACAGCGAACAAGAGGTCTTCGACGGCCGCACCGGCCGCCGCGGCGTCGATGTCCAGCAGGAACGCGACGCTCGCGGCCAACGCCGCGCTCACCGCGAGGTACCCGAGCCGGGCCACCCCGTAGGTCACCGCGAGGAACACCACCGCCACGACGGCAGCCGACGAGCCCGTCGGCTGCGACACCAAAGTCAGCGCCGACGCGATCACGATCCCGACGGCGATGCCCGCCACCCTCCCGACGCAGCGGGTGTAGGTGTGTGCCGTCTCGGGACGCAGCACCATCAGCACGGTCAACGCGATCCACTCGCCATGCGAAACCGCACCGAAGCGGTCCGCGGCCACCCCCAACGCGGTGGCCGACGACAGTCGGACGGCGTGCCGCAGCACCGGCGACGTCCACGTCAGGTGGCCACGCATCGTGGCAGCGGCCGCCAGCAGCGAGCCCGTCAGGTCGGGACGACGGAATTCACCGAACCGCGAATCGGACGCCTCGTGAAGCTGCTGTGAAAACCGTTGCGCGCCTGCCGCTTGCGGTCCATTCACCGTGGCGGCCGCTATGTCCACCCGGGCCAGCGCGTGTTCGGCATCCCGACGCGCGATGTGGTTGTGGTTGGCGATCGCGTCGAGGAAATCCGCGGCGGGGGACAGCAGCTGCGAAACCCCGTCGTCGCCACCGCGCAGGGCATCGAGCGTCGCGGTGATCCGCTCGGGCAGCCGGTAGCCGCCGTGATACGCCAGCGGGCGTCGGGTCGCCTCGCTGTCGGCGAACGCTTCCCGCAGCGACGTGAGTGGGGCGCGCACCGAGGCCTCACGATTGGCAGCGACACGGCGGGCGTCGGCGGCCAACGCCCGGTAGGTACGCGTCAATGCGTCGCGCTGCACCCGCCAGCGCTGCGGCGGCCACACCGCGATCAGCGCTGCCTGCACGCAGCCGGCGGCCACGGTCAGCAGCGTCGAAAACACCACCGCGGTCAGCGAGGGCGCAACCGGCGGCGAGACCACCAGCAACCCCGTGGCAGCGGCCGCGACCAGGCCCGGTTTGCCGCCCAGCGCCCATTGCATGCCCGCCGCAAAGCACCACACCGCGACGACGCAGAGGAACACGACGTTGTACGACGCGGTCAACCCGCCGAGGAATACGACGGCGCCCATCTGCAGCGACACAACGATGACCAGCGGCACCCGTCCGGCAGGGCTGTCCTGCATCGCAATCGCGCCTGCGATCGCCGCCGCGCCTGCCGCCCACACTGCAGCCGACGGAGAAGCCGACGCCAGCGCGACCGCCGCCATCGCCAGCACCCCGAGCAGGCTGCGTGCCACGGCGCCGACATCGGGCGTCGTGAGGCGCAGCGCATCGATCACCCGGCTGCCCGTGGTCACTTGCCCATTTTGACTCCATCAAGGTCACTGAACGGTGGAGCACACGCGTTTGAATCCCGCCCGGTTGTCCGCGCGGAAGACTGCAAACACAGATGCGCTAAGCCGAAACCCGACTGGACAACAACAGGTCCTCGGTTCGGGTCCGCCGGATTGACCCCAGCTGGGATGTTTGCGATCGAAATTCCGGATCCCCCCGGCCTCGCGTCTTAAGGTCCTAGTTGTGTCTTGCGAGGCGTGGCGCCGGGTCTCACCACCGATTGAGCCTCACCGACTCAACGTGTCCGAATAACGAAGGAGCTTTCATGAGTACGGCCGCCGAGCGTGCTGCGCAACTCGACCTCGTAGCCCGACTCAAGTCCGCATATCCCGAGCTTCCGGATGCACCGACTCCCGATCTGCTTGACCACGAGCACATCACCGCCTACCTGAAGCCCGTCCACGACGTGGGCGGAGAGCCGGATCCGCCGATGAAGTATGAGAACAAGCAGTACGAGCTGTGGGAGCACATGACCTACGTGATCTGCGAGGTACTCGCGTGGCGGGGGATATGGCTCTCGGAGGAGCGTCGCCGGATCGGCAACGTCGACGTCGGTCGGGCCGAGTATCTGGGACTGCCGTATTACGGCCGCTGGCTGTTGGCCGTCGCGCGGATCCTGGTCGAGAAACACCACATCGGCCTGACCGAGTTGAGCGAGCGGATGCTCGAGGTCAAGGCGCGTTACGACGGCGGACTGGACGGAAAGAAGTTGGAGGCCAACCCGAAGTCCGAAGGGGACGGGTCGCAGGTCAAACGCAACGAGCACCACAAGCGCGCAGTGGGCAAGGGTGATCCGCAGGTGTATGCCGGTCAGGCCGGGCAGCCGCAGTTCAAGGCCGGCGACGCGGTGGTGGTGCGCGAGCTTCCGGTGATCTTCTACACCCGCACCCCGGAGTACGTGCGCGGTGCGAGAGGCGAAATCGCGGCGGTGGCTTACGAAAGCCCGGCCGCAGAGGACGAGACCTGGGACCGTCCCGCGACGCCGGAATGGTTTTACGTCGTTCGGTTCAACATGTCCGAGCTGTGGTACGGCTACACCGGAACCACCGATGACGTCGTCCAAACCGAAATTCCCGAACACTGGCTGCAAGCCGCTGAATAAGCTGCGCACAAAGGATTCACATGACTGATCACGGTCACGACCACGACCGCACTGTCAAGCCCATGGTCGACGAGATCACAGATTTCGAAGTGTTAGAGATTGCTCTGCGCGAACTGTGCATCGAGAAGGGAATCTTCACCGCCGAGGAGCACCGCCGGTTCACCGAATTCGCCGAGCAGATCGGCCCGACTCCCGCGGCACGTCTCGTGGCCAAGGCGTGGCTGGATTCCGAGTTCAAAAAGCTCGCTCTCGCCGAACCGATGACGGCCAGCAAGGAGGTCGGCGTCGACTGGATGGAACCCACAGGTTTCGGCACTCCCAGCGACTTCACCGCGTTCCAGATCCTCGCCGACACGCCCACGGTGCACAACGTGATCGTCTGCGCGTTGTGCTCGTGCTACCCACGACCCATCCTTGGCAATTCGCCCGAGTGGTACCGCACGCCGAACTACCGCCGACGAATGGTCCGTTGGCCACGCCAGGTGCTTGCCGAATTCGGGCTCTATTTGCCTGATGAAATCTCCATCCGGGTGCAGGATTCCAACCAGAAGCATCGCTTCATGGTGATGCCTGTGCGCCCCGAGGGCACAGAAGGCTGGGACGAAGACCAGCTGGCAGAAATCCTCACGCGCGATTGCCTGATCGGCGTCGCACTGCCGAAGGCCGGCGTCACCACCAATGTGATCACCGATACCCGTCCCGCGATCCACCCGGGGACAGCCGGATGAGCACTGCGGGAGACTCAGGCGCGATCGAACACGTCGACATCGAAGCCCTGAAGCACATCGTGCAACGCAATCAGACATGGCCTCGGATGGCGGCCAAGTGGGGCGTCGAGAACCCCGTACCGCCTTGGAAGACCAGTCTGGACGGTCTGTGCGACGCCCTCGACCACGCCAGCGGGGATGCGGACGTCCCCAATATCAAAGAGCGACGCGATGAAGAAGACACGCTCTCGGCGACCGTCTACTCGAGCCTGCCCTACCCGGAGAACCAGCTGGTTTCGCTGGCGCATTCGCTTTTGGCCCGCGGCATCATCGATGAGGCGGAACTGAAACAACGGCTCGCCAGTATCCGCGAAAGGCTGGAAGCCTAGATTCAGAATCGTGGAAAAGGTCATCATCACCCTCAGGGCGGCCGACGCGGATGAGGGATGGTGCACCCGACTCCGCCGCCAAGTCGCGGCCGACCTACTCGAAACCGGCGCGCCAGGGGTCGCGATCAACGTGCGCGACGACGCGGTGCGGAAATCACTGATGACTTTGACGACGCTTGAGCCACCGGTGGTCGGCTTCGTCACGTTGTGGACGCAGCAGTCCTACGGCGATCAGGTGCGGGCCGCGCTGGCCCGCTTGGACCGAGAGTGCGATGACGTCGCGGCTTACTTGGTGACCGAATCGGTACCGCTGCCGCCCCCTGAGACCGTGTCGGGGGAGCGCACCCCAGGCTTGGCGAATGTCGCGCTGATTCGCAGGCCCGACGATCTCGACGAGGCAACATGGCGTAAGCGCTGGCACATCGACCACACACCGGTGGCCATCGAAACGCAATCGACCTTCGGTTACACACAGAATCAAGTGGTGCACCCGCTGACGCCCGGCGCGCCGAGGATCAACGCGATCGTCGAAGAACTCTTTCCGCTTGAGGCGATGTCCGATCTGCACGCATTCTTCGGCGCCGCCGATGACGACGACCTGCGCGACCGCATGGAGCGCATGGTGGCCAGCACCGAGGCCTTCGGCGCGAATCGCGACGTGGACACGGTGCCGACGAGTCGCTACGTGTTTCGCACGCCGTTCGGTGAAAGGGGATCCGATGACCACGCTTGACGATGCAGTCGGTATGGCCGCAGACGAGAGCGGGCTCGCGGTGGTGTCGACGCTGCGCGCCGACAGCACCATCCAGGCCTCACTCGTCAACGCCGGGAAGCTGCCGCACCCGGCCACCGGAACGCAGGCCCTTGCGTTCGTCACCTACGGCAGAGTCAAACTCTCGAATCTGCGGGCGCGTCCACAACTCGCGGTGACCTTCCGCAACGGCTGGCAGTGGGCGACGGTCGAGGGCAATGCCGAGCTTGCCGGCCCGGACGATCCGCAGCCCTGGCTCGCGGACGCCGAGCAGCTACGGCTACTGCTGCGCGAGGTGTTCACCGCGGCAGGCGGAACACACGACGACTGGGACGAATACGACCGGGTGATGGCCGAACAGCGCCGGACCGTGGTACTGGTCGCACCCACCCGGGTGTACAGCAACGGCTAGCGCTTACGCTGCTGCCGTGACACGCGCACGCGAGAAGCAAAATAGGGTGCTGCAGATCAGCGACGACAACCGGGTACGCACGCTCACCCTGAACCGGCCCGACGTCCTCAATGCATTCAACGAGGATCTGTACGAGGCCACCACGATCGCGCTGCGGGAGGCGGCCGCCGATCCGGAGGTGGCGGTTGTGCTGCTGACCGGTGCGGGACGGGCGTTCAGCGCGGGTAACGACCTGAACGAAATGCAGAGGCGCATAACCGATCCCACGTTCAATGAGCAAGGCAGTCACTTCTCCGCGATGATCACCGCGCTCGCCGACCTTCCCAAGCCACTGATCTGTGCGGTCAACGGGGTGGGAGTGGGCATCGGCGCAACGATTCTCGGCTACGCGGATCTGGTGTTCATTTCAACGACAGCGCGGCTCAAGACGCCATTCACCAGCCTTGGCGTCGCGCCGGAGGCGGCGTCGTCGTACCTGCTGCCACGGTTGATGGGTAGGCAGAATGCGGCGTGGTTGTTGATGTCCTCGGAGTGGGTCGACGCCGACGAAGCGCTTCGAATGGGGCTGGCGTGGAAGGTGTGCGAACCCGACGACCTGTTGCCGGAGGCGCACCGGCACGCGGATATCCTTGCTTCCCGGCCCATTTCGAGCCTGATGGCGGTTAAGCAGACCATCGTCGAGCCGACCCGCGCGGAGATCGCCGCCGCGACCGCGAGAGAGATCGAGCATTTCGCAGAGTTGATGGGTGCCGCGGCCAACGCCGATGCGCTGGCAGAGTTCACCCAGAGGCGCACGAACTAGCCGCTGAGGGTTTCCGGTGCGCAGCCGTTGACTCGGTAGTGCGCTTCGATGATCGCCCGCAGCGTGCGCCGGCACCGTCCGCAGTCGCCCCCGGCACCGCAGGCCTCGGCGATCTGTTTCGACGTCTTCGCGCCGCGTGCCACGACGTCGTTGACGACGTGGCTGGTGGCTCCCGTACACAGGCAGACGAACATGGTCAGACCGGCTCGTCGATGCTCATGAGATGGGCGAACCTGCCGACGAACTGAGTGGGGTATGGGCCCAAGCCCGCCTTGGACATCCATTCCGCGGCGGCATCCGGGTGATCGATCCAATCCCTGGCGCTGATTTCGTCCGCAATCTCCTGGAGGATCATCACTTCCCGCCCGTCGTCGAGTGCCTGATAAACCCAGATCTTGCGAACACCCCCACGCTTGAATCGCTCGATCCCGTCGTGCACCTTGTCCATCAGCGACGACACGTCGTCAACCGAGGACATCACGCCGACAACCACCCGGCCGACGTGCTCTTGCGGGGAGGGCCCGTAAAGATCGATCTTCTCGACGACCTCGCCGCCGAAGATCGGTGGAATATCGTCGGCGCCGGAAATGTCAAACCATTCGAATATCGCGGGCGACCGCAATACCTCACGAATTGAACCGGCCTGGCGAATGCCGATAGTCACCAATACCCGCCCCGGCTCCCAAATCGACGTGTACAAGACCACGTGATGGGCACCGATCGAGGCCAGCGGATCCCGGTGTTTCTTGAGCCATTTCCACATCCGGTCGACATCATCGACGCGGAAATCGCAGGCAAGAATGAGTGAGTGTAGGTCGAACTCACTCATTGGTTTTCCTACCTGCCTGACCGGGCCGCAATCTGTTAGCGCAGTCTAACCTTACTTAGCGTAGCCAGTCCAGGCCAGGCTCCTGATCTGCGGACCTCCGTCCGCCGATCGTTGCCCCAATCACCGAAAACGCGCGTGGCGCAACCCGATATGGTGCGCCACCGCCTGGCTCCTGCATTAGATTGAGACGGGTACCAAACAAGCCAAACTTGACCAGCCCTCAAGGTGCCTAGGAGCGACCATGCAAGGCGACGCAGACGTGCTGAAACTGCTCAACGAGCAGTTGACAAGCGAACTCACTGCCATCAACCAATATTTCCTGCATTCCAAGATGCAGGCGAATTGGGGTTTGACCGAGATCGCCGAACACACTCGCAAAGAGTCGTTCGAGGAAATGCAGCACGCCGAGGCGGTCACCGACCGCATCCTCATTTTAGATGGGCTACCGAATTACCAACGCCTTTTCTCGCTGCGGGTCGGTCAGACTTTGCGCGAACAGTTTGAAGCCGACCTGGCGATCGAATACGAGGTGATGGCGCGGCTGAAGCCGGGGATCATCATGTGCCGTGAGAAGGAAGACGCCACCAGCGCGAACCTGCTCGAGAAGATCCTGGCCGACGAGGAGGATCACATCGACTACCTCGAGACCCAGCTGCAGCTGATGGACAAGCTCGGCGAGCAGCTCTACCTCGCGCAGTGCGTATCGCGGCCGCCGACGTCGCTGTAGGGCCACCCGCACCGTTTCTACCTGGGAAGGACCGGCAATCCCTGAACCGGCGGTAACTTTACTAGCCTATCTAACGATATGGCCGGTGTGACGAGTACGGAAGTGTCCACCACGGATCCCGAATCCAGCAGTGCGCTGATCAGCCCCCAGCGCCGCAACTTCATTTTTGTTGCGGTGCTGCTCGGCATGCTGCTGGCGGCGCTCGACCAGACGATCGTCGCGACGGCGTTGCCCACGGTGGTCGCGGACCTCGGTGGCGCGGGCCACCAGTCGTGGGTGGTGACGAGCTATCTGCTCGCGTCCACGATCGCCACGGCGATCGTCGGCAAGCTTGGCGACCTGTTCGGCCGCAAGGCGGTATTCCAGGCCTCGGTGCTCTTCTTTCTCGGCGGTTCGATCCTGTGCGGGATGGCCGGATCGATGACCATGCTCGTGGCGTCGCGCGCGCTGCAGGGCATCGGTGGTGGCGCGATCATGGTGACTGCGATGGCCGTCATCGGCGAGGTCATACCGCTGCGCGAACGAGGCCGCTACCAGGGTGCACTCGGCGCGGTATTCGGCGTCACGACCGTGATAGGCCCACTGCTGGGCGGATTCTTCACCGATCACCTCACCTGGCGCTGGGCCTTCTGGATCAACATCCCCGTCGCGTTGGTCGTGCTGGCCGTCGGAGCGGTGGCCATCCCGCCTCTGGCCAAGGCTGCCAAGCGGGTGGTGATCGACTACGCGGGCATCCTGTTTGTCGGCCTTGGAGCCTCGGGCCTCACGCTGGCAACAAGTTGGGGTGGGGGCACCTATGCGTGGTCCTCCCCAATGATCATCGGCCTGTTCGCAGTCTCCGCAGCGGCCCTGGCGATCTTCGTGTGGGTGGAAACCCGGGCGGCAGAACCGATTCTGCCGATCCGCCTGTTCGCGAGCCCAGTGTTCACGGTGTGCTGCATCCTCGGCTTCGTCGTCGGTTTCGCGATGCTGGGTGCTCTGACGTTCCTGCCCACGTTCATGCAATTCGTCGACGGTGTCTCGGCGACCACGTCCGGTCTGCGCACACTGCCGATGGTCGCGGGCATGCTCATCACCTCGATCGGCAGCGGAAACCTCGTCGGCCGTACCGGCAGGTACAAGGTGTTCCCCGTCGCGGGCACCGCCATCATGGCGGTGGCGTTCGTGCTGCTGTCCCAGATGGACGCCGCCACGCCAACCTGGCAGCAGTCGCTGTATCTGTTCGTGCTCGGCGCCGGCATCGGCCTGTGCATGCAGGTCCTCATTTTGGTCGTCCAGAACACCTCGAGCTTCGCCGACCTCGGAGTGGCGACATCGGGGGTGACGTTCTTTCGCACCATCGGAAGTTCCTTCGGCGCAGCCATCTTCGGCTCGCTCTTCGCCAACTTCCTCGCCGGTCGGATAGGACCCGCGCTGGCCGCGGGCGGCGCACCGCCGCGGGCGGCGCAGTCCCCCCAAGCGCTACACGCGCTGTCCCCGCAGATGGCAGCGCCGATCATCGACGCGTATGCCGACTCGCTCGGCAAGGTCTTCCTGTGCGCGGTTCCTGTCGCGGTCGTCGGCTTCGTGGTGTCGCTCTTCCTCAAGGAGGTGCGGCTGCGCGAGATGGAAACGGCATCGGCAACCGACATGGGCGAGGGTTTTGGAATGCCGAGCACCGAATCGCCCGACAAGATCCTCGAACTGGCTGTCGGGCGCCTCTTCCGGGACTCGCCGGAAATCCGCCTGCGCAGCCTTGCCCAACTACCCGGATGCGAGCTTGCCGTCGCCCAACTATGGGCGCTGCTGCAGATCTACCGGCAGAACCAGGTGTTCGGCTCGGCGACACTCACCGAAATCGCCGAACGCCTGAGACTGCCCTACGAGGTCATCGAACCCACCTTCGACGCGCTGGTCAGTGACGGGCTAGCGCTATGGACCGGCGGACGGCTGTGGCTGACACAGGCCGGGATGAAGCAGGTCGACGCCATATCCGCCGCCATCGTCGGCCGCATCGTCGAGAAGTTGGCCACGTCGTCGTCGTTCGAGGGGCGCCCGGACCGGCTGCAGGTGGAGGCCGCATTGGAACGGATCGCGCACCGAATGCTCGTACAGCGGGACTGGACGGTTGGCCGCGCAGAACTGGTATCCACCAGCTGACCCGAGAAACTAGAACGTGTTCCACTTTTGCCCGCTCCGGCGTACGATTCGGCCATGAGCCGAATTGGACCCTTCGCCGACGACGACGCTGCTGCCTGGGTGGTGAAGTCACCCGATATCGGAGTCGCGATGGCCGGGTTCACCAACGCGGTCTACAACAAGAACCGACTGCCGATGCGGGTCCGGGAGTTGGCCAGGATGGTCATCGCGCTCGACAACGAATGCGTGGTGTGCCAGAACACCCGCGACTCCGACGGCATCGCCGCTGGCGTCGACGAGGACCTCTACGACCACGCGGCCGAGTGGCGGACGTGGCCGGGGTACAGCCCGCAGGAGCGCATCGCCGCTGAGTTCGCAGAACGCTTCGCCAGTGACCACACCGGCCTTCGGGACGACGACGACTTCTGGGAGCGCTGCAATGAGCAGTTCTCCGATGAACTGCTGACGGATCTGGCGCTGTCGTGCGCGATGTGGTTGGGCATGGGCCGGATGCTGCGCACGCTCGACATCGGCCAAAGCTGCAAGATCACCTTGTAATTCGCTGTGCATCAGCCATATTTGGCTGAGCTCGTTGCTCCCCGCGGCCAGCAGCTCGAAAATAGCGTATGGCTGAATCCGTCATTGAGTACGTCTTGAGGCGACTCAAAGAGATTGGTGTCGACGACGTCTTCGGAGTCGCGGGAGATTACGCGTTTCCCGTCAATGACGCGATCGTCGAGGACCCGGCGATCAACTGGATCGGATGCTGCAACGAGCTCAACGCCGCGTACGCCGCTGATGGGTATGCCCGGATGCGCGGCGTCGGCGCGGTTTGTACCACGTTCGGGGTGGGCGAACTGGCCGCGATAAGCGCTATCGCGGGTTCCTACTCCGAGCATCTCGCGGTTTTCCACCTGGTCGGCACGCCCAACCTGCCGACGCAGGAGGGACGGGCTCTGGTTCACCACACGCTTGGCAACGGGGAGTTCGACCTTTCAGCCGGATGGCCCAGGCCGTCGTGTGCGCCAGCGCGATCATGACGGCGCAGAACGCGGCGTCCGAGACCGAACGGCTCATCACCGAGGCGCTCTACCATCGACGGCCTGTCTACATCGCGATTCCCAGCGACGTTGCGAACATGCCAGTGCTGTCCGCCGCGCCATCGCCGAGCTTGCCGGTCAGTGATCCCGACTCGCTGGCTGCGGCGACCGACGCGGTGACCGCTGCACTGAACAACGCCGGTCAGGCGTGCGTGCTGCCCGGGGTGCTGCTGCGGCGGCTTGGTCTGCAGGGTGAAGCCGCAGCGTTTCTGGACTCCTCCGGCCTACCCTTCGCGACGATGTTCGGCGACAAGTCGGCGCTCGGCGAGGACCACCCCGGCTACATCGGCATGTACTCGGGCCGGCTTATGGAAGAACATGTGCGCGCATACGTCGAATCGTGCGACGTGGTGGTGATGCTCGGCGCAATGTTGACCGACGGCAACACCGCGGGCAACACCGTCCGGCTGGACCCGGATAAGACGATCAGCATCGGCCATCACCGCACCACTGTTGGTGCGGTGGCGTACCGAAACGTAGAGATGGCTGACCTTCTCGCGCAACTGTCCGGCGGGGTCACCAACAAGCGTCAGCGACCGGCCACCTCACCCGGGACGCTCGGGCCGATCGTGAGCGGTGGTGACGACCCGATCACCGCCGACGCGCTCTACCCGCGTTGGGCGGACTTCTTTCGGCCCAATGACGTCATCATGACCGACACCGGAACGCCGTCGCTGGGTTTGGCATTCGCGCAACTGCCTCAAGGGCGCGGAGTTTCACAACCAGACCCTGTGGGCGTCCATCGGATGGGCGACCCCCGCGGCGTTCGGTGCCGCAATCGCTGCTCCGGATCGTCGACTGATCCTGATCACCGGCGAAGGTGCTCACCAGATGACCGCTCAGGAGATCAGCCAGTTCGGCCGACGTGGGCTGCGCCCGATTGTCTTCGTGCTCAACAACTCCGGCTATCTCAGCGAGCGCATGCTGTGCAAGGACATGACTCTCGCCTACAACGACATCGCGACCTGGAACTACGCCGAGCTTCCGCACGCCCTGGGCTGCCAGGGGTGGTTCACCGCGCGTGTCAGCACGTGCGGCGAGCTCGACGACGCTCTCATGACAGCTGAGCAAGCCGGTGGCGCGGCCTACATCGAAGTCGTCACCAATACCTACGAGGCGCCACCTCTGTACAAGAAGCTCCACGAGAACGTCAAATCGTTCTACAACGTCCGCTAGCCGGAAGTCATGTGCGGTCAGCACTCAGATTCTAAGCTTCACTGATGGCAGCCAAGCCGCTCGCCGCGGCGGCAATCGCTCAACTTGAGGCCGACGGGGTCGCCACGCTGATCGGAACCGTCGTCAACCCCGCCGGGCTCACCCACGCCAAGACGGTCCCGCTCCGCCGGATGGGCACGTTCGCGGATCCCGGACTCGGGGCTAGCCCGGTCTGGCACGTTTTCGCCATCGACCAAGCGGGAATCGTCTTCGGCGATGCCATCAGCGTGGTGGGGGACCAGCGGATCCGGATCGACCTGAGCGCGCTGCGGATACTCGGCGACAGATTGGCCTGGGCCCCAGGTGCTTTCTTCAATCAGGACGGCTCGCCGGACCCGTACTGCAGCCGCGGCGTGCTAAGCCGGGTCGAGGAGCGGTTGTCAGCAGCCGGCATCGACACGGTGGTCGGCCATGAGATGGAGTTCGTCCTCGTCGGCCCGGACGGCAGCGCACTGCCGTCGCACATGTGGGCGCAGTACGGCCTGGCCGGGGTGTTGGAGTTCGAAGGGTTCGTGCGCGACGTCACCGATGCCGCGACGGGTTCGGGTGTCGCGATCGAACAATTCCATCCGGAGTACGGGGTGAATCAGTTCGAGATCTCGCTGGCGCCACTATCGCCCGTCGCGGCCGCCGATCAGTTGGTGTTGATGCGCATCATCATCAGCAGGGTCGCCAGGCGGTATGACCTGCGGGTGAGCCTCTCGCCGGTACCCTTCGCGGGCAGCGTCGGATCCGGCTCTCACCAACACTTTTCGATGACCAAAGACGACGAGCCGCTGTTCTCCGGCGGATTGGGTGTCGGCGGAATGACAGCCGAGGGGGAATTCGCCGTGGCGGGAGTACTCGCGGGTCTGCCCGAAGCGCAGGGCATTCTGTGCGGCTCGATACTGTCGAACCTGCGCATGCAACCCGGGCATTGGTCGGGGGCATATGTGTGCTGGGGAACCGAGAATCGGGAAGCCGCAGTGCGGTTTCTGATCGGTGGGCCGAGCAATCCGCACGGCGCGAATGTTGAGGTGAAGGTCATTGACCCGTCGGCCAATCCGTACTTCGCCTCCGCGGCGATACTCGGGTTGGCCCTCGACGGCATCGAACGAAACCTCCCGGTGCCGCCGGAGACGACCGTCGACCCCGCCAACCTCACCGACGACCAACGCAAGCAGGCGGGCATCAAGCTGCTGGCCTCGAGCCAGAGCGAGGCGCTCGACAAGCTCGATCAATCCTCCTTACTGCGCGGCATTCTCGGCGATGAACCCGTCGATGCGGTGGTTGCCGTGCGCCGCTACGAGCAGGAGAACTTCGCCGACCTGAGCCCGGACGAGCTCGCCGAGAAGTTCCGGCTGGCCTGGAGCGTATGAGATTGTCTGCGCTGGCCGAGCACCTCGAAAACGTGCCGCTGGTGGACCATCATGTACACGGCTGCTGGCTGGACGCCCCCGACCGCGCCCGGTTCGACAACGGGCTCAACGAAGCCAATGTCCAGCCACTCGCGGATTTCGACTCAGCGTTCGACACTCAGCTCGGGTTCGCGGTCCGAGCGCATTGCGCACCGATGCTGGGATTGCCGCGGCACGCAAGCGCTGACGCGTACTGGAGCCATCGCAACGAGCATACGGAGTCGGACCTCGCCCGGCTGTTCCTCTCCGATGCAAGGGTGTCGGACTGGCTGGTTGACACCGGATTCGTCAGTGGCGTAGCCGATCTCGATGCAATGGCCGCACTCTCGGTCGGACGCGTCCACGAGATCGTCCGACTGGAGTCGGTGGCCGAAGATGCCATCAAGGAATCCGGCGATTACGCCACTGCGTTCGCCGGCCTCCTCGACGAGCGGGCAAGGACCGCGATAGCGACCAAGTCGATTCTGGCGTACCGTGGCGGCTTCGACGGTGACCTGAGTGAGCCCACGCCCGCCGAGGTGACCGATGCGGCGACTAGGTGGCGAGACAGGCCGGGCACCCGACTGACCGACCGGGTCCTTCTGCGGTTCGGCCTTCATCAGGCTCTGCGCTTGGGTAGACCACTGCAGTTTCATGTCGGGTTCGGCGACCGCGACTGCGATCTGCATAGGACGAATCCGCTGTATCTGCTGGACTTTCTGCGGGCCAGCGGTGACACGTCGATCATGCTGTTGCACTGCTATCCCTACGAACGCGAGGCGGGATACCTGGCGCAGGCGTTCAACAACGTCTACCTCGACGGCGGGTTGGCGATCAACTACCTCGGCGCGGTTTCGGCGCCATTCATCCGCCGCCTGTTGGAGATGGCGCCCTTCCGCAAGATTCTGTACTCGTCGGACGGGTTCGGTCCGGCCGAACTGCACCACCTCGGGGCGCGGCTGTGGCGCAACGGGATTCGTGACGTGCTGCAGCGCTTCGTCGACGCCGACGAGTGGAGTGAAGCCGACGCGATCCGGGTGGTCAACCTGATCGCGCGCGAAAATGCGCGCCGTGTCTACCGGCTGAACTGACTACCGCACGCCCCGGATCAACTGCCCGGGCCTGGCGCCGGTATCGACCCCGTAGCGCCGGGTGACCGCTCCGCTGACGACCGTCGCGTCGTAGCCCTTGGCGCTCTGGACCAGCCTGCGGCCGCCTGCAGGCAAGTCGTAGACCATGCGCGGCAAGTCGAGGGTGAGGGCATCCATGTCGATGACGTTGATGTCGGCCTTCATGCCGACGGCGAGGACCCCACGGTCGGAGAGGCCGTAAAGCGTTGCGGTGTCCATGGTCTGCTTGCGCACCACGTATTCTAGCGAGAATTTCGGGCCGCGGTGACGGTCGCGGGCCCAGTGGGTCAGCAGGAAGGTCGGGTAGGAGGCGTCGCAGATCAGCCCGCAGTGGGCGCCGCCATCGGACAGCCCGGATACGGCGGCGGGATGCGTCATCATCTCGTAGATGACGTCGTGGTTGCCCCCTGCGTAGTTGTAGAACGGCAGCATCAGCAGCGCCGACGCGTCCGACTCCAGCATCAGCTCGTACATCGTGGCCAGCGGGTCCTGGCCGCGCTGCTCGGCGATGGCGGCGACCGTCTGATCGGGTGTCGGTTCGTAGTCGGGTGGATCGCCGATGGCGTAGATGTGGTTGGCGCTGTGCTGAACCATCGCGAACATCGCGTCAAAGAGCACCGACGGATCCGGCGGCAGATCCGGTTCGGACAGGATGGCCGCGCGCACCGCCGGATCGGCCAGGCGCCGGGCCAACTCGTCGCGGTCCAGTTCGGCCTTGAGCTTGCGGAAGGTGGGCCGGTGGGTGAACGCGTGGTATCCGGGGAAGCCGAACAACATCCCGAAGGGTCGCGCCGCGATCTGGGCGTAGAGCTCGATGCCGTTCTCGAGCGCCTTACCGGCACGATCCAGCATGTCCCGCCACAGGTCCGGGAGCCCGGACGACTGGATCATCCCGAACGACACCGGCCGCTCGATCTCGGCCGCCAGCCTGGTCATCCAGTCCAGCTCGCGCATGCACACATCTGCGGGGCTCTCACCGGCGATGCCTTCCGGCGCCACCTCGAACACCGCCCGGCCACCCGCGGCCATCGCCCGCCCGAGTCCGAACAGTTCCTGCTCGGCTGCGTACGTTCCTGGCACCGCCTCGCCGTCGATGGCGCGGTGGCCCTCGGTGCGTGATGTCGAGAAGCCGAGCGCCCCCGCCTCGACGGCCTCCTGGACGATTCGGGCCATCGCCGCGATGTCGTCCTCTCCTGCCTCCTCATTGCGGGCACCGCGGTCACCCATCGCGTAGCCACGCACCGCGCCGTGCGCGATCTGGGTGCCGAAATCGATGGCGAGCGGACGTTTCTCGATGGCGTCGAGGTACTCGGGGAAGCTTTCCCACTGCCAGATGATGCCCTCGGCCAGGGCCGACCCTGGAATGTCCTCGACACCCTCCATCAGTTCGATGAGCCACTGTTCGCGACCGGGAGCAACTGGAGCGAATCCCACTCCGCAGTTTCCACCCACCACGGTGGTGACGCCGTGCAGGCTCGACGGTTCCAGCAGCGGGTCCCAACTGACTTGCCCGTCGTAGTGGGTGTGGATGTCGACGAACCCCGGTGCCACGATGCGACCCGTGGCGTCGAGCGTCTCGGCGGCGTCACCCTCGAGACCCGCTTCATCGCCGTTTCGCTTGCGCACCTCGACGATCCGTCCGGCCTTGATGCCGATGTCGGCGCGGAACCGCTCGGCTCCCGTTCCGTCGACGACGGTGCCGCCGGTGATCTTCAGGTCGTACATCGGAGCCTCCTTAGACCAGGCCGGTCGCGTCGAAAATCCACGACATATCGGCGTTGGCGAAATCTTCCACCCAGTTCGGTGGGGCGGAGTTGGTCATCGTCGCCATGTCCCAATAGTCCTTCCACAGCGTGATCTTCCCGTTCTCCACCCGGTGCACGGTGACGAAGCGGTTGACTACGGATTCGCCTGTGGGCCAGTGCCATTCCTCGTGGTGCTCGTACATGACGTCGGTGCCGTTGTCGAGCAGCAGGCCGTCGAAGTTCTCGTACGACTCCAAGGGCTCCAGGCCGATTTTCAGCCGCTTGACGATATCTTCGGGGCCTCGCGCCGCCGCAGCGGGGCCGACCGGCATGTCCAGATAGATGCAGTCGTCGGAGAGGAAGGTCTTCAGCGAGTCCCAATTACGCGCAGACAGGGCCTTCCACATACCGAGAACGGTATCCTCAACTGACACTTGCCAACTCACTCTCGTTCGCGGTGACTGCGGGGGCTTTGTGCGCGGCGCGCAGGAAGCGGCCGGTGCGGTGCTTGCCGACGAGATCGGTCGGCTTGCCGTTGAGGAAAACGGCGCGGCCTCCGACGAGGACCGCGTTGACGGTGTCGTCGTTGCGGTTGACCATGCGGGATAGGCCCCCGTACTGCTCGACACGGTCCTCGGCGTAGTCATCGAGTGACTCGTCGAGCCGTTCGGGGTCGATGACGACGAGGTCGGCCCGGTCGCCGATGCGCAGATGGCCCGCGTCGATGCGGTACCAGTCGGCGAGCTCACCGGTCAGCCGGTGCACGGCCTGCTCGTCGGTCATGAACGGCTTACCGGCCTTCTCGGCGTCCTGCACGTGCCGCAGCAGCCGCAGGCCCATGTTGTAGAACGCCATGTTTCGAAGGTGAGCGCCGGCATCCGAGAAGCCCATCTGGATGCCGGAGTCGCGCGCCAGCTTCTTGAGCACCTCTGGCCGGTGGTTGGAGATCGTCGTGCGCCACCGCAACGCCCTGCCGTGCTCGAGCACCAGGTCCAGGAACGCGTCGACGGGGTGCAGGCCGCCGCGGTCCTGGCCGACTTCGCCGAACGACTTACCGACCACCGCGGCGTCAGGGCAGTCGACGATTTCGGCGTCGAAGAAGTCGCGGTGCCACACCCGGACCCCGAACTTGCTCTCGTACTCCTTGCGGAATTCGCGGCGATACGACTCGTCGCGCATCAGTTCGTTGCGTTCCACTTCGTCTCGCAGGTGCAGTGCCGCGGCGCCCGCACCGAACTCCTCGAAGACCACCAGGTCGATGCCGTCGGCATACACCTCGAACGGAACCGGTAGATGCTGCCAACGGAAGTTGCCGCCGAGGCGGTTGATCAGCCGCGCGACCGGTCCCATGCCCCAGATCGCGTACGGGTTGGCCTTGACATCGGCCGCCGACAGCAGGCTGGTCTTGAGCGGGTTGCGGAAGATGCCCAGCGACTGGGCGATCTGCGAGCCGAGGTTGAACGGGCTCTGAATGTCGGGGCCCGACTGCAGGATCCGTCCGGTGCGCCGCAGCCGGGACTTCAACCGGCGCAGTTCACGCGGCTTGGCATACGTCGACGGCAGCGTGCGCGAGCGGCAGACGTCACCGTCGAGCTTGTCGAAAAGCAGTTGCTGCGACGACATTCCGACGAAGCCGGCTTGAAATGCCTCGGTCAGCCACTTCTCCATCTGGGCCTGCTCGCTTTTGGTCGGGCGTTGGCTCTTCTGAGTGGCCCTGTCCAGGCCCATGGTTGCGGCCCGCATGTCGGAATGCCCGATGAATGCCGCCAGGTTGGGGCCGAGCGGTCGCGCCTCCAGCGCTGCGATGTATTCCTCGGCGTTCGTCCAGGTCTTGTGGTTGTCCATGGCGCTGATGACGTGTTCCCGGGGGATCGCCTCGACCCTGCCGAAGATATCGCCGGCGTCCACACCGTCGACGTGGACGGTCGACAACGAACACGAGCCGAGCATCACGGTCGTCACGCCGTGGCGTAACGACTCCGACAGCGACGGCCCGTTGAGGACCTCGATGTCGTAGTGGGTATGGATGTCGAGCAAGCCGGGCAGCACCCACTTGCCGGTCGCATCGATGACCTGTCGGCAACCCGCATCGTCGAGCTCGTGCGGCGAGATCGCCACGACTTGGCCGTCACGGATGCCGATGTTGCGCACCGCCGACGGGGCGCACGTGCCGTCGAACCAGCGGCCGTTGCGGATAATGGTGTCGTAGGTCACCAAGTCATAGAACAGCGCGTGCTGGCGGGTGTCAACGATATCTGTGAACAGATTTGGGGAAATGTCTACTATCGATGCTGACCTGGGGTTATAGCTCCGCCCAGCCGTCCGGCTGGTGGCCATCGATGTCGATGAAACCGTACTCGCGGGCCAGCTCGGCGGAGGTGACCGAGCGCTGGTTCCAGCGCGCCCGGTTGTCGTCGGCGGCTATCGCGGCAACACCGCGTCCGACATAGCGCGGCGATTCCGATACAGCGAATCCCGGGGGAGCGGTGGGGCCGTCGGAACGACCGGGGTCAAGCGCGGTCTGCCAATTCTCTTCCGTGACGCCCCAATTGTCGAGCATCATCTCCGAGCGCAGCCAGCCCGGCGTGACAACGACGGCGGTCGCGCCGAACGGCTCGAGTTCGTGGCCGAAGCTGTAGCCGAGCCTGTTGACCGCGACCTTGGACAAGTCGTAGAAGACCGAGATCCGGTAGGTGTGATCGTTGTATTCCTTTGTCCCGTCTGTCACTTCGACGAGCAGTCCGCCGGGTCGCCTGACGAGCAGCGGCAACAGACTATGGGCGGTGATGAGATGGGTTCCGATGCCGAGCCGCAGTATTCGCAGACCGTCGTCGAGGTCGTGTTCCCATATCGGCCGATTCCATGTCGGCGGGTGACCCTTGAGGACCTCGGCGCCCCAGATGTCGTTGACCAGGATGTCGATGGCGCCGTGATCGTTCCGGATGCGATCGGCCAGGGCCCGTACCTGTGCGATCTCGAGATGGTCAGCCTGAATCGGGATGCCGACGCCACCGAGCGATGTGACCAACTCCGCTGTCTCCTCGATGGTTTCCGGGCGGTCGTAATCGGATTCGGAATTGCCCGAGACGCTGCTGCTGCGGCCGGTACAGATCACCGTTGCGCCAGCTTCGCCGAGCGCCGCGGCGATGCCGCGCCCGGCCCCGCGGGTGGCCCCTGCGACAAGCGCGACGCGGCCGCGTAGGGCATCCCCATCCGGCGTCCAGTCCATAGGGGCATACTCGTCGAATGTGACACCCTTACAGCGCTATATCGCCGAAGAAATTGCCACTGATCACGTCGACGGCCTGCTCTCCAGACGCGAAGCCCTGCGGCGGCTGGCGCTGCTGGGGGTCAGCACGGCGGCGGCCACCGCCCTGATCGCCGCGTGTAGCGAAAGCAACCAGAACAGCAAGCCCACCGCGAACGCGCCGGTGACATCCTCCGGGGCCGCCACCTCGAGCGCCAAACCCCCCGGGATGGACACCGCGCTGACCACCACTCCGATCACCTGGGCCGGCCCTCAGGGAGAACTCCAGGCGGCGTGGGCCGAGGCGCCGAACGCACGCGGCGGCGTGCTGGTCATCCACGAGAACAAGGGCCTCAACGACTGGGTCCGGTCCGTGGCGGCCCGGTTCGCCGGCATCGGCTACTCGGCTCTGGCGATCGATCTGCTATCGGCGCAGGGCGGGACGGCGAAGTTCGCCGACCCTGCGCAGGCGACCGCCGAGCTGGGCAAGATCCCACCCGACGTGTTCGTCGCCAACTTGAAGTCCGGTGTCGGCGAGTTGCAGCGGCGGGTGCCCGACAAGAAGATCGCCGTCATCGGATTCTGCATGGGCGGTGGGCTGACGTGGCAACTGCTGGCGGCGGGCGAGCCGCAATTGGCCGCTGCCTTCCCGTTCTACGGTCCAGCGCCAGACAACCCCGACTTCGCCGGCTCGAAAAACGTTGCCGTCCTGGCGTTCTACGGAGCTCAGGACCAACGTGTCAACGCCACGGAGCCGGTGGCCAAGGCGGCGCTGGAAAAGGCCGGGCTGGTCCACGAACTCGTTACCGAACCCGACGCCAACCACGCGTTCTTCAACGACACCGGCGACCGCTACAACGCCACCGCGGCCGACGACGCGTGGCGCCGCGTGCAGGACTGGCTCACCAAATACGTGGGCTAGATCTCCGCGAGCGACCGCGTTTGTACCCGACTACCCGGCGTGTCGCGGTACAGACACGCTCGCTCGCCCGTGTTCATGACCTGTTTTCCCACTGGTTGGTGTCGCGTTGTTGACCGAACATGCGTGCCGGTTCTGATTCAGCTCATGCGGGTTGTTCAAGTCGCAAACTTCTACGGCCCGCGTTCTGGGGGCCTGCGAACAGCAGTGGATCGACTGGGCGCGGAGTACTGCGCCGCGGGACACGATGTTTTCCTGGTGGTGCCGGGGCGATACTCCGAATGGCGTGAGCTACCCTCGGGCGTCGTCCGTGTTTCCCTGCCTGCCAGGCTGATCCCATTCACCGGCGGCTATCGTGCGGTGCTGCCGCGACCGGTGACATCCCTGCTCGGACAACTTTCGCCCGACGCGCTGGAGGTGTCAGACCGGCTGACCCTGCGATCGCTGGGCGGGTGGGGCCGACGACACGACGTGGCCACCGTCATGATCTCCCACGAACGCCTCGATCGCCTTGTCGGACAGATACTTCCGCCTCGCTTGGCGCGGTCGATCGCCGATGCCGCAAACCGCCGCACCGCCGCGAGCTATGACGCTGTGGTGTGCACGACCGCGTTCGCGCGCGAAGAGTTCGAACGCATCCACGCATCGAATGTCCTCACGGTGCCGCTGGGCGTCGACCTCGACCAGTTTCATCCCCGCCGCCGTTCCGCGGCGGTGCGGCAGCGGTGGGTCCGCCCGGGTCAGACGCTCCTGGTGCACTGTGGCCGCCTGTCGGTGGAGAAGCACGCCCACCGCAGCATCGACAGCGTTGCCGCACTGCGCGATTCGGGTGTCGACGCCAAGTTGGTGGTCGTAGGGGAGGGTCCGCTGCGGGCGCGGCTCGAACGACAAGCTGCAGGACTGCCCGTCGACTTCACCGGCTTCATCGGCTGCCGCGACACCATCGCGACGATTCTGGCGACCGCGGACGTCGCGCTCGCACCCGGCCCGCACGAGACGTTCGGGTTGGCGGCGCTGGAGGCGCTCGCGTGCGGCACACCGGCCGTGGTGTCCCGAACCTCGGCGTTGGCCGAGATCCTCACCACCGACAGCGGCGCCACCGCTGACAACGACCCCGACGCCATCGCGCGCGCGGTCACGTCGATCATCAGCAGACCGGAAGGCCTGCGCCGCAACAGCGCACGCCGCCGCGCCGAACAGTTCACCTGGCCCCGGTCGGCCGCCGGGATGCTCAATGCACTGGGTGCGGGCTTGGCGCCGCGCTAGGTTAGCCGGATGTCCGAGGACACCGAGCGAACGAGAAGCCTGTGGTTCGCCCTCCTTCTCACACTGGCCAACGGATTCCTGGACGCCCACACTTACTTGGCGCGCGGCGGGGTGTTCGCCAACGTCCAAACCGCGAACGTGATCTTCGGTGCCATCGACGCCTCCGAGCGGAAGTTTGCGCTGGCGTTGGCACACGTGTGGCCGCTGCTGGCCTTCATCGCCGGGGTTGCACTGGCGTCGCACATCAAGTCCGGCCGTGTCGAGCGCGTCGTGCCGCGACCGCTGCGGTGGACGATGGCCGTCCAGGCCGTCGCGCTGGCGATCATCGGCTTCGTCCCGGCGTCGGTACCGTACAGCTACGTCACGGTGCCGATCAGCTTCCTGGCGGCTGTGCAGATCGGCCTGTTTCGCAACATCGGCGACCTCGTCTACCTGCCCGTCGCCACGACCGGCAACCTCATGCGCTGCGTCGAAGCGGGATACGACGGGTTCGTCGCGAAGCTGCCGGCATCACGCCAGGCGTTCGGGGTCTATGCCGCCTTGATCGTCGCGTTCGCGTTGGGCGCCCTCATCGGCGCCTTCGCCAGTCGGGCGTGGGGAGTGCACGCCATCTGGCTGCCCGCGGGCTTCCTGGCCTTCACCCTTTGCCTGTTCATCATCGATGAGCGCCATCTGCCGTGAATTACGATCCAGGAATGATCCGGTCGCTGATGGTCCTTACCGCCGCTACAGCGCTGACATTCGCCGGAGCCGCGGGAGTCGCCGGCGCGGAGCCCGCACCACTCCCGCCATGCTCCTACACGCTGTCGCCGCCACAGGTCGTGCAGATTTCCGGCACGAACATGGTCACCGCAACGCTGACGCCGGCCGCCTGCGACCAGTCCGACTCGTACCTCCTGGTGGCCTGCGTCCAGTTGCAGGGCAGCGACGGGCCCGGACAGTGTGCCCAGGGCCAAGGGATTCTCCCGGCGCAGGTGTACTACCAGCCATATCGGCCCGGCGCGACGTACATCTCGACCGGCAGGGGATGTTCGTCGAAGGGGAATCCGCCGCAACCGTTCTGCCGTCCGACGGGCCCCTTCACCGCAACGTTGTAGGCGGCTTCGCCGAAACGCGTCCGCAAACCGAATCCGGATCGGCCTTGGCGCAATGCCCACGCGGTTGCTGGCCATAATCCGTTGGCCTGCAAGGCTGATGCGGCAGACTACTACGCCGTCAACGGCGTGTGGCCGCCAGCCAACGGCTACTTCTGAGGTACAGCGCAAGGCCCGCAAAACCGCGAAATTGGTCCTCTTTGAACCAATTCGGATCGATAATCGTGTCTCTGCCGAGGGTCTAATCGAGAGGGTCAGGATGAAGAGATTCGGGTTGTTCTGTGCGGCCATGTGTCTCGTCGCGACGTTTGCCACGGCGTGCGGCGGATCCAGCACTTCCACACCGGAGAAGGCGACCGGGACGGCGACCGCGACCGCCAGCCCGACCGCGGGTGCGGGCGCCTCAAGCGCACCGGCGGCGGCAAGCGCGGCAACCATGACGATCGCGAGCATGAACTTCGGGGCACCCATTACGGTGCCGCCGGGAGCCCAGATCACCATTAAGAACGACGACTCAGTCGAGCATTCGGTGACGTCTGACACCGCGGACAAGTTCAGCGTCGACGTCGACGGCAACGAGCAGGGCACGCTGACCGTGCCAACCGAACCGGGCGAATACGCGTTCCACTGCAAATATCACCCGTCCATGCACGGAACGCTGACCGTCAAGTAGTCGCGGTGGAGAACCGCTCCCATGCCGACTGACGCGTCATGCCCAATGCCGCGCCGATGCGCGCCCATGACACTCCCCGGTCGCGCAGTTCGTGAACCCGATCGCGGAGCCCGGCATCGATATTGGCCGCCGACGCCGCAATGAACGGAATCCGTTGCAGTAGTTCGTTATCCGACAACGTGGCCCACTCAGGGAGCGACGGCGGTTCCGCCGTCGTCGCCTCGGCGAGGATGTCCACGCACAGGTTGACGCAGCCGTCGCAGATGTAGATGCCCGGCCCCGCGATGAGCTTGGCGACATCGGTGTGAGGCCGGCCGCAGAACGAGCAGCGCATATCGGCCGTTTTCGTCGACATCACCCGCCTCCTCTGGTGTCAGGAATCTCCTGACAACCCGCTTGTCAGGTTACCCCTGACGACCGCGACGGCGGCACATTTCGGTTTAGAGGCCGCCGCTTGAGGGCATCCGCCGAATTAGCGGGTTCGTCAAAACTCTGACCGGACCCCACCGAGCGAAGGAGCCGAAGTGGCTACCAACACCATGATCTGGATCGTCGTCGCCATAGTCGTCGCGATCGGCCTCGTCGCCGTGCTGGCGTTTTTGGCGCGCAACAGGCGGCGGCATGCGCAGGCCGAACATATTCGCGAGGAGATTGGACGCGAGACACAGCGAGTCGAGAAGCGCGAGGCATTCGCCGACGAGACCCAGGCGAAGGCACGGGCGGCCCGGGCCGAGGCCGAGGCGAAGGCGGCGGAAGCAGCCCGGCTCGAAGGAACAGCCGCATCCCATCGAGACGCTGTGAGCACCTCCCGCGAGGACCTCGACGCCCGGCGCGAGCGCGCTGACGCCCTCGACCCCAAGCGCAGCGATGTGCACAGCCCCAAGGGCGATGTCGGTGACCCCGACGGCACCGAAGCCCGACAGAGGCAGACCGAGACGCCGACCACCCAGCAGCGACACCGGTTGTGACACGTGCCGGCGCGGCCGGCGTACTGTTCGACGTCGACGGCACGCTGGTCGACTTGAACTATCTCCACGTCCACGCGTGGTACCGGGCCTTCACCGAAGCCAATGTCGAGGTGGAGGCGTGGCGGATTCACCGGTCGATCGGGATGCTGGCGAAGGCCGTCCCGACGGCCTGATCAGCCCAGCAGTTGCCGGCACAGCGTGTCGACAAGCCACTCCTCGAACCGGCTGGCCGTCCAGCCGCGCACCCTCACCAGCCGGTCGAAGATCGCCGGATCCATCGCAAGCCACACCACATCGACGGCCTCCTGGTAGGTGATGTGGGTGGTGAGGGCATCGAGATCACGAAGCCGCCGGACCACCTTGTGTGCGTCGTCGAGACGACGTCGCTGCGACTCCTCAACGAGGTCACGCGCGGCTGGATCCATGCTGGCGGCAACCTCCAGCGCCACGTAGAGAGGCGCGACGCGCGTGCCGATCGCAACGAGCAAGGCCACGAGGCCGCTGAGGACCCCGCGTGGTTCAGGTAGGTCCACCAGCTTCCGGATGGCGGCGCGGTCGGACAGCGCGACCGCCTGGTCGTCGCCGGCAACCGACCAATCCAGCGTGAGCTTGAGCAGGTCGAGCTTGCCTCCGACCGCGGTGAACACCGTCTTGCGGCTGACTCCGGCGGCCTCGGCCACCGCATTGATCGTGGTCGACCCGTATCCGTCCTCGACAAAGAGCCGGGTCGCGGCGGACACGATCGATCGCCGCGTCTCCTGCGCCTGGGCCGCCCGAAGGTCCGAGCGGTAGTCGCGCTTGACAGCGTCCGACATCTAGGTAACCCTGAGTGTATTCATTACCCGTGATACTACCTCAATTGGAGCATGCGTGCGAACACTCGTCGTCGGGGCAGGTCCGACCGGCCTGTTCACCGCGATCGCCCTCGCCCGCCGCGGGCGTGAGGTGGTCGTGATCGACCGCGACCCCGGTCCTCCGCAGTCGGGCCCACCGACCGTGTGGCAACGCAAGGGCGTCATGCAGTTCCATCACGCACACACATTCCGCGGTCAGGTCGTCGAAGCGTTGCGGGCAGAGATGCCTGACGTGCTTGATGACCTCATCACCGCCGGCGGAACGATTGCGACCACCGCCGCGAACCGACCGAGGGCGCTGTTGTGCCGGCGGATGACGTTCGAGCGCACGCTGTGGAACCGCGCGGCGGCACAGCAGGGCATCACGCTCCTGTGCGGTCATGTTGACCGGATCGAGCACCACCGCGGCCGGACCGTCGGGGTCACGGTCGATGGCCGCACGCTGACCGCGGGTTTGGTGATCGACGCATCGGGCCGGTCGAGTCGGTTCACCGATGGGATCCGCCCACCGGCCGAAGGCGGGGATTGCGGGGCGGTTTACGTCACTCGGCAGTATCGGCTGCTCGAGGGCGCCGACACCGGTCCGATGAACTCACCGATTGGCTTGTCGCTGGGATTGTCCGGCTACTGGGCCATCGCGTTCCTGCATGACAACGGCGCGTTTTCGATCACGTTCACCCATGATGGGGCCGACAAGCGACTGCGCCTGCTGCGCCGTGACGAGGTGTTCGACGACGCCGTGCGCGCTATTCCGCTGCTGGCGGACTGGATCGATTCGTCACGCGCACAACCTACTTCGCCAGCGTTGCCCGGTGGCCGGCTGTACAACACCTACCGCGGACAGCTCGACGCCACTGGCCGTCCGGTGCTGCCAGGTCTGATCTCGGTCGGTGACGCGGTATGCACGACAACCCCGCTGGCCGGACGCGGCATTACGTTGGCGCTGATGCAGGCACGGGAACTCGTCCGCATCCTTGATTTGCACGATCGTGATATCACAACGGCGACAAAGCAATTCGATCGCTGGTCGCTACGGCACATTCGACCGTGGTTCGACGACCACCGCCACACCGACACCGATCGGATGCGTCGATGGTCCGGCGGGGACATCGATGTCAGCCGCCGGTTGCCGTCCGACCTGATCGTTGCGGCAGCCGAAGCAGACCCTGCGCTGAAGGACCTCGTCGGCCCCTACACCCTCATGGACGCACTGCCTGCCTGCCTGGCACCAGCCCAAGCCCGCGTACGGGAGATCTACGCCAGCGGTTGGCGGCCGCAGGTTCCGGACGGTCCGACTCGCGAGCAGCTCAGTTCGGTGTTGTCCAGGACACCGGCAGCCGCTTGATGCCGTGAATGAACGGCGACAGCAGCCGCGCAGGCTCTTCCGTCGCCTGGATGTCGGGTATCTGACGGTGGAGTTCCTCGAACGCGACGCTGATTTCGCGGCGGGCCAGGTTGGCGCCGAGGCAGAAGTGGGCGCCGCCGCCGCCGAAGCCGGCATGCGGATTGGGTGTGCGCGCGACGTCGAAGGTCCACGGGTCGGCGAACTTGTCGTCGTCGCGGTTGGCCGAGCAGTACCACAACGTCGCCTTGTCGCCGGCAGCCATCTTCACGCCGCTCAGCTCACAATCCTCGGTCAGCGTGCGGCGCATGTAGATCACCGGCGACGCCCACCGCACGATCTCCTCGACCCCCGTTGGTGCCATGGCCTCGTAGTCGGCCCACCATTTCGCGCGTTCATCGGGATAGCGGCTCAAGGCGAGCACACCGTGGCTGATCGCGTTGCGGGTGGTCTCGTTGCCCGCCACGACCAGCAGGATGAAGAACGACGCGACCTCGGCCGACGTCAAGCGCTCACCGTCGACTTCGGCCTGCACCAGCGCGGTCGTCAGATCCTCGCGCGGGTTGACTCGGCGGTCCTCGGCGAGCGCAGTGGCGTATGCGCCGATGTCCATCGACACCTTGACGAACTCCTCGTAATCGGTGGCGATGTCCTTGTCCCCGAACCCGAGAAGCACGTTGGTCCAGTGGAACATCTGCTGGTGGTCTTCCTCCGGGATCCCCATCATGTCGCAGATCACCTGCAAGGGCAGCGGGCCGGCCAGCTCCGCCACGACCTCGCCCGTGCCGTCGGGATGCTCCGCGATCATCGTTTCCACCAGGCGTCGCGCCCGGTCGCGCACCGAGGCCTCGGTGCGGGCCACGACCTTCGGGGTGAACGCCCTGCTGACGATGTTGCGCAGGCGCAGATGCCGCGGGTCGTCCATGACGATCATCGACCCGAAGAACTCCGACAGCTCCGGGTTCGCATCGTTGATGGTGATGCTCGGCTGCGAGCTGAAGATGTGGGGATGACGGCTGGCGTACCAAACATCGTCGTACCTGGTCACGGCCCAGTGGCCCGGTCCGCCCGACACCCCCGGCGTCTCCGGCGGAGGATGAAACGAGATCGGCGCCTCGCGCCGCAGCGTCGAGAACGCCCCGTCGCGCAGATCGTCGTCCTGAACCCAGAACTTCCAGGAGCCGAGGTCGATATCGGACAGTGGCACGTCCGGGGGAGCCGATCCGTTCATCCGAGTCGCGATACCCACATCCCCGAGCGTAGGTTGCGGTCCAGCCGCCGTCATGGATTTCTGAAACATGTTCCAATCGGCGTTCCGGCGTGATAGCACCGAACGGTGCGTAACCCACATGCAGGGCAACCGTTTACGACGTCCGACGACCAGATCGCGAAGGCGTTGCTGGATGTCAGCATCCCGACGTTGATGTTGTCGCTGGTCCACATGTCGGGCAACCCAAGTCTCATCCGCGGCGAGCTCAAGCCCGCCGGGCTGTTCCTCAACGAGGTGCAGGGCTACATGTCCGAGGAGGACAAGGCCACGGTGCGCAAGGTCGCGCTCGAGGTGATCGCCGACTACCGCGACCGCGGCTGCCCGGAACCCAAGCCGATCGGCGCCGGAGCTGCTGCAGCGAGATGATGCAATGGCTCGTTTGCGAGCCGGTTCCGCCCGAGTACGTGCCGATGCTGCTCGAGGAGATGGAGCTCGACGGCCGAGACGCTAGGCGCGGTCCGCGGGCGACTCCCGCCGACGACTTCCCGGTGGTGGTCATCGGCTGCGGGGAGTCCGGCCTCCTGGCGGGCATCCGGCTGAACGAGGCCGGCATCCCGTTCACGATCGTCGAGAAGAACGCCGGCGTCGGCGGGACGTGGTGGGAGAACACCTATCCCGGTGCCCGCGTCGACGTCGGCAATCACTTCTACTGCTACAGCTTCGAGCCGAGCGATCACTGGACGGAGTTCTTCGCCGAGCAGCCCGAGCTGCAGGCCTACTTCCAGACGCGTGATGGACACGCTACGACATCGGCAGGCACGTGCGGTGGGAGACCGAGGTCACCGAGGCGTGCTGGGACGACGCCTCCGCCACCTGGACCGTGCGCGCGCGAGACCGAAACGGCGCGACGACCGAGCTCTCCGCCCGCGCGGTGATCAGCGCGGTCGGCCAGCTCAACCGCCCCCACCTGCCGGACATCGCCGGGCGGCAGGACTTCGCGGGGCCGGCGTTCCACTCCTCGGAGTGGGATCACGCGGTCGATCTGCGCGGCAAGCGGGTCGCCATGATCGGCGCGGGCGCCAGCGGCTTCCAGATCGCGCCCGACGATCGCGGCCGACGTCGACCACCTCACCGTGTTCCAGCGGACCGCGCAGTGGATGTTCCCGAACCCGAACTACCACGACGGAGGTCGGCCCCGGCGTGCAGTGGGCGCTGCGGCATCTGCCGTTCTACGGCCGGTGGTACCGCTTCCTGCTGTTCTGGCCCGGTTGCGACAAGGGGCTCGACGCGGCCCGCGTCGATCCGGACTACCCCGACCAGCAGACGGCGGTCAGCGAGATCAACGAGATCACCCGGATCATGTTCACCGAGTGGATCAGCAGCCAGGTCGGCGACGATCCCGAGCTGCTGGCCAAGGTGGTGCCCGACTACCCGGCCACCGGCAAGCGCACGCTGCAGGACAACGGCAGCTGGCTGCGCACGCTGACCCGCGACAACGTCGAGCTGGTCCGGACCGGCATCGACCACATCGAATCGGACGCGGTGGTCACCGCCGACGGCACCCGCTACCCGGCCGACGTCATCGTGTACGCCACCGGATTTCAGGCCAACAAGGTGCTGTGGCCGATGAACATCTCCGGGCGCGACGGCGAAATACTCGGCGAGCGTTGGGGTGAACGACCGTCGGCGTATCTCGGCATCACGGTGCCGGGCTTCCCGAACTTCTTCTGCATGTACGGGCCCGGCACGAACCTCGCGCACGGGGGCAGCCTGATCTTCCACTCCGAATGCCAGATGCGCTACATCACACAGTGCTTGGAGCTGCTCATCGCCGGCGGGCACAAGGCGATGGAGCCGCGGCGAGGACAAGGCCGCCGACTGGCACGACCGCAGTCAGGCCGAGATGCGCAAGCTGGTGTGGTCACAACCGTCGATCAAGCATTCGTTCTACAAGAACAAGTTCGGCGAGATGCACGTCCTGAGCCCGTGGCGGCTCGTCGACTACTGGACGTGGACCCGCGAGCCGAATCCGGATGACTTCGTATTCCGTTAAGCCAGTTCCCAATTCATGTTCTTGGCGAACGTCCGAGCGTCGTCGGAAAGCGTGCCCAGTTCGTGGCAGCGCTGGACGTAGCCCTGCACCATCACGAGAAAGTTCATCGGGTTGTACGCGTCCTCTTCGTAGCTCCACTTATCGTCGCCGGCGTACTCGAGCACGGTGATCACCGGCGCCCCATGGACGCTGCCGTCGCCAGGATCCTTCATCGTGTTGATGTTCTTGAAGATGACCCAGCCCTTGTCGGTGTCGATCGAGTACCACTCCACCGGGTAAACCGGCATCTCGCTGCCGGGGAACATGTTCATTGTCGAGACGATCCACTCGCGGATCGCCTCGCGGCCTTCCATGTTGCCCAGGGCGTGCTCGACGTACTTCGCATCTTCGGTGAAGTGGTCGGCGTATCCGGACCAGTCCCACGTCTTGCCGACCTCGATCACCGCTCGCTGATAATTCTGGAAGGCCTCCTCGAGTTCCTCGCGTGACCATCTATTCGTAGAAGACCCCATCGTTCAGTACTCCTTCGGCTCGCTGCTGAAACTAGAACCTGTTCTACCAAACCGAGCGGCGCACGGGATCGGATTCAGGACACCGTCAAGCTGCGCCCCGCGGCCAGATCTCGTCCCACGACCGCCGTTGTCCTGCTAGCAAATACGCGTGCACGTCATCGTCGACGTCGCCGACCGTGCGTACGTCGGCGAAGTAGGAGCGAAGGTCGCCCGGATCGCGACCGATGTAGAGCACCGCGTCATGGTCGGCGGGTGGCGGCGGGAAGTACCCGTAGCTGCTGTTAGCGCGAGCCTCACCGGTGAGCTGGGCTTGCCGCCACATTGATCGGGACGTTGGCCCAGCCGGCTACGTTTGCCATCGCCACCCGGCGCAGGCCGGCGCGGTCCAGCTGGTATTCGCGCATCAGGCCGAGCATCATGTCGAGAGCGATCCGAGCTTCCATTCGCGCGAGAGCGGCACCCAGGCAGCTGTGGACGCCGTAGCCGAAACTGAGGTTGTGCCCGCTCGGGGTCCGGTCGATCAGTAGCCGCCGCCGAATATGCTTGCAAAACAATGCAATACACCAGTTAGTGCAGCGATCGGGAGCACAACGCCTGCAGCGAACGGCGCGATGCGCTGACCGGGAACGGTGTCGGTTTGCGCTGCGGTCACGTACGGCCACGTTACTGTCGGGGTCATGGCACTCGGTTTCGACGCACAGTTGCTGGCTGAACTCGCACCATTGATGAAGGCCCTCGGCGAAATCCAGCCGCCCCCGATCGGCGATGTCCAGGCGCGCCGGACCAACGGTCACCGGATGTTCGACCTTATCGTCACCACCTGGACGCCCGCTCCCGGGGTGGAAGTCGAGCGGCACGCGCTGACCGCCGCGGACGGCGCCCAGTTGGACATGAGCTGGTATCACACCTCGGAGGAGCAGCCGGGCAGTGCGGTGCTGTATCTACACGGCGGCGGCATGATCTTCGGCCTCGAGCACATCGGAGCCATGTACGACGTCGCGGTCCGCGACTACGTCGCCGCTTCGGGTGTGCCGATGTTGGTCGTCGACTACCGGGTCGCGCCCGAGCATCCGCATCCCACGCCCGTCGAGGACTGCTATGCAGCGTTGCGGTGGCTCACCGAGAACGCTTCGGCTCTCGGCGTCGATCCGACACGCATCGCGGTGATGGGAGACAGCGCCGGGGGCGGTTTGGCGGCGGGTATGAGCCTTCTGGCCCGCGATCGCGGCGGCCCGCACATCACCCAGCAGCTGTTGATCTATCCGATGCTCGACGACCGCACCTCACACCCGACCCGCAGCTGTTGCCGTTTCTGACGTGGACCTACGACGACAACGTCACCGGCTGGGCGGCGCTGCTCGGCGACAGCGCAGGCACCGACGCGGTGTCGCCTTATGCCGCGCCCGCCCGCGACGGACGTGTCCGGCCTGCCCGACACCTACATCGACGTCGGCGACCTCGATATCTTCCGCGACGAGGACATCGCCTACGCGCGACGCCTTTCGGATGCGGGGTACCGACCGAACTGCACCTGCATCCGGGGTGCCCGCACGCGTTCGAAGCGCTGGCGCGCGGGGCGGACGTCTCGCAGCGAGCAATCGGCGATCGTGTGCGCCGCCTGCGCCCTCTAACCACCGCAAAACGCCTGCGCGCCAACGGCATCCGTTTGGTAACGTCACCGCCTCCAGGCCGATATCCGGGGAGGAGGACGTATGCGTCTCTCCGGTTATGGGAATGAATAGTGACGGCCCAGCGTCGGAATTGGACGGTCAGGGCCGCAAGGTAGGAGTTAATACACGATGAGGCTGTCGAGGTTCGTGTCAGCAGCCATGGTCGTCGGTGCGCTCGGCTTCGGGGCCCTCGGGCCTGGCGGAGCGGTGGCGACGGCCGACCCGGTTGTACCCGCGCCGCTGAAGCCAGGGCATGACGATTTTTGCCCACCTTGGTGTGGCAATGGCAATGGCAATGGCAACGGCCATGGGAATGGGCCGGACTGGAAGCACTGGGACGGTGACAAGGGTCCGTGGTGGGCCGGCAACCGCCACGACTGGTGGGACGACCGCAATGGCCCGCCGCCATGGGGATGGGGCCCGCCGCCGGCGTATCAGTGGGACGGCGGCCCGCCGCGGCCGTTCAACTACTGGGGGTACAACGTCAATCCCGTGTGGGATGACGGTTTCCGTCAGTGGGGGATCTGGTTGTTTGGCCTGTGGATCCCGGTCTTCGGCATCGGCGTCCAATAACCGATCAGTTCACGCACCCTCGGGCGCCTCGACCACGACCTTGATGCGCTCGAGGGTGGTGCGCATGTCACGGATGTTGCGCCGTTGGCGCAGTTGGCCGCCCAACACCGAGAACAGCTTGGTGAAGGCGCTGTCGGGCATCCGGAACGACTCCGTCACCTCTGTGCCACCGTCGACCGGCGTCAGCCGGTAGTGCCAGGTGTTGGCGGGCCTGTCGCCGACCAGCACGTCGAAGCCGAATTCGCGTCCGGGCTCGCAGGCGGTGACGCGGCAGGTGGTCCAGTAGACCGGGCCGATCTCGTTGCGGCGCACGTGCCCACGGAACCGCGCACCCAGCGCGGGCCCCGTGGCTCCGTCGAGCCACTCGGACTCGAACACCTCCGGCGAGAACCGGCCGGTGTTGCGAACGTCGGCGATGAGATTCCAGATCTTGTCGGCCGGCGCCGACATGGATACCGTCGCGGAACCCTGCATGGCTACGCCTCCTTCTGCAGTCGGGCACACGTGGTGCGGTAGCCCTGGCCGTGTTCTGCATAGCAGTAGTCCAGTGTCACCGTGTCGACGATCTTGAACGAGTATGTGCCCTCGGCATCGGACCCGGCGACCAGAGTGCCGTCGGGCGTGAAAGCTCCGACGAGGTCGTTAACTCTCTGATGTGACCGACTGGCTAGCGCTCGGCAGATTCGTCCTCCGGCAGGTCGTGCCTGACGACGTGCACCTGACCATGCGCGAGGCAGGCCGCATAGCCATGGAGCTTGCCGTAGAGTTCCCACGCCGTGCGACGCTCGTCGCTGTGCGCGTGGATTTCGTGGCCGTCGGAGAACCGTAGATGCAGGCTGCCGTCCTCGTCCCAACTCGCGTGGGTACATGTCGATCCGGCAAAGTCAAACAAGGCCCGATGCTCGGCTTTGGCGGCTCGAGGATCGATGAGCACGACCTCTTCGTCGTCTCGCGCGGTCTGCGGCAGGGTGAGGAAGAACGGCACCGAGATGACGAGTTCGTTGTAGTCGTCCAGGTTCAGCACCAGACCGTCGCGGAACATGATCCGCTGGACCACACATCCCCGGATCCACGGTTCGGTCATTTTTTCACTCTGGCCCGTCGCGCAACTGCGCACAAGGTCTTTCGAGTCCGTTTCCGTAGCATCGGCGGAGGGGCCTGGAGGTGGACGTGAAGATTCGGTTCGGCATTGGGCTTGGTGCGGATACCGGTCCGGAGCAACTGGCGAGCATCGTCGACCATCTGGAGGCGACCGGTGTCGATTCGCTGTGGTTCTCCGAATTGGTGTACTCGAAGGCGGTCGATCCGTTCGTCGGGATGGCCTTCGCGCTGGCCCGGACGACCAACCTGAAGGTCGGCACATCGGTGGCGGTGCTCCCTGGCCGCCATCCCGTGCTGGTGGCAAAACAACTGGCGTCGCTGGCCGGTCTGGCACCCAAGCGGGTCCTCCCGGTGTTCGGCCTGCGGTCGGCGATTCCGGCGGAACGCGAGATCTTCGTGGTGCCCGACGGGGAGCGTGCCGCCGTCTTCGATGAGTCGCTGCGGCTGCTGAGATCGGTTCTGGAGCAACAGGATGTCGCGTTTGCGGGCGACTATTTCGAGGTCAGTTCCGCCGGTGTCGAACCGCGACCGCTCAAACCGCTCGACATCTGGCTGGGCGGATCCGCACCGGCGGCGTTTCGCCGCATCGGCCAGCTCGGCGACGGGTGGCTCGGTAGCTTCCTCACCCCGCAGGAAGCCCGCGGTGGTCGCGACCAGATCCAGCGGGCGGCCGCGGACGCGGGCCGCGAAATCGAGCCCGATCATTTCGGGATCAACCTCGCCGTCAGCGACGGCGAAATGCCGGACGGTTTAGTTGCCGCGGTCAAGCGGCGCAGGCCCGACGTCAACCCCGCCGACCTAATCGCGGGCGACTGGCCCCGTCTGCACCATCAACTCGACGCCTACCTTGAGGCCGGTTTGACCAAATTCGTGATCCGGCCCGCCCATCAGGCGAACATCGACGACTTCATCGATCGGTTCGTGACGGAACTGATACCGCGGCAGAACTGACATCGCGTCACCCTCTCGGGCCTTGAACCGTGACGGTCCTACCGCCGTGTTTAGAAGTGTGTGGCCACGGCCACTCACCCGGTGCAACTTGAGCGGGAGGAGACGCGGGATGGGTATTCGAGTCTGGCGCACGATCAGGTCGGTCGTAGGTGCCATGGTGGCCGCCGCCCTCGCGTTGGCCCTGGTCAGTCCGCCGGCTGCGGTGGCCGACGATCGGCTGCAGTTCACCGGGACGACGCTGACCGGTGCGTCGTTCAACGGGGCAAGCCTGGTGGGGAAACCGGCGGTGCTGTGGTTCTGGACGCCGTGGTGCCCGTTCTGCAACGCGGAAGCGCCAAGCGTCAGCCAGGTCGCGGTAGCCAATCCCAAGGTCACCTTCGTTGGCGTCGCGGCGCGCTCCGACGTCGCGGCCATGCAGGGCTTCGTGTCGAAGTACAACCTCAACTTCACCAACCTCAACGATGCCGACGGGTCGATATGGGCCCGCTATAACGTCCCATGGCAGCCGGCCTACGTGTTCTACCGTGCCGATGGGTCCTCGACGTTCGTGAACAACCCGACCTCGGCCATGCCCCAGCAGGAGCTGTCCGACCGGGTAGCGGCGCTGTCGTAGGTCGCCGCGCACCGTGGACCAAGACCTTGTGGGCTTGGCCTTCGGCGCCGGACTGGTGGCGGCGCTGAACCCCTGCGGCTTCGCCATGCTGCCCGCATATCTGGCCCTGGTGGTCCGAGGCGAGAACGCGGGTCGACACGCCGCCGTCGGCCGCGCGGTGACAGCCACCGCCGCGATGGCGGCCGGATTCGTCACGGTGTTCGGCGGATTCGGCATCCTCACCGTATCGGCCGCCTCAACGGTGCAGCGTTACCTGCCGTATGTCACCGTGTCGATCGGTATTATCCTTGTCGCCCTTGGTATTTGGCTGCTCACGGGACGCGAGATCACGGTGCTGCGTGGCGTGGCGCGCGGCGCGCGGTGGGCGCCGACAGCGCGGCTCGGCTCGATGTTCGGCTACGGGATCAGCTACGCGGTCGCGTCGTTGTCGTGCACGGTCGGGCCGTTCCTCGCGGTCACCGCCGCAGCACTTCGCGGTGGCTCAGTTCTCGGCGGTGTGGCCGTCTATTTCGCCTATGCCGCCGGTTTCACGCTCGTCGTCGGGGTGCTCGCGGTGGCCGCCGCGCTGGCCAGTTCGGCGGCCGTCGACCGGATGCGCCGAATTGTGCCCTATGTCAACCGGATCAGCGGAGCGCTTCTGCTGATTGTCGGCGTCTACGTCGGCTATTACGGCCTCTACGAGATCCGGCTGTTCACAGGCGATGGCAATCCCGAAGACTCAGTGATCGCGGCCGCCGGCCGTGTCCAGGGTGCGATCGCAGGCTGGGTCCACCAGCACGGGGCCTGGCCATGGCTGGTGGCGCTGGCGGTGCTGACCATCGCGGCGCTCGGTGCGGCGTGGCGCGCTAGTGCGACCGCGAAATATCGCCGTGCAGATCGGGCCACGGCGGGCGACGAACCATAGCCACGCCTGCGAGCGCCGCCGACACCAGCCCCACCAGAATCCCCATCATCACGATGCGGCCTGCGTCGACCGCAGGCACAAACGACGCCTTGCCGTCCTTGACCACGAAGACCCCGAGCGGTTTGGCGCCCAGCGTAAATCGGGAGTCGCCGACGACCCCGGGCTTTGAGGCTGTGCGCACCTTGGCGACCGGAACGACCGTCGTGCCGTCGGCGGTTTCGTACGGCTGGCCGAACACGCGGGACGCGTCGGGATCCGCCGCCAGCGTGTCGACGGCTTCTCGAGCCTCTCGAAGATTCATGTCGTCCCCATCACTACCGCCGGGCGATCCGCGGTGATTTCTGACCCGAACTGCAGTCCTATCAGGTGACAGTTCAATCGAACAGACGAAGGAGGCCCTCGTGGTGATCGTCGCTGGACACGTCTTGGTCGGCCCTGGACAACGCGACGACTACCTGTCGGGATGCGTCGAGGTGGTGCGTCGGGCGCGGCGCGCCCCCGGCTGCCTGGACTTCTCGCTGTCGGCCGACCTGCTCGAGCCGGGTCGGATCAACATCTTGGAACGGTGGGAATCCCAAGCCGCGGTCGAGGCATTCCGCGGCAGCGGTCCCAGCGACGAGCAGGGTGCCGCGGTACTCACCGCCGCGGTCGCCGAGTACGACGTCGGCGACGAGAGAAGCCTCACGTGAGCGCCGGTCAGTGGCAGTACGTGTGCGAGGAAAAGGCGAGCGCCTGCTGATACACGGGATCCAGCATGCGGGCACCAGCGACCGCGGCCTTGGCGTCGTCGAGCGTGGCGGTGCAGTCGGGGGAGTGCAGAACGGACCAGTTCAGCGCGACCTGTTCAACCATCTCGCCGTTCAGGCGGTCGATGGTCCCGCGGGATGCCGCCAAATCGGGCGCGACGGCGGGCGCGGATGCCGGATCGAGTTTCCATTGCGCGAAACGGGTGTATTCGATCGCCTCGGTGGCATCGATCTGATCGGTGAAGATCCGCCTGACGTAGTCGAGGTCAACGCCCTTGCCCGTCGCGTCGGCGCTTACCGACCGCAACACCTGCTCGACCCGTTGCGGATCCTCGATCGAGCCACCGGTCTTCCACTTGCTCGCCGCAACCGGGTCTGCGGTCTGCAGCCGTTGCGTCGCCGTGTCGACCAATTCGTAAAGCGGGTTGGCATCGTCGCCGCGCGCCGGTGCGCTCGTCGGCATCACCGCCAGGGCCGTCAACGCACACAACCCCAGCGCGCACCGTCGGACGAACTTGGGAAGCGCCATTCAGCGATCGAACTCCGAATCGTCGTCCGGAACAGCGATGGCCTGTTCGATCAGGTCGGCTTCACTGGCTTCCCAATCCCGTGCACTCGTCACGCGCGCGGCCTCCCGCCACGTGTCCTCGTCGCTGACGTCGACTGGGATGTGTTGTTCGACCACGTCGGCTTCGGGGGCGTCGTCGCCGAACGCAGCGCCGTCAGGATTGGTCATGATCCGTCTCCGTCTTGTTCTATTTTGGCCGGGCCCGCGCGTTCGCCGCTTCCTGTTCGGAAGCCGTGACGACGACGGCGTCGGGACCCGGGTAAACCGTCGCGATGTGGTCGGTGCTCAGCCACCGGACCACATACGGCGGCGAACCGTCACCCGATCGGACCTCGGTGATCTCTCCACGCTGATCAGACATCTCGACCGTAGTTCCCTTGATCACCAGGAAATCGCCCACCTTGGCCTTCATCCTCGGCTCCTTCCTCCGTTGGCCGTCTAAACCTTGTGTTGGCAATTGTCCTCTCATCGAGCCCACCGCCGAGGTGTAACCGACCGTTCGTGGCCCGCGATTAACCAGTTGTCGGGACGACCGAAATGAAGGGCAATGAACGTTTCACACCAGGCACCAAGCAAGTGGATCCGCCGACTGGCGGTGGCATTCTTCGCGGCGGCGTTGCTGCCCGCACTGATCGGCATTGTCGGCGGCACTCCGACGGCCGCCGCGGCGGTCGAAGTCCTCAGCGTTCCGTCGCCGTCGATGGGTCGTGACATCACCGTGCAGTTCCAGGGCGGCGGCCCCAAGGCCGTCTACCTTCTCGACGGTCTGCGCGCCCGTGACGACCGCAATGGCTGGGACATCGAGACCGGCGCATTCAGTTGGTTCGACGGCTCCGGCCTGTCGGTCGTGGCGCCGGTCGGCGGTATGTCCAGCTTCTACACCGACTGGTACCGGCCCGCCGTCGGCAACGGCGGCACCCAGACCTACAAATGGGAGACCTTCCTCACGTCGGAGCTTCCGGCGTGGCTGGCCGCGAACAAGGGCGTCAGCGCGACCGGCAATGCCGTAGTCGGCCTGTCGATGTCGGGCAGTGCCGCCCTGATCCTCGCCGCTTATCACCCGGGACGGTTCGTCTACGCCGGGGCGCTGTCGGGCTTCCTGAACCTGTCGGCCGGGCTCTGGCCCGTGCTCGTGGGCATCGCAATGGGCGACGCGGGTGGCTTCAACGCGCTGGACATGTGGGGTTCCTACGGCGGGCCCGCCTGGCAGCGCAACGACCCGATGCGGCAGATCGGTCGCCTGGTGTCGAACGGCACGCGCATCTGGGTGTACAGCGGCAACGGCAACCCGACGGATTTGGATGGCGGGCTGGGCAACGCGCAGATTCCGGCGCAATTCCTGGAGGGCCTGACGATCCGCACCAACAAGGATTTCCAGGCCGCCTACACGCGGGCTGGGGGCGGCAACGGGGTGTTCAACTTCCCGCCCACCGGCACGCACAGCTGGGGTTACTGGGGTGGCCAGCTGCAGGCCATGAAGCCGGACATCCAGCGCGTGCTCGGCGCGGCACCGACGGCGTGATCTACAGGTCTCGCGACCAGTATTCGCCGACGAGTTCGTGCCCGAAGCTGTCGTGCGGTTCGCGGCGATCACAGCGGAAGGCGGCCCGCTCGTAGATCCGGCGGGCGGCCACGAGAACATCGTTGGTCCACAACGTCATTCGCCGATAACCCGCCCTCTTGGCGAACCGTACGCATTCGTCCACCAGCCGGGTTCCAACGCCGGAGCCGCGCGCCGACGGCTCGACGAGCAACAAGCGCAGTTGCGCCGTGTGCTCCGCGTCTGGGTTGTCGGAGGCCATGCAGAACACGCAGCCGACCCGTTCGCCGTCCAGCTCGGCAATCCACGCCGCGTCGCGTTGGGTATCACGACGCTCGCCGAACTCGGCGACGATCCGCGCGACCAGCGCCTCGAACGTGGCGTCCCAGCCGTATTCGGCCGCATATCGTGCGCCATGCCGCTCGACGACCCACCCGAGATCACCCGGCTGGGGCGGGCGAAGCACGAGGCCCTCCCGGCGCGCCTCGCTGCTCAACATCCGGCGGATCTCGCCCATCGCACCGACGAGCTGGGTTCGCTGATCGTCGTCCAGCGGCGCCAGCAGGGTGTCGATTGCGCCTGCCTGCAACCGGTCGAGTTCGTCGAACGCCCGCCGGCCGTGGTCGGTCAGGCGAACGACCTGGCGACGGCCATCGGCCGCCGACTTCTCCCTTGCCGCCAACCCCGACGCGGTGAAACCGGACAGGATGCGGCTGAGGTAGCCGGCGTCGAGGTCGAGGTCGCGCCGAAGCTCGGACACGCCAACGTCGTCGCGATGAGCCAGCTCGAACAACACCCTGGCCTCGGTGAGACCGAATACCGATCCGGCCAGGCCGGGCCGCAGCAGACCCAGCACGCGTGTGTAGAAACGGTTGAATCCTCGCACGTCGTCAACCACGCTCGGCATAGTTGACATCGTCAAACAATTACTTGCCGCTGTCAACTACTTTGCCGTGCCTCGCCAGCAAAGTTGGGCGAACCGCAGGATCGTGCCGGGCTCGACCGCAACGACGTACCCCACGCGGGGTCGATTGGTGTGCCCAATCACCGTGCCATCGGCAATCCCACCTCGTGCGACTGTGCCTTGCCTGAATATTCGGCGGTCACGGCGCCGATCCTGCCAGCGCGCTTTCAGCAATCCGCCCGGCCGACTCACCGGTGCTCTCGCTTCTCGGGTACTGTGCGTAAACTGCGCAGACGACGGGGGAGGCTCCCAAACAATGTGGAGCCTGTCGAACCAGACCCAGAACAACCGCCGAAGGCCGCAACCTTGCCAGAGACCACACACGACACCCAGCACCTGAAGCCGCACTTCGAGAAAGTGCAGTCGCACTACGACCTGTCCGACGACTTCTACCGGCTTTTCCTCGACGCGACCCAGACGTACAGCTGCGCCTACTTCGAGCCCGACGACATCACGCTGGAACAGGCGCAGATCGCCAAGATCGATCTGTCGCTGGGCAAGCTGGACCTCAAGCCCGGCATGACGCTGCTCGACGTCGGTTGCGGCTGGGGCGCCACCATGATGCGGGCAATCGAGAAATACGACGTCAACGTCGTCGGGCTGACGTTGAGCAAGAACCAGCAGGCCTACGTCGAGCAGACGTTCGCCAAGTCCGACAGCCCCCGCACAAAGCGGGTACTGCTGGAGGGCTGGGAGCAGTTCCACGAGCCGGTCGACCGGATCGTGTCGATCGGCGCGTTCGAGCACTTCGGCGCCGATCGCTACGACGACTTCTTCAAGAAGACCTATCAGGCGCTTCCCGCCGACGGCGGCAAAATGTTGCTGCACACGATCGTGAAGCCGAGTGACGACGAATTCAGGGGGCGCGGGTTGAAGTTGACGATGCGCCTCGTCCGGTACATCAAATTCATCATGGACGAGATCTTCCCGGGCGGCGAGCTGCCGAGGGTGGCGCTGGTCGAGGAGCATGCGAACAAGGTCGGCTTCGAGGTGAGCCGGGTCCAGTCCCTTCGGCTGCATTACGCGAAGACGTTGGACATCTGGGCTACGGCGCTCGAGGCGCACAGGGACGAGGCGATCGCGATCCAGTCCGAAGAGGTCTACGAGCGCTACATGAAGTACCTGACCGGCTGCGCCGACCTCTTTCGCGACGGCTACACCGACGTCTGCCAGTTCACCCTCACCAAGAGCTAGTCACCGCGGAAGCGGCGCCAAAGGCGAAGGGGCAGTAGTCCGATCAGTGGTGCGGTTTCGATGAGCGTTCCGAACAACAGGGGACCGCTTATTCCACCGATGGCGGTTCCAACGGCGTAGAAGAACGCGATGGGAGTACCCGTCCGGCGACAATCACCCGCGTTGGACAGGTCAGCGGCTATTCGCTCCTACCGTCGCGATCGCGTCGATCACCGCCGTCGGCGCGTCCAGCGACACAAACGTTCGTGCCCCCGGCACCTCGATCAGCGACGCGTTAGGGAAGAGCCCCGCGAGGCGCCTGCCCAGCGCGGGCGTGAAGGCGCGGTCGCGCTGACCCCAGACAATCGTCACCGGCTTGGTGAACCGGCCGAGCCGTGTCGACACATCGGTCAGATCGGTCTTGGCCACGTTGCGAAGCAGCGTGGCGAGGTCTCTGCGGATGCGCACGTCTGTGCGGCCCGGCTCCAGCCAGGACGCGGTGAGCTGCGCATCCGGGTGGACCAGCAGGCCGAACCCGAGCGGAGAGTGCCGCAGGGCCTTTATCCGCATCTGCTCGAACAACAGCTTGATGGAGATCGGCCCGCGCAGCAGCACGAAGACGACGGTGAACGGGAACGGCGGGAACTTGTCGAACGCATCGCAGTTGGTCAGCACCAGGCGGCCGACATGGTCCGGGTACGCGTCGATGACCAATTGACACAGGCCGCCGCCGGTGTCATTGCCGACAAGCGTCACATCCGACAGCCCGAGCGCGACGATGAAATCCTTGATCATCGTTGCCACGCCACTCGCTGAGAGGGCGCCGGCATCGTTGACGGGAATGGTGTGCGAGCCGAGCGGCCAGTTCGGCAGGTAGCAGCGGAAACCCTGCCGTGCCAGGCCTTCTGCCACGCGATCCCAGAGACGGCTGTCGACGAGGATGCCGTGCACGAACAGCACCGGCGGATGGGGGGAGTCCTCGGGGCCCAACACGCGGTAGTCGATCGTTGCCTGGTCCAACGCCACCTGCGGCATGTTCGCTATCCTTCCATCAGACTTACAAACACTTAGTATGAAAGTTACGTGCAGCCTGTATGAAAGTCAATGACGATGTGGTCGCCGAGTCTCCGGCGCGGCGCACACAGGCCGAGCGCACGGCCGCGACCCGGGCGCTGCTGATTGGTGCTGCACGGAAGTTGTTCGCCGACAAGGGGTTTGCCGAGGTTTCGACGCAGGCGATCGTCGCCGCGGCCGGGGTGACACGGGGGGCGCTCTATCACCAGTTCGAGGACAAGGCGGCGCTGTTCGCGGCGGTCTATGAGGAGGTCGAGCGTGATTTGGTCGCCGATATCGCGCGGCAGATCATGGACGATCAACCGCCGGACCCGCTGGAAGCGATGCGCCTGGGGGCGCGCCTCTTCCTCGACCGCTGTTCCGCACCCGACGTTGCGCGGATCGTCCTGATCGACGCACCGGCGGTGCTGGGCTGGGATCGGTGGCGCGCGGTCGGGGTGAAGTACGGGCTCGGGGTGATCGAGGGAATGCTCGCGCACGCGATCGCCGAGGGCGCGGTACCCGAGCAGCCGTTACGGCCGACCGCGCACGTGCTGCTGGGGGCGCTCGACGAGGCGGCGCTGTTCGTGTCCCGCGCGACGAATCGCGATCAGGCGCGCAAAGAGATGGACGCCGTGTGCGACCGGTTGCTCAGCGGGATCGCCGGCGGGTAGGGAGCAGCAGCGCGCTGTCGCCGAATTCGTGCCACAGATATCCGTTGTCGATCGCTTCGCGATACGCCGCGGCCACCAGCGCCGGCCCGGCGATCGCTTCGAGCAGCAACAGGTGCGAGGCGCCGGCGTCGTGCCAGCCGGTGATCAGTCCGTCGACCACGCGTGGCGGGCGGTCCGGCTCGAGGACCAGATCCGTCCATCCGGTCGCGGCGTGCACCGTGCCGTCAGAATCAGCGGCGGACTCGAGAGCGCGGGTCGCCGTGGTCCCGACGGCGATCACCCGCCCGCCCGACGCGCGGGTCAGGTTGACCAGCCGCGCCGTCGCGGGCGGCACCTCGAACGGCTCGGCAACCGGCGGCTCGCCGGGGTCCGCAGACGAGACCCCGGCGTGCAGGGTGATTGGCGCGAATGCGATTCCCGCCGAAACCAGCGACGTCACCAATGCAGTACTGAATGGCCTTGCCGCGCTGGCCATTTCGGCGCTGCCCGGCCGCCGGGCGAAGACTGTCTGGTAACTGCTCAGCGGCCAGGGCCGCGGCACGTAGCCGTATCGGATGGGCCGTCCGTGCCTGCCGAGGTAGGACGCGACGTCACCCTCGATCGCCAATCGTGAGGTCCACAGCCGACTGCCCACCACACCCGGTTCGGGATAGGAAGCGATCACGACGAGCGTCGCGCCATCGGGCAGACCGATGCGCTCGCCAGGCTCGATGTCCGGCAATTGCGCGGTCGCGTTCGTCGCCGGCCGCAGTTCGACGATCCAGACGTGGTCGTCGAGTGCGGTCGAGAAATGCACGGCGATTGGTGCGGAACCGCGGATACCGTCGACGGCAGCCGGGAGCGTCGCGGAGTTGTTCACGACCAGCAGGTCGCCAGGGGCGAGGTGCTCGCTGAGGTCGGCGAATCGGCCGTGCACGACGCCACCCGGCGCGGCGATCATCAGCCTGACGCCGTCGCGGCCGACACCGTGCGCCTCGGGCGGCTCGACGGCATCCGACGCGGGTGGGCGCTCGAAATGCGTGCGCGGTTTCGCAAGGATCATGCGTCTGCTCCGACCGTCAACAGGTCGTGTGCGCGGTAGCGTCCGGGCGCGGGCGTGCTGTCGAGAAGCCGCAGCAACGCCGGCACCACGGATTCGGGTTCAGCGCGATCGGAGATGTCCTCGCCGGGAAATGCAGCCTGGTGCATCTCGGTGCGCATGTCGCCGGGATCGAATGCATACACGCCGATGCCCGGATTCTCCGCGGCCAAGATCGCCGAAATGTGGTCGAGCGCCGCCTTCGACGACCCGTAGCCACCCCAGCCCTCGTATGGCTCGATAGCCACATCCGAGGTGATGTTGACGATGACACCGCCGTTGTCGGTCAGCGCGGGTAACGCGGCCTGGATGAGGGCCAGCGGAGCGAAGACGTTGGCGGTGTACACGGCGCGAAGGTCGGTCGCCAGGTAGTCGGCGAGGCGGGGTTGCGGACTTGGACCGAGCCGACTGGCGTTGTTCACCAGCAGCCGCAACGGTCCGGCTTCTATCGCGGCGACGACCAGCGCGGCCCGGTGCGCGGGTTCGGTGACGTCGCCCGGGATGGCGATCAGACGCGGGGTGTCCAACTCCGCGGCCGTTGCCTCAAGCTCGTCCGCGCGCCTGGCGTCGGTTACGACCGTCCAGCCGCGGTCGAGCAGGGCCGCGGCCACCGCGCGGCCGAAGCCCCGTGAGCCTCCGGTGACGATCGCGACGGGAGAGATGTGTTCGGAAGCAGTCATACATGCATACTGATAGTTGAAGTTAACTTTAAGTCAAGTACCTGGACCGAATGAGGTGAGTGGAATGGAGAGCCGAGACCTACTGACGGTCAGCGAGGTCGCGGAGCGCAGCGGTTTCGCGCCGTCGGCGATCCGGTTCTACGACAAGGAAGGTCTGATCAGCGCGAGCCGGACGAGTGGCGGACAGCGACGGTTCGAGCGCAACATGTTGCGGCGGCTGGCATTCATCCGTGCCGCCCGCAATGTCGGCTTGAGCCTCGACGAGATCGCCGCCGCGCTCGAGATGCTGCCGGACAGTCGCACACCCACCCCCGCGGATTGGACTCGGCTGTCGAAGGACTGGCGACAACGACTCGACGATCAGATCGCGGGGCTGATGGCGTTGCGCGACAAGCTGGACTCCTGCATCGGATGCGGGTGCCTGTCGCTGAAGCGGTGTGCGATCTCCAACCCGTCCGACGGAGCGGCCGCAGCGGGACCTGGCGCGGTCTACTTACCGAAATCGTTGCGGCGCCAGGTAATCGGTCGCGCCGGCCTAGCGGCTCAGAAGCCGTCCAACCCGCTGGCACGCAGGATGATTCGGTCGAACCGCCGGTCGGGCAGGATGCGACGCATGAACAGCATCCGTTTCGCCCCCGCACCCGACGGATACCGGGTCCGACGGCCTCTCACTGGTCAGGGCGTGCAGGACATCTGTAGCGACGACGTCGGGAGGGGAGCCGTGCGCCGCGTGCTTGCTGATCGACTCGGCCACCGTGGTGAGGCCCGGACCATATCGCCGCCGCCCTCGTCGGGCAGTGAACCGATCACGCCCTCGGTGTCGCGCTGCAGCTTCCCGCCCATCGCAGTGCCCACGAACCCGGGCTCGATCATCGCGACCTGAATCCCCAGCGGGCGGAACTCGAGTCGCAGGACATCGCTCAGTCCCTCCAGACCGTGTTTGGCAGCGACGTACGGCGCCATCAGCGGAACGCCGGCCTGACCGGCCGCCGACGTGACGTTGACGATCCGACCGCGACCGCGCACGCAACAGTGGCAGCAGCGCCTGGGTCACGGCAAGCGGGCCGACAAGGTTCACCTCGAGCTGGCGGCGGAACCCGTCCAGCGGGAGGTACTCGATAGGACACGGCAGGGTGGTGCCTGCGTTGTTGACCAACCCGTGCAGCCCGGCGTCGCCGGCCTCGCTCGTCACCTCCTCGGCCATGGCCTGGATCGACGCGGCGTCGGTCACGTCAATGTGCACCGGGGTGAGCGACCGCGACGCCGCCGAGCGCAATGCGTCGCCGTCGGCCTTCTTGCGGACGCCGGCGAATACCCGGAATCCGTTGCGGTCCAACATCAATGCACAGGCGCGGCCGATTCCGGTGGAGGATCCGGTGATGACGACAGATTTCATGATGTGCTCGCTGGTCGATGGGATGTGGTGGCCGCCGCACCGCAGAACGCAGACGTCATGGCCTCGATGACGGTCTGTCGGTCTGGCACGGCCTGACCCGCCGCGGTCAGCCGAGGGCGGGCCAGCAGATGGACGCTGATCGGGGCGATCAGCAGTGGAATCAACAGCGTGAGCGGAAGGTCGGCGCAGCGACCGGCGTGTATCTGCTCATTCAGCCAGGCGCCGACCGTCGACGTGATCCGCGGCAGAATCCGCTCGCGGAAGAACTGCATTCCAATGCCGTTCGGCTTGGCGAGAATCTCGGCGAATAGCGCCTGCAGCACCGCGGTGTCGTCGGCGACGCTGTCGAACACCGCGGTGTAGATCGCGCGCACGCCCGACTCGAAGTCGTCGAACGGTCGCGGAGCAGCGGCAAGCAGGTCCTCGACAACAGGCAGGGGAGCGTGGCGGTCGAACACCGCGGCGAGCAGGCCTTCGCGATCACCGAAAGCGGCGTAGACCGACGTCGCCGCGCAGCCGACGCGGCGGGTAACCGCTTCCACCGTCAGCGCCGCGACACCGTCGGCGACGATCAGATCGGTCGCCGCGGCGATCGCCCGTTCGCGGACCCCGATCCGGCTGCCGGGGTCGCCGCCCGCCTGGCGCACAGCATCGTCGAGCGCGCGGCGGGTTCGCACCCGTCGGTAGACGGTCGAGCGGGACACTCCCGCTCGGCGAGCGATGCGATCCAACGACAACTCGGCGACCGGGGTACCCGTCGCCTTGGCCTCGGCCATCGCGGCCTGGACGATTGCGTTGTCCATGACACTGATACTAGACACTAGATGCCATAGTCTCAAGTGTCAGAGTGAGCGTAGATTGATATCGAGGCGTCGATGAACAGCAGAGACGGGTGGCTCCGTTCGCCGCGATATGTGGTGCTCCTCCTGGCAGCACTCGTGACGGCGCTTGTGATGGGTGCGGCCTTCGTTTCACTCCGCAATCTGCGCGCCGACGCGGTGGCCTTGCACGGCGAGCCCATGACCGACGCACAGGCCGCGGGGCAGGTCGGTGGCCTCCGCCAAGCAGATCGTCAGCTTGGCCCAGCTGCAGGACGCGACCGGTGGCTACGCCTTCGTGTCATGCAAGAACGAGAACGAGCCACCCTATCAGGCCACCATCGATATGAGTTTTCGTCTGCCACAAAGCAATTCGGTCAAGTATCTGCGCGATGTCGCAGCTTCCATGGCGGCGCACGGCTGGACCCATGCGGCGTCGATGGGCGAGCACTTCGGCCAGAAGCTGACCAAGGACGGCGTCACGGCGATCTTCTATCGCAGCGTCAACGACGCGGACTTCGCCACCATGCGGCTCTACGGTGAGTGCCGCAACACGGCCGACCACCGCAATGACAACCCGGCGTGGACGGAAGTCACGGACCAGCTCGGGTGAAGCGGGTCAGCGGGGCAGACTCCGTTGCAACAGCAGGGTGTCCAGCCACCGGCCGTGCTTGAAGCCGACCGCGGTGAGCCGTCCAGCGTCGACGAATCCGCGTGTGCGATGCAGCGCAAGGGAAGCCGCGCCGCCGGCGTCGACGATGACGGCGATGACCTCGCGAACACCTGCGCGTGTGCACTCGAGGAGCAGCGCGTCGAGCAGCAGGCCGCCGACTCCGCAGCCGACCGCATCGGGTGCGACGTAGATCGAGTCCTCCACGGTGTGGCGGTAGGCCGGTCGCGCTTTCCACGGCGCACAATAGGCATATCCGGCAACCCGGCCGTCCATTGTTGCGGTGAGAAATGGCAATCCGTCACCTGTGATGGCGTGCATGCGACGCTGCCATTCGGTCGCATCTGGTGCAGTGAGCTCGAACGTCGCGACGCCGGTTTGCACGTGGTGGGTATAGATCGTGCCGACCGCTTCGAGGTCGTCCGGACTGGTCCGCCGGATTACGATATCGGTCTGGCGCACAACACATTCCTTGCGTCAGCAGGCGATGGGATGCGACTCGCAGTAGGGCGTTTTGCCAGGGAAACGGTAGCGATGGTCGGCGACCCATCGGTAGATAGCGGTCTGAACGAACCGCATGCCGGGGATGCGGTAAATCAGCAGCGGTAGCCGGGTGCCCAGTGCGGCCGACCACGCAGCGTTCCAGGCCTCGGCGCCGCTGTAGACGGCACCGGACGAGTCCAGCCACCGCATGGATTCCAACAGCCGATCATCGGGGAACCCCAAGGCGCTCGGCCACACCCGCGCCCTGCAATGGCTCGGTCTCGACATTGCCCGTCCGGTCGTGCCTGACCAGGAAATCGTGCGCGCGGGTGCACATCCCGCAGGCCCCGTCGAAGAACAGAACTCCGGTCATATCCTCATTGTTCACCGCGGCGCCAGCTCAGTCACTGCCTGGCGTGCCGGTATGACGGATGTCATGCGCAGCACCGTCTCACCCGCGTACAGCGCCGCCGCCGCCAGTTCCGGGCCTGCCCGGCCACCGCCGATTCCGGCCTGGGCGACCGGAACGTCAAGACGGAGCCGATCCAGCAGGTCCACGGACTACCTCACCGCGCAGGCGGGCCCGGTTTCGCCTGTGCGGCGTCGCGACGACGCGCGGCCATACCGGCGAGAGCCTCGAACACCACCCGGTGCGCGGCGTTGACGGTCAATTCGGCGTGGTCGTACGCGGGTGCCACCTCGACCACGTCGACGCCGGCGACATCGTGCTCGTAGCAGAGTTGGCGGACGAGCCGGAGCAGGTCGGCGCTGGTGATGCCACCCGGTTCCGGTGTGCCGGTGCCTGGCGCATGCGCGGGGTCCAGCACGTCGATGTCGACCGAGACGTAGAGCTTGTCGGCCTTCGCGAGCGCCTCGCTGACCGCGTCGCGCATCACGTCCTTGAACCCGCGGTCCCAGATCTCCTGCATGGTGTGCCACGTCATGCCCTGTTCGAGCATCCACTCGAACGTGTCCTGGGGCGGCCAGTAGCCGCGCAGGCCGACCTGGACGAAATGAGTGCCCGGCACCGCGCCGGACTCGATGAGCCTGCGCATCGGGGTGCCGTGGCTGGCCAGGTTGCCCTCGATTTCGTCGGCGGTGTCGGCGTGTGCGTCGAAGTGAACGATGCCGACGTTGCCGTACCCGTGCACGTCGGCCACCGCCGTCGCGGCCGGCCAGGTGATCGAGTGGTCACCGCCGAGGATCACGGGAACGATGCCGCGCGACGCCAGCGCGTGCACACGTTCGCGAATGTTGGCGTGCGACACCTCGGTCTGGCCATGCGGACAGTACGCGTCGCCGAAGTCGACGACCTCCAGCCAATCGAAGATCTCCAACCCGAGATCGAGGTGATAGGTGCCGGGCTCGTAGGCCGTGGCCCGGATCGCCCGGGGACCGAACCGGGCGCCAGGCCGGTTGGTCGTGGAGATGTCGAACGGGGCGCCGACGATCGCAACGTCAGGTCGCCAGGACTCGAGTTGCTCGACTTCGGTCAAGAATGGGCGGTGCCCGAACGACACGATTCCGGCGTGGGCCAATTCGAGTTGCTCGGCCATGCCGGGAGGAAGGTCGCGCTGGTGATCATGGTCGTGACCCATGCGATGACCGTACCGCTATCGGCGCGCCCGAAGATTGCCGAAACGAACTTCGCGCGGATAACGTCTCAGCGTGCGGAACCCGCTCCCTCCAGCCCCGCTCACCCTGGCTCTCGTCAACTACATCAATCACGGTGACTTGCCGGGCTTGGTCTCGCTGATGACCGCTGACCACCGGTTGCGGGTCTTCGACGAAACGCCGCTCGTCGGCCGCGATGAGAACGAACGAGCCTGGGCGGGCTACTTAGATGCCTTCGCGTCGTACGTGATCTACCCGCACCGGATCGCGGAGAACCCGCACGGAATCGTCGCCGTTCTTGACCACACCACCGGGTCTCATCGGGACTGGCCGACGACGAGGAATCACGGCTCATCTGGTCGCCGAGTGCCTGACGGCACCATCAGCGGTTGGACGATCGAGGACACGGCGCTCAATCGCGAGCGTTACGGCCTTGGCGCTCAATACCCTCGCAAAACCTCGGGACCGGTCGCTGGCCCGTTGTGTCGCAGCACGGTGAAGCCGAGCTGTGAAACTGGTCGACCCGATCCGCTCGCACTGCACCACCGACCCTCACCGAGTCGCGCCACCGAACCCCTGCGAGATAGTCGATCTCACTGTGTACAACTTGGATGTCGTGGCCGGTGGCGATCAAGCCCGGGTACGTCACGCCGACGTGGTCGAGGAATCCGGTGCACGCCTCGTCGAACCATGTGAGGTAGTGACCGTTGAACACCACGCCCTGCTGGTCGACCTCCGCGTAGCGCGGCACCACCGGTAACGAAAACGTGGTCACGGCACCACAGTAGTGGCCCGGATGTGACCGACACCGACGCTTGCGCGCGATGACGCCCGGATGTGCGAACCGCAATCAGCTGAACAACGCGGGCGCCGCGCTGCTGAGCAGCGCGACGATCGCAGCGATGACCGGCTACCTGCGGCGAGAAGCGCTGATCGGCGGCCACGTAGCCGCAGAGGCCGCCGACGCGATCGGCGCCACCATGATCGCGGCCGAACTCATCGGTGCGCTCCGGGCAGGTTGCGCAGATCGAGCCTGCACCGACGATGGAACGCCGCGATCTACTCCGTGCATCACTGCAGGCCGGCCACCGGACCCACGGGCGACGCATGGCAGCGCCGAGCCCCGACCGGTGACGGCCGCGGACGGCCCGACTGGGGGTACCTCCCGCTCGCGGCACCGGCCAGATCGACGTGCCGGCCGAGGACCTGTCGACGCCGGATTAAGCGATCGGTCTGACCTGGGTACCCACCGCGGGCGGCCTGGTGAATCCTGCGGCAGCGGGGCGCCTCGCCCGGGCCGCTGATGTTCCTGACCTGGTTGACAACTCGCAGAGCGTCGACCGTTCCCCGCTCGAGTCTACGCTCATCGCGGCGACATCTCCCGGCAACGGCAGCAGTTTCTGCGCGGCCCGCGGGGCACGGGTTTCCTCTATGTCGGGCCGCGCGCGATTGATCGGCTGAATCCGTTCGTCGCCGAAATCCGCTCCGCCACTTGGGACGGCGGACGTTCCTTCACATGGGTGGACGGGGCGCGGCGCTTCGAGTCGTGGGAGAACAGCTATGGCAACATAATTGGCCTCGGCGCCGCGGTCCGAAGCACTCGACATCGGACTCGACCGGATCGAGCAGAGCACAGCGCTCGGCGCCCGGCTTCGCTCGGGTCTGGCGCATACACCGGCCTGACGGCTCCGGTCTGGTACAGCTTCATGCGCGTTCGTCACGGGGCACGAATTCCAGGTGTCGACCGGGAGGTCGCGGATCCGTGTCGCGGCGGGGGACAGCTGGGAACCGCTGATGGAGTACCAGCAATTCGACCGTGACCGCAGACGGCACCGCGACGATCGCGCACTACACGCCACGCGGCCGAGATCGGTTGGCTGCCGCAAGACCGGGGGTCTTCTCCCGCGAGTCGGGGTGCGCCTGCCCGGCAAGGTCAGCGCCGAGTTCTTCCGGCGGCTTCTGGCGGCCGCGGCTTCGACGTCGAGTCGGTGTCGTCGAGCAGCAACAGCTTCACCGCAAATAGCCAGCGGTCGTTCGGGCAGACTACAGCCGTGCAGCTGGTAACGATCGACGACATCCGCGCGGCGGCCGAACTGATCCGGCCCTACATCGTGCGCACACCGCTCGTCCCGGCGGGATGGGCCGACGACGAGCGTCCGCTGTGGATCAAACCCGAGAGCCTCCAACAGATCGGCGCGTTCAAGGTTCGTGGCGCGTTCAACGCGATCGCCAACCTCGACGAATCCGTCCGGACCCGCGGCGTTGTCGCCTATTCGAGTGGCAACCATGCCCAGGCTGTGGCCTATGCGGCGGCGATATACGGCGTGCCCGCGTCGATTGTCATGCCGAAGGAGACGCCCAACGTCAAGGTGGCCGCGACCCGCGGCCACGGCGCCGACGTGGTGCTGTGCGGTGCGGGCGAACGCGAGAAGGTCGCCGCACAGGTGGTGGAGCAGACCGGCGGCGTTCTGGTGCCGCCGTTCGACCACCGCGACATCATCGCGGGGCAGGGCACGATCGGCCTGGAGATCGCCGCGGATCTGCCCGCCGTCGACACGGTGCTGATTCCGGTCAGTGGCGGCGGCCTGGCATCCGGAATCGGCACCGCGATCAAGGCACTCTGCCCCGACGCCCGCGTCTTCGGCGTCGAACCGGAGCTGGCGGCCGACACCGCGGAGGGCCTTCGCCTGGGACGTCGGGTGGACTGGACGATCGAGGACAGGAACCGAACCATCGCCGACGGCCTGCGGTCACAACCGTCCGAATTGACGTTCGCCCACCTGCAAAAGGTATTAGACGGTGTGATCACGGTGTCGGAGAACGAGATTCGCGCGGCCATGCGTGAACTCGCATATCGGGCTCATCTGGTGGCCGAACCGAGCGGTGCGGTGGCGATGGCAGCCTACCGAAAGGGAGCAACACCGCCCGGTCGCACGGTGGCGATCCTGTCGGGCGGCAACATCGAACCGCCGATCCTGCAACAGATTCTGGCCGGCTGACTCAGGCGGCGAATACCGGAATCACCAAGGGGACCGGGTGGCCAAACAGGGTGCGTTCGGCGGGCGTGCCTTCCGTCTGTCCTACCGCTGCCATGGGGTCAACCTGCCACTCCGCCGGTTGGTCCGTGGCCGATCGCCTCGAGAGGATGGTGGGCAAAGGTGGCGCCGCGTCCTCTGCAGGAGTTTCATGCGGCACAGCACATTTCGACGCGTCGACGCTCCGGCGGTGCCCAGCGTCGGGTGAGCCCGGGCCGCGGCGTGCATGTAGTGTCACCCGGACAGCTGGACGTCCGAAGGGATGTGAGTGGACGCCGTACTCGGCTTATCGGTAACGCCGTCCGCCGTCGGTCTTGTCCTTGTCGAGGGACAGGACGCCGACGGCGCCACCGTGGACCGCGACGCATTCGAGGTCGGCTCCCGGGGCCGGTCCAGCGCGGTGCGCACCTCCGAACAGGCGGCCGCTGCGGTACTGCGCAGTGAAGCGATCGCCGCGACCCGCGGCCACCGTCTGCATTCCATCGGGGTGACCTGGAGCGACGACGCCAACACCGAGGCCTCGCTGCTGTTGAAGTCCCTGACCGATTCCGGTTTCGACAATGTCGTGCCCGTGCGACTGCCGGAGGCCACCGAGGCGCTGGCGCGGGGGATCGCACAGGTCATCGGGTACGACACCACCGCGGTGTGCGTGCTCGAGCCCGAGACGGTGATCGCGCTGATCGTGCATCTCCGCGACGGCGCGGTGCAAACCTCGGTTAACCACAGGATCGTGACCGAGGAACACCTGATTCGGTGGCTGAGCACCGTGTTCACCCGCGCCGACTGGCAACCCGAGGCCCTGGTCATGGTCGGCTCGGGCGGGGACGACGAGCTCATGCCGATCCTCGAAGACGCCCTGTCCGTCCCGGTGTTCGCGCCTGCCGAAGCCCAGCTGGCCCTCGCCCGCGGCGCGGCGCTCGCATCCGCACAGCATGTCGACTCGGCATTCACCGACGATGCCCAGGACTTTCACCAGCCCCGTGCTCTCGGGCGCCGCCGCAGGCAACTCGGACAAGCCGGCCCGCTGGCCCTGCTGGTCGCGGGGCTGCTGACGTTCACCGTCTCGGCGTCCGTCGCGGTCAGCCTGCAGCTGGCTCCCAGGAAGGACGCGGCCTCGTCCGAGCCGCGGCCCGCCGCCAAGATCACTCCACAGACGCCAGCCGCGATCAATTACCTTCCACCGCCGGTCGCGGTCCCACCGGCACCGGTGGTCGAGGCGCTGCCGGCACCACCGCCCGAGGCCCCTGCCGCCGAGGCTGCGCCGCCGCCGGTCTACAGCGAGACGCCGGTCAGCATCCCGGAGGCGCCGGTGGCCGTCTCCGACGCGCCGCCCGTCGAGGCCCTCCCGCCCGAGGCTCCCGCGGCAGCGCCGCCTGAGGGTCCACCGTTACCGCCGGAGCAGCTTGCCCCACCAATCGCGCCTGCGCCCGTCGAGCGGCCGGGAATCGTGAGCCGGATCAGGGACCGGCTGCACGGCATCGGCAGTGACGACGAAGTGCAGCAGGCGCCTGAGGTCGCGCCACCGCCAACCGACGCCCCGCCGCTTCTGCCGCCCGCCTGACCTTCTGGGCCGGCACGCATACGCTCGCTGAGGTGCGGGTGCTTCGGGTCACGCTTCGGGTTGCGATCGTGCTGGCCGTGGTGCTCGCGCTGGTCGCGGTGGCGACATCGACTCGGTCCGGTCTGCTGTGGCGGCTGAGCACCTTCACCTATCAGGCCAACGTGCTCGCCGCGGCGTACTACGTGTGGACCCTTGCATGGCCGCGCGCCGATGCCAGGGTCGGTGTCCGAGGCGCGGTCGTGCTCTATGTGATTATCGCCGGCGTCATCTGGAATCTGTTCCTGACGGGACACAGCATGGGGTACACGCCCGCCAACGTGCTGCTGCACCTCGTCGTGCCCGCGCTGGTCCTGACCGACTGGCTGCTCGTCGGGCGGGATCACGCGCAGGTGCGCTGGTGGCAGCCAGTCGTCTGGCTGGCGTATCCGGCGGTATACCTCGCGTTGGCGCTGGCTGTGCTCAACCACGCGGGCCGGCGTGCGCCGTATTACTTCCTCGATCCCGACACCGTCGGGACTGCCGCAGTCGTCGCGAACATTTGCGTGCTCGCCGGCGCCACCCTCGCGCTGGGCTACACGCTGCTGGTCATCAACCGCGCCGTGGCGACCGTCAGGTAGTGCGACATGCGCACACACACGCTGACGTGCGGTTACCCGGGGATTCCGTGATGAGCAACTAGGATGAAAGTGTGCTGACCGCCCATCTGAAGAGGAATGCAGACAGTGCGTAGAGCCATTCGTAATGTGCTTGTCGTAATGGGCGTTGCAGCGTTTGCAACCGCGGGATCCGTCACCACCAGTTCCGCCGGTGTCACGGCACCGTTTGACGTCGCGACCATATCACCGGCTTCGGGCCAGAACGTGGGTGTGGCGATGCCGGTCACGGTGACGTTCGCGCAGTCGGTCACGAACCGCGCCGCCGCAGAACGGACCATCGCGATCACCTCACCCGCCACTCCCACGGGCTCGTTTACCTGGCTCAATGGCCGTGTCGCGCAATGGAATCCGAATGGATTTTGGCCTGCTCACTCGAACATCATCGTGACGGCAGGTGGCGCGAAGACGACATTTGAGACCGGCGCCGCTGTGGTGGGTGTTGCCGACATCGATGCACACACCTTCACCGTCAGCATCGACGACCAGGTGGTCCGACAGATGCCGGCGTCGATGGGCAAGCCCAGGCACCCGACACCGATCGGATCGTTCACAGCCCTCGAGAAGCAGGCCAGTGTCGTGATGGATTCGCGGACCATCGGCATTCCACTCAGCGACCCTGAGGGGTACCGGCTCACCGTCGCCGATGCCGTGCGCGTCACCTGGGGCGGCGTCTATGTACACTCCGCCCCGTGGTCGGTTGCGTCCCAAGGCAATTCGAATGTCAGCCACGGTTGCATCAATCTCGGCCCCGACAACGCGGCCTGGTACTACGACACCGTGAACATCGGCGACCCGATCATCGTCCAGCAGTAGCGTGCAGGTTCTTCGCGGTCGGTGACGTCGCGACGGTCGCCTGATCAGGATAGGTGCCGAGCACACGGTCGGCGGTGCCCGAGCTCGTCACCGTGAACCAGTAGTGCTCGTTCTTGAAGTGATGCTGCCGATGGTTGCGCCAAATGGCACGGTACACGCGGGTTTTGGGTTTGTAGTCACTGTGGATGAGGTATTGGGTCCACTCGTAACCCAGCCCCAGCGCAGAGACGAACACCAGGTAGGTCAGGCCCATCGGAAAACGTGGAAACGTGAACACCGCAATGGCAACAGTCAGCGGGATCACCCACAGCAGCGATTTGGTCGGTATGAAGATCAGCGGAATGCTGCGCGGGTCCACGTGATGTGCTCGGTGTTCTCGGGCGACCAGCGGGTCGATGGTCAAGCGACCGAGATGCTTTGGGCGCCAGTGCAGGATGAACACGTGGATGATCCACTCGAAGAACGGAAACAGCGCGATCATCACCAACGGCACGAGCGCATCGGTGATCTGCCAGTCGCCGACGATGATGCGCGCGGTCAGCGCGACAACGAACATTGCGCCAATCATCCACGGAGATGCGTTTTTCCAGAATTCGCGGCCCGCATCGGACAGCGTGAACCCCTTTCGCCTTGGGCGCTCGGTCGACGTGGTCATTGTTGATCCTCGAGGTTGTCGATAACGGTCAGCAGCGCTGTGGTCGCGGGCTCGAGTAGGTCCTGCGCGGCGTTGGCGGCCCTCTCGGGATCGCCGGCGTGGATGGCATCGGCGAGCTCGCGATAGGCCTCGGGGCGGCTGACCTCATCGGCCATCACGTTTGCCAGCGCCGCAAGCGCGGGCTCATAGGTGGCGCGAAGCGTGTTGTACATCAGCCGGAACGCGATCGAGTCCGCGCCGTCAACGATGTGGTCCCAGAACGTCAGTGCGTGGCGCTGCTGCTCGACGGGGTCGTCCTCGTCGAGCAGCTTCTGCAGCGTGTCATCGAGCTGTGCGGCCAGTTCCGGCCGCCGCCGCCGGGCCGCCAGCTCGGCGACCTTGGGGCCGTTGTGCAGCCTGGTTTCGAGGATGCTGCGGACGACCGAGAAGTCGAGCTCGCCAGCGCGGATGAGCAAGCGGGGGAGCAGGTCGAGTCCGGCATGGCGCCGGAAGTCGCGCACGGTGGTGGCGTCGCCCTGACGCACCTCCACCAGACCTGCCGCGGAGAGTCGCTTGAGTGCTTCGCGCACCGCAGGGCGGGAGACCCCGAGCACCTCAGCGAGCCGGCGCTCGCTGGGCAGGGACTCTCCGGGCTGCATCTCGCCGCTGAGTACCTCGGCGACGATCTGCTCGAAGACGTCCTCGGGCACGGATCGGCGATTCACCGGTTGTAGGGCCATGCGGCCAAGAGTGTCAGGCCAACAGGCCAGAGGTCAAGTGGTCTGACCAGTTACGTCGTGGCGAGCTGCGCTTTCATGGCCTCGGCGAGCGCGACCGCGCCCGACATAGGACGCACCATCACGGTGAGCGCGCTGATCGCGCCATCCTCGTCGAGCTCAATGAAGTCGCATCCCTCGACCTGCTTGTCGCCGACCCGGGTCTCGAACACAAGCGCGTGATCGCGGGCATCGTCGGCGCCGATCTCACGCACGTAGCGGAAGTCTTCGAACACCGCGATGACGGCTTCCAGAATGCGACGCAGTGTCTCGCGGCCGTGATACGCCGAGAAGACGACCGGGCTGTGGAAGACCACGTCCTCGCGCATCAGGGCGACGGCGGCATCGAGATCACGCGCCTCGATCGCGCGACGGAAGGGGTGCACCACTTGACCACCTCACTAGTCAATTAGTTGAATAGGTGCCGATGATGATAATCCGCGATCGGGAGGCCGTCTAGATGGCGTTGCGTCACGCAGTATTGGCCGCCTTGCTGGAAGGCGAGGCGTCCGGATATCAGCTCGCAAAGCGCTTCGATGTGTCGGTTGCCAACTTCTGGTCGACCTCCCCGCAGCAGCTGTACCGCGAACTCGACCGGCTCGATGCCGAAGGGCTCGTCCACGCGCGCCTGGTGCGCCAGCGGCGGCGGCCCGACAAGCGGGTGTTCACCCTGACCGACGCGGGTCGTGCGGACCTGCAGAAGTTCACCGGTGCGCCGGCCAAGCCGGTGGCGATGCGCGACGAGCTGTTGGTCAAGCTGCAGGCCGTCGACGTCGGCGATGCGCACGCGGTCACCAAGGAACTGATGGCGCGACTGGACCGGGCGCGCGCGAAGCTGGCCACCTACGAACGCCTCCTCGCCGACATGCTCAACGGTCGTGACGAAGAGGCCTTCGAACGCGACTCCGAGCGGATCGGGCCCTACCTGACGTTGATGGGCGGGCGCATGTACGAGCAGACGAACATCCGGTGGTGCACAGCGGCACTGGAGGTGCTCAGCAGTCGGCTTCGATCCTGAAGGTCGCGGTCACGGCGTTGCTCGGGTTGTCGGTGAAGTTTCCGTCGGCGGACCCGGTGATCGTGTACTTCCCGCCGACGCCGGTCACTTCGGCCTTGCCGATGTCGCCCCAGTAGCTGCCGGTGAAGCCCGCGAAGTCGCGGAAGTCGACCGACTTGGCGGTGACCGTGGCCCCGGTGTCGATGACCGCGACGAAACCCTTCGTCTTGTCGGGGGTTTCGATTGTCCACGCCCACCCGGTTTGAGAGCACCTCACCGCGTGCGGATTGCCGGTGTCCCTACCGTCGATGGTCACCTTCGCCGTGGTTCCGCCGAGCGCAGGCGCCGGTGATGAGCAGCCGGCCAGTCCCGCGACGAGCACGGCCGCGGCCACCGCAATGTGTCGGGTCTCCATGTCGCCCGACTCTATTGATGTTCGCGCGTCCACGGGTGTTTTATCCGCGCAATGCCGCGGCGGTCGTTTCGTCGGCGGGAAGGAACGCTTCGATGCTCAGCTCCGCGGCAGTCACGTCCAATGCGGTGCCGAACGTCGTGACGGTGCTCAGGAATGTCAGCAGCTGTCCATCGGAGGTGTACAGCTCGAGTGGCACCGCGACCCCGCCCAAGTCGCGTGTCCCGTCGAAACCGCCCGGGTAGGACTCGATCTCGGCAAGAAGTGCGGACAACTCGGACGACCCACTGACCGTCGCCTCACGCCGCAGGCGTTCGATGAGGTGATGGCGCCACTGCCCGAGATTGCGGATGCGCGGCGCCAGCCCTTCGGGATGAACCGCGATGCGCAACGCGTTCGGCGACTCGAGCAGGTGCGGTGCGACGCCGTCGAGCAACACGGCGGCACCCGCATTGGCATGCACGATCTGCCAGCCCCGGTCCACCACGACACACGGGAATGGGTTGTAGGCGTTGAGGACTCGCTCAACGCCCTCCCGGACCGCGGCCATGTCGGGGTCATCGAGGGAACGTTCACGATAGACCGGCGCGAGCCCGGCCGCCATCAGCAGCTGGTTCTGCTCGCGAAGCGGTACATCGAGGACGCCGGCGAGTCGCAGCACCATCGCGCGACTGGGCGCCGATCGCCCCGTTTCGATGAAGCTGACGTGCCGGGCCGAGACGTCCGCCTCGATCGCGAGATCGAGTTGGGACAGCCTGCGGCGCTGCCGCCACTGGCGCATCAACAAGCCGAACGGCGGGCTCTGGACTTGGGTTGCGGTCGTCACGCGCCCAGTGTTGCCTAAAGCCGGGGACCACAGCCACTACCTCGCAGGTAATTGCGCACCTTACCTGGGCGGCGGCACGCTGGTGGCATGAGCGAGCAGAAGATTCCGCGCTGGCTGCGTTTTGTGCTGATCGCGGATCGCACCGGGTCGGCGGCCTACATCGGGACAGGCTTCTTCTTCGCACCCGTGCTCGCCGTGGTGTCGCCATGGCCGACGGTCACCGCGGTGTGCTGGGTGATCATCGGGCTTGCCGGGCTGTGGCTCGGGCTGCTGGGCATCGCGATGGCCACCGGCCTGGCGATCGTGCTGCGGTCGAATACCGAGATACCGGAGGACTACTGGCGTTCGATCATCGACTATCCGACTAGTTCGCGACGGGGCGTTTCGACGCGCCTTGATAGTCGACCTGCCAGTGTTTGATGCCGTTGAGCCAGCCCGACCGTAGCCGTTCCGGCGGCGAGATCGGCGTGAGGTCGGGCATCTGGCTGGCGATTGCGTTGAAGATCAGGTCGATCGTCATCCTGGCCAGGTTGGCGCCGATGCAGAAGTGTGCGCCGGTGCCGCCGAACCCGACGTGCGGGTTGGGGTCTCGCAGGATGTTGAAGGAGTACGGGTCGTCGAACACGTCCTCGTCGAAGTTGGCGGAGCGGTAGAACATCACCACCCGCTGACCCTTCTTGATTTTCACGCCTGACAGCTCTGTGTCCTCGAGCGCGGTGCGCTGGAACGAGGTGACCGGGGTGGCCCATCGGACGATCTCGTCGGCGGCTGTCGCAGGCCGCTCCCGCTTGAACAGCTCCCACTGGTCCGGGAAATCGGTGAACGCCATCATGCCCTGGGTGATCGAATTGCGGGTTGTCTCGTTGCCCGCCACCGCCAGCAGGATGACGAAGAAGCCGAACTCGTCGTCAGAGAGCTTGTGTCCCTCGACGTCGGCCTGGACCAATTTGGTCACGAGGTCGTCGCCGGGGTTGGCGGCCCGGTCCGCGGCCATCTGCATGCCGTACATGATCAGCTCGATCGAGGCGGCCGTCGGGTCGTTGGTGGCGAACTCCGGATCCATGTCGCCGACCATCTGGTTGGACCAGTCGAACAGCTTCTTGCGGTCGTCCAGGGGCACGCCCATCAACCCGGCGATCGCCTGCAGTGGCAGCTCGCACGACACCTGCTCGACGAAATCGCCGGAGCCTTCGGCCGCGGCGGCCTTGACGATGTTCTGCGCACGCTGGTCGAGCTCCTCGCGCAGGCATTCAATGGCGCGCGGAGTGAACGCGCGGGAGATGATCTTGCGCAGATGGGTGTGGTGCGGGGCGTCCTGGTTCAGCAGGACGACCTTTCCCCGCTCCAGCGACTCGGGATCGGCGTCCTCGCGGTACCGCGGCAAGGCGGTCTTCGCGTTACTGGAGAACACGTCGCTGCGCCGCGATACCTCCTTCACGTCCTTGTGCTTGGTCACCACCCAGTAGCCGCCGTCGCCGAATGCACCAACACCCTTCGGCTGCTCGTTCCACCAGATCGGCGCCACCTTGCGCATGTGCGCTAGTTCCTCGGCAGGCAGCCGTTCGGCGTAGATATCGGGGTCGGTGAAATCGAAACCGGGCGGGAGGTCCGGAGACGGCATAGATGCACTCCTCACATGACGTTGTCTAGTCCCCCCTCGCATTGCTACACCACAGTTGGGGGGCCGTGAGGCGGGTTACATCAAACTCCAAGTGAAACGTGTTCCCGAAAGACGAATTTTGATTTTCTGCTTCGCCACAGCAGCCACTGATGTAACAATTTTGCGTGCGAAGCTGAAGCACCCAGTAGCACCGGCTCAAGGCCGTAACGGGAAGGCGGGCATCGGTGGTGATCGATATCAAGACGATGGCGCTCAGCGTGATGTCGGGGGCACTGGGAATGGTTGCGGCATTGACCGTGAGCACGCCTGCCGCGCTCGCCGACCCCATGCAGTCCGAACCTGCGCCGCCCGCCGCATCGCCTGCGGCGCCCGTCGACCCGATGCCTCCCGTCACTGCACCTGCCCCCGGACCCTCGGCCGCACCTATCGTCACACCGGCCGCGGCAGCCGTGGTGCCTGGCGATGAGCCAACCGCGGCGCCTGGCGCTGCGCCAACCGTTCCTCCTGCTGCCGCACCAGCCGTGGCGCCGGCCGCATCGCCTGCGGCGCCCGTCGACCCGATGCCTCCCGTCACTGCACCTGCCCCCGGACCCTCGGCCGCACCTATCGTCACACCGGCCGCGGCAGCCGTGGTGCCTGGCGCTGAGCCAACCGCGGCGCCTGGCGCTGCGCCAACCGTTCCTCCTGCTGCCGCACCAGCCGTGGCGCCGGCCGCACCTACCGTGATACCTGCGGTTGCGCCTGACCCCGGACCCGCGGCTGCGCCTACCGTGACACCGGCAGTAGCACCGACCGACCCGACGATCCCAACGCCTGCGCTGGCGTCGCCAGTGCCCGCGCCTGACGGCACCGTCCAGGCCGCAACCAGCGATCTGCCTGTTCCGCCCGATGGCGTGCCGCACCTGTCGAGCCCCGAGAACCTGCCGCCTGGCACCACAGACACTCCACCTGACGCGGGCCAGCCCCGCACCCTGGGATATCTGCGCGATCTGTGGCACGCGGTCCAGACACAGGAAGTGAGCGGCAAGGACGCCCTACTGTTACTGACACAGCGCCCGATGAATGCAGATGCTGTGCCGCCGCCGGGAATGCCTGCCAACCCCATGCCACCGACGGCGCCGCTACCGCCCGAGGCACCGCTACCGCCCGAGGCGCCGCCCGTTCCTTAGGTTCGGAGCCGCCGGCTCGCCTGAACCAAGATGTCGCGCACGACCCGCACGTGCACCGGCTCGGTGATGGCCCACACCGCCCGCGCGACCAGATTCCGCTGCGCAACGAACGTCGCGAAAAGCAGTGCATCGTCTTCTTTCTTGAGAAGCAACTCGCCGGGCATTCCAATCCGCGACTCGGCACCGAGCAGCACATGATCGGGCACCGTTCGCCGGACTTCCCAACCGAGCACCGGTCGTTCCGACGTATTGCCCACCTTCAACCCGATTGCCGACCAACCTGACAGGAGCTGGGTTCGGACGGCGAGCGGGGCGCCATCCAGGATTTCGCGAATCAGATCCTCGGCGCTCTCGTCATGGGTCGCACCGACGTCGAAGAGAAACGCGTCGCAGTAGTCGACGCGGGCCAGAGTGCTCAGCGTGCGCGCCGATGACGGAGGGTCCACCTGGCGCACCTCGGCGGTCATCGGCGTGCTCCCGCAGCCGATTGCCGCCATGCGCGTCCGATGCCTCGCATCATCAGCGGATACACCACAAGGTGGCGGAACGGCGCGATCGCTGTCAGGTAGGCCACCCCGAGCGCTCCGTTCGGCCTCACCAGAACGGCCATCTGGCCGCGATGACCGCCCGTTCCGTCTGGCACCCAGCCGACGTGCATCACGCCGTGCATGGTCTGGTTGGCGATCTCCAGCGCGAACTCGTCGTCGGTGACGTACAGGGGCGTGAACGGATGCGTGTCGAAATCGCTTGGAGTGTCAGCCAAATCGGCAGGTAGCCGATCACGGAGGCTCCGAACCCGCGTGCCAAGACCGGTTTCCTGGCGATCGAGGCCCAGCATGCGTCCAGTTGTCCACCGGATCGCGAACAGGGCGCGCACCAAGGGAGAGGTCTCAGCGGGGTCGAACGTGGCCATCAACCGGACCAGCTTCGGGAAGTCGTCGGGGCCGCCAGGCGTCGGCAGCGCCCACACATCCAGCAGCCGAAAATCCCTGGCGATCACGTGGATTCGCCACGACCGCGACGTGTGTTGTGTCTTGTCGAGTAACCCTGAACCAAACATACAGTACTGTATGCTTGACGACGAGCCTGCGTCAAGACCCGCCACCAAACTAAGGAGATGTGATGGTCGCCCAGACCCGCACACCGCGGAGCACCTGGATCGATGCCGGGTTGAAGGCACTCGCCGCGGGAGGACCCGGCGCGGTGCGGGTGGAGCTGCTCGCGAAAGCTCTCGATGTCACCCGAGGCGGGTTCTATTGGCACTTTCCCAGCAGGCAGGCGTTTCTCGACGAGATGCTCGCCACCTGGGAGCACCGGAGCACTGAAGAGGTGCTCGAGCGGGTCGAGGAGGAAGGCGGCGACGCAAGGGACAAAGTCCGCCGGGCAGGCATGCTCACCTTCTCCAAAGAGCTGCTTCCGATCGACCTCGCGGTCCGGGACTGGGCCCGGCGCGACACGTCGGTTGCCAAGCGCCTCAAACGCGTCGACAACCGTCGCATGGAATACCTGCGCTTGTTGATCGGCGAGTTCACCGACGACCCCGAGGACGTCGAGGCACGCGGCATGCTCGCCTTCTCACTGGCCATCGGCAGCCACTTCATCGCAGCCGATCACAACGGACGTAGTCGTCGGCAGGTGCTCGAGCGGGCGACGCAGCGCCTACTGGGGTAGCCCGCGGCGTTACGATCGGCCACATCGATCAGACCTGGAGCGGCTCCATCGAAGAAGCGCTCAAAGCGCACTTCAAACAGCCGGACGGCACTTCGCGGCCCGGCACCCACTGGCGACCCTGACCGCCGACGCATAGACCGAGGAGTCTGGATCGACACGACACCAACAGCTTTATTGGCCGGCAATGGGTGATGGCACCGTTCGTGAATCGAACTTGCCCACGAGCTTTTCGAAGAACCAGCGATGCGTGGTGTTCTGAGAGGCGGCGAACAGCCACCGGCCATCGGTCCGCACAGCGAAGGTGGTGTTCACCCTGGTGTTACGTCGATTCGCCGCCCTGCCCCCTTCACCACGGCGCCTTTTACGTAGGCCTCGGGATCCCCTGCGGCCCAGGCCATAACCCGGCGAAAAGCAACTCGCGGATGGCATCTTCGTCGGCGTGCCGGTCGCTACTTATCACACTCCCCACGGTAGCTTGAGCCGATCACCAGTTGCTGATTCAACCATTGCGCCACAAACAATCAAGCGCATTGCATGGGAGTGTCAATGACCGGAACCGGTCACAGGCATCGTCTCGAACGGCTGTCAGACTCCTGAGACAAGAAAGGGCGACCATGCTCGAGAACGGACATGTTGCCACCCGAATCCCAGTGCAGGACATGGACCGAGCCCGAGCCTTCTACGCCGACAAGCTCGGCTTGGAGCCCGTCGAAGAGCGCCCCGGAGGGCTGCTCTACCGGTGTGCGAGCGGCGAGTTCGCATTGTTCGAATCGGCGGGTGCGTCGCCGGGCACCTTCACGCAGATGGCGTTCACGGTCGATGACGTGGTCGCGACGGTCGCTGAGTTGCGCAGCCGCGGAGTCGTTTTCGAGCAGGTGAACGTGCCGGGGCTGACAACCGTCGACGATATCGCCGAGGTGGCGGGCAACTATCCGAGCAAGGGCTCGGGGGAGACGGCCGCGTGGTTTCGCGACAGCGAAGGCAACATGCTCGGCATCGGGCAGCCGACTCCGTGAGTCAGGCCGTACTGAGGGCGGCCGCCACCGGCTCGATACGGGCAGGTACGTGCTTGTGCCACGGTGTGCCCGCGTAGGCGTCGCGCCACTCGGTGGAGGTGAGCGAATTGGGTGCCACGCCAGGGACCGTCGCGCGGCCGTCGGTGTCGATGTAGTCGAGGCCGAAGCCGTTCGGCAACGACGCGTGCCCTGGCAGCATCGCCTCGCTGATCTCCACGCTGGCCTCGGCGCTGCCTGCCGCGGTGGTGATCCGCGCACGGCCGCCGTCGGTCAGGCGCAGCGCCTCGGCGTCCTCGATGCTGACGCGCAGCGCCCCGTCAGTATCGCGTTTGCGCCAGGACGGGTCGCGGAAGATGTCGTTGGCGGTGTACGCGCGCCGTTCGCCGGCGGACAAGACGATCGGGAACTCGGGCGTCGTCAGCCCAGTTGGCGCATCGGACAGCCCGCGGATGTCATCGAGCATCTCCGGCATGTGGAGGGCAATCTTGTGATCGGCATGCGTCACCAGCTTCCAGTCGTCCTCGTACTCGTGGACGGTGAACGTCACGCCCGACCGGCTCGCGAGGATCGCCTCGAACAAAGCGTTGCCGTCGGCGTGGCCCGCCCGGCGCACGGCATCGGGGTACGTCATGGCCGCCTTCTGCGCCAGCCCCCACAGCGCCGCAGCACCGGCGAGCCCGTCGGGAAGTGTCGGTCCCAGGGTTTCGTACAACACGAACGGGAGCGCCTTGGTGAACATCGGATTGGTGCCGACCGCCGTAAGGAACGCCTGCGCGTACGCCGCCAGTCCCAGCTCGGCGGCATCGCGCAGCGGCCGCAGTTCGCCCTCGTCGATCACGCCAAGCGCACGCATCAGCCGCGCCCAGATTTCGGGCTCGGGCAGCGTGCCCTCGAGCGGCTCGAGCAACGGATGCCGCAGGTGAAATGTGTTGTGCGGGAACTCGAGATTGAAGAACGTCGACTCCGCCTTCTCGTACTGACTCGCAGCGGGCAACACGTAGGTGGCCAACCGCGCAGTCTCCGTCATGGCGACGTCGATGACCACCATCAGCTCGAGTGACGCGAAGGCCGCCCGGCACGCCGCGGAATCGGCAAGCGAATGGGCGGGATTGCTGCTCTCCACGATCATCGCGCGGAAGCGGTCGGGATGGTCGCTCAGGATCTCCTGGGGCACGGCGTTGCTCGGTATCAATCCGCCGACCACGGGGGCACCGGTGACCGGCGTGCGCCCGACCGCCGTCACATGGCGAAACAACGGTCCGAACGACGAATGTAGGTGCTGCCCACCACGTTTGGCAAAGTTGCCGGTCAGGATCCAGAGCAGCTTGTTCAGATACGAGCACAGTGTGCTGTTGGGTGCTTGCTGGATGCCGAGGTCCTCGAACACCGCGACGCTGTCGGCCGCGGCGATGCGCCGTGCCGCGATGCGGATCAGTTCCTCATCGACACCGCACCGTTGTGCGTACTCGCCGACCGGGACGTCGCGTAATGCGTCACGCACCGGCTCGACGCCGGAGACGTGTTCGGCGAGAAACGGCTCATTGCACAAATCTTCTTGCACCAGCACGGCGCTCAGCGCTGCCAGGCACCAGGCGTCGGTACCGGGCCGCACACGAAGATGGATGTCGGCCATCTTCGCGGTGTCGGTGATCACCGGGTCGATCACGATCATGGACCGGCCGGGGTCCTTGGCGATCTCGTTGAGCACGGTTCGTGCGCGCGGGAAGCTCTGCGACATCCACGGGTTCTTGCCGATGAACACCGAGACCTCGGCGTGTTCGAACTCGCCGCGGGTGTGCCCCCCGTAGAGGTGGGCGTCGACCCACGCTTCGCCGGTCTTCTCCTGCGCGAGCGCGTTCGACCGGTAGTGCGAACCAAGCACCTTGAGGAAGGCGCCGCTGTAGGCGCCGCCGAGATGGTTACCCTGCCCGCCGCCGCCGTAGTAGAAGATCTTGTCTCCGCCGTAGGTATCGGCGACGCGCTTGAAGCCCGAGGCGATCTCGGAAATCGCGGTGTCCCAGTCGATTTCCTCGTAGCTGCCGTCGGGACGTCTGCGCATGGGGGAGGTGAGCCGGTTGCCGTTGTTCTGGTAGTGGTCCAGCCGCAGCGCCTTGTTGCAGGTGTAACCCTGCGAGGCGGGATGGTCCTTGTCGCCGCGGATCTTGGCGAGGTTGCGGCCATCGAGTTGGACGACGATGCCGCAGTTGCATTCGCACAGGATGCATGCGGTGGATTGCCAGATCACCGGCCATCGGCGGGGTTTCCTTTCAGACGTCTCGGCCTGCAGCAGGTCGCGCAACTGGCCGTGGACAAGGTCGAGGGGCTTGAGATCGCGGGAAGCGCGGGCGACGACGATCGCGCCCTCGATCGCGGTGGTGGACAGCATCGCGAGCTCGTCGGCACGCGGCGCGGACACGCCGTCTGCCACGAGCCGCTGGGCGATCAGGTCCGTCCAGCGGGCGAAGGCCGCCGCCGCGCGGTCGATGACAGGCGTCGCCTGATCCTGCTTGTCGGGGTCGCCGGCCTCCACGGCCACCGCGACGACCGGACAACCGGCGCGGTAATCCGAGCGGACCAGTTGCCTGCGGTAGTTGGCGATGAGGTCGTCGAGAACATCGAGACCGCTCTTTGCGTCGGCGATTCGGGCAGCGATGTATTCGCCGGCGTAATCGATTGCTTCGCAGAGCAATTGAGTGCGGCCACCGGGGAAGTAGTGGTAGGCCGACCCCCGCGGAGCGCCACTGTGCTCGAGCACGTCGGCGATCGCGGTCGGGTGCGCCCCACGTTCCCGGATCAGGAGCGCGGCGGAGATCACCATCCGCTCACGGGGGCTGGGCATGAGTGTGGGATCCCTTCGTCCGACGCGGCTATGTATGTCACCTTACATAATCCGAGCGCGCAGTTCTAGGGGCCGACGCAAAGCTGACCCAGCCGCAGTTACGTCACCGCGAGCCACAGAACGAGGAACGCCGACATGCTGGCCATGCACGCCACATGGTCACGGCAGATCGACCGGGCGAGGCGCGATTGTTCTGCCGGTGCACCGACGCGGTTTCCGAGCCGTACCGCGTTCGGGACGGTTCGGACCATTGCCAGCAGAATCGGGACGCCGGCGAGCACTACCTCGACCCCGACGAGCCATCCGGGATCGTCGCCGCGGAGCGCGTGAAAACCCAACGCCGCCAACAGGATCACCATCACGAGCGCGATGAGGAGACTCATCGGGCGTGACGTCGTCGTCGCGCGGTGGTAATAGCCGGCGATCGACGCGATGACGGGTTCGGGTAGTTCGTCCGCGCGGCGATGGCGAAGGACCTGAGTGTCGAAGATCAGGTCCATCCACAGCACGGCTACCAGAAAGCCGGCACAGGCGGCCGCGATCAGACGGTGGCCGCCTCGTTCAGCTCGTTGAGGGTGTTGGTGGCCTCGAGGTACTCCTGCACCCAGCGTTCGATGACCACAGAGCACTTCTCCACCTTGGTGAACTGGCCCACGACCTGACCGACTGGATTGAAGGCCACGTCGACGCTCTCGTTCGGATACTTGTGGGTGGCAGCGACGGCCATGCCGGACACCATGTACTGCAATGGCATGCCGAGCGGCTTGGGGTTGTCGGGCTGCTCCCAGGCTTCGGTCCAGTCGTTGCGCAGCATCCGAGCCGGCTTGCCGGTGAACGACCGGCTGCGCACCGTGTCGCGACTGGTTGCCTTGGCGTATGCCTCCTGCTGGACCGCGGTGTGCTCGGCTTCCTCGACCATCAGCCACTGGGAACCCGTCCACGCGCCCTGCGCACCAAGAGCCAGCGCCGCGGCGATCTGCTGGCCACTGCCGATGCCGCCCGCCGCGAGCACAGGTACCGGCGCGACCTCCTTGATGACCTGCGGCCAGAGCACGATCGAGCCGACCTCGCCGCAGTGTCCGCCCGCCTCGCCGCCCTGGGCGATGATGATGTCAACTCCGGCGTCGGCGTGCTTGCGCGCCTGGGACGGCGAACCGCACAGCGCGGCGACCTTGCGACCGGATTCGTGGATGCGCTTGATCATGTCCGCCGGCGGTGTGCCGAGCGCGTTGGCGATCAGCGTCATCTTCGGGTGTCGCAGGGCGACCTCGACCTGCGGGGTGGCGGTCGCCTCGGTCCAGCCAAGGAGCTGCAACGCATCGTCGTCGCTGTGGTCGATCGGAACGCCGTGGTCGGCGAGGATCTTCTTGGCGAAGTCGATGTGTTCCTGGGGCACCAACGCGTTGAGCGTCTTTTTGAGCGCCTCTGGAGACAGGTCGGTGGAGTCCATGCCCTCGTACTTGTTCGGGATGACGATGTCGACGCCGTAGGGATGGTCGCCGATGTTCTCGTCGATCCAGTTCAACTCGATCTCGAGTTGCTCCGGGGTGAAGCCGACCGCACCGAGCACGCCGAATCCGCCGGCCTTGCTCACGGCGACGACCACGTCGCGGCAGTGGGTGAAGGCGAAAATCGGAAACTCGATATTGAGTTCGCCGCAGATGGCGGTGTGCATGCTGCTCCTTGTGGGGCGATTCGCGAACTGAAACGTGTTCTAGTTTAGCTTAGGCGCCACACCGCCATGCGGGAAGGGCCTTGCGCGCTGCGGCTTCGACGGATTCCAGATATGCCACGATGAGAATGCGAGACCGGTTGCGAGGAAGGGCCGAAGTTGTCCGAGCGATCAGAAACCGTCCCTGACGATCCGTTCAGTAGCCGGCAACCAACCAGTCACGAGCGGATGACGGGACTGCCCTGGGATGCGTCGTATCACGACGGCCCTGCGCCCTGGGATGTTGGCCGCCCGCAGCCGGCAATAGTGCGTCTCGCATCCGAAGGCGGATTCGTCGGAGCGGTGCTCGATGCGGGATGCGGGACCGGCGACAACGCCCTTCAGGTCGCCTCGCTGGGACTGTCCGTTCTGGGCGTTGACGTCGCTCAGACGGCACTGGCGATCGCCCGAGCGAAGGCCGACGACCGTGGTGTCGACGTCGAGTTCGCTGTGGCTGACGCGTTGCGGCTGGATCGTTTGGGGCGCAGGTTTTCCACGGTGCTGGACTGCGGACTGTTCCACACGTTCGACCGCGACGAGCGCCCAGAATACGTGGCGAGCCTGGCGTCGGTGACTGAGCAGAATGGAACCCTGTATTTGTTGTGCTTCAGTGACGATGGTCCCGACACGGGCCCGCACCCCGTCAGTCAGGACGAGCTGAGAGGGGCGTTTCACCCAAGCGCGGGATGGACTATCGCCGCGATCGAACCGGACCGGGTTCAGACGAGATACCACGACGACAACGGCGCACCCGCCTGGTTCGCGACAATCAATCGGATCTAGATTGCGGGGCTTTGGCGATCATTCGCGCCGCTGCTCGCTTCCGGCAATCGCCCGAAGCATCGCCGACCCGTAGCCCATCAACTGCCGTGACCGGCTCTTGCGGCCGCCGGGTACGACGACGTGCAGCACCGGCCAACCCTGCGTGGCGGCCATCGCGGCAAGACCGGGGCGGGGGTTCACCGGCCGGGGATTGCCGACCAGGTTCATCAGCGCAACATCTTCGTTGCCATCGGCGTAGAAGTAGCTGCGATCCAAGTCGACGTCGTTGTCGTCGCAAAACCGTCGGACCGCTTTGGCCTTGTTCGCCCCCCAGATGACCGGCCTGGCGATCCGCCCGGTGAGCAGACCCCGACCGTCGAGCTCGAAATGGTTGCACAGCACGTGGGTGATCTCCAGGTAGCGGGCAACGGGTTCGGCGTGGATAGTGAGCGCCGACGAGCTCAACACCACGGTGTGGCCCCGCTGCTGATGCGCCCGCACGACCTCGTGCATGTAGGGAAAGACGCGTGAGGAGACGCGCTCGACGAACAGGCGCTCGCCGAGTTCGTCGAGTTCGGCCAGGGATTCGCCCCGCAGATAACCCGCGGCCCTGGTCATGAGCCGCTCGAACTGCATCCGGCCGAATCGGTATCGCATCGACGCCTCGATGACCCCCAGCACCTCGCCGATCCGCGCTTGCCGGCGCCGAATGCGGTCACCGGCATGCGCGGTTGCGGTAAACCCGTCGACCAGCGTGCCGTCCAGATCGAAGAACGCCCCGACCTGCGGGCCGGGCGTGCTCGCGCCGATCTCCGCGACCGGATCCGGCGACGTCGCCAGCGAACTCATGCCCCCAGCCTAACTGGCGTATAAGCCTTTTCCGCTAACCAGCGGCAGGTCCAGCGTGGTCCGGATGCCGGGCGGCGCGGCGACGACGTCCGGGATGGCGTTCACGATCCGGCCCGCCGCCGCGAGGATGGCCGCGTAGTTGTGGTCGCCGTTCCGGCTCGTTGGGCAGACGTCCATGGCGTAGGACGGCTCGCCGATGATCTCGACACGGTACGACCCGCCGGGCTGAGCGGGCTGGGCCCAGTCCGGTCGCAGGTCGCCGCGCAGCCGCGTGACATGTTCGACGACGATTACCGGCTTGCCTTTGACCATGCCCTCGATCTGGAAGCGCAGCGCCGCCACGGTGCCCTTGGCGATGTGACCCGCGGCGATGTCGAAGTCCTCCGGCGCCGGCTCCTGTTCGACGGAGTCTCTGATCTCGTCGACCTCGATCCCCAGGCCGGCCGCGAGCTGCCGGATAGCCGTGCCCCAGGCGATGCTGAGCACGCCCGGCTGGAACAACATCGGGAAGTCGCCGATCTGATTGCCGAAGCCCATGACGTCGAACATCACCGTCGTCCCGTCGTAGGTCGCGTAGTCGGCGATCTCCATGGTGCGCACCTGCTCGATGCTCTGGCACGTACCGGCCAACGCGAAGGGCAGAAGATCCGTCGCGAATCCCGGATCGACCCCCGTCATGAACACCGCCGAGTTACCTTCTCGCGCAGCATCTTCGATGCGTTCAATGTACTTGTCGGGAATCACCTGCCACGGGTACTGCAACACGCCGGGTGCCGAGCCCACGACGTCGACACCCGCGGCGAGGATGCGCCGAATGTCAGCCATCGCCTCCGCCAGCCGGGTGTCGCCCATCGCGCAGTACACGATGCAGTCGGGTTTGGCCGCGATGATCGCGTCGAGGTCATTTGTGGCCGCGATGCCGGTGGTGACGTCCAGCCCGGCCAGCTCGCCGGCGTCCTTGCCGACCTTGACGTCCGACGACACCCAGACGCCGGTCAGGTCGAATCGCGCATCGTTCACCAGTTGCTTCAGTGCGAGGCCACCGCAATTGCCGGTGCCGATGAGCGCGACGCGGATTGGCCCCGGCTGCGGTTCGGTCATGGTGTTTCCCTTCCAAAAACTGAAACAGGTTCTACTTGTAGCACGCGCGCACGGTAGCCTGGGCCGTCATGGGACGCGTGGACGGAAAAGTTGCACTGATCAGTGGGGGTGCTCGGGGCATGGGCGCCGAGCACGCGCGGGCGCTAGTCGCCGAGGGCGCCAAGGTGGTGATCGGCGACATCCTCGACGAAGAAGGCAAGGCACTGGCCGACGAGATCGGTGACGCCGCACGCTATGTGCACCTCGACGTCACGGAGGCCGACGATTGGGACGCCGCGGTCGCCACCGCCGTGAACGAGTTCGGCAAGCTCAACGTTCTGGTGAACAACGCAGGCATCGTCGCCCTCGGCCAAATCGGCAAATTCGACATGGCGAAGTGGCAGAAGGTCATCGACGTCAACCTAACGGGCACATTCCTTGGCATGCAGGCTTCGGTCGAGGCGATGAAGGCGGCAGGCGGCGGATCGATCATCAACGTCTCATCGATCGAGGGCATGCGTGGCGCCGTCATGGTGCACCCGTATGTGGCGTCCAAGTGGGCGGTGCGCGGCCTGTCCAAGTCGGCGGCGCTGGAACTCGGGCCGCATCAGATACGGGTGAACTCGATCCACCCCGGCTTCATCCGCACCCCGATGACCAAGCACTTCCCCGACAACATGCTCACCATCCCGCTGGGACGGCCCGGGCAGTCCGACGAGGTGTCGACGTTCGTCGTCTTCCTCGCCAGCGACGAATCGCGTTACGCCACCGGCGCGGAGTTCGTCATGGACGGCGGACTGGTCAACGACGTTCCACACAAGCTCTGACCTGAGCCGTTGATCCTGCGCTGACGGCGTGGGCCTCTCGCACTCTTGCGCCGCAGGCGCAGAGTCAATCGTCCGTTGTGGCCGATCCAATTCGTCGGCGGTGCAAGACTTCAACCATGCACGAGGTCGACCAAACCACCGAACAGATGGTGCGCAGCGTACTCGCGTACGCCGAGAACCGCCTGCGGATGAATCCTGTGCCACTCGACAAGGGGGTACTGCCCGCCGACGAGTTGTATGAACGGCTCGACGGCGTGATCCGCGACAGGCCGCGTCCGCCCGACGAAGTGCTCGGCGTTTACACCTCAGTCATCGCACCGAGCGTGATCTCGGCGGACAGCCCGCGATTCCTCGGCTTCATTCCGGCAGCCCCGACCAAGGCCAGCCTGCTGTTCGACATGCTGGTGTCCTGCGCCTCGATCCAGGGCGTCTCGTGGCTGGAGGCCTCCGGCGCGATCGCAGCGGAGAACAGCGTGCTACGGGTGATCGCCAACGAGGCGGGCCTTCCGCCGACCTCGGGGGGTTGCTTCGTCTCGGGCGGCTCGGCGGGCAACTTGTCCGCGCTGGCCGTAGCGCGCGAGACGGCCAAGAAACGCGGCGCCACCGGCCGGCTGCGTGTGGTCGTCGACTCGGACGCGCATTCGTCGATCGTCAACACGCTGCGGCTGCTCGAGATGGACGCACTGGTAGTCGACACTCCAGACCATCGGCTCACTGCCGATACCGTCCGCGATGCGGTGCCGCCCGATGCGACCAACATCGCCGCCGTGGTCTGCACGTCGGGAACGACTAACGCTGGCATCATCGACGACCTGGCCGGTGTCGGCGCTCTCGCGAAGGAACGCGGCTGGTGGTTCCACGTCGACGGCGCCTATGGCGGCTCAGGCATCTTCGCCCGCTCGCTGCGGCCGAAGTACAAGGGCCTCGAGCAGGCGGACTCGTTCATCCTCGACCCACACAAGTGGCTGTTCACGCCGTTCGACTGCTGCGCGTTGCTGTACCGGGAGCCCGAGTTGGCCCGGGCCACCCACACCCAGGACGCGTCGTACCTCGACGTCATCCACACCGCCGATGGCGAGTGGAACCCGTCCGATTACGCCTATCACCTGACGCGGCGGGCCCGCGGGCTGCCGCTCTGGTTCTCGCTGGCGGTCTATGGGCTGGACGCGTATCGGCAGGCTATCGAGGTCGCCGCATCGCTCGCCGTCCAGACCGCCGAGCTGATCAAGGCCGCCCCGCAGTTGGAGCTGATCCGCGAGCCCGACCTGGGGGTGGTGCTCTTCCGTCGGCTGGGCTGGAAACCCGAGGACTATGGCGCCTGGGCGCAGCGGCTACACCAGGACCAAATCGCGTTCATCCCGCCGACGAAGTGGGAAGGCGAAACCGTGGGCCGATTCGCCTTCCTGCACCCCGCCACCACTCTGGACCTGGTGCGGGAGGTGTTGGCGCGCACAGAGTGACAGACACGAATTCTGTTGCGCTGCTTGGCTGAGCCAGGGCCTCACGCTGCAGGTACGGTGATCCGGTGGACGGGGCGCAGATGTCGGTTGAACGCCGTCGGCACATCGTCTTGAGAATCCTGCTTTCGGTGGCCTTGTTGCTGCTGCTCTGTGCGGCGGACTTCCCGGACTTCGCCAAACCCGGGCCGCCACCGGGACAGATTGAGCTGGCCCAGGGCTGGAGCCTGATTTCCGCCCGCGACGTCCAGGCAGACGGGGCCGCCCTCTCCAGGCCGGACTACAAGGCCGCCGGCTGGCATGCGATTCCCCGCATGCCTGCGACCGTTCTGCAGACCCTGCAAGAGGACGGCACCTACCCGAACCTCTACTACGGAACCAATCTGGCGGACGTCCCGCAGGACCTCTACAAGCAGGACTGGTGGTATCGCACCACATTCACCGCGCCGGCCGGACACACGACATACATGTTGGAATTTCCCGGCATCAACTACCGCGCCGAGATCTGGTTGAATGGCCACCTGATCGCAGGCAACACCCAGATCGTCGGCATGCACGCCGCCCACGAACTCGACGTCTCCCGATGGGTGAACCAGGACGCGTCCAACACGCTGGCGGTCAAGATCACGCCGGAGCGCGCGCTGCAGGATATCGACGGCGTCGAACTGGCGGACAGCTGGTATGACTGGATCAACTGGAAGTATCTGGGTTACCAAGGGCCAGAAAAGAATCCGGCCAACGGGAATTCGTTTGTCCCCGACCGCAATGCGGGCATTTGGAAGCCGGTCTTCCTCAAGGTGTCCGAAGCTGTGGTGCTCGGCTCGTCCGCGGTCAACTCCGAACTTCCGCTCCCACGGACGGATTCCGCGCGGCTGACGATCTACAGCAGCCTCCGCAACACGTCTGCCGCACAGGTGCGCGGCGTTCTCCGGGCGACGATCAGCCGGCCGGGCAAGCCCGACGTCCAGCTCGAGCAGCCGGTCACGCTCGCCGCAGGAGAGCAACGCGAGGTCAGCTTCAGTCCCGATAAGTTCGCGCAGCTGACCGTTCAGAAGCCTGACCTGTGGTGGCCCTACACCCTCGGCCAGCCCAACCTCTACGACCTGCAGCTGGAGTTCCGGCAGTACAACCGGCCGGTCGACGCCGGCCATCTGCGGTTCGGTATCCGCTCTGTTGAGCAGTACCGCGACCAGGACCAGCAGTTTCCCGAACTCGGTAAGGGCGGGAATTTCTATCTCAAGGTCAACGGCAAGGATTTCCTGGTCCGCGGCGCGGCGTACACGCCGGACCTGCTGTATGCGAACGACTCGAACCGCGACGCCGCGATCCTGGGCTACGTGAAAGACCTCGGGCTCAACATGATTCGACTCGAGGGCAAATTCCCCGGTGATCACATCACCGAGATGGCCGACGAAATGGGCATCCCACTGATGTACGGCTGGATGTGCTGCAATCAGTGGGAGAAATGGAACCAGTGGGACGACGAGGACAACCGGGTCGCACAAGACAGCCTCCGTTCGCAGATCGAGGGGCTTCGTAGTCATCCTTCGGTGTTCGTGTGGGCCAACGGCAGCGACGGGAAGGCCCCGCCGGACGTGCTGGCCAAGTACCACGGCATCCTGTCGTCGCTGCACTGGCAGAACGCGACCGTCGACACTGTCTCCTCGTTGGCAACCGATGGGGCGGGGGAGCGCGACTGGGACGGCATCCAGATGGCGGGTCCGTACAGCTGGCGACCACCGAGCTACTGGTTCGCCGGGCGTTACGCCGCCACCCGCGGATCGACCGCCGAACAAGGTGACAACGAACAGATCCCGCCGTTCGCCAGCCTGAAGAAGTTCATCCCGCCCGACAAGCTGTGGCCCATCAACGATGCTTGGTACTTCCACGCTGGATCGAATCCGAAAAACGCTGCGCTGACCAGCATCCGGCGCGCCGTCGACCGCCGCTACGGGCTGTCCAACAGCGCGGAGGAGTTCGCGCGAAAGGCACAACTCGCGCATTACGAGGCGACCCGTGCCCAGTTCGAGGCGTTCGCCGCCGGCGGCTGGGACAACCACAAGATGACGATCTACTGGATGCTCAACAACCACTGGCCTTCGTTCTTCGGGCACCTATTCGACTACTACCTGCGGCCCGGCGGAGCGTATTTCGGCGCCAAGAAGGGGCTGCGGCCGTTGTCAGTGGTCTTCGATTCCTACGCGACGGGCAACCACGACCATGCCAACATCAGCGTCGTCAACCAAACACCAAACGACCAAAGGGATTTGCGTACCCGCGTACGGGTGTACGACCTACGGGGTCGGGTGCGCGACGATCGCACCTCCGACAATCTCAGCGTGGCGCCCGGAGGAGCGGTGCAGGCGCTGACGCTGCCTCGGGTGGCGCGGGATTCGAGCGTTGTCTTCGTGCGGGCTCAGTTGGTCGACAAGACGGGAAAAGTGGTCTCCGAGAACGTGTACTGGCAGTCGCAGCGACTCGACGACCTTGGCGACCCGAGCAACGATTCCGCGTTCGAGCTCAAGCAGGCGAGTTGGGCGGACATGACCGGGCTCAACAACATGGCACAAGTGCCGCTGGACGTGACCGCGTTCAGAACGCCTAACCCAGGCGACAATCGCGTCACCATCCGCCTACACAATCCCTCTCAACAGGTGGGTTTCTTCGAGCGGGCCGAACTCACCTCCACACCCGGCGGCGACGAAATCCTGCCGATCGAATACAGCGACAACTACGTGACGGTGTTCCCGGGCGAGACGGTCGAACTTCAGGGACAACCGTGGTCCGGTGTGTCCGCCAACTGGGTGAGAGTGACGGGCTACAACACACCACCCGTCGTGGTTTCGGTCAGTCCACCGCAGCGAAGTTGACCGTCGCCGTGGCACCCACCTCGTCGTCGTTGCCCCGATAGATGTCCACCTGCACCACCACGGACCGCTTGCCCGTGCGCAGGATCCGCGCGATCGCACGCGCCGGTCCGACCTTGATGGGACGCAGATAGCGGATGAACAAGTCGGTCGTGGCGATGCCCATGCCGAATGAGGTGCTGCGCGAGGCGAGTTGGCCGGCCGTCACGTCCGCCATGGTCGCGATCAGGCCGCCCTGAAGCCCACCGGCGGTGTTGACCGTTCGCTCATCGACGGGCATCTCCATGGTCACGGTGCCGTCCGTCGACGGGACCTCCTGCAGGCCGAGCTGATCGAACAGCTCTCGCAGGGACTTCGGTGCCGTCATGGAGAATGACATTACCGCCCTGCCGTAATGTCGTCAGACGTGAGCGCACGCGCCGGCATCGTTGTGACGGGGACCGAGGTGCTGACGGGACGGGTACAGGACCGCAACGGCCCGTGGATCGCCGACCGGCTGCTGGAACTGGGCGTCGAACTGGCCCACATCACCATCTGCGGCGACCGCCCGCACGATATCGAGGCGCAGTTGCGGTTCCTCGCCGGCGAGGGTGTGGACCTCATCGTGACCAGCGGCGGCCTCGGCCCGACGGCCGACGACATGACGGTGGCGATGGTGGCGCAGTTCGCCGGCCTCGAGCTGGTGCTGGACACGGCCCTCGAGGACCGCATCGCCGCGATTCTCAAACGTCTGATGGGCCGCTTCGACAACGTCGACTTCGACGCGGTGCGCGCGGCCAACCGCAAGCAGGCGATGGTTCCGGTCGGCGCGCACGTGATCAATCCGGTGGGCACCGCTCCGGGGGTGGTCGTGCCGGGCAAGCCGACAATCGTCGTGCTGCCCGGTCCGCCGCGCGAGCTGCAGCCGATGTGGCCAGTCGCCGTGGAAACCGATGCCGTGCAACAGGCGATCGCAGGCCGGACCACGTACCGCCAGGACATGGTGCGGATGTTCGGGCTGCCAGAGTCGGGTCTGGCCGACAGCCTGCGTGACGCCGAGCAGAGCATCGACGGCTTCGACCGGCTCGAGGTCACCACCTGTCTGCGCCGTGGCGAGGTCGAGATGGTCACCCGATACGAACCCGACGCCGCAGGCATCTACGTCAAGCTCATGGAGCTGCTTCGCGAGCGCCACGGACACCAGATCTTCTCCGAAGACGGCTCGCTCGTCGACGACCAGATCGCGCGGCTGCTGGCCGGCCGCCGGATCGCGACGGCCGAATCCTGCACCGGCGGGCTGCTGGCCGCCCGGCTGACGGAACGGCCGGGTTCGTCGGCCTACGTCGCCGGCGGTGTCGTCGCCTATGCGGACGAGGCGAAGACCGAGCTGCTCGGCGTCGAACCTGACCTGCTCGCATCGCAGGGGGCGGTGTCCGAACCCGTCGCCGAAGCGATGGCCGACGGCGCGCTGAGTCGCTTCGGGGCTGACACCGCGATCGCAGTCACCGGAATCGCCGGGCCCGGAGGTGGCACGGATGACAAGCCGGTCGGCACGGTGTGCTTCACCGTGAAACTCGCCGACGGCGAAACCTTCACCCGCACCATCCGGTTGCCTGGCGATCGGTCCGATATTCGCGAGCGGTCGACGACCGTCGCAATGCATCTGCTGCGCCGCGCGCTGGTCGGTTGACCTCTGTACGACGGGCTCAGTACAGCACCTGCGAGTTGTTCAGGCCGCCGTGCTCGCACGTGATCGTGACATTCCACGTCGTGCCTGTCGGGATGCCAGCGAACCACAGCGTGCTCTCTTGACCATTGACCAACTGGAACGGGACCTTGTACGCCGGTAGAGGCTTGAGCCCCCCGCCGACGGGCACGGCGGTGTATTCACACCAGCCCCACGCCCCCGTTGATTGGACATGCATCGTGACCCCGAGCGGGTCACTGTCGGGCCATGCCCAGGCGGTGGCTGCTTGGGCTGTTCCCGCGCCGGCGAACAGCAATGCCGGCACACTCGCGGCAGCGGCCAATGTGCTGAGGGTGAAGTTCTTGATCATGATGTGCTCCCTTTCGGTGGTCGCGGCCCTCGTTGGGCCGCTCTCACTGGGTAGGAGCCGGCAACGCCAGCGGCTCTGACACTTTTTCGGAATTCATCTCGCGCCGAACGTGCGCTCACCGCGAAATTTGCTCGATTTCTTCGCAGTAGACGCACGTTCGGTGAAGCGGCGTCCTAGTCGGCCTGCCAAACCTCCAGCGCGATCATCGATGTATCGTCTCCCACCAACGCGGGCACCCCAGGAGGAACACCGATGACTGCAACCGACGATCGGCAGACGGTCGCCGATTTCGCCGAACTAGGAGGGTGGCACCGCAGGAACGTCGATCGCACCGACTACTACACCAAGGGTGGCGCCCGGGTGCAGGTGCTCTGGCGCGGCACCGCCGCGATCAGCGGCGGCTCGCTCTATCACGACGACAACCTCACCGCGTACACGCGGGATCTGAGCACGGTCCAGGGCTGGCTGAAACGCTGATCAGCTGAGCGCCGCCTTCGCTTCGGCCAGGTTGTCCGCCGCCAGCACCAGCCGGGTGTTGGTCGCCAGGTAGACAGTGGTCAGGTTGACCTTCGCCTTGCCGAGTTTGTGGGCGACCTCGCCGAGGGCGCCGGGCCGGTCCTCCACGTCGAGCACGATCACCTCCTGCTCGGCCACGATCTTGATTCCAGCGTGCTGCAGGGCCTCGAACGCCGACGTCGCGTCCTGCACCAAAATGTGCACCTCGGCCTGGCTGCCACCAGTGGTGAGCGCACACAGGCCGGCGATGTTGGTGCCCGCCCTGCCGAGCACGTCGCCGACCCTGGCCAGCTCGCCGGGTTGGTTATCGAGATAGAGCGTGAGATCGGTCGCCATGACGCGCGCTCCTTCCGTGCGATTCAACGGTATCTGCTGGGCACGAAATTCGGATGCGCTCGGGCATCGCCATGTGGCACCGTCGAGTCCTGTGCTCGCCTCCGACACATCGACTGCTGTAGAGATCCGTTCCGCCACGGACGCCGACTGGCCGGCGATATCGCTATTGGACGCCACCAGTTTCGGCGGGTTCGGGCATCCGGAGTCGCTCGACGCCTGGCGGACGTTGATGCCGGGCGAGGGCTCGGTGGTCGCATGCGACCGCAACGACATCGTCGGCATGTCGCATTACCTCGCGCTGAGGTTGACCGTGCCTGGCGGAGCGGTGTTGCCCGTCGCGGGCGTCACGTTGGTGGCGGTCGCACCGACGCACCGGCGCCGCGGCATATTGCGCGCGATGTACACCGAGCTGCACGACCGCATCGCAGGCGCGCGGTATCCGATCGCGGCGCTCACCGCGAGCGAAGGCGGCATCTACGGGCGGTTCGGCTACGGCCAGGCCACGGTTGTGCAGGAGTTGTCCGTCGACCGCCGGTTCACTCGATTCCGCGAAGACGCCCCCGACCCGGGTGACGTGCGGTTGGTCAGACCGTCAGAGCACCGGGACGACTTCGCGGAGGTCTACGAGCGCTGGCGCGTGCGCACGCCGGGCGGTCTCGTCCGTCCACAGGCGCTGTGGGACGAACTCCTGGCGGACCGCGAGAAGGTCCGGCGCGGTGGCACCGAATTGCTCGCGTTCTTGCACCCGGATGCTTACGCGCTGTACCGCGTTCACGGCGACGACCCGATGTCGGTGCGGGTATGGGAGATCACCGCCGCCACCGCCGACGCACACATCGCGATGTGGCGAGCGCTGCTGGGACTCGACCTGATGGACAAGGTCGTCTACGGTACGCACCCCGCCGACCCGTTGCCGTATGTGCTGACCGATCCGCGTCTGGCCCGGACCACCGAGTATGCCGACGATCTGTGGCTACGGGTCATGGACATCCCGAGCGCGCTCGAAGCGCGCACATACCAGTCCGAGCTGTCCGCGGTGCTCGAGGTCTCAGACGGATTCCGCAGTGACGGTGGGCGATTCGCGCTAGAGGTCGGCGACGGCCGGGCCCGCTGCAGGCCGACGGACGCCGAAGCCGACATCCGCATGGACCTTGACGTGCTGGGCAGCCTGTATCTGGGCGCGCACAAAGCGTCGTCGTTTGCCATTGCCAACCGACTACACGCTGACGATTCCGGCCTTCTGGCGCGCCTAGACGCAGTGTTCGTGAGCGACGTCCCAGCTGAACTCGGATACGGCTTCTAGTCACACCGCAGCCAGAATCGACGCGACCTGGGGATTGCACGCATCAAGCGATGTGGGGGAGGCTTAGCCGGACTCGCTGTGGAACGGAGCGCGCATGGATCGACGATCGTTCGCCGTCGCGGTAACCATTGGCAGCGCCGCCGCTCTCATCGGCGCGCGCCCAGCGTCGGCAGCGCCTCCGCCCGATCCATTGTTCATGGCCCAGCGGATGAACGCCAAGACCATCGAACTCGATGCCAGCCATCTATCGATCGTGTCCAAAGCCCGCGATTTCGCCAACCTGATCGTCGAGGCCGCAGGAGGGTGACCGAGTCGACCTGGACCCGCCGCCGAGTCGACAAGCACGACCGGCTATCGGCGATCGCCCACTTCGTCGACGGCAAGGTGATCGACGCCGGCCGATTGCGCGACACCTTGGAGGCACTGCTTCGGCCGGGCGATCGCGTCGCACTCGAGGGCGATAACCAGAAGCAGGCGGACTTCTTGTCCCGCACGCTGGCTCAGTGCGATCCCGGCAAGGTCAACGGCCTGCACATGCTGATCTCATCGGTGTCGCGTCCAGAACATCTCGACCTTTTTGAGCACAAAATCGCCGCCACACTCGACCTCGCTTACGCCGGACCGCAGAGTGTCCGCATCGCGCAGATGGTGGAGGACGGTCAGGTACATATCGGCGCCATCCACACCTACGTCGAGCTGTACGCGCGGATGTTCACCGATCTGACCCCGAACGTCGCGCTGCTGTGCGCGACGAAGGCGGACCGAGACGGCAACCTGTTCACCGGTCCCAACACCGAGGACACGCCGACGATCGCCGAGGCCACCGCGTTTCGCGACGGGGTGGTGCTCGTTCAGGCCGACGAGATCGTCGACACCGGCGAGCTCCCGCGGGTCGACATCCCCGGGGACTGGGTCGATCTCGTCGTCGAGGCCGACCGGCCGTTCGCTCTCGAGCCGCTGTTCACCCGCGATCCGCGGTTGATCGGGCCGGTGGAGATTCTCAAGGCGATGATCGCGATCCGCGGCGTGTACGAACGACATCAGGTGACGTCGCTCAACCATGGGATCGGTTTCGACACGGCGGCAATCGAATTGCTTCTCCCGACGTACGGTGCCCAATTGGGTTTGAAGGGCAAGATCGCCACGCACTGGACGCTGAACCCGCATCCCACGCTGATACCGGCGATCGAATCCGGGTGGGTGGAATCGATCCACTCCTTCGGCGGCGAAGCCGGGATGGAACGTTACACCGCGGCCCGCCCGGACGTGTTCTTCACCGGGCGCGACGGGTCGCTGCGATCCAACCGGGTGCTGTGTCAGCTCGCCGGCCAGTACGCCGTCGACATGTTCATCGGGTCATCGCTGCAGATCGATCGAAACGCCAACTCGTCGACCGTCACCGACGGCCGGCTGCCAGGGTTCGGCGGCGCCCCGAACATGGGACACGACCCACACGGCCGCAGGCACTCGTCCGCCGCGTGGCTGAGCCTCGCGCACGGGGAGGCGTCCGAGGTGCGCGGTCGAAAACTGGTGGTGCAGATCGCACAGACATTCCAGAAGGGCGGGATCCCGACGTTTGTCGAATCGCTGGACGCCGTCGAAGTCGGCAAGAATGCCGGCATGCCCATCCCGCCGGTGATGATTTACGGCGACGACGTCAGCCATGTCGTCACCGAGGAGGGTGTCGCGTACTTGTACAAAGCACCGTCGCTAACAGACCGCCGGGCGGCGTTGTCGGCCATCGCCGGCGTGACGCCGATCGGACTTGGGGCCGATGCCTTATACACGGAGCAACTACGCCGCGACGGCTTGGTGGCTTTTCCGGAAGATCTCGGTATCGCTGCGCGGCAGGCGGATCGGTCGCTGTTGGCCGCACGCAGCATCGAGGACCTCGTCGCATGGTCCGGCGGACTCTACGATCCGCCCGCACAGTTTCGGGACTGGTGAGCGCGATGACCAGCGCAGCGAACGCAACCGCACTGCGCCAGCTGTCGGCCGAGCGGATCGCCGACGCGGCCGTCGGCGCCCTGATTACCGAGGCGCTGCTCACGCCGAAACCCGGGCTGGTCGACGCATCCGCACAGCACAGCCACCCCGACATGACTCTGGCCCTGCTGGCGACCTCGGCAGGGGCGCTACGAGATCCGTTGCAGCAGTGCACCGACGCCGCGCGGGCCATGCCGCTCGGGCTCGAGCTGCGTGCGCATATCGGCGCTATCGGACGCGCCGGGGAGCGCCGCATGCTCGCGGCAACCGGTGGTGTGAACACTCACCGCGGAGCATTGTGGGCGCTCGGGCTACTGTCGGCGGGCGTGGCAGCAGCCGAAAACGATTTTGAGACAGTGGATTTCGCGTCTCGACTCGCACGCTTGCCGGATACCGTCCGGTCCGTCAGCCGCACCATGTCGCACGGCGAGCACGCACGACTGCGCTACGGCGCCGGGGGAGCCATCGGCGAAGCGCGGGCCGGCTTCCCGCACGTCGTTGACCACGGGTTGCCGATGCTCCGGTCGTGCCGCCGGCGCGGCGAACCCGCCGACGCCGCCGCGCTCAATGCGTTGATGGCGATCATCGCGACCCTCGACGACACCTGCGTCCTGCACCGTGGTGGTTTGCGCGGGCTGGACTTCGTGCACCGCTCGGCGGCAGCGGTGCTGAGCAGCGGCGGGTGCGCAACCCCAGCGGGCCACCGTCGGCTCGAGCGGTTCTGCCGCCAGGCGCACAGGCGGGGTCTCTCCATGGGCGGCAGCGCGGACCTGCTCGCGGCGACGTTGTTCCTCGACGCGGTCACGCCGACGGAAGGTGGCTGACGGACATGCAGACCTTGACGTATCGGTTTCCCGCCGAAAGAACCGCGCGGCGGCGCACGCACATCGGTGTCGTCGCGTCGGGCGACCTGGAGGTGCTGCTCGACGCGGCGCCGAATGACGTTGCAGAAGTCCGGGTGCGCACCAGTGTCGATGGCTTCGACACCGTCTGGCACGCCACCCTGGAACGCTTCTTCGCCCACACCCCGCTCGCCGGACGCTGGGAGCTCAACGACTTCGGCGCGACGCCTGCCGTCGTGACCCTCCGGCTCCGACAGGCCGCGGAAGCCGCAACGGATGACCAAGCGGGTGCACAATGACATCCGGCGTCGTGACGCAGGACTGGCAGCAGATCCTCGCTCGCCGCAGTTTCCTCGAGGGCGACGCGCTCGACCGCGCCGCGGCACTGCTGGATCCCGACAGCGTGCGGGTGCTGTGCGGCCCGTTCGACCGCCTCGAATCACCATGGCTGGAACCCCAGGGAATCGTGCCGCAGGCCGATGACGGGGTGGTGATCGCTCGCGGAACGGTCGCCGGCCGTCCGGCGGTGATCGCGTCCATCGAACAGGGCTTTCAGGGCGGCGGCACGGGGGAGGTCTCGGGCGCGAAGATCAGCCAGGCGCTGCGTCTGGCAGCCGACGCCAGCCGCGCCGGCTCCCCGACAGCCGCGATTCTGTTGTTCGAAACCGGTGGCGTCCGGCTACAGGAGGCCAACCTCGGCCTCAACGCCGTCGCCGAAATCTGTTCGGCGGTATTGGATCTACGTCCACTGGCACCGGTGATCGGCGTTGTCGCAGGCGAAGTCGGATCGTTCGGCGGCATGAGCATCGCAGCCGGACTGTGCACCCGGCTGATCGTCACCCCGCAGGGCAGGATCGGGCTGAACGGCCCCGCCGTCATCGAACAAGAAGCGGGCGTCGACGAGTTCGACGCCTCCGATCGGGCGCTGATATGGAGCATCCACGGCGGCGAACAGCGAACGGCAATCGGATTGGCGGACAAGCTGGTTGCCGATGACCGCGATTTGATCCGCACCGCTGTCATCGAAGCCGTCGCGGCGGGAGTACCTCCCGCGGGAAGCCACCGCAGCGAGCTCGTCGATGTCTTGGGCTCTCGCCTGGCCAGCCTCGATCCGAAGAACCCGCCAACGCCGCAGGACCTCCAGCGGTCATGGGGTCCGACGTTCGCGCCCATCGACGGCGCCGAGCCGACCAACACCGCGACGCTGTCGACAGTGAAGAGCCGTGGACGGGAATGGCTCACAGCCCTCGCCGCCACGGAACCGGCGGGAGTTATCCCGTCGGTGATCCGAGCCGACACCGCCGATGCGACATACCTCGCGATAGTCCCGGATCCACAGAATCCGTTTCACCGTGCGCGAAACGGAGAGGTGGGGCTCACCGAATCCTGGGCACTTGCCGAGACGATCAACGACGTCGTCTCCGCAGACGCAGAAACCGATAACAAGCGGGCCATTGTGGCCGTTGTCGACCTGCCCAGTCAGGCGTACGGCCGCATCGAGGAGACGGCGGGTTTACATCAGGCCATTGCCGCCACCGTCGACGCGTACCACCGGGCACGCAACGCCGGTCACCCGACGGTGGCGATCGTGGTCGGGCAAGCGTTGTCCGGTGGATTCCTCGCTCACGGTCTGCAAGCCCAACAGATACTCGCCCTCGACGATCCCGGCGTGCAGATCCACGCCATGCACAAGTCCGCCGCGGCCCGGATCACCCTGCGCACGGTTGACGAACTCAAGAAGCTGGCCGAAACGGTTGTCCCACTGAGCTACAACGTTCGGGACTGGGCACAGCTCGGCTTCTGCGACGGTCTGCTACCGATATCCGACGCCGACGACCCGACCGCGGATGACATCAGCGCCGTGCGCCATGCCGTCGACTCCGCCATCGCCGCCGCCCGCAGCGGGCCTCGGGACCTGTCGAATCGCCTCGAGTCGCCCGGCGCCCTACAGAACCGCAAGGCGTCGCGTACGATCCGCGACGAGATGTTCGCACAATGGCACGGCGCCGGCGCACCATGATCGGCCCGCGGCCGCACGATCTGTTGCACATCGCGTCGGTGACGCAACTCTGTCGCGAGGGTCCCGCATGGTTGACACCCGCACTGCGGGAAGCACCTTGGGTGGTCGTCCGTCGCGCTCGGTGCGCACCAGGCTACGTGCCTGTGGGAATCCGGGGCGTAAGTCGATCGCACCGCCACGCGACAGTGATCGAGGTCGGGACAGTTACCGAAGTCCTCTCGCCGCCGGACCTTGTCGAACGAGTCGACCGGCTTCCCGACCTTCCGGTCACCGCCGCGCTTCGTCGGGCCGCCGCGCTGCTCGCGCCCACGGGTCTGCGATGGGGCCCAGCCGGAAGCGTCGGATTCAGCCTGGCGACAGGGGTTTCGGCGGTCACGGCAGGCAGCGACCTCGACCTGGTGCTGACCGTGGACGACGTGCCATCTCTGGCGATGCTGGCCGATCTGCGTGAGGCGTTCCGCGAGCTGCCTGCGCGTGTCGACTGCCATCTCGATCTCTCGATCGGCGGCGTCGTACTCGACGAACTTCTCGGCCCGGCCGACCGGGTGCTGGTGCGCACGGCCGACGGCCCGTCACTGATGAGACTCGGCCAGCTGATGTCATGATCGCGTTCCTCTATCCCGGCCAGGGTGCCCAACACGCGGGTATGTTCGCCAACCTGCCGGGCAGCGCTGCATCGCGAAGCACGCTGGAAGAAGTGGCCGAGCTACTTCCGGCGGTCGGCGGCCTGGATACCGCCGATGCGTTGACGTCCACCACGAATGCTCAACTGGCGCTGCTGATCTGCGGGGTCGCGACGGCTCGGACGCTCACCGACGAGCACCAGGTGTGAGTCCCGACATCGTGGCCGGGCACTCGGTGGGCGCATTCGCCGCGGCGGTCGGAGCCGGTGTGCTCACGCTTGCGGAAGGCGTTGCGGCGGTGAAACTGCGCGGCGATTCCATGGCTCGGGCGTGCGCGTCCGGCCAGTGGGGGATGGCCGCGCTTACCGGGTTGCGATTGCGCGCCGTTCGCGATCTCGTCAACGCCGAGTCGGCCGGCGACAGGCTCTGGATCGCCAACATCAACGCCATCGACCAGGTGGTCCTCGGCGGCACCGTCGCCGCATTGGACACCGCGCGGCAGGCGGCACGGCGTGCGGGCGCACGCCGCTTCGAGATGCTCGACGTCGCCGTTGCATCGCACGGGCCACTACAACTCGACACCGCACGTGCGGTAGCACAGTACCTTTCGACCATCCCGCGCCGCGGTCAGCGGGCGGCCTACATGACGAACGTCGGCGCCCGCAGAATTCGCGACGCCCCCGCCGCGGTACTCGACGACCTCGCCAACGCCGTCGCCCATCCGGTGCGCTGGTTCGACATCGTGCGACTGCTGCCGGAACTCGGCGTCGTCGCCACCGTCGAGATGCCGCCGGGAGACGTGCTGAGCCGACTCGTCACCGCCACGACGCCCGCGTTGAGCGTATTCAGCGTCGCTGACGACGAACTCGGACCGATCGCCGCACGACTTCGATCATTTCTGGTCGATGCGGTCCCAAAGCCCGACCATGGTGCCCAAGATTTCCTCGGCCCTACCTAAGCCGGCCAGGTGGCTTTCGCCGGGCAGGTGATACATCTCGACGTCGGGCAGCCTGGCCACCACATGCAGCCCGTGGTCGAACGGGACGATGTGATCATGGTCGCCGTGCCACCAACGGACCGGCACCTTGACCTCGTCAAGCCGGAAACCCCAGTCGCGGGCGAACACCACGACGTCGGCGAACGGCGCGGCCATCTGCTTGCGGCTGCCGTTGAGCAGGTCATCGAGGAACATCGCCTTGATCTCGGGCCGGGCCAGCAGTCGGCGGTCGGCTTCCGGTGACACCCGTCCGTACAGGTCGGCTGCGGGGGATGCGAGCGGTCGTATCAACCGGATGAGCGCGCTCGCAGCCAATCCAATCGGACCGCCCGCGACTTGCAGCACTGGAGCCAGCCGCAATCCGATGGATCCCATCACACCTCCGGCAATGGCGTCGGAGCCCGTCGTTGGGGCGACACCGCCGATGACGCCGGCGGCCACCACCCGGTCGGGCATCGCGGCCGCACAGGCCAGCGTGTAGGGGCCACCACCCGAGAGGCCGATGACCTCCATCTTGTCGATCCCGAGGGTGTCGGCGATGGTGCGCAGGTCGTCGGCGAACGCGAACACGGTGTCGTACTGATAGGGCGTCGACGACCCGATGCCCGGCCGGTCGATACCGATCAGCCGGATCTGGCATTGCTCGGCGTAGACGCGGGCCTCCATCGGTATTTGCCGACGTGCACCCGGAGTGCCGTGCAGCCAGAACACGGCGCGGCCCTGCGGATCGCCGAACTCGGCGAACCCGATCTGGCGGTCGTCACCGACGGCGATGTTGCCTTCCAGCTTGGGACGGGCGATTGCGACAGGCATACCCAAAGTGTCGCATTAGGCCGACCGGAATAGGTACGACCCCACCGTGGTGATGCGGTCGTCGACGCCTTCGTCGTGCATGACGGTGCGGACGGCGACCATGCCGTCGGCGCCGAGCATCGGTTCGGTTTCGACCCGGAACGGACCTGCTTTGCCGCGAGCCAGGAACATCACATGGGAGGAGGCGCCCTGGATGCGGTCGGTGCCAGCGATGCCGGTGGCAGCGTCGATGGCCGCGGTCTCGAGGATGACGAACTGCGGCCCGATGTGTAGTGCGGCGTCGGGCGAGGCCACCTCGGCGGCGAGCTCACCCAGCGCCCAGCGGCCGTCGTCGCGGCGGTGACCGCCGAACACCTGCCACAGCGGGGGGAGGTCGGGGGAGTCGAGCACCTCGATCGGATTGGCCTCCATCCGCTCGAGCCCCTGCGGAGGGGTCCCGATGCTGATGCCCTGGCCTTGGGTCAGGGCCAGCACCCGGTTCGGTTGATCGGCGTCGATGATCCTCGAACGGCTGTAGCCCATCTGACGCCCGCGCTTGAGTTCCTCGGACACCATCTCGATGCGGCGCACGTCCCGACCGGGGTCGACGATCTGGCAGGAGTGGATGACGGGATTGGGCACCGCCTCCAGATCGGACATGTGGCCACCCTCGGGGGAGGCGATGCCCAATACGGCCAGCAGTAGTCCTCCCGCACCATTGCGCATGTCGCGGCGGATCGTGACGGTGTTGTCTTCAGGGCCGAGGTCCATTTGTGCATATCTGCGGCCGATGTAGCGGTAGCTCAACAGGCCGCCCCAGCGCCTGCGCAATTCGGCGGCGTAGGCCTCGGGCGAATCGGTCAGCTCACGGATGTCGCGCAACACACTATGTATTTGGCCACCGATCGGCCCATGGCGCAGCCATTTCGAGCTGTGCGGCGAGTTGAAGCAGGATCGTCTCGTCGGGAGCCATGAGCTGGACGCCGATCGGCAGCCCGCCTGACGTGACGCCGAGCGGCAGCGAGATCGCCGCCCAGCCGGTCACATTCGCGAGGCAGGTCCAACCCGTGGTGGCGAACTCCACGTCGAAGAAGGCCCGCGTCGAGCCGCGCGGCTGGTCAAGCAGCCCGTAGGGCGGCGGGGGAGTCAGCAGAGTGGGCACGAGAAGCACATCGTGGCCGCTCATGCCTTCGACGAACCGGCGCGTCTGTGCGTGCACCGCGCCGATCGCGTCTGCGTACGCGATCCCGTTGGTGGTGGAGCCCTCGCGGACCATCACCCAGGTGCTCGGCTCGAACTCGTCCTCATGGGGTTCGCGCCCAAGGTGCGCGGTCGCCAGCGCGTGCAACTGGGCATTGCTGACGTTGTGCAGGACGGCGATCGCGTCCGCGACGGCGTCGGCGTCGATCGCTGGAGCGCCGCGCTCGACCACATGGCCAAGGCCGTCGAGCACCGTGCCGGTCCGCTCGACGGCGGCGACGACCTCGGGGTGGGTCGTCGGACCGGGAAACGGCGATGCCGTGGCGATCAGGATGCGCTGGGCGGCGGGTGTCTGCGTGATCGCTTGCAGGAAAGACACTTTCGGCGCGGGCGCGGTGTATGGGTCGCCAGGAGCCGTGCCGGCGACGGCGTCGAGCAGCGCGGCGCTGTCGCGGACCGTACGGGTGAGGGCGTGCTCGTTGACCAAGCCCTCCAGCCCATGGCCGGCGCCCGGCGCGAAGGAGGTGCGGCCGCGGCGTGGCTTGAGACCGACGAGCCCGCAACAGGAAGCAGGCACACGGATCGACCCGGTGCCGTCACCGCCCGACGCGGCGGGAACGACGCCTGCCGCCACCGCCGCGGCCGACCCGCCGCTGGATCCGCCGGGGGTGATCGACGGAGACCACGGGTTGACCGTGGGCCCGAACAGCGATGGCTCGGTCGTGCAGTGGTTGCCCCACTCGGGGGTGTTGGTCTTGCCGAACACCACGAGCCCCGCGGCGAGGTAGCGATCGACGATCCAGGCCGATTCGGTCGCGACGTGGGTGCGCAGCGCGCGCGAACCCATCGCCTCCGGCGCGCCGGCCAGCGACGCCCCAAGGTCCTTGAGCAGGAACGGGATTCCCGCGAGCGGACCGGATTGTCCGTTGCGCACCACGCCCGACGCGTCGAGCGTCGCGGCCTGCTGACGACCGCGATCAAAGAGGTCGGCGATGACGGCGTTCAGCTCGCGGGTGGCCTCGAGGCGAACGATCGCCGCCTCCAGCAGCTCGGTCGCCGACATCTTGCCCGACGCGACCAACCCCGCCTGCGCGACGGCGTCGAGTTCGGCAAGTTCGAAGGCATCGGTTGCGTCCATTAGCGCACCCCACGGGGATCGGTAGCGTTTTCCGTCGGGGGAGTCGACGGCGTCTCAGCACGGAGTGATCGCATGTCTTGTCGGTCCTATTTCGTAGGGTGCGCAGTATGTCAGAGCGTCGATTTGGCCGCACCTCGGCAGGTGCTGGCCGCACCGCGCAGATGCAGTCGTCGCCGTCTTATCGCGCCGCTTCGGTCGTCGACGTCGCCGAGGTCGCGGAACCGACGGTGCGGCCGCGACCTCGTGCACCGGTTGGATGCGGTGGTGTCATGAAGCGGGCGCATGTATTTCGGCTGCGTCCCACGTCGCGCCAGCACACATTGTTGGAGAGATGTGTGGAATCGCACCGCGAGCTCTACAACGCCGCGCTACAGGAGCGCCGAGAGGCGTGGGAGCACAGTAAGACCCGCATCCGCTACGGATACCAATCGGCGCTGTTGACCGACATCCGGTCAGAACGTCCGGACCACGCGGTGTGGTCGTTCTCTAGTCAGCAGGCCACGCTGCGGCGGCTGAATCAGGCGTTCACCGGGTTCTTTCGCCGGGTGAAGGCTACGCAGACGCCAGGCTATCCGCGGTTCAAGGGCAAGGCCCGGTTCGACAGCGTCGAGTGGCCCAAGGATGGTGATGGCGCCCGCTGGCTACCTGAACAACGGCGCGTGTATCTGCAGGGCATCGGCCGGGTCAAGGTCGACCTACACCGGAGGTGGCGGGTCGGGTGAAGACGATCCAGATCGAACGGGAGGGACGGCGATGGATGGTCGTGCTGTCGTGTGATGACGTGCCAACGAACCCGCTGCCGGTCACTGGCCGCCAAGCAGGTGTCGACGTCGGGATCGTCAGCTTCGCCGCCACCAGCGACGGTGAGCACATCGACAATCCGCGCTGGGGGCGACCGGTTGGCTGCGGCACAGCAGCGGTTGGCCCGCGTTAAACGCGGTTCGAAGAACCGCGAACGCAAGCGGCGGACCGTCGCGGCTCGGCATCGCAAGATAGCCAACCAGCGCAAAGACTTTCACCACAAGAAGGCACGCTACTTGGTCGCGCGCTATGACCTGGTCGTGGTGGAGAATCTCGCGATCGCCAACATGCTGCGCCGGGCGAGACCCGTCCCGGATCCCGACCAACCCGGCGAATTCCTAGCAAATGGTGCCCGGGCTAAATCCGGGCTTTCCCGAAGTATCAGTGACGCCGGTTGGGGCCGGTTCGTCTCGATTCTGCGCGCCAGAGCGGAACATGCTGGGCGCACCTGGATCGCGGTTGACCCCCGGCACACCTCCGATCGCTGCGGGTCCTGCGGACCCGCAGCCTCGGACAATCGCGTCACTCAAGCGGAATTTCGTTGCCAGGCATGCGGACACACCGTCCAGGCCGACGAACACGCCGCACGTGACCTCCTCAGGGCTGGACTGGCCCTTCACGCGCAAGCCGCCTGAAAACAAGCTCGCGGCATCCAGCCGTCAGCGAAGTCACTGGCACGGATCATTCAGCGCCACCTATGGCGCGGCAACTCAAGGCGCGGTCCAGCTAGGTGTAGTGGCCGAGCCAACTGTCGGAGATTGCTTGCTCGGTGGCTTCGTCGTCGTAGGCGGGGGAGACCAGTTCCGCGGCCTCGGTCACGCCGATCACCACGATGGACCGCACCTGCTCACTGGTCGCGGTCGACCCTGGTCCCGCAGAATCTGGAGACCCCGGTCGTACATCTCGCCGCTGGTGTACACCGCCGCTGTTCCCTTGAAGCGGAAACCCTTTCGCAGGGTCGGGTCGACAACGTTGATCTCTACGTGCGGGTTGGTCGCGAGATTGGCCACGGTGCCGGGGGAGGCGATGTCGGCGAAGAACAGCCGTTCGTCGTCCCACAGCCTGGTCGTTCCCTTCGGGGACAGATTCGGCCTGCCGTCCGGGGTCACGGTAGCGACGAACCCGAGCCGCTGTTCGCGCACGACCCGCTGCATCTGTTGGGACAGCTTCATGGCGAAACGATGCCGCGCCATAGTCAACGAAGCAAGATTGAACGCGGGCCGCGATGTCTTTTCGGGAGCCGCCGAGTCGTCATTGGTGTGCAGACACGCCAATCCGGCCGAACTTCACGCCAATCCGGCCGAACTTAAGGACGCCTCATGAACGAGCAGCACGAACCCCTGAACCGCGAGTTCACCGCGAAACTGCAGAAGAGTGAGAACAAGGGCGGCTGGACCTACGTGGTCATGCCGGATTCGGCGGCCTTCTTCGGTACCCGCGGGCTGGTCAAGGTCCGCGGCACCGTCGACGGCCAACCGTTCGCGAGCTCGTTCATGGCGCTCGGCGACGGCACCCACAAACTGCCAGTGAAGACCGACCTGCGTCAACGCATCGGGAAAGACGCCGGCGATGCGGTGACCGTGCATCTCGAGGAACGCATCCGCTAGATGTTCCTGCGCTTCTGCGACCGGCCGTCGGATTCGCCGTACATCGAACGGTTGCCGCCATGCTATTGACCATGCTCACCTGCATATACGCAGTGTGCTGGCCTCAGCGGTGCCGACAGTTGTCGGGCGGGAACTCGCCTGGTTCGGTGCCCCGCGCCACAGGGTGGGGGTTTGTGCGCAAGGTCGAGTGTGCCGGGCTGATCGCCGCCGACCTGTTCCAGAGCGCCGAGTAACGCCCGAGCCCGTCTATGAAGAGGAGAACGAGGACGTGCAGGCCTCGCATAAACTGAAGACGCTTCAAGAGATGCCGCCGACAAGCTCCGACTGGACGGCACGCCAACCCCACGCTCTCGGGTGGCTCGGATGACGAAGCGGCCTGGCACCAACCCGGTGCAGGCAGGAGCGCCTCCCTCATGGAGACCCGAATGAGGGACGGGCAATGACCGACACCACCAAGCCGAACGGCAACCGCGACCGGCAGGATTTACGCGCGCAGTATCACGTGCTGCCCGATGACCCCCTGGCCGCGCTGAACATCCTGCGCGAGGCCGCCGGGCTGGAGCCGTGGCCGGCGCAGGGCACCGAGCCGAAATGAAAGAACCGCGCAAGCTGCGCCCCGTGACAATCGAGGGTCCGTTGCGTTTTGTGTCGGTCGAGGAATGGGCCGAGCGCCACCGCCGTGCAGGTCATCACCCGCAGCCCACGCCGACGAACGAGAACCCGGAACAGTGGGACTGCGAATGCGGCGGCGTGTCGCGCATTCTGACGCCCGAGCAGATCAGGCAGAAGTTCGCCCATCTGAAGCCAGAGCTGAGGGAGGGCGAACAGGCTCGTCGGCGAGCGGCGAAGGTGGAGCAAGACCTGCGCACAGCCGTTCCGTCTCCCCCGCGCCCGCCCCCGCGTATTGCCGATCAGTATGTAGCTGGGCCCCGTCGCGGCAAGGCCAACGGTGACTAAGGGCGAGGTGAAGCTTTTCAACGGCATGGGCCTATCAGTCAAAGCGTTTCCCACGGCGGTGTTTCTACTGGCCGCCGGAACTCTGTCGAGGGCTCGCGGCGCCCTCGCCTGCGCGCCGCCGGGCGAAGCGCGCGATGCCCGCTGTCCGCAATGCGAAATCGGCTTTGTCCTGGCGGTATCCGACACGCGCCCCGGCCAGGGTAAGGATCACAAGCACGCCGGCGGCTGGCAGAGCGACAGCGGCCAGCGTCGCCAGCGAAATGGTTACCGGGAGGTCGGGGAGGGCAGGCCGGAGAAACGACCGCACACCCATCGGAATGGCGCCATTGGACGCTGGCGGTGCCATCCCGGGCAGCGATGTCGTCGCGCCGAAAGTGGTCCGCCCGAGCGTTGCAACCCCGGTGTTCCTGCGACTTTCTGCACTCCCGGGCCGGTGTTGTTCCGTCGGCAGCTGCGGATGCGGCGGTGGCGTCACAATTGCCGCTGGTCTGCCGGCCACCGGCACATGGCTCCACCGCGGCGATCTCGTTGACGCAACTGCCGTCCGATCTTTCTTCCTTGTTTCGGCAGCGACCACATTAGTCACCGGCGCGCCGCAGTGGGAGCCGGCGCCGCCACATTAGTCACCGGCGCCGCCGCAGTGGGAGCCGGCGCCGCCACATTAGTCACCGGCGCCGCCGCAGTGGGAGCCGGCGCCGCCGCATTAGTCACCGGCGCCGCCGCAGTGGGAGCCGGCGCCGCCACAGCGGGAGCCGGTGCCGCCGCAGTGGGAGCCGGCGCCGCCACAGCGGGAGCCGGCGCGCCCACGTTCGGAACGGCTTTCTTCGGGCCTTTCGCGCCGGAATGCGGCTGGCCTGGTTGCGGGGCCGAGCCAAGCGTGCCGTCTTCGCTGTCCGTCCCGCCAGGCGCTTTCTTCGGGCCTTTCGCGCCGGAATGCTGCTGGCCTGGTTGCGGGGCCGAGCCAAGCGTGCCGTCTTCGCTGTCCGTCCCGCCAGGCGCTTTCTTCGGGCCTTTCGCGCCGGAATGCTGCTGGCCTGGTTGCGGGGCCGAGCCAAGCGTGCCGTCTTCGCTGTCCGTCCCGCCAGGCGCTTTCTTCGGGCCTTTCGCGCCGGTGGAACCGTGCCGGCCTGAAGGGGTGGTATCGGCATCGCCGTTCGCAGCGGAACCGCTGGAATTAGGATCGGCAACGGCGACCGCACCCCCGGCACCACCCATCAGCAGCGCCGCTGCGAGCACGCAAACACCTGCAGCGAAGCGCAAATGCGAAACTACCCTGCCACCGACGATTACATCGATAACGCGTCCGACGATGCCAATGATGCGAGCGCTCATGTCCCCGCCTCGGGCCAGTCGCCGTGCGGGTCAAGGCCGTCCCAGTCGTCCCGGGTGTTGTGGCGTCTTTCGCGGGGGGCGATGATGCGCCGTCGTAGCTCCAGCAGCAACTCCTCGGTGGACACCTGCGACAGGGCATTGGGGTTGGTCGGGCGCAATGCGTATCCCTGGGACGGGGCATTGGGGTTGCTCCGGCGCAATGTGGGCACCAGCTCTTTTGGCTCTCCTCCGGCCAGGATGATGTCGATGCTCCCCGGCGCCCAGGCGAGCTTGTTCTCCAACATGACGTAGGTGCCCGGGCTGGCCTTGCGCACGCCGTGCTCGACATCGGCCAGCGTGCGCACGGTGAACTGCAGGCTGTCGGCCAAATCGGTGCGGTTGCGGTAGCCCAGTGCCACGCGCCGACTCACGACGTGGTGGCCGAGCCGTCCCAGGTCGCGTCGGTCCATGGATCGATGATGACGCATGCGGACGGCAATGTCGAGTCGCTATGCCTATTTCGTTCCACTTGACGCACAAAAGAAGAGAAGCTATTTCCTGGACACGCCTGCCACCTCGACCCTGGGCACCCCGGCCAGTTCCCGGCGCACCACCGTGGCCTCGGGGTAGCGCCTCGCCGGTCCACCACTCCTGGCGGATGGCGAACTCGTCAAACCGGTCGCCCTCGTCGGTGTGCCGCAACGGACTGCGACGCTTGGGCGCCGGGACCCGCGCCCACCACTCCGCCCGCCAGTAGGGGCCGTCGTAGGCGGCGGGCAGGGCATCGACCTGCCATTCCTCCACCTGAACCGGCTCAGTAGGGGCAATGCCGTTGTAGTCCTGCGCGAACCGGTACGCCTCGTCGCTGTCGATCCAGACCCGCTCGGTGCGATCGGTATCACTGCTGCCCGCCGTCACCACATACACCGTTGCCATCGCCATCGCCGCCTCACGGATCCGCTGGTGGGCTTCAGTCTGCCATTAGCCGATGGCGACGGCGGACAAGCCGGCGCTGGATGTCGTGGCGGGCAACTAGAAGAGATCGACGGCGAAGCTTGCCTTCAGTTATCACTGTGAGGGAGATCACTGTGGAAATTGTTTCCTTACTATGGATATACTCGCCAGTAACTTCCAACCGTTGCTTTTACACCGAACCACACCAGGCGGGAGACCCTTGTGACCGAACCCCATGTTGGGTACAGCAAAGACCAGATCGCGCAGGCGGTGGTGGATACCGAGCTGGACACCACTCCCGCGAACGCCGTCGTCATCGACGCGGTCGCGAAGTTCCGCCGACCGGTCGATAACCTTGAGATGCACGACGTTTTCATCGTCACCAGCAAAGGCTTGGGTGGCGCACACATCGCGCGGACGGTCTACGCCGCCGACCAAGACGATGCGCGCCAAACACACCAGGCAAACTACGCCGACGAGCCCATCGTGGCGGTTCACCAATAAACCATCCCGCCTCGTCACATTCGCGGCGGCGACGTCACACCGAGCAGTTCGGGCGTCTGGGCAGACAGGCGTGTTGACGGGCATATGGCCAGGTTCGCCTTCGAGGCGCTGGCGAATTGAACTAACCGAGGGCCAACCGGACACTCGGCAAACAAGCAGACGAAAAGAAATCCCGAACTATGAAGAAAACCCTCGCTGTCGCCGGTATCGGCGCAGCGGTCGCCCTCGGCTCCCTGGTGGGCGCCGGGACAGCCAGCGCCGACAAATTCACCGTCTGTCCCTCGGGCATGAGTGGAGTTTCCACCGACGATACGAGCTGCGCTTTTGCCGACAACGTCCGCTGGGCTTGGTATAGCCAGCCTGGAAACATCGTCACGGCATACAGCCCGGTCACCCACCAGTCGTACACGATGCAATGCACCCCAACGGCCACAACCTTCTGGCCTGTAGCGAAGCGTTGCTTGGGTGTGAATTCTTACGGCGTCGGCTTGATCGTCCTCATCGATTAGGGCAGAGCAGTGGTGCTGTGTTGACTACGCGCCAACGTCGAGCGTCAGTTGCCTAGGAGCCGGTTTGGCGGCCGGTGGGCGACGACCAGATCGAAGTGAACTTCGAACGGGTGCGGCGGGGACGCAGCGATGGGTGCCCATGGCACCGACGCCCTTCGCGTCGCGCCTTGGCCTGGTCGCGGACAAGTTCGGCGTGCCGTGGATGGTCGTGTCACAAAATGCGACGGGGTGACCTACCCATTTCGTAGCCGGCGGGAAACGACATCTCGATGACCCGAAGCTGGTCATTGGCTTTGGATTCCAGTTCCAGGACGACGCAGCCGCCGCCGAGGACCTTGGACTCCAGAACGATGTAATGCTGGCCGCCACCGTTGACGTCGGTGACATGTTCCCCCGAGCGCAGCGCCTCAACCGGCACAAGCTCGGAGACTTTTGGATGGTGTGCCTCCACGCTGGCAACCGTAGGCGAAGAGACCCGCGCCGGGGGCCGGTTTCGCCCGACGCGGGTCACGCGCCGACGGCCATGGCGTAGCCGACGCTTCCAAGCACGACCGCGAGTGCGCATAACGCGAAAGTTGCAACGGCAATCGGCCATCCGGGTTTGCGTCGATAGGCATTCTGCGGCACGGCACGGGGCGGAACTCGAGTCGAAAGGTCACCACGGCAACCTCCTACGACCAGGAGCACCTCGAGGCCTATTTCGCCGCGCCATGCATGAGGCGGTGCTGCACACGCTGAACATCCGGCTGGCCGACGAGCAGATCGCCTTCATCGCCAACCAGGCCGAGGATTGCATTGTGCTGGTCGACATGTCATTGGCACCCATGCTGGCAGCCGTGCTGCCCGGAGATGACGTCGGTGCATGCGGTGGTGCCGTCGGCGAGGGCGACGTGGCGCCGCTCACCACCTCGGGCAAGACCGTGATCCGCTACGACGACCTGCTCGACGGACAACCGATCGAATTCGACTGGCCCGATCTGGACGAAAGAAGTGCCGCCGCAATGTGTTACACCAGGGGCACGACGGGAAACCCGAAGGACCATCGTCGGCAAGTTCGACAAGAAACTGATTCGGTCCCGATACGCCGACGGCGTCTACGACGTCATCGCGAGCCGGGACTAAAGCGCCGCGGCCGGTCAATCTTCGGTGCTGTGCTGACGCCTCCGCGCCGGCTTGGACTCCGATTCTGCGACAGAACTCGCGATTGCCAGGGCGATCAACACATCGGCCGCCGTGATGAACAAACCAAACCAGTACATCCACTTCAGCGTTGGATCCGGCTGGGCCGCGAAGTAGACGAACAGAAATACGGGCCCAACAATGCCGATGACCAACGTCGTCAATTGAATGACGACGTACCGCTTGAACGTTGACATCGGCGCCCAGCCTAGCCCGCCACCGGCGATTTCAGCGGCCTGCGGTCATCGCCCATCGGATACCGCCAACGACTGCGCGGCCGGCCATGCGGATGACAGTGGCTTCCACCGGAGGGAAATAGGGCAGCAGCAACGGCATTCGCGCCCATCCGGGCATCATTGACACCGACGTGGCGGCCAGCAGGCCGTACGGTGCCCGCGCGGCAATCGGCAGCGGCGGAGTCAGCAGCAGGTAGCGGGCGGCCTCCCGCGCCGCCGGAGTGCCCGACAACTCCGGCCGGAATGCCTCGATCCGTTCGCGCAGCTCTTTCTCCGTCAGCGGTGGGTCTCCTACGCCGAGTGCCGTTGCGACACGGGCGGTATCGGCTACGTAATCGTCGCGGCCGCTCTGATCGAGGGGGGCAGCTCCGTACAACTGGTGGGCAAGAAGGAAGCTGTCGACTTCGGCGATGTGGACCCATTCCAGAAGGTGCGGGTCGGAGGCATGGTAGGGCCTGCCGTCGTGGGCGATCCCGCGGACCCGCTGGTGGATTCCGCGCACCCGGTCGACCGCGCGCTGTGCGTCGGCGGCTGGGCCGAAGGTCGTCACCGCGAGGAATGTACTTGTCCGCTGCAGCCGCCCCCACGGATCGCCACGGTAGTCGGAGTGCTCGGCGACGCCTGCCATCGCCAGCGGGTGAAGCGACTGCAGCAGCAGGGCGCGCAGGCCGCCCACGAACATGGAGGCATCCGCGTGTACCCGGCGGATCGGACGGTCCTCGCCGAACCAGCGCGGCCCCGGCGTGTCGTGGATGCGCGCCCGGTTCGCCGGTCCGTCCGGGCCGGCAACCATGCCGAACAGGCTGCGCCCCAGGGTCTGGCGCACCGTGCCGAGATCGGGCAACACCGTCATGCGTATGACGGTACCCGTATCGATCGGCCGTTTCGCCGTCCGACGAGGCGTCAATTACCCAATGTCGATGGAACGCAGTCAAAACCGCTTGGCAGGTAGCGACTATGCCTTAGCCGGTCCTGGGCAACGCGGCAGCAATAGTTGTGGCGATGCCGGCGGTTCTGACCGTCGGCGCTGGAACGGCGGGTGCCGAAGGGGCAACCTTCCTGCCGTTCGACCAGAGGTTCAGGCGGTGCCATCACAGCGGCAACACGCACGTCGGGCCGACGGGATACGCCCGTCCGACCGCCGTGGTCCACGACACCGGTTCTGCGCTCGCCGACCTTCTCCGCGTGCGGGTGGAGCACCGACGTTGCGGCACAACTGATTTCACCTACGCTGGTCATGCACGGACTCGATGAGACCGACCGGGCGGCACCGGCAACGCGCCCGCGATCTACCACGCGCTGCCGACGTCGATGACGAACAAGGTGCTGGTTCAGCTGGACTGCGCGACGCACGCGATGATGTGGGAAGGCTGCTCGAACGCGCCTCGGTGTATTCCTGCGTCGGGCATCCCCTACTGCGGTCCGCCCGATTGGCCATGGGCAGGCCCGCATTCCACGATCAAGGCCGCGCTGATCGAGTGGATCACCAACGGAACCTATGGAGCCGATCGGCACGTTCGTCGTTGACGCCAGCGGTGTGGCGCGCCCCAACCGAACGTGAGCCGATTGCGTCATGCAGGCACGACGACCGTCAGCGCGTTGCCCCGGCGTTCCACCCGGATGCCTGCGCGCCGAGCGACTGCTGCCACCTGTGCGGCGTCGTCAGGCTCGGACCTCGCGGTGGCCAGGGCGCGAGCCAGACGACCCTTGTGCGCCTTGTTGAAATGACTCACCACGGTGCGCCTGCCGTCGGAATGCTCGGCCAGCACCTCGACCTTGATCGCGCCGGGCAGCCGTCCGAGCGCCGCGTAGGAACCCGATCGCAGATCGACGACCAGTTCAGTCGACGCGATCTGCGCCAGCACCGGTTCGAGCACTGGCCGCCATCGCGCAGCCAGCGAGGGTTGGCTGGGCAGCTTCGACGTCGCGGAGAGGCGATAAGCAGGCACCGGATCATCCGCGCGCAGCAGCCCGAAAAGGGCGGAGCCGACCGCAAGCCGGGCTCGGGCTCGAGCCGCGGGTGCACCGCGCAGCGATCCGATATCGAGCGCGTCGTACAGCACACCGGTGTAGCGGCTGATCGCGGGCAGCGTCGCAGCGCTGCGCAGGGCGGCGTTGCGCTCGATCTCGGCGTGCTGTGACGCGGAGATGCCCAGCGCGCTCCGGCAGGCCGAGTGGTCGCCTGCCAGCTCGACGAGTTCATCGACCAGCGCGTCACGCAAAGGCCCCAGCTCGGGCGAGCTCAACGCCTCAACGCGCAGAGCAGGCCCGTCACCGCCGACGCGCTTGGTCTCTGACGGCGGCAGCAGCACGATCACGGTCGAGACGCTAGCCGAGGGTGTGAACGGATACCGATCCGTGCCTTGTCAGGCCGACGGCGCGAACGGATCCTCCGGCGGGGGCGGCGGAGCCATGAGCGGCTCAGGCGCGGGCGGCGCCATCGGTGGTTCCGGCGCGGGCGGCGGAGCCATCAGTGGATCCGGTGCCGGCGGCAGAGCCATGGGAACCTCGCCTGCCATCAGGACCACCGGTGCCTCAGGTGCGTCGGGCGCGATCGGCTCGTCCACCGGCATCGGGAGGAACATGTGGTGGCCGAATTGGTTCTGGAAGGCGCCACCGCCACCGACGCGCACCCCACCGCCTTCACCGGAGGAGACGGGGATTCCATCGGGCAGCGTCGCCGCGGTATGGCCGCCGTTCCAGCCGACGTTGAGGGCACCCTGTTGCGACCCGTACTGGAAGCCACGGGCGAGCAGAGCCCTCTCGATATTGCCGGTGTTGAATCGATCGCCATAGATCGGCCGGCCAGTTGCCGCGTTGGTCACCCACGACACCAGACCCGAGCAGTCCGTGCCTCTGGGGGAATCCCCACCGGAGACGTACGGCGTGCCTGAAACCGAGTTCACAAGCGTCAACAGCGTTACGGTAGCAAACATGCGGCCGGACGTTAACAGAAGTTGCGGAGAGGCTTCAAAATCTGTGATGGCCACCACAATCCGCGGTGGCCATTGCCTGGTTCACGGAATTCTGTTGCGCTGTTTAGCTATTCAGCACCCCTAAGCACGGGCTTTGCGATAGTCGCACAATCACGAAAACGGCTCGGAGGCAGCAAAAGTGCGCTCCGAGGCCCATTTTCGCGGCGAAAAGTGAGACGGCAGTCACAGTTTTGTGATGCCATTCTCGCGCTGCAAATCTCACTAATCGCCGCATTATCAAATCGTTAGCCACGGGCGTTTTCACAACATCGATGAGGCGATGGCGATCGTTATTGCCAAGCGGCACATGCCCCCACTGCGTTGGGCAACGAAATCACTTGTCAGAGACGGTGTTTCACTCATCCGTGGGCGAGCAACAGCGGGACTTGCTGCTCGGCAGTCGTCAGCGAACCGTGTTGGCCGATCAGCGACGACAGCAGCGGTTCAACTGTGCTCCGCATCACACCAGCGGAGCCGCGCGCAGCCGCGACCACGTCGCCGATACGAAACCGCACGTCATCGCGAATCCGATCGCCGAACCATCCCGCCGCGATCGCTTCCTCACGCGACACCACCCACGCCCGCTGCGCCAGCGTTTCCCGCCACGCCGCGAGCACCGACTCCGCGGCGCCGTCGGCAACGTAGACGTGCCGGGCGCGCGGCTCACCACCGATGGCGTCAACGCCGTCCAGCAGGGGCTCGCAGGCGTCGATATCCACGATCTCTGAATCATCCACCGCGACCATGCCGTGGTCGGCCACCACGGCGAGCAGCCCGCCGGGCGGCAGGCCCTCCACGATGGACTCCACTAGCCGGTCGACCTGTCGCAGCTGCATCCGCCACGCCGTCGAACCCGGGCCATAAGCGTGCCCGAGCAGGTCGAGTTCGGAGTGATAGCCGTAGCAGAACCCGCCGTCGGCAAGCGCGGACCGCACGCACGCGGCCAAGTCCCCGAGGGCCTGCACGCCCACGTAGCGACCGCCACGCAGCACGGCGCGGGTGAGCCCGGACCCGGCGAACTGCGCGCCGGATATGACGCTGACCGCGATTCCCGACCTCGAGGCCCGTTCGAACGTCGTCGGCATGGGTTGGACCTGCTCCGGCGGGAGCTTGTCACGCAGGTCGCGGCCCCACGGGTGCGGTCGCCAACCGAGCGCGTTGACAACATCGGCGCCGGGAAGCCGGAACGAGAGGCCGACCATCCCGTGCTCGCCGGACCGGCGGCCGGTGCCCACCGCGGCCAGTCCCGCCACCGTGGTGGAGGGGAATCCGACCTGCAGCCTCACACCGCGCAGCGCGGACAGCACGGGAGCATCGTCGGCGTAGGTGTCCAGCAGTTCGGCGCCGAGCCCGTCGACGAGCAGCACACATGCGCATGCGACCCCTTCGGGCAGGGGGATTGGGCTATCGAAACCTGCAACGCCCATTGCGGAAAGCACCGACGGCACCACGTCGGCCAGGTGCGGGAGGTTGGGATCCGGCTGCGGCAGCTCCACAATCCGAGCCTGTCACACCACAGGACAGCGGCGGACTCACGCGTCGTCGATCGACTTCTTGATCGCGACAATGCGTGCGTGACGCACCGACATCGCTCAGCGCCTCCCAAACCCGACGGGGCGAGGCAGAGATCTCTACTACCTTATGAATCGTGGCCATTGCGACGTCCTCCAACGCACCACCGACAAGTTCGCAAGGCAGCTTTACCCGATCTTGACCGCGCGTTGAATCGCCTCACTGACGATGGCGATGTGACTACGCTTCAAACGGTGGAGCTGGGGGTTTTGGGACCTCTTCAGGTCCGGCAGTATGGCCTGCCGGTCGTCATCCCGGGCGCCAAACCTCGGGCCGTCCTCACGATGCTCGGGCTGTACGGCGGTTCCGTCGTGTCCGCCGACACGCTCGTGGAGCTCCTCTGGGGCGATGATCCGCCGCGCACCGCCGCCAAGGCCCTGCAGACCCACATCTCCGCTCTGCGTCGCACCCTGGGCGACGGCTTCGTGTTGACGGAGGGAACGGGCTGGACCCTCAGCACCACCGAGGTTGATGCCACCCGTTACAAGTTGGCCGCCAGGATGGGCCGCGACGCCGTCGCCGCTGGGGATACCAGCCAGGCCGTGGCCCGCTTCGACGAGGCGCTGACTCTCTGGCGCGGCACCCCCGAACTGCCCGACGGTCCGCGCGGTGCATCCGAGAAGACTCGCTGGATCGAGGGCCATGCCGCCCTTGTCGAGGACCGGGCCGATGCGCTGCTCGCGACGGGTCGGGCCGCGGAGATCATCGGCGATCTCGAGTCCGCGGTCGCCGACGCGCCGCTACGCGAGCGGCGTTGGGGCCAGTTGATGCTGGCCCTCTACCGCGCGGGCAGGCAGGGTGAAGCCCTTGGCGCTTATCAACGTGCCCGATCACTGCTCGGCGACGAACTGGGCGTCGACCCTGGACCGGACCTTCGCCGCCTCGAGGCTGCTATCGTCGCGCAGGACGCCGCGCTGGAAATGGCTGAGTCACAGCAACTTTCGGTGGTGACGCGCGCCGTGACCTTCTTGCTCACCGACATCGAGGGGTCGACTGCCGCCTGGGAAGCCGATGCCGGCGCCATGGCAGTGGCGCTCGCCCGCCACGACGAGCTCGTCGAACAGGTCGTCACGTCCCGCGGAGGACGCCTCATCAAGACTCGCGGCGAGGGCGACGCGACGTTCTCGGTCTTCGATCGGCCGTCGGCGGCGGCCGCCGCCGCCATCGAGTTGCAGGAAGCGATCCGCCACGAGCCATGGGCATTGTCGGAACCGATGCGCATCCGTATCGCACTGCACACCGGTGAGGTCGAGCTCCGCGACGGCGACTACTTCGGTCGGGCGGTTAACCGCGCCGCCCGCCTGCGGTCTCTGGCGGCCGGCGGCCAGATCCTGTGCTCGGGTGCGACGGCCGAGCTCGTCATCGACACTCTGTCCGATGACGTGATCCTCGCCGATCTCGGGATGCGCCAGCTGCGCAATCTCGCGCGCCCGGAGCATGTCTTCGAACTCCGCTTGCAGACCGCTGACGATTCCCACGCCGTCACACCCGACACACCCATGGAGCGGCCCGCCTTGCCTGCCATGCTGGCCGGGCCGGGGCCGTTCGTCGGGCGGGGCCCCGAACTTGAGCGACTTCTGTCCGCGTGGCAGACCGCGCTCGGCGGCGGCGCGCACGCAGTGCTGATCGCGGGGGAGCCCGGCGTAGGCAAGACGCGTCTGGCCGGTGAATGGTCCCGACACGCCTACGACCAGGGCGCCGTCGTCCTTTACGGCCGTTGCGACGAGGACCTCGGTGCGCCCTACCAGCCGTTCGCCGAAGCCCTGCGTTCGCTCATTCCCTGCCTCGGTACGAGTCGGCTGCGTGGGCTGCGCGGCGTCGAAGCGCTCCTGCCATTGGTTCCCGGGCTCACCGACGTCCTGCCCGATTTAGCCGCGCCGACTCGCGCAGACGCCGACACCGAACGCTATGCACTTTTCGATGCCGTGGTCGCGGTGCTCGGAGTCGCGTCCACCAGCGCACCGGTCGTGCTGATTCTCGACGACCTGCACTGGGCGGCGAAGCCCACGCTGCTACTACTGCGGCATCTCCTGCGTTTCGGCGAGCACGCTCGCGTCCAAATCGTCGGCACGTACCGCAGCACCGACCTCGACCGCTCCCACCCTCTGGCGGCGATGCTCGCCGACCTTCACCGCGACGGCTCCGCTACTCGCCTTCAGCTGAGCGGCCTCGACGAGGTCGACGTGAGTGCATACGTCGCCGAGGCCGGCTACGACGATGAAGAACTTGCCCGGGCACTGGCGTCCGTGACGGGCGGCAATCCGTTCTTCCTCATCGAGGCCCTGCGCCACGTCGAGGAAAGTGGCGGCCGTTGGGACCCGAGCACCTTGCCGCAGGGCGTTCGGGAAGCCGTGAGCCGCCGCCTTTCTCGGCTTCCGGCGGAGACGAACAAGGCCCTTGCGGCAGCCGCGGTGGTCGGCAGCCGCTTTGCGCTCGAGCTGGTTGAGCGGGTGCTCGACGATGACCTCGTCGACGCGTTCGACGAAGCGTGCAAAGCGGGCATCGTCATTGAAGAACCCGGCGGTCGCTACCGGTTCAACCACGCAATCGTGCGCCAGTCGCTGCTCGCCGAGCTGGCGTCTGTGCGGCGCATGAGGCTGCACCAGAGCATCGCCGCGACACTGGAAACCGATCCCGGCGCAGACGACGAGCTGCTGGCCGAACTGGCCCACCACTATTTCGAATGTGCGTGGGCGGGAAACGCTGCAAAGGCCGTCGACTATTGCAGGCGCGCCGCAGATCAGGCGATGGCACGCCTGGCCTACGAAGGCGCGGCCGACCTATACGACCATGCCGTACACGCACTGGATGAGATTGACGAGGAGCTGCCGGACCGTGACGACCAACAGGCCGAACTCCTGGTTGCTCGCTGCGAGGCGCTGCTGGCCGCGGGGGACGTTGTTTCGGCAGCGGGTGCGGTCTCGCAACTGCAAGCAGCGACGCACGAATCGCCCCGTCTCGCGGCTTGGGGGACGTGCTTCGACGGCCAGCTCTCGATGCTCACCGATCCCGAACGCTTGGACGAGATTGAATCCGCGCTGGCGGCGGCCGCCGAAAGGCTGGCCGAACTCGACGACGCCGCGGGGGAGGCGAAGGCCCACACGGTCCGGGCCGGCTGCGTTGCCCGCCTGGGGCGAATCGCCGACGCCGAAACGGCCTTAGACCACGCTCTCACGGCGGCGCGTCGTGCGCGAGAACACCGCCGAGTGAACGCCGTGCTGGCGAATGCGCCACTCGCGGCGCTGTGGGGTCCCAACCCGGTGCCCCGCGCGGGCGGGCGGTGTCTCGATGTCGTGCGGCTGCTCCGCATCACAACGGGGTCGCCGGTCGTTGAGGCGACTTCGACGCGGTGCCAAGCGGTACTTGATGCGCTACGCGGCCGCGCCGCCGCAGGCCGGAGCCTGCTCGACTCCGCGCGACGTACGCTCACCGAACTCGGCATGCGGCACGCGTTACTCGAGGTTGACCAGTTCGCAGGCATCCTCGAGTTGGTGGCCGACGATCCTGAGGCTGCCGAGCCGCACCTACGGCGGGCATACAACGGCTTCTGTCGCATGGGCCTGGACGCCGACACCGCCGAAACCGCCGCGCTATTGGCTAGAGCCTGTATTGCGCTCGACCGCGACGCCGAAGCCGACGAATTGTGTACGGAGAGTGAGCGTCTCGCTGGCCATGCGCTGAAGGCGTCGATCGCGTGGCGCACGGTTCGGGCGCAGCTGCTGGCGCGCGCAGGTGCTCACGACGAGGCCCGGCGGGTGGCTGAGGAGGCGGTCGCCCTGGCCGAGCGCACCGACCTGTTGGTCGATCATGGCGATGCCTGTCTGGTGTTGGCGACGGTTCTGAATATCGCGGGCGACAGCGCGGCAGCACGGGCGGCCGCCGACAAGGCCGTCGGACTGTACGAGCTGAAAGGGGCTGCGGCACTTGCGGAGACGGCCCGCCGTACTCTCGGCACCGAACTCCGAGTTGCCCCGGCTCCGTCCGAAGCGCCGACTGTCGAGCCGGACACCGCGTGCGTGCGAGCGGTCCGGCGGCTAGACGCTGCCTTCCGTCGCGAGGCCTGGGACGAGGTCGAGCAGCAAGTCGCAACCATCGTCTTCTCTGAAAGCCGCCGCAAGATCGTCGGCTTTCCCCGTATTGACCTCCCGTCCAGCGACTGGGCACGCGAAGCAAGACGCGATGTCGGCGCGGACCCGATGCGACACCGTCACGTGCTTGTCGCCGTGCGCGGCGAGCGGCTGGCTCTTACCCGATTTGACATCGGCACTGAAGACGAGAGCCCCGGGGCGCCGAAGGACGAGATGCTTCAGTTGTTCGGCCTCGACGAGGACGGGCGCATCGCGCTGCAGATGTGGTTCGACGTCGAAGACATGGACGCCGCGGTGGCCGAGCTCGACGCCGCGCATGCCCGGCTCGAGGAGCGACATACGCGGGCACGGTTAGAGAACGCCGCGAGTCGAGTCGAGGACCAGTGCTACGCACTGTTTGCCGACGGACACACGGAAGAAATCGGTGCGCTATTAGCCACAAACCATTTGAATGAAGACCGGCGGCAAGGGCTGCGCCGCGAGACCAATGATCGTGCAACGGCCATCGAGAACATCCGCGCGATCGCAGCCTTGGGCGTCAACATCACGAACACGCCCCTCGCCCTGCGAGGAGACCGTCTCTGCCTCAGCCACATTTTGTTCGAGCGTCGTGAAGCTCAACCTGACGCATTCAATGTAGAAACGTTGGAGCTGACCGAGATCGACACCAACGGGGTGATGGTGGCCAGGATCGTGTTCGAGCCCAACGACTTCGATGCGGCCATCGCAGAACTCGACGCCCGGTACCTCGCCGATGAAGCGGCAGCACATGCGCACACCTGGTCGGTCATTGCGGGTACCTATGCCGAGTTCAACCGACATGACCACGACCCGTCGAGCGTGGTGAACATCGACAACCGTCGGGTTGCACGATTCGCGCCTGGCGACCTGACCGCCGCCAACACAAAGGGCCTCACTCCGAACCTCCGCGCTTACATAGAAAGCGTGCATCGGCTCGGCGATCTCGGAGCAGTCGTCACTTGTCAGTCCTCTGCTACCTCGCAAGAAGGCTTTGAAGCCGAGTGGAGGACGGTCCTAGTTCAAACGGTCGACGGCGACCTGATGGACCGAAACGAAATGTTCGACGAGGCAAACCTCGACGCCGCGCTCGCGAGGTTCGAGGAACTCACCCGTCCGGTGGCGAACCTGAAAAACGCGGCAAGCCAAGTAACCGAGCGATTGCTGGCGCACTTCGCGGTCCGCGACTGGGACGTCATGGCGGAAATGATCCGCGGCGATTTTTCCATCGACGATCGCCGGCGGACCGTAAACGGCGGGGTCCGACATGGCCGAGATGCCGAGATCGAAGACTTGCGCGCGGCCGCCGACGTCGGCTTCACGCATTTGACGTCGACCGTCATTGCGACGCGAGGTGCGCGCCTCATCCTTACGCTTCTTCGAGGCTCGGGCCGCGACCCCGACGCGATACAAAGCGATGCCCTGCAGGTCGTTGAGATCGACGCCGAAGAACGGATCGCGGCCGTCGTCGTGTTCGACCTCGACGACTTCGATACACCCATCGCTGAGCTCGACGCGCGGTATCTCGAGGGCGAAGCGGCACCGTACTCGGACACGTGGTCGGTCATCACTCGTGGTCACGCCACGCTCAACCGGCGCGAACTGCCGCCGGTCACGCCGGACTGCGTGAGCATCGACCACCGTCGCGGCGCAGCGTTCGCGCCCGGTGAGATGGTTGCATACCTCCGTGCCGGGATTGACCTCGACCAGAACATCCAAACCTACATCGAGGTTGTGCATCGGCTGAGCGAGCTCGGAGCGGTCTGCACCCATGCGGGACAAGGCGTTTCGCATGAGGGGCTTTGACGCCGAGTGGCGCGGGATCGACCTCTTGATGGTCGAAGGCGACATGGTCAGCCGCTGCGAGGTCTTCGACGAGGCGGATCTCGACGCCGCGATCGCGAGGTTCGAACAGCTCAGCCAGCCGACACGACGGCTGGAAAACGCGGCGAGCCGATTGACTGAGCGCTTGAACGCGCACTTCGCGGCCCGCGACTGGGACGCGATGACTGAGACAATGGCCGAGGACCTATTCGAACGACGATCGTCGACGAGTGGTGGGCGCGGGAGTCCGACATGGTCGGGATGCCGTGATCGCAAACGTGCGAGCGGTCGCCGACGTCGGGTGCACGGACATGACGTCGACAGTCATCGCGACCCGCGGGCAGCGCCTCGTCCTCAGTCGTGACCGCTTCTCGGTCCGCGACCAGCGGACCGGAGGCGTTCCACGCCGAAGTGCTCGGCATTGTCGAGATCGACGCCGACGAGCGGATCGCGGCGCTCTCGCGTTCGACCTCGACGACATCGACGCCGCGTTCGCGGAGCTCGACGCCCGCTACCTCGCCGGCGAAGCGGCCGCCCACGCGCACACGTGGTCGGTCATCACGGGTGGCATGCCGCGCTCAACCGGCGCGAATTGCCGCGCGATGACACCGGACTGCGTCAGCATCGACCACCGTCGAGGCGCACGTTCGCGCCGGCGAGCTGACTCGCATACATCCGATGCCGGGTGGGCCTCGGCCAGAGCATCCGAAGTACATCGAGGGTGCATCGGCTGAGCGACCACGGAGCGGTCATCACCCATGCGGCGAAGGCGACCTCGCAGGAGGGGTTCGATGCCGAGTGGCGCGTGATCGACCTCGTGACGGTTGATGGCGACAGGTCATCGCTGGGAGGTGTTCGACGAGGCAGACCTCGACGCCGCGCTCGCGCGGTTCGATGAGCTCAGCCGCACCAACACCACGGCTGGAAAACGCGGCAAGCCGAGTACTCGAGCGCGTCTACGCGCACTTCGCGGCCCGCGACTGGGACGCCATGGCCGAGATACTGGCCGACGACTTTATGACGGACGATCGTCGTCGGGTGGTGAACGCCGGGATCCGACACGGTCGGGATGCCGAAATCGCAAACATGCGGGCCACCGCCGAGCTCGGCATCGCGGAACATCACGTTGACGCCATTGCGACCCGCGGGGAGCACCTCGTCCTCACTCGTGATCATCTCGCGATCCGCGACGGGCCCGAGGCGTCCGATACCGAGCTGCTCACGTTATCGAGATCGACGCCGACGAGCAGATCTTGGCCCATCGTCCTGTTCGACCCCGACGACATCGACGCCGCCTTCGAGGAGCTCGATGCCCGATACCTCGCCGGCGAAGCGGCCGCCGCACGCGCACACTTGGTCGGTCATCGCGGAGGCCTACGCCACGGTCAATCGTCATGAGCTTCCGCGACGACGCCGGACTTGCGTGAACGTCGACCACCGGCGCGTGACCGCGTTCGCGCCCGGTGAACTGGTCGCATACATCCGTGCCGCGTGGGACCTCGCGCCGAAGCTTCGGACCGCTACATCGAGGCTGTGCATCGGCTGACCGACCTCGGAGCGGTCTTCACCTATACGGCGCAAGGCGACCTCGCCAGAAGGCTTCGACGCCGAGTGGCGGGAGATCAGTCTGTCGACAGTCGACGGCGACCTGATCAACCGCTGCGAGCTGTTCGACGAGGCAGACCTCGACGCCGCGCTCGCGAGGTTCGACGAGCTCAGCGCCCGGCGCCGCACGCTGGAAAACGCGGCAAGCCGGGTGTACGAGCGCCTCTGGACGTACTTCGCGGCCCGCGACTGGGACGCGATGGCGGAGATGCTGGCCGACGACGTTGTCGACGACGATCGTCGTCGAGTCGTGAATGCCGGCGTCCGACACGGTCGGGATGCCGAGATCGCAAACTTGCGGGCGATCGCCGACGTCGGGGTCACGAACATGACGTCGACGTCATTGCGACCCGCGGCGAGCGCCTCGCCCTCAGTCGCGTCCGTTACTCGGGCCGCGACCAGCGGCCCGAGGCGTTCCACGCCGAGGTGCTCGGCGTCGTCGAGATCGACGCCGACGAGCGGATCGCGGCGAGCGTCGTGTTCGACGCTCGACGACTTCGACGCCGCCATCGCGGAGCTCGACGCCCGTTACCTCGCCGGCGAAGCGGCCGCCCACGCGCACACGTGGTCGGTCATCACGGGGGCCTACGCCGCGCTCAACCGGCACGAGCTCCCCGCGACGACGCCGGACTGGGTCGAACATCGACCACCGACGCGGGACAGCGTTCGCGCCCGGCGATATGACCGCATACATCCGTGCCTGTGGGACCTCGACGCCAGACTTCAGCATCTACATCGAGGCTGTGCATCGGCTGAGCAATCTCGGAGCGGTCTTCACCCACGCGGCGCACGGGACTTCGCAAGAGGGCTTCGACGCCGAGTGGCGGATGATCGACCTCTTGACGGTCGAAGGCGACCTGATCAACCGCTGCGAAGTTGTTCGACGAGGCAGACCTCGACGCCGCGCTCGCGAGATTCGATGAACTCAGCCGACCGGCACCGCGGCTGGAAAACGCGGCAAGCCAAGTGGCCGAGCGCTTCTGGGCGTACTTCGCGGCCCGCGACTGGGACGCCATGGCGGAGATGCTGGCCGACGACATTTCCACCGACGATCGCCGTCGGGTCGTGAACGCCGGGATCCGACACGGTCGGGATGCCGAGATCGCGAACATGCGAGCGATCGCCGACCTCGGGGTCGACGAACATCACGTCGACCGTCATCGCGACCCGCGGGGAGCGCCTCGCCCTCACTCGTGTCGCGTGCTCGAACCGCGACCAGCGGCCCGAGGCGTTCCACACCGAGGTGCTCGGCATCGTCGAGATCGACGCCGACAATCGGATCGCGGCGATCGTCACGTTCGACCTCGACGACATCGACGCCGCCTTCGAGGAACTCGACGCCCGATACCTCGCCGGCGAAGCGGCCGCTCACGCGCACACGTGGTCGGTCATCGCGCGGGCCTACGCCGCGTTCAACCGGCACGAACTGCCCGCCACGACGCCGGACTGTGGTCGAGCATCGACCACCGGCGCGGGCCAGCGTTCGCGCCCGGCGACCTGATCGCATACATCCGCGCCACGCTGGGACCTCGACGCCGGACCTCAGCATCTACATCGAGGCCGTGCATCGGCTGAGCGACCTCGGAGCGGTCGTCACCCACGCGGCGCACGGGACCTCGCAAGAGGGCTTCGACGCCGAGTGGCGGATGATCGAACTTCTGACGGTCGACGGCGACCTGATCAGCCGCGCTCGAGATATTCGACGAGGCAGACCTCGACGCCGCGCTCGCGCGGTTCGAGGAACTCAGTCGGCCGGCGCCGCGGCTGGAGAACGCGGCAAGCCAAGTGGATCGAGCGCTTCTGGACGTACTTCGCGGCCCGCGACTGGGACGCCGATGGCGGAGATACTGGCCGACGACATTTCCATCGACGATCGTCGTCGGGTGGTGAACGCCGGGATCCGACACGGTCGGGATGCCGAGATCGCAAGATATGCGGGCGATCGCCGACATCGGGGTCACGAACATCACGTCGACCGTCATTGCGACCCGCGGCGAGCGCCTCGTCCTCACTCGTGCTCGCTTCTCGGGCCGCGACCAGCGGCCCGAGGCGTTCCACACCGAGATGCTCAGCATCGTCGAGATCGACGCCGACGAGCGGATCGTGGCGCTCGTCGTGTTCGACCTCGACGACATCGACGCCGCCTTCGCGGAGCTCGATGCCCGATACCTCGCCGGCGAAGCGGCCGCCCACGCGCACACGTGGTCGGTCATCGCGGAGGCCTACGCCGCGCTCAACCGGCGCGAACTCCCCGCGACGACACCGGACTGGGTGAACATCGACCACCGGCGAGCGACTAGCGTTCGCGCCCGGCGACCTGACCGCATACATCCGCGCCACGTGGGACCTCGCGCCGGACATCAGGATCTACATCGAGGCTGTGCATCGGCTGAGCGACCTCGGAGCGGTCGTCACCCACGTGGCGCATGGGACCTCGCACGAGGGCTTCGACGCCGAGTGGCGGGCGATCGACCTCTTGACGGTCGACGGCGACCTGATCAACCGCTGCGAGATCTTCGACGAGGCAGACCTCGACGCCGCGCTCGCGAGGTTCGAGGAGCTGCAGCCGACCGGCACCGCGACTGGAAAACGCGGCAAGCCAAGTGACGAGCGCTTCTGGAGCGTACTTCGCGGCCCGCGACTGGGACGCCATGGCGGAGACTACTGGCCGACGACATCTTCACCGACGATCGCCGTCGGGTCGTGAACGCCGGGATCCGACACGGTCGAGATGTCGAGATCGCGAGCATGCGGGCCATCGCCGACCTCGGGGTCACGAACATCACGTCGACCGTCATCGCGACCCGCGGCGAGCGCCTCGTCCTCAGTCGTGTCCGCTTCTCGGGCCGCGACCAGCGGCCCGAGGCGTTCCACACCGAGGTGCTCGGCATCGTCGAGATCGACGCCGACGAGCGGATCGTGGCGCGCGTCGCGTTCGACCCCGACGACATCGACGCCGCCTTCGCTGAGCTCGACGCCCGCTACCTCGCCGGCGAAGCGGCCGCCCACGCGCACACGTGGTCGGTCATCGCGCGGGCCTACGCCGCGCTCAACCGGCACGAACTTCCCGCGACGACGCCGGACTGGGTGAACATCGACCACCGGCACGTGGCACGCATTCGCGCCGGGTGACCTGACCGCATACATCCGCGCCGTCGTGGGACCTCACGCCGGACCTCAGCATCTACATCGAGGCCGTGCATCGGCTGAGCGATCTCGGAGCGGTCGTCACCCACGTGGCGCATGGGACCTCGCAAGAGGGCTTCGACGCCGAGTGGCGGATGATCGACTTCTGACGGTCGACGGCGACCTGATCAACCGCTGCGAGATCTTCGACGAGGCAGACCTCGACGCCGCGCTCGCGCGGTTCGACGAGCTGCAGCCGCCGGCGCCGCGGCTGGAAAACGCGGCAAGCCGAGTGGCCGAGCGCTTCCAGGCGTACTTCGCGGCCCGCGACTGGGACGCCATGGCGGAGATACTGGCCGACGACATTGTCCACTGACGATCGCCGTCGGGTCGTGAACGCCGGGATCCGACGCGGTCGAGATGCCGAGATCGCGAACATGCGGGCCATCGCCGACCTCGGGCGCGACGACCATAACGTCGACCGTCATTGCGACCCGCGGCGAGCGCCTCGCCCTCAGTCGTGTCCGCTTCTCGGGCCGCGACCAGCGGCCCGAGCGCGTTCGACGCCGAGTTGCTCGGCATCGTCGAGATCGACACCGACGACCGGATCGTGGCGATCGTCGCGTTCGACCTCGACGACATCGACGCCGCCTTCGACGGAACTCGACGCCCGGTACCTCGCCGGCGAAGCGGCCGCCCACGCGCACACGTGGTCGGTCATCACGCGGGCCTACGCCAGCGCTCAATCGGCACGAACTTCCCGCCGACGACACCGGACTGGGTCAACATCGACCACCGACGCGCTGGCATCGATTCGAGCGCGGCTGATCTGACCGCATACCATCCGTGCGGCTGTGGGACATCACGCCGGACGTCAGCGTCTACATCGAGGCCGTGCATCGGCTGAGCGATCTCGGAGCGGTCGTCACCCACGTGCTGAAACGGGACCTCGCAAGAGGGCTTCGACGCGGAATGGCGGATGATCATCATCTTCACGGTCGACGGCGACCTGATCAACCGCTGCGAAGTCTTCGACGAGGCAGACCTCGACGCCGCGCTCGCCCGCTTCGACGAGCTGCAGTCGCAGCCGACCGCGGCTGGAAAACGCGGCAAGCCAAGTGCACGAACGCTTCCTGGACGCACTTCGCGGCCGCGCGACTGGGAGGCGATGGCGGAGATGTTGGCCGACGAACTATTCCAGTGACGATCGCCGTCGGGTGGTGAACGCCGGAGTCCGACATGGTCGAGACGCCCAGATCGCAGACATGCGGGCGATCGCCGAGCGTCGGCATCACGAACATGACGTCGACCGTCATCGCGACCCGCGGGGAGCGCCTCGCCCTCGGTCGCATCGCGTTGTCGGGCCGCGACTGAGCGAGCCCGAGGCGTTCCAGTACGAGGTGCTCGGCATCGTCGAGATCGACGCCGACGAGCGGATCGTCAGCGTCCGTCATGTTCGACCTCGACGACATCGACGCCGCCTTCGAGGAACTCGACGCCCGGTACCTCGCCGGCGAAGCGGCAGCCCACGCGCACACGTGGTCGGTCATCGCGGAGACCTACGCCGCGTTCAACCGACACGAACTCCCCGCGACGACGCCGGACTGGGTCACCGTCGACCACCGGCCGCGCGACAACGTTCGCGTCCGAGCGATCTGCACCGAAACCATCCGCGCCGTCTGGGATCTCACTCCGGACCTCAGCATCTACATCGAGGCTGTGCATCGGCTAAGCGATCTCGGAGCGGTCGTCACCCACATCGCGCACGGGACCTCGCAAGAGGGCTTCGACGCCGAGTGGCGGACGATCCACGCTTCTGACGGTCGAAGGCGACCTGATCAACCGCTGCGAAATATTCGACGAGGCAGACCTCGACGCCGCGCTCGCCAGGTTCGACGAGCTAGAACCGCAGACGCCGCGGCTGGAAAACGCAGCAAGCCGAGTAGTCGAGCGCTTCCTGGCGCACTTCGCGGCCCGCGACTGGGACGCCATGGCGGAGCTACTGGCCGACGACATTTTCACGCGATGATCGCCGTCGGGTCGTGAACGCCGGGGTTCGACACGGTCGAGATGTCGAGATCGCGAACATGCGAGCCATCGCCGAGGTCGGCGCGCCGAACATATCGTCGACCGTCATCGCGACCCGCGGGGAGCGCCTCGCCCTCAGCTCGTGTTCGTATCTTCGAACCGCGACCAGCGACCAGCGAGGAGTTCGGCGCCGAGGTGCTCAACATCGTCGAGATCGACGCCGACAACCGGATCGTCGCGACCGTCTGTTCGACCTCGACGACATCGACGCCGCCTTCGAGGAACTCGACGCCCGATACCTCGCCGGCGAAGCGGCCGACCACTCGCACACGTGGTCGGTTATCACGCAGGGCTACGCCGCGTTCAACCGGCACGAACTACCTGCGACGAGCGGACTGGGTCAACATCGACCACCGGCGCGCATCGCTTCGCGCGAGGCGAGTGACCGCCTACATCCGTACCGCCATTTGGGACCTCACGCCGGACCTCAGCATCCGCATCGAGGCGGTGCATCGGCTGAGCAGCTTCGGCGCGGTCGTCACCCACGCGGCGCATGGGACCTCGCAAGACGGCTTCGCCGCCGAGTGGCGAGTGATCGACCTTCTCACTGGTCGAAGGCGACGGATCAACCACTGCGAACTTTTCGACGAGGCAGATCTCGACGCCGCGCTCGCGCGGTTCGACGAGCTCGAGCGGCCGGACGCCTCCATCGAGAACGCCGCGACCCGGGTCTGGGCACGCGTATCCGACGCGTTCAACCGCCGCGACATGGACGGGCTCCTTGCGCTCGGCAATTCGGACGAGTCGTTATGAGGACCGGCGAAAGGGCTTGCGTGACGTAGTCGAGGCTCCAGGACGGCGGAAGGCCCTTCACGCCATGTTCGAGGCGGCACCCCGCAGCTGGCGGATGGAGGTGGAGCCCATCGCCATCAGGGGGTCTCGTCTCTCGCTGACCCGCGCGCGTTATCGCGACATCGATGATGCCGATCGACCGATCGCCGTCGAGCTCTTGCACGTCATGGAACTCAGCGACGACGACCTGATGCACGACACCGTGATCTTCGATCCCGATGACATCGACGCCGCCTTCGCCGAACTCGACGCTCGGTACCTCGCGGGCGAAGCGGCCGCCCACGCACACACTTGGTCAGTCGTCGCACGGGCGTTCGCCACTCTCAACCCGCGACAGCTTCCCCCGACGATCCCGGACTGGGTACACATCGACAATCGCCGCGGGCTTGCTTACGGACGGCGACATGATCCCGTACGTCCGCGCCATGTGGGATGTCGCGCCCGACATCATGATGTACATCGAGGCTGTGCATCGGCTGACCGATCTCGGAGCCGTTGTTACCTGGGCGTCGTACGGGACCTCGCAAGAGGGCTTCGAGGCCGAGTCGCGGGGGATCAGCATCCTGATGCTCGAAGGCGACTTGATCACCCGCGGCGAGATTTTCGACGAGGCAGACCTCGATGCTGCGCTTGCGACGTTCGACGAACTCAGCGCTCCGGCGCGGCAACTTGAGAACGCCGCGACCCGAGCCCGGGCGCGCCAGGACGATGCATTCAACCGCCGCAACTTGGATGGCTTTCTTGCCAGCTACAGCCCTGCGGAGGCGCGATATGAGGACCGACGAAAAGGCCTGCGTGACGACGCTGCGGGCCCAGGTCTGACGAAGAGGGCGCGGGCTCTATTCGAGGCACCCAAGAGATGGCGGACCGAGATGGAGCCCGTCGCCATCAGGGGACCTCGCCTGGCGCTGACCCGCGACACATACCGCGACACCGATTCCGACCGAACTATCACCGCCGAGCACTTGACGCTCACGGAAGTCGACGACGAGGGTCTGGTACGCGCCACGATTCTCTTCGATCCCGACGACATCAACGGCGCGATTGCTGAGCTGACAGCACGCTGGATCGCCTCTGGAGAGGTAGCCCACCCCGAGCTCATCGAGTCGGTGCGCCGGTATACCGAAACCGCCAACCGCCATGACTGGGACGAGCTCGCCAACATTCACGCCAGCACCAAGTATGTCAATCACCGCCAGCTCGCGAGTCCGGGCGCCGACACGGCCGTCGACGACATGCCGTCGATGCGGATGCTGGCATCGCTGATGCCCGACATGTGGTTCGAGACTCGCCGAGTTCCTCACGCACTCGGCCAAGGGCGTCGTGATCAACGTTGTCGTGAAGGGTACGTCGACCGAGAACGTCGCGGTCGAGCTGCCGTGGGTCATCCTCTACATCTTCGACGGGGATCGCTTCACCCACGTCGAGGTTTTCGACATCGACCAGCGCGACATGGCCCTCGCCCGGTTCGACGAACTCAACCGACCGGCCTGAACCGTTGACATGCAGCTCTGCGGCTGCATATAGTCGGACATGCAGCCAGTCAGCTGCATGTTAGAGATATGGCAGAGATGGACGAGGTGTTCAAGGCGTTGGCCGATCCGAGCCGACGTCTGCTGCTCGACGGCCTCAACACACGCAACGGACAGAACCTGCACGAGTTGTGCGCGGGCCTGTCGATGGCGCGTCAGTCGGTCAGCAAGCATCTGGCAGTGCTCGAAGCGGCCAACCTGGTCACCACCGTGCGGCGGGGGCGGGAAAAGCTGCACTACCTCAACGCCGAGCCGATCAACGCCATCGCCGACCGCTGGATCACTCAATACGACCGTGCGCGGGTGCAGACGCTCGCCGACTTGAAAACCGCATTGGAGACCGAACCGATGAGAGCAGTGCTGAATTCGTTTACACGACCTACATCCGGACCACACCCGAGAAGCTGTGGCAAGCAATAACCGACCCCGCGTTCTCCCATCGGTACATGGGCCACGCGATGGTGTCCGACTGGAAAAAGGGCTCGACGTACGCCTGGGAAGACCACGGCCTCAAGATCGAGCACCCCGAGCAGGTCATCCTCGAGTCCGACCCGTACCGCAGACTCGCATTCACCTTCCACACTTTCATTCCCGAACTAGCAACGGCCGTCGAACAACTCGACGAGGAGACCGTCGCAACGTGCGCAGCCGAGAGGCGGTCGAAGGTGTCGTTCGACATCGAACCGGAAGGCGATCAGGTCAAGTTGACCGTCATCCATGACGACTTCGAACCGGACAGCACTGTGCTGGGGATGATCTCGGGCGGATGGCCATGGAAGTTGTCGAACCTCAAAACCGCTCTCGAACAGTCATGACCGCAGAAGTCGGCATCCCAAAAGTGGCCGACCGGAAGGCCTTTCAGGCCGAGCTGGATGCAGTCCGGGTCCGGGAGAAGGCGCACATCCGTGAAGGTGACGCGATTGCCGCGGTCCGCCGGCGGCTGCCGATGGTGGAGGTGGATTCCGCCACTGCGGTGATCGGTCCGCACGGGCGGGTGTCGCTGCTGGACGTGTTCGAGGGTCGCCGACAGCTCATCGCCTACTACTTCATGTGGCATGCCGGCCACCCCGCGCCCGAGCAGTGCGAGGGATGCACGTGGGTCACCACCCAGGTCGCGGAACTGTCCTACCTCCATTCACGCGACATCACCTACGCGGTGTTCTGTCAGGGACCCTACGACGAAAGCCTCCGCTATCGCGACTTCATGGGCTGGGACATGCCGTGGTACTCAGCGCAGGACTCGCTCGACACCCTGCTCGCCGGCCGCCACATCGGACTGATGCACCTGGTGAGCTACCTGCGTGACGGCGAGCGCGTCTTCGAGACCTACTGGACGACGCGTCGCGGCGTCGAGGCGATGGATTACAGCCTGGCGCTCATGGACCTCACCGTGTACGGACGCCAGGAGCCGTGGGAGGACTCGCCCCCCGGCTGGCCACAACAGTTTCAAGTCGACGGCTCCAACACGCGGACCAACGGACGGCCCACCGCCCAGTGGTCGCGCCTCGAAGCCGGGCGCTCTGACAAGTTGAGCTGAGGACCGAAAGTCGAAGGGAGACAGAAACGATGAAGACACCACCGGTCGTGTCTGCGCAGGAGTGGGACGCGGCCCTTGCGAAAATGCTCGTGAAGGAAAAGGAGATCATGCGTGCGAGGGACGCGCTGGCCGCGCAGCGCCGGCGAATGCCATGGACGCCGGTGGACAAGGAGTACGTGTTCGACGGGCCCGACGGCAAGGCGAGCCTGCTCGATCTTTTCGACGGTCGCCGTCAGCTGATCGTCTACCGCGCGTTCTTCCAACCCGACGTGCACGGCTGGCCCGAACACGCCTGCGTCGGTTGCTCATTGATGGCCGACCATGTTCCCAACCTGGCCCACCTCAACGCCCGCGACACCACGTTCGTGTACGCATCACCGGCACCCCAAGACGACATCGAGCGGGTCAAGGCCAGGATGGGCTGGGACCACATCCCGTGGTACTCCATCACCGACGACTTCGACAAAGACTTCGGCTGCGACGAATGGCACGCCACGAACGCGTTCATCCGCGACGGCGACGACCAGATCTTCCGCACCTACTTCATCAACAACCGCGGCGACGAGGCGTTTGTAAGTACGTGGAGTCTCCTCGACATGACCGCGCTTGGGCGGCAAGAGGAGTGGGAAGACTCGCCGGAGGGGTACCCGCAGACCCCGCCGTATGAGTGGTGGGCCTGGCACGACAAATACGCCGAGCACACGCCGTCGCGCTGGTTCGGCGAACCAGATCCGAACGACCCCAACGACCAACGGCCGCCGCGCAAGGACGCTTAGGATGCCGGCCGAGCTCGGAGCGGCGGCTGACGAATAGGACTGCAGCACAAAGCGCGAGAGCATCTGTTGAGCGCGCGCCCGGTCTAGGTCAGGGCAGAACGCCTTCCAAGCGACCTCGAAATCACTGGTGACCTCCAACGTTCCATCAGTCCGCTGAACAAATACGGGCGGCAGCACATCCCCCAACAAATTCAACGCCGACTGTCCGCGCTCCGGCCAGAAGCCATGAGATATAAGGTGTGCCGCACCTTCGGGTGGTCGGCAAACTCGGTGATAACCATCCCGCTATCGGAATGGCCGACCAGCACGCCGGGTTCGTCGATCGCGTCGAGAGTCCGACGCACATAGCTTGCATCGGCGCCGAGGTCGCCGAGCGACGCTGGATCGGTGCCAACGCTCGGCAGTTGATCCATTACGTATACGCGGTGCCCAGCCTTTTCCAATCGCTGCGCCACGTCGTCCCAAACCCACCCCACACCAAACCCGCCGTGGACTAGCAGATAGTCGCTCATGGCGTGAATTCTGCAGTCGTCATGGCTACGCAGCCCCGATATTCGCCAATGTCCAAGCGACGGCGGCGCAACAAGTTCGCGGAACTGTCGGAGTTGGATACAAGCACCGTCAGATTGGCGCCTGTGTATGTCATGTCATGCAGCGCTTGATCTGATCGAACTCTGCGTCGACCACGTCATCGCTCACCGTCAGCCGATAGGACGGCTGAAGCATGGGGTCATCGTCGGCTATCGGGTGCAATAGCCCGTCGTCTAGCGCCTTCTGCATCGACTCGGGACTTTCACCAATTGTCGTGGAAAGTTCGACACCGGGGACGGTGGATCCGCTGTGTAGGGCCCAGAAGTCACCACGATCGATAACTGTCAAACGAGGCTGTAACTTGCCCAACACGACTCGCCGCCCGCACGTCTCGCAGACGAACAGTGTCTCGGTGGGCGTCTGGGTTTCGCAGACCATCTCATGGCGTGCCTGCGGTTCATTCATGTGCTTCTCCTCGTGTTTGTTCGCCGCATCACGGCCGCTTGGGTTTAGGTTTGGGTGGCGGGTTCGACGCTTACGAGGTTGCGTTCGCCGCGTTCCGCGCCGCCCTGGCGCGCGTCCCCCTGCCAGCAGGGGCGACGGAGGTCGCCAGTTGGGATTGGGACGGCATGTGCAACAAGTTCGCGGAATCGTCTGGGGCGCCCGTGGTCCTTGCTTGTGGCTGTTATCGCTTCCATCGGCCGGGGCCAGGCACCGGCAATGTCCAGGACGGCTCGCTTGCGGGGCGAATCGGGTGAGCAGCATGGCGAAGGTGTGTCGTGAGGCGACGCGATGGTCGGCTGACTTCGAGAGTCACAGAGACCACGGCCAGCGATCGGCCGCTGGTTCCTCGCGTGGTCTGGTTCAAATGCGGTCCGCGATTTTGACGGCTTCATCGAGGTAGCCGGCGTCGACCTCGACGGTGTAGCGCCTCGCGACCAGGTCTTTGACGCTGGAGAAGTCACGGCGGCCATCGGTGGCCCACTGCGCCACGAAGCCGAAAACGGCGCCCCAGATCGCCCCGATGACAAGGCCGAGGGCCAGCACGGTGATCACGCCGGAGGCGTTAGCGGCAAAGAGAGCCAGCAGCAAACCGATCAACAGCCCCCACCAAGCGCCGCCACCGGCGCCTAATAGCGCGGCGCGGCCCTTGGTGAGCCGACCGGTCACCTGCTCTACGCTGTACATGTCGTGGCCGATGATCCGCACCCGCTCGACCGGGAAGCCGGCGTCGGACAGCCCGTCGACCAACCGTTGTGCCTCGTCATAGGTGGTGTACTCGCGCAGCACCAGCGACTCCGGCGGTCTTACGCTTCGCGTTTCGGTCATTTTCGTTCTCCAATATGGTCCGGTTGCCTGGTAGACAACTCCATCGTGAGATGAGCCATCGAAGGTGTCGATGTCGGCGCGCATAACGCCGTGCGCGCTCCGGTGTCTGTGCGTACAGCGGTCAGTCATCGGATGAATGGACTATCCGCGCGAAGTGCATAGCTTGTGGCGACAGCAAACCGGCGTAGCCTTAAGAGCCGAGCGGCGAGGGTTTTAGACCGCTCCTGTGGAGAGGCTGTGGCTCCTGCTGGTCGAACTCGCCCGGCGTGCATGCGACGCGGCCTGGACGCTCCCGGGTGATTCGCTAACCGCTCGAGCGGTGATCCCGCGTGTAGGCGCCCACCTTTGCGCTTCGCTGGGTAGTGGCAGATAGGTGTGCCCGCATTCCAGGAGCCAGGCACCGCGACCGGTCAACCTTGTCAACCGGAATCGATTGCAATACCGACAGTGCGCCATGATTTCAGCTCCTTTCGTGTAGCGGCTTTGGTCCTGTGTAAGCACCGTATGGGCCGGTGGTGGCTACCAAAACGGGTCGCGTACCCCTGCGCGGCCTGCTCGCTTGGGGGTTCCTCGTCGATATCGGGGGATTAGGGGGTGGCCATATCCGCCACCAGTTCGGTCACAACACGGATAGTCCTCACCGGCGTCGTCCTAGCAACGGTGGCCGTCGGCTGCGCGACAGCCATGGCGCTGCTACGGCCGGCCCAGCCGGCACAGCTGGTATTCACTCCGAGCGGCTCCACCCCGCCGTCCACGACGGTGATGTCCACGGCGGCGGTATCTACTGCTACGCCGGCCACGACCGCTCAACCCGTTCCGATCTTACCGGCCACGGTCAGTACACCTGCCATCCAAACCTCGGCGGCGACACGCACCGTTGAGCCGCAACGCCCACCGGCACACGAGCCGACCATCGTTGCCAGCGAGCCGCCCGCACCGATGCCGCCTCCGCCCACCACGCGTGCGCCGATCAGTGTTTCACCCGAATCGCGCCCGCCTTTTCCTAACCAGAGCCCGCCTCGGAACAACGATCAACGCGGCGGGTTACCCGGAGGACTTCTTTAGCTGACGGATTGCGACACGCGGGTTCGCAGGAATCGCACAGCATTCCGCGCACGCTAACCTGGCGATCACGCTGATATTCTACGAACGCTGGCGGGTGCGATACCGCGGGGAGGCGGATCGCCGGGCCGGCGGTCGCAGTGGCGTGGCCCGAACGAAACAGCAGAGTCCCTCACGAAAAGAGTTTTGTGCGCACCGGAGAGATAAGGGCCTTATCCGGCTTGCGCATCGTCGCCGCAATATGGGTGGTGCTGTTTCACTTCCGGCCGTGGTTGGAAGTGTCGGCGCCCGGTTTCCGGTCCGCCCTCGCGCCGGTGCTCAACTGCGGCGCGCAGGGCGTCGACCTGTTCTTCATGCTCAGTGGGTTCGTGCTGACCTGGAACTACCTGGACCGGATGGGTGAGTTGTTCTCCGCGAAGGCCACGTTGCACTTCCTGTGGTTACGGCTGGCCAGGGTGTGGCCGGTCTATCTCGTCACGCTGCACCTCGCGCTGGCGTGGATCATCTTCACGCTTCATGTCGGCCACTTGCCGTCGCCGGTCGCCGACCAGCTCAATGCCGTCAGCTATGTCCGCCAGGTCTTGCTGATGCAGCTGTGGTTCCAACCGTTCTTCGACGGGTCAAGCTGGGACGGACCCGCCTGGTCGATCAGCGCAGAATGGCTGGCGTACCTGCTGTTCGGGTTGTTGGTGCTGGTGATCTTCCGCGTCGCCAGGGCTACCGGGGTCCGCGCTCTGTTGTGGCTGGCGGTCGTCGCCTCGCTGCCGCCGACGCTGCTGCTGCTCGCCACCGGCCAGTTCTACACCCCGTGGAGCTGGCTTCCGCGAATCATCATGCAGTTCACGGCCGGCGCGCTGGCCTGCGCCGCGGTTCGTAAGTTGCAGCCATCTGACCGCGCCCGCCGTGGCGCCGGTTATCTCTCGCTGGCGCTCGGCGCAGGCATCGTCGGCATTCTCTATGTCCTGGACGCGCATCCCGTGCCCAAGGTCTCCGACTCAAGTGGGCTCGTCGACGTGCTGTTCGTGCCGCTGGTCGTGACGTTGGCGATCGGAGTCGGCAGTCTCCCGCGGCTGCTGTCCACCCGAATAATGGTGTACGGCGGATACATCTCGTTCAGCCTCTACATGGTGCACGAGTTGGTGCACACCGCCTGGAACTGGTCCACAGCGGAATTCGGAATCGTCCTCACTCCGAGCTGGTCGGCGAAGTTGATCATGGTCGGGGTGCTGGGAGTCGCCGTCGTCGGCGCCGCGGCGCTGTACCACTTCGTCGAGGAACCAGCCCGGGTCTGGATGCGCAGAATGGTCAAGTCTCGCGCAGCCCAAACTGACGCTGCAGAGTCAACCGCCGATGCCCGTACCGACGCGGCCGAACCGGCACACGGCAAGCTCCAACCTTTGCACGGCCCCCGGCAATCGCCTGCCAAAGCCGTCGCCGCCCGCGCAGGTTGATCGTTGGTAGATACCGAATCCTGCTGCGCCCGACGAGAAACCGGCAGTTCTCGATTGCATTACGGAATAGCTTCGCCATGCAGAATTCGCCGGTTGGACCGTAGGCTGTTCCGGTGAGTCGTCTGATCACGGCCACCGTCACGATCGCCGTTCTTCTCGGCACGGTGGGTGAGCACCGAACACCGGTGCGGCACAATGAAACACTGGATCTGGCCGTCTCGGTGAACCACATCGCGGTGATCGGCGACTCCTACACGACCGGAGGCGATCTGGGCGGTCTCGGTTCCAACGGATGGACGGTTCGGGCCTGGCAGTGGCTGACTCTGCAGGGAGTACCCATCTCGGCCGATGTGGCCGCCGAGGGCGGCGCAGGCTATGGCACGCGTGGCAACCGCGGCAGCGTCTTCGAGGACCTGACGGCCGACGCGGTCAAGCCCGACGATGTGCTGGTGGTGTTCTTCGGCTCCCGCAACGATCAAGGTGTCGACCCCACGCAGCTGTCGATTCTGGCGTGGGGCACATATCAACTCGCGCGCCGCACTGCGCCGAAGGCACAGTTTCTCGTCATCGGGCCGCCATGGCCAACCGCCGATCCACCCGAGGCCGTGCTGCGGATCCGCGACGCCCTGAAGTATCAGGCCGAGGTCGCCGGCGCCACATTCATCGATCCGATCGCCGCAGGCTGGTTCGTCGGCAGGCCCGATTTGATCGGCAAGGACGGTGTGCACCCGACCGACGCCGGGCACGCATACATGGCGGATATGATCGCACCGCTGATCCGCGCACAGTTGTCCTGACACGCCGCTGAACGACGACGCCCCGCAAGCCATTTCAGCTTGCGGAGCGCCATTGTTCGTTGATCAGGCCAGGTCGAACCTGTCATTGTTCATGACCTTGGCCCACGCCTTGACGAAGTCGGCGACGAACTTGTCCTTCGCGTCATCGCTGGCGTAAACCTCGGCCAGCGAGCGCAGGATCGAGTTCGAACCAAAGACGAGATCGGCTCCGGTGGCGGTCCACTTGGGCTGCGCCGAGGCGCGATCGCGACCCTCGTACACGTTCTCCGTCGACTCCGACACCTTCCACTGCGTGCCCATGTCGAGAAGGTTCACGAAGAAGTCGTTGGTCAACGTGCCGGGCCGGTCGGTGAACACACCGTGCTTGGTCTTGCCGTTGCCCAACGCTCGCAAGCCGCCTATCAGAACCGTCATCTCCGGTGCGGTCAGGTTCAACATGTATGCCCGATCCACCAGCTGGCGCTCTGCCGGCTGCTTATCTCCGGCCCGCAAGTAGTTGCGGAAGCCGTCGGCCCGCGGTTCGAGCAAGTCGAACGACTCCACATCGGTCTGCTCCTGCGAGGCGTCCGTCCGCCCCGGCGCGAACGGCACGGTGACGTCGTGCCCGGCATCCTTGGCCGCCTTCTCGATGGCCGCGGAACCGCCCAGCACGATCAGGTCGGCGAGCGAAACCTTCTTCCCGCCGGAGGCCGAACCGTTGAAATCGGACTGGATCTTCTCCAGGGCCGGCAACACGGTGTCCAGGTCGGCAGTCTTGTTGACCTCCCAATCCTTCTGCGGCGCAAGACGAATGCGTGCGCCGTTAGCGCCGCCTCGCAGGTCGGTACCGCGGAAGCTGGCTGCCGACGCCCACGCTGCCGAGACCAGCTGGGAGACCGACAGACCCGAGTCGAGGATCTTGGCTTTGAGGGCCTTGGCATCCTCATCGCTGATCAGCTGATGATCGACGGCGGGCACGGGATCCTGCCACAGCTGCGGCTCGGCAACCCACGGACCGAGGTAGCGCGAGATCGGCCCCATGTCGCGGTGCAACAGCTTGTACCAGGCTTTCGCGAACGCCTCGGTCAACTCCTCGGGGTGGTCCAGCCAGCGCCGAGTGATCTCGCCGTAGATCGGGTCCACTCGCATCGTGATGTCGGTGACCAGCATCGTCGGTTTGCGTCCCGGCCCACCGAACGGGTCGGGGATGGTGGCCTCGGCGTCCTTCGCGGTGAATTGCCAGGCGTCACCGGGGCTCTTGGTCAACTCCCATTCGTTGCCGTACAGGGTCTCCAGGAAGCTGTTGTCCCACTGGGTGGGGGTGGGCGTCCAGACAACCTCGAGGCCACTGGTGATCGCGTCCTTGCCCACGCCGGTTCCGAAGGAACTCTTCCAGCCGAGGCCCTGCATTTCGAGGGGGCAGCCCTCGGGTTCGGGACCGACAAGGTCGCCATCGCCCGCGCCGTGGGTCTTGCCGACCGTGTGGCCCCCGACGATGAGCGCAGCCGTCTCCTCGTCGTTCATCGCCATCCGGCCGAACGTTTCGCGAATATCCTTGGCGGCAGCCACTGGATCCGGTTGGCCCTCGGGGCCCTCCGGGTTCACGTAGATCAGACCCATGGTCGTCGCACCGAACGGGTTCGCGAGGTCCCGATCGCCGGAATAGCGCCTATCGGTGCCGAGCCACTCCTCCTCTTCGCCGAAGAAAATTTCCTCGGGTTCCCAGATGTCTTCGCGCCCGAAGCCGAAACCGAACGTCTTCAATCCCATGGATTCATACGCACAGTTGCCCGCGAAGATGATGAGGTCGGCCCAGGAGATCTTCTTGCCGTACTTCTGCTTGAGCGGCCAGAGCAGCCGGCGCGCCTTGTCCAGGCTGACATTGTCGGGCCAGCTGTTCAGCGGGGCAAATCGCTGTGCGCCTTCGCCGCCGCCGCCGCGGCCGTCGGCAATCCGGTAGGTGCCTGCGGCGTGCCAGCTCATCCGGATGAACAGTCCGCCGTAGTGGCCGTAGTCGGCAGGCCACCAGTCCTGCGAAGTCGTCATCAGCTCGAACATGTCGCGCTTGAGTGCCTCGACGTCGAGCTTGCTGAATTCCTCGGCGTAGTCGAAGGCGTCGCCCATCGGGTTGGCCTGTGGCGCATGCTTCTTGAGAACGGAGAGGTCCACCTGATTCGGCCACCAGTCTTGGTTCCTCAATGGAGCGTGCGCCTTCGGCTCGGGGGCGGGGATTACCGGGTTTTCGCTCTCAGACACGTCGTCCTTCTTTCCGGGAGTGGGTGAATCGGGCTGTGATCACGGATGTGATCGCGAAGTTTGTGATGCCGAGCAGTCGGGGCATAGACCCCAATAGATGACCTCGGCCTCGTCGAGCACGAAGCCATCCAGCGCAGCATCGTGGTCCGACGGGGTCAGGCAAGGCGCCTCACCGACGGCACAGTCGACGTCTGCGATGACCCCACAGGACCGGCAGACCACATGGTGGTGGTTGTCGCCAACCCGCGACTCGTAGCGAGCGACGGAACCGGACGGCTGGATCCGCCGAACAAGACCCGCGGTGGACAGGGCAGCGAGCACGTCATACACCGCTTGCCGCGACACTTCGGGCAGGTCGGCGCGCACCGCGCCGAAAATCGTCTCGGTGTCAGCGTGCGCGTGGGCGTGTACCGCCTCCAGCACCGCCAGCCGAGGGCGCGTCACGCGAAGGTCAGCTGCACGGAGCTGATCCGCGTAATCCGGCGCGGGTGTCACGGGAACAATATTGCCCCTTTTCTGGAATCAGTCAAGTCTTTTGGCCGATCAATTTCGGCGCTCGTTGCCAGCGCCCTCCGCTCCGCAGCGGCAGGAGAAAGAATCGCGCGGATTTGATGGCTCGCGGAGTCTGCCTCGTTGAGGCAATGTGTCGACGACACGAGTAACACGCGAATCATCCGGGCGCGCAACAGAACAGTGCGCACCGACCGATGGACGCCGGCCCGGAAGGCACCCATGGTCACCTTTATTGCCGAATCAGGCGCCCGGGCAGAGAAAGAGTCGACATGAGTGATATCAGCCTGGCCGCGAAACCGGGGGCCCTTCCGTTCATACCCGTCACGTCGACACCGGCGCCGCGGCCCCGCGACGTATTTCTGCCGGGCGATTCGGAGCGTCAGTCCCTGTTCGGCACTCTGCGCCGTCGGCTGCGCTGGCCGCTGGGTGTCTACACGACCCCGGTACTGATCGTGATTCTGTGGGAGGTACTCGCCCGAGCGGGAGCACTCAAGCCGGCGTACGCACCGGCACCCACCGACATCCTCGGCACGACGGTGGAACTGTGGAGGGATGGGGTTCTCGGTCCCGATCTGGCGATCTCGTTGCAGCGGGCGGGGATTGGTCTCGCGATAGGCTTGAGTGTCGGCATCGTGGCCGGCGTGCTCGGCGGTTTTCTACGCACCGGCGAGTACGTGTTCAACGGCGTCGCGCAGATCCTGAACACGATCCCGCTGCTCGCGGTGCTGCCACTGTTCGTGGTGTGGTTCGGCATTGATGAGCTCACGAAGGTCTTGCTGATCGCCTTCGGCGCCGGCGTGCCAATGTACCTGAACCTGTTCGCGGCGATCCGTAGTGTCGACCAACGCCTGATCGAGATGGCCCGCACCACCGGGGCCGGCTCTTGGCGAGTGGTCAGCCGAGTGCTCGTGCCCGGCGCGCTTCCCGGATTCCTGGTCGGCCTCCGCTTTTCGCTGGCCTACAGCATATTGGGCCTGGTTGCCGCCGAGACGATCAACGCCGACGAGGGGCTAGGCTTCCTGATCACCCAGGCCCAAACCTACCTGCAGACCAACAAGGTCTTCGTCGGGCTGGTCATCTACTCGATCCTCGGCCTTCTCGCCGACCAGTTCGTCCGGACCCTCGAGCGAGTGCTGTTGCGGTGGCGACCTAGTTATGAGGCAGTATGACCGCCGCGTCTGAGGCCGCGCCGCGCACGCAGACGGGTGTGCTCGTTGCCCAGGTCATCCGCAGGTTCGGTGATCGCATCGTCCTGGACCACCTCGACCTCACGATCGACGACGACGAACTCGTCGTCCTCCTCGGCCCCTCCGGCTGCGGCAAGAGCACGCTGCTGCGCCTGCTTGCAGGGCTGGATAAGCCCGACGGCGGTCGCATCGAAGTGCCCGTCAACCGAGCGATCGTATTCCAGGGCGACCGGCTGTTGCCGTGGCAACGGGTTCTCCGCAACATCACGTTGGGCCTGCACGGACCGGACGCTGACCAACGGGCACGCAAGGCGTTAGCTGAAGTGAATCTCGCCGGTCGCGAAAGGGCTTGGCCCAAGCAGCTTTCCGGTGGAGAGGCGCAGCGGGTCGCGTTGGCCCGCGCCCTGGTTTCGGAGCCGGAGCTGGTGCTGCTCGACGAGCCGTTCGCAGCGCTGGACGCGATCACCAGGCTGCGCATGCACGACTTGGTGCGCGAGCTGCGCCGCAAACATCGCGCATCCATGCTGCTCGTCACGCACGACGTCGATGAAGCCATCGCGCTCGCCGACCGGATCGTGGTCATGAGCAACGGGCGAATCGGCGACGCGCACAGAGTGCAGCTCTTGCCGGCTGAGCGGGAAGCAAGCATCGCTCGCGAGGAACTACGCGCGGCATTGTTGTCTGACCTCGGACTCGCCAGCCAGCACTGAACTCATCACCTCATCCCACACCTCAGTCCAGGAGAAGTCATGTCCCACAAACCGTTTCGACTTACGTTCGCGGCAGTATTGCTCACTGTAACGAGCATCCTCGCCGCCTGCTCCTCGTCGAAGGCCCCTGACGCCCCGCTGAGCAGTGCAGGTGGCTCGACGGCAGCAAGCCACCCGGAGTGGAGTCAGTACACGTTCACCATCGGGGACAACGGCGGCGACGGCAGCGAGGAACTGACAAAGGTGACCGGCGCGTTCGACGACGCGCCGTACAAGGTCAAGTTTGCCAGGTTCGATTACGGACCGCCGCTCGTGCAGGCCACCGCCTCCGGCGACATCGACCTCGGCTACGTCGGTGATGTCCCACCGATCACCGGCGCGGCAAAACAATTCGGCTTCAAGATCGTCGCCGTGCAGCGCGGCGCCGACCAGACCAAGGCCGCCGAGAACATCATCGTGCCGAAGGGGTCGCCGATCCAGACGCTGGCCGATCTGAAGGGCAAAAAGCTCGCCCTCCCGCAGGGCAGTTCGGCCCACGGACTGGCGCTGCTTGCGCTCAAGAGCGTGGGCTTGACGCCCAAGGACGTCGAGTTGGTGTACCTGAGCCCGGCGGCCGGTGCCTCCGCGTTCAACTCCGGCAAGGTGGATGCCTGGTCGATCTGGAACCCGCCATCGGCGATCGCGGTCAAGGACGGTGCCAGGATCATCGCGAAGGGTGTCCCGCCGATCGACCAGGTCAACAACTACTACGTCGCGACCGACAAGTCGCTCACCGACCCTAACCGCCGCGCCGCCCTAGCGGACCTCCTCAGTCGCGTCGCGCGGATCTTCACTTGGGCCCAGCAGCATCCCGACGAGTACGCCAAGGCCATCGCGAAAGAGACGGGCGTCTCCCTGGAGGACGCGCGGACGACCGTCGACTCCTACCCATTCAAGATCACTCAGGTGCTGCCCGAAGATGTGAAGGCTCAACAGGCCCTCAGCGACGCGTTCTTCGACGCGGGTGAGATCACCAAGAAGGTCGACATCACCACCATCACCGACAACCTCCTGCCCGACGGCTTCGACAGCACCAAGCAGTCATGAGCATCAAACGACGGGAACTGCATCTCAACGCCTTCCTCATGGAGGCGGGGCATCACGAAGCCGCTTGGCGCCTGCCGCAGAGCAATCCGCGCGCCGACTTTGATCTGCAGCACTGGATCTCGTTGGCACAGCTGGCCGAGAACGCAAGGTTCGACTCGCTGTTTCTGGCCGACGGTCCCGCATTGACCGGCACAGGGGAGTTCCGCCCGCCCGGCCAGCTCGAGCCGCTGACCCTGCTGACCGCACTGTCACAGCACACCAGCCGGATCGGCCTGATCGCCACCGTGTCGTCGACGTACAACGAGCCGTACAACCTGGCGCGCCGAATCGCCTCGGTGGACCACGTCAGCGGTGGACGCGCCGGCTGGAACATCGTCACCTCAGCGACTCCGGAAGAGGCTGCGAACTTCGGCCTCGACAACCGTCTGGACCATTCGTCGCGGTACGCACGCGCGGACGAGTTCCTCAATGTCGCAAAGGCTTTGTGGGACAGCTGGGAAACGGACGCGGTTCTCGGCGACAAGTCATCAGGCCGCTACGCCGACCTTTCACGTCTGCACACCATCGACCACGACGGCGACCACTTCAAGGTCGCAGGCCCGCTCAACGTGGAGCGGCCGCCGCAGGGCCACCCGCTGCTGGTCCAGGCGGGGTCGTCTGAGGACGGTAAGAGCTTCGCCGCCCGCCACGGGGAAGCCATTTTCACGGCCCACCAAACCTACGAGCGCGCCTCCGACTTCTACGGCGATATCAAGGCGCGGACGAAGGCCGCGGGTCGTGACCCTGATGGTGTACTCGTGCTGCCGGGCATCGTGCCGATCATCGGCTCCACCGAGCGCGAAGCACAGGAGCTGGCACGGCAACTGGACGAACTTCGAGTGCCGGAATACGGGCTGTGGCAGTTGGCCAGCATTTTGGAGACCGACACGTCGGCGTTCGAGCTCGACAAGCCGTTGCCCGACTTCATCTTGGCGCGCCCGAAACTAGAAGGCGCCCAGAGCCGTTCGGACCTCATCATCGAGCTGGCGCAGCGCGAGAGCCTCACTGTCCGCGAGATCCTGTCGCGGCTGGGCGGCGGACGCGGCCACTTCACGTTCATCGGTACACCGGATCAGGTTGTGGACACGATCATCGCGTGGTTCGAGGGCGGGGCCGCCGACGGGTTCAACATCATGGCCGCGGCGCTGCCGTCCGGACTCCAGACCTTCGTCGAACAGGTGCTGCCAATCCTGCGGCGCAAGGGCCTGTTCCGTGAGGAATACAAGGGCACCACTCTGCGCGACCACTACGGCCTTCGGGTACCTACGGGCCAATTCCGACGCGATGGGTGATCTTGGTCCAGCGGCCCTGTCCATCAATGGCCTGCGCAAGGTCTACCGCGGCGGCTTCACCGCGGTGTCGGATCTCGATCTGGAACTCGACGACGGCGCATTCTTCGGCCTACTCGGACCCAATGGAGCCGGCAAGACCACCCTCATCGGTTCGGTGTGCAACATCGTCAAGCCGACTTCGGGTGAGCTGACCGTCTTCGGCCACGACTACCGGACCGGGGAGGCCCGGCGCCTCATCGGCCTGGCCGAGCAGGAGATCAACGTCGACCGATTCCTCTCGGTTCGACAACTCCTGATCTACCATGCCGGCTATCACGGGATCGGGCGCAGGGAGGCGGTGCGCCGTGCCGATGAACTGCTGGAGCTGTTCGGGCTCGATGCGAGAGCCAACGGGCGGGCATACGAATTGTCCGGCGGTATGCAGCGCCGTCTCGTCATCGCTCGCGCCCTGACGCACCGACCGCGGCTGTTGATCCTGGACGAACCGACTGCGGGGGTCGACGTCGAATTGCGCTCGGAGATTTGGAGATTGCTCAAGGGGCTCAACGCTGCGGGCACGACGATACTGCTGACCACCCACTACCTTCAGGAAGCTGAGACGTTGTGCGACGAGATCGCACTGATCGCGGCCGGGCGGATCGTGGACCGCGGATCGGCCGCGTCCCTGCGCGACCGCTATGAGGCGCGTGACATCTCCGAGGTGTATGCCCGGGTCATTGCGGCGGAGGTCGCCTCATGAGCAGCGTCGAGGCCCCGGCGATTAGACCGTATGGCGAACCACTACGGGCCGACCGGTCCCCATTTCTCTGGCTCGCCGAGCGAGAGGTGTTGCGATTCCTCAACATCTGGCAGTACTCGATCGCTGGTCCCGTGCTGTCCACCATCCTGTTCGTCGTCGTCTTCGGCTCGGTATTGGGGCGTCATGTCGACTCGACTGGCGGCATTCCCTACGGCCAGTTCATCGTCCCCGGCCTGTTTGCCCAGGCGATCCTCAACGTCGGATTCTTCAACGGGACAACGAGTCTGTTCGAGGCCCGCCGCGACAGGTACATCGACGATATCTTCGCCAGTCCCCTGCGATGGTGGGAAATCAACGCGGCCCTCGTTACCGGTGGGATCGCCCGCGGAGTGATCGTCGGTGCCGGTGTCCTGGCGATCAGTGCACCGCTGACCCACGGCGGCGTGGCCCGGCCCCTAGTGTTCGTATTCGGCACCCTCGGCGTGCTCGTGGTGGCGGCGCAGACCGGCGTGATTGCAGGCAGTCTGGCCAAATCCTTGGACCACGTGTACGCGATGGAGTCGATCGTCCTACTGCCGCTTGGATTCCTCGGTGGCATCTTCTACTCGGTCCGGCAGCTGCCACACGCCTGGGATGTGGTGAGCCAGATCAACCCAGTCTTCTGGCTGGTTCAGGTCGAGCGGATCGGTCTGGTGGGAAGCGGCGACGTGAGCGCCGTGTCAGCACTTGCCGTGGTGTGGGGGCTGGCAGTGGCCCTCTCTGTCTGGTCGGCGGTCATCTTCGGCTCGGGCCGACTCAAGGCCTAGAGAGCTAGGCGGCCCGGTCGCGGAAGTAGTGGCCCTGGTCTAGATCATCGATCAACTTAATGTGGGTCGCGCTCCAGCCCAACTGCTTTCGAGTCCACGTGCTCGATGCGGGGACGTCGAGTGAAAAGAATCCTCCTAGCCAGCCGAAATGGTTGAGCGCCTCCTCGGGGGCAACGGAGCGCACCGGCAACGCGAGGTGGCGACCGATGGCGCCTGCGATATCGCGCGTCGCGACGCCTTCCTCGTCGACCGCGTGCAGCAATGCCCCGGCGGGCGCCTCCTGCAGCGCAGAACGAAACACCTTCGCGGCATCGATTCGGTGCACGGCGGCCCAACGGTTGGACCCGTCGCCGGGGTAGGCCGAGACGCCCTTTTCGCGCGCGATGTCGATGAGGCGTGGAACGAAGCCATGATCACCCTCGCCGTGCACTGTGGGTGGCAGGCGCACCGCCGACGCGCGCACGCCGCGCCCGGTGAACGCGAAGGCAGCTTCCTCCGATGCGCGGGGAAGCCCGGGTGGGGCCGCGTCGTTTTCCGTCACAACACGTCCCGGTGCATGGCCTGCCAATCCGGAGGTGACGACGAACGGGCGGTCCGACCCGGCAAGCGCCTCACCGATCGTCTCGATGGCACGACGATCCAACTGGCCGGAGCCGGCAAAATCGGAGAAGTCGTGGTTGAACGCCAGGTGGATCACCCCGTCTGCGGACTCAGCGCCGGCTCGCAGGCTATCGAGATCCTCGAGGTCGCCGGGCTGGGCCCGCGCACCTGCCGCCTCGATGGACCGCGCCGAGGAATCCGAACGCGCCAGGCCAACGACCTGGTGACCTGCGTCGATAAGCTCCGAAACAACCGCCGATCCGATGAAACCGGACGCGCCGGTGACAAAAACTCGCATGGGGACCTCCACTGATGTCAGCTGCTGTCATCACAATAACGCCGATGGCAGTCGCTGTCATCCCCTAGGATCGCCACATGAGCCGGTGGCAGCCCGACGCGCGCGGCCGCTTGGAGCGGGCGGCCATGGACCTCTATACCGAGCGCGGGTTCGACCAGACCACGGTCGCCGAGATCGCCGAGCGGGCGGGTCTGACGGAGAGAACGTTCTTCCGGTACTTCGCCGACAAGCGAGAGGTGCTCTTCTGGGGGCAGGGTGTGCTCATGGAGCTGGTGACCAAACACATTGCGGACGCTCCTGATTCCGCATCGCCGATCGACGCGGTAGGCGCCGGGCTACAGGCCGCGGGGGAGATGTTCCACGGTCGCCGCGAGCACGCCCAACAGCGCCAAGCGGTCATCGACGCCAACCCGGGCCTGCAGGAACGCGAGTTGATCAAGCTGGCATCGTTGGCCGCGGCGATGGCCGAATGTTTGGGCCGCCGCGGCGTCGCGGAACCGGCCGCCAAATTGACCGCCGAAACAGGTGTAGCAGTCTTCAAGGTCGCCTTCGACCGATGGATCAGCGCCGCCAGGAACACCGACCTGGCACACCTCGTCAGCGACTCGCTCGACGAACTCAGGGCACTGACCGCGGGCGGTTAACGTCGCTCTGATCCCAACATCAGCCGGTTACGCCAGTACAGGCCAAGCCATTCGATCTAGGTAGGTTTGCCGACAGGCCTGCGTCGAATCCCGTTGGCAACACAGATAGTTCGCAGATTCGCTGACCTCTCGCAGAGTGCCGCCGCACGTCAGCGCGTCACGAGCACGTCCGAATCGGTGCCGAGGTTCCGGTCCGGGTCGATCCGCAGGATCTTTCGAATGTCCGGGTGATCGCGAGCCCTTAGCTCAATGGGTTATGCCGGTCGGGCATACCGTTCGGTGAACCTTCGCAAGATCGTTGGGGGATGGTCGATGCTGCGTTGTCGTGCAGCTGATTTCAGTGACTCAGCCGTCTCGGGTGCGAAGTAGCCATAGTCCTTGTACACGTCGATTCGCGTGCTGATCCCGTCAGCATCGAGTTCGGGGTGAAACTGCGTCGCATAAACGTTGTCACCCACTCGGAAGGCCTGAATCGGGCAATCGGCCGAGTACGCGAGGCAGGCCAGATCCGGCGGCAGCGCACTGGCTCCTTCCTTGTGGCCGCCGTATGCGTCGAACACGTCGGGAAGATCGGCGAACAGCGGATCGCGGCGGCCTTGTTCGGTGAGGCTGACAGTCAGGGCACCGACGGGCTCGGGGTGGGTGCGGTCGACGGTAGCACCGACGACAGACCCGAGCGTGCCGACGCCGTAACAGCAACCGAGAAACGGAAAGTCGTGATCGACGATTCGGCCGATCAGCGGCAACAGCTCGGATTCGACGCGTCGCTGCGTCTCCGACTTCGAGTCGAAAGCCTCACTGACGTTGTACGGTCCACCGCCCAAGATGATCCCTGACCAGTCGGCGAGGTCGATGTTTCCCAAGGACCTGTGTGTCAGCCGGATACGGTGCATTCCGTTCGCGTCCAGCCCGGCGAACCGCATCATCGCCGCATACTCGTCGTCGGCCGCCGCGTCCTCGGCGCGGATCGACAGCAGCAGGAACGGGGCGTGCCCGGCGTCGTTTGGCATCGTCCGCTAAATCTAACGGCTGACTAAGGGCCTGATGAGCTTGTCCGTTATCCAGCGCGCCACGCGGCGGGATGGGCTCAAGCGCGAAGATTGCGCTCACGGTCGTCAGACCGGAGGACGGATCACCGCCTTCAGCGCAACCGCGGCGCGCTCGCTCCGCGTTATCGGGCGCGCACCAATCTGCGCAACACGCAGTCGGATGGTGCCCGCCGAATTAAAATTGTCTTTCGTGACAAGCCCGTCACGTCCCATATTTGTGGGAGATCGGGCTCTGACCCGGAGGCAGGCGCGACGATTGAGTCGGCGCTTCGATGGTGTCGGTGTCGCAATCCCCGCGATGCGCCTTCAGCAGATAGCGGCGGGGGCGAGCGCGGGGTACGACGAATTGACGGACGTCAGCTTCGCTCTCACCGCGACCGAGCTACAGCGCGAGGAGCGCCACGCGAAGCTGAAGCGCAGCCAACGTCGAGCCGTGCGGTGGCTGATCGTCGCGGGCCTGACTCTGCTGGTGCTGAACTCGCTCTTGTGCATGGCCTACCTCTTTCTCAGCCTGGCCCTGCACGCATCTCCGTACTGAGGTTCCTCTCTAGTCTTCCTTTGCAATCAGCCGCTTCAGCGCCACGCGATCGGGCGCCAGTAGCTCGTCGATGCGGGCCTGGTTCACATCGCCGACGATGATCTCGCCGACCTCCTGGTACACGTCGCGGAAGATTCCGTGGGACTTCATCTTCTCGGTCTGATAGATGTTGTCCTCGGTGGGCGTCACGTAGTACACGATCTCGGCCTTGAAGCGGTGAATCAGCCAGACGTGGATCAAGTCCATCAGGCGCTTCTGGCGCATTTTCTCGGCGAACGTGTTCTGGTCACGCACCGTGAGAATGCTGCGACCGTGCCGATCCTTGATCGGATCGACGACGACGTTGGCCAAAGGTTCGTCGCCGTCGCCGTAGATCCCCAGGTCGAGCACGTCGGACCCGGCGCGCCGCGGCCGAAGCTGCACTCGCAGCTTCTCGCCGAGCTGATAATGGTCGCTCCACAGCGCCAGCCATTCCTCCAGCAGTTTCTTCGGCACCTCGGTCTGCACGAGGTGCTGATGCTGCGTGGAGCCCTCGCCCATCGCCTTGGTGGTCGCCGTGCGCCCGGACGAGGCGGCCAGCGCGGCGTCGCTGCGCGGTCCGCCGACCAGGGTTTGCGGTGTGCGGTAGGGAGATTCGACGAGTCGCATCTTGCGTTGCAGGCGCGCGAGCGCAAGCATGCCCTCTTGTCGCAGTGAGGTTGCGAACTCCTCGCAGGCAACGCCGTCGACCTGGTGCCCGCCGTAGGTGATGAAGTTGAAGACGAACCCCATCTTGCCGAGTTCCTCAGGGAACGCGCGCATCTCGTCGTCGGTCATGCCGGTGGTATCCCAGTTGAACGAGGGGGACAGGTTGTAGGCCAGCATCTGGTCGGGGAACTCGGCGTGGATCGCGTCGGCGAACTGCCGGGCGTCGGCGAGGTCGGCGGTTTTCGTCTCCATCCAGAGGATGTCGGCGAACGGCGCGGCGGCCAGCGACTTGGCGATCGCGTACGGGATGCCGCCGCGGATCTGGTAGTAGCCTTCCGGCGTCTTCGCCCGCTCGCAGTCCCATGCGATGTCGGCGCCCAACTCCTTCGCCTTTTCCCGCGCGGAGTAGAGCGATGCCCGCGCGGCGAACTTCCGCCAATCCCCGGCGCTCATCTCGGCCGGCTCGCCCTCCCTCTCGCGGAAGTCGAGCAGGTCCCCGACGGCCTCGCCATATGTCTGCAGGCCGGCGTCGACCTGCCAGACGTCGACGAATTGCGACTCGACCTTGTCGAACATGCCGTCGACTGTTTCCTCCGCGCCGTCCTGCCACGCCTTGGCGGCCTCGGCGATCGCGCCTTGGATGCCGTGGCGCTGCAGCCACGCGTCGGCGGTGGCGTACTCGCCGTCGGGAAGCGCGTAGAGAAGATGCCCGTTCAGCTCCGTGACCCCCGAGTCGTAGAACCGTCGCACCATAGCCAGGAAGCAGGCCTTGTACGAGGGGATCTTGACGTTGGTGGCGCCGAGGAGGAACGGCTGGTCGCGCTCGTCGGCGCGGCTGTCGAGCAGGTTGGCGGCCTCGGCGTCCGTGCGCGCCACGATGATGCCCGGCACCCGCATGATGTCGAGCTGGAAGCGGGCGGTGTTGAGGCGCTTGAGCTGTTCGTCGGACGGCACCAGAACCTTGCCGCCCTGATGGCCGCACTTCTTCGTGCCGGGGCGTTGGTCCTCGATGTGATAGCCCGGCACGCCGGCCTCGACGAAACGCCGGATCAGGTTGCGCACGTGGGGATCACCGCCGTGCCCGGTGTCGGCGTCGGCGATGATGAAAGGCCGGTAGTCGTAGGCCGGCGTCGCGGCCCGTTGTGCGTCGTTCATGCGCAGCCGCAGGTACTGCTGATTGCGATCGGCGGTGAGCAGCGCGCGCACCAGCCCCGCGGCCTCGTCGGGCACCTGGCTCAGCGGGTAGCTCGCGAGGTCGGGTCCCGGATCCTCGCTGATGGACCCCTTCGCCGAGGTCGCCCAGCCGCCGAGATAGATGCCTTCGATGCCCATCCGCTTCATCACCACGGCCTGCCCCGGCGAATAGGGGCCGAATGTGGTGATGCTCTTGCGCTGGGCGAACAGCTCGCGCAGGCGCGGATAGAAGGCCTCCGCCGCCTCGCGCGCCACGGTGTAGTCGGCGGGGATCGTCCCGCGCTGCTCTGCGACCTGCCGGGCCGAATAGAAGCGGATGGTCCCCTCGAAACGCGGACTGTCCATGTATCGCTGCGTCGCGACGATGTCCTGCTCGAAGGGCGTCTGGGGCTGTGCATCCGCTTCGATGATGGCCATGGGTTTACCCCCTTAGTCAGCGCGACTCCGTTGAGCTATACCGCTACATCACCGACGATACGGCGCAGGTTTCGCCGACGATGGGGTAATCAGCAAGCTGTCCTGCTACTGCGTCGGGCAAGATGACAGCATGTATGGTCCCGCGCTGCGAGCGTCCTAGTGCTCCGCGGCCAACGGCTGAACATGCTGCTGACGCGCGTGCTCTCGCTCCGCATAATCGTCATCGTCGCGGCGCTGTCCGTGGTCGCCCTGGTCATCACCCTCGGCGCGTGGGTGTGGTTCGGGGTCACCAACGATCAGTACAGCCAGCTGGACCGGCGGCTTGACTCGGTGAGCAGTTTGGGTGACATCAGCACCTTGCTGCGCACCGCCCAGGACACCGCCGCCGACCAGCCCGCCCCGAACGGCGGCCTGGTACGTACCGCGCGCGTCGGGAACGCCATCGTTTCCGTACCCAGCGACATCGTGTTACCGCAGTTCGACAACGGCTACGCCAACACCACGATCAACGGCGTCGAGTATCGCGTCCGCACGTTCTCGGCGGGTGTGGCGTCGATCGCCGTCGGGGCGCCGTTGGCCGAGACGCAGAATCGCATCGATGAACTTCACCGGCGGGTGTTGCTGATCTGCGGCGCCGTGATCGTGGGCACGGTTTTAGTGGGCTGGGTGATGTGGCTGATCATGATCAACCCGTTCCGCCTGCTGGCCCAGCAGGCCCGCGCCATCAACGCCCAGTCCAAACCCGAGGAGGTTCAGGTACGCGGCGTCCAGGAGGCCGTCGAGATCGCGGAGGCCGTCGAGGGAATGCTCGCCCGCATCGGCGACGAACAACAGCGCACCAGGGCCGCCCTTGAATCGGCCCGCGACTTCGCCGCAGTCGCCTCCCATGAACTGCGCACGCCGTTGACCGCGATGCGCACCAACCTCGAGGTGCTGTCCACACTTGACCTACGCGACGAGCAACGAAAAGAAGTGCTCGGCGACGTCATCCGCACCCAGACCCGTATCGAGGGGATGCTGACCGCACTCGAACGCCTGGCTCAGGGCGAACTGATCACCGTCGACGACTTCGTCCCGGTCGACATCACCGAGCTGCTCGATCGCGCCGCGCACGACGCGATGCGGAACTACCCCAATCTGCATGTGTCGCTAGCGTCTTCGACCACGGTGCTCATGGTGGGACTGCCCGCCGGCCTGCGGCTAGTGATCGACAACGCCATCACAAACGCCGTCAAACACGGCGCTGCCACCGAAATCCGGCTCAGTGCAGACAGTTCCAGCGATGGCGTGCAGATCACCGTTGACGACAACGGAGATGGTGTGCCCGAAGAGGAACGGGCCACCGTGTTCGAGCGGTTCTCGCGTGGCTCGACGGCGGCGCGGTCGGGCTCCGGCCTCGGGCTGGCGCTGGTAGCCCAGCAGGCCGACCTTCACGGCGGCAGTGCCGCGCTGGAGGCCAGTCCCTTGGGCGGGGCGAGACTGGTTCTCCGGCTGCCCGGGCCGGGGTAACGGCGTCAGGCGGGCGGAGGCGTCTGCAGTGCGTTCAGATCACGTTCGGCGTAGAGCCGGTGCTGCCACTCCTCGGTGAGGACGATGCGGAGACATTCCTTGACGGGGAAGTTCTCGATCCGGGGCCAGCCAGGCTCGGTGCGCGTCACTGCGGCCGCAAGTTGCTCGTCGGTCAGCGATTCCAGAACGTGGCGGACCATCGCCTGGCGTTCGCGTCGGACCGTGAGCACCTCATCGAGTGAGGGTCGCGCCTCCCGGTCCCACGGGATGCCGTCCCAACCGGGCGCCCCGTCCCACGGCAGATCCAGCGGGTGCCATGGCGAAGCGGTGCCGCGTACCATCCGTTCTACCCAGGCAGCGCTGGCGAAGTTGAGGTGCCGCAGGGTCTGGATGAATGACCACTCGTCGTCGACGTTGCGGTGAAGTGCTGCCCTGGGCAACGTCATCGCACGCGCCACCGTGCCCTTCCACAGCCGCTCGAGGATCGCCCACGCCTCACGGAACCCGTCGCTGTCGTCGGGGCGCATTTTCGCCCGCTCCGGCATGCGACGGTTCAGTTCGGCCTCGACGAGCGGTGCGATGTCGACGCCATTGACAACGACGTTGTGCACTTCGCCGCTGATCTCGACATCGACGAGCTCGACGCCGCGCATCCGGCTGCCGTTGAACACGGCGCCGCGGATCTGCGCCCCGGTGAGGTCGACTGCATCCATGTGGGCGTCCCGAAGACTGACGCGCTCAAAATGCGCTCCGCTGAGATCTTGCTCGCTGAACCGGGTCATGGACATCACGTTAGGGGAGTCGGCATGTACGCGAAACCACAGCTAGCCGTGAGAAATTCGACGGTCGATTACGAACCGTCAGCGACTCGGTCACGGTACGACAAAGAATCCATCGTCGACCCGAAAAAGCTGCCCTTACCGGCCTTTGCTGTTGCAGAAGTGAATATAGTGACTGATGTTAATTGAATAGATCGCGCGGTGAAGGGTGCCCGGAGACCGCACGCGAAAAGTTGTGGCGCCGATAACGCCCGAGAAAAGGAAGTTCGAATGAGACGCATCTACGCCGTGATGATCGCGCTGGCGTTGTTGGTCGCGACGCCCGCTATTGCGACGGCCGACTCGACCCGCCAACAAGCGATCAACGCCGTAATCGCGCGGGCGCTTGCACAGCGCGGCGTGCCGTACGCGTATGGAGGCGGCAACGCTGCAGGCCCCAGCCTCGGCACCGCGTCGGTCGACACTCCGGTAGCTGCCGCAGACGCCGGCCTTGGCACCGATCCGCTGTCGAGCAACGTCGGCGTCCCGGGCCTCACCACTGTCCCTGTCGCCGAACCCCGTGTCAGCAGGGTCGGATTCGACTCGTCTGGTCTGATGCTGTACGCATTCGCCGGAGTCGGGATCAAGATGCCGCGATCCTCGGGCGAGCAATACAAGGTCGGCCGCAAGATCTTGCCATCGCAGGCGCTGCCCGGCGACTTGATCTTCTACGGCCCCGAAGGTAGCCAAAGCGTCGCAATGTTTGTGGGGAACGGCCAGATGGTGGAGGCCACCGACCCCGCCGTCACGGTCTCGCCGGTGCGCACCGACACAATGACGCCCTACCTGACACGGATCATCGAGTACTGATCACGAGTCGCCGTCGGCGGCACCGGAACCCGCGACCGCAGCGCGCGGTAGTCAGAAACCTCGAGCCGTACCCCTCTGAATCGGGATAGCGTGTGAGTGTCCAAACGGGGAAGCGGCAGAAGGGGTTCTCTCGTGTCCGAGGAGAAGACGGGGCAGGCAAAGCTGTTCGACGCATTGACGACCAAGGGCACCGCCTTCACCCACGCCGAGCGTCGCAAGTACGGTCTGCTCGGTCTGCTACCGCTGGCCGAGAAGACGTTGGAGCAGCAAGTCGAGCACTGCTGGAACGAATTCTCCACCCGCCGTCACGATCTCGACAAACACATCTACCTGCGGGCGTTGCAGGACCGTAACGAGACCCTGTTCTACCGGGTCTTGCGCGACCATATCCCCGAGACGATGCCGATCGTGTACACCCCGACCGTCGGTGAGGCCTGTCAACGCTTCAGCGAGATCTACCGGCGGCCGAGGGGACTCTTCGTTTCCTACCCGGACCGCGACGAGCTCCGCGAGGTGCTGCGCAACCGCCCCCAGCACGATGTCGACGTGATCGTGGTGACGGACGGGCAGCGCATCCTCGGCCTGGGCGACCAGGGCATCGGTGGAATGGGTATCCCGATCGGGAAGCTCTCGCTGTACACCCTCATCGGCGGCATCGACCCGGCACGCACGCTTCCGATCGTGCTCGACGTGGGCACCGACAACGTCGAAATTCTCGAAGACCCGCACTATCTCGGCTGGCGCCATCGGCGCATCAGCGACGACGACTACCACGCGTTCATCGACGAGTTCGTCGCCACCGTGCATGAAGAACTCCCTGACGTGCTGCTGCAGTGGGAGGACTTCGCGACCGCGCACGCATTGCCGATCCTCGAGCGCTACCGCGACAAGCTGCTCACGTTCAACGACGACATTCAAGGCACCGCCGCCGTCGCCCTCGGTGCGCTGCACGGCGCGGCGAAGGTCGCAGGCCGCCCGCTGTCGCAACAGCAGGTCGTGATGCTGGGGGCGGGTTCCGCCGGAATCGGCGTCCTGGACATGGTCGAGCGCGAGATGATGGCACAGGGACTGTCCGAGCAGGAGGCGTCGGCGCGGATCTGGGTCGTCGACATCCAGGGTCTCCTCACTGACGACCGCACGGACCTGTCGGAGGAGCAGCGGAAGTTCGCCCAACCGGCGAACCGCGTCGGGGACTGGGGCCTGTCAGGGCCCGCCCAGCTGTCCGACGTCGTGCACCATGTCGACGTCGGAGTACTGCTCGGGCTATCCACGGCGGCGGGTGCCTTCACCGAGGAGATCGTGCGCGAACTCGCGCGAAAGACCGAGCGGCCGATCATCTTCCCACTGTCCAACCCGACAAGCCGTGCGGAGGCGCATCCAGCCGAATTGGACGAATGGACCGATGGGCGTGCGCTGGTCGCCACGGGCTCACCTTTCGCACCGCTGCATCGCAACGGTGTGGAACGGCCAATCGCCCAGTGCAACAACGTCTATATCTTTCCCGCGATGGGGCTTGCCGTCACCGCGGCGCAGGCCACTCGAGTCACCGATGAGATGATGCGGGTCGCGGCCGCCACCCTCGGCGAAGCCTCGCCCGCCCTCACCGACCCGAACCAGCCGCTGCTGCCCGCGTGGTCGGACGTCCCCGATGTCGCCATCCGCATCGCCCACGCCGTCGCTGCCCAAGCCGTCGCGGACAACGTCGCCCCGAAACGCAGCGATGATGAACTGACCGAGCGGATCGCGCAGGTGCGCTGGACACCCGAATACCCGTCGGCACAGGCTTGAAATCAGATCGAAATGCTCAAGGACGTTCGATGACCCGTTGTCGTGCATCTGATTTCAGCGATTCAGCCACCGCTTAGTCACTAGTCGTCCAGGCTGCCCATGGTCAAGTTGACCGTAGTCCCGGTCATCGCGCTCGCTTTATCGGAAGCCAGGAAAACGGCCATGTTTGCCACCTCCTCGAGCGTCATGAGCCGTCGTGGGTGGGTCCTGCTTGCGAGTGACTCTTTCCACTGTTCCCAGGTCATTCCCGATGCCTTGGCGCGAGGCTCGAAGGCATCTTTGATCGTGGGTGTGTCCGGCATCGCCTGTGGACGCAAACCAACCACGCGAATGCCCGCAGGTGCGAGTTCGGCGGATAGATCTCGAGTGAGCGCCTCCTTGGCGGCCATCGCCGGACCATAGCCTCCCACCAATGGGATGCCCGTCCGCGAATGGAGTGCGGTGACCGTCATGATCACACCTGACCGATTCGGAACCATGTGACTTGCGGCCAGGCGTGCGGTCAGGAAGTACGACGTCGTGTAGGTCGTGACCGGCAGGGTGAACTGCTCGATATCCAGCTCGATCAGGGGGACACCCAGAATCTTCGTGTTCGGGATCCCGATCGCGTTGAGCGAAATGTCAACTCGGCCCGCCTTCTCGACCACGGACTGTAGATGGTTGTCCATGGCCTGCTCGTCGAGAGCGTCAACCTCCGCCGCTTCGGCCGATCCGCCGGCGGAAGCGACCTCCTTGGCGACAAGTTCGACAGGGGCCAGGTGGCGCCCGGTGAGAAAGAGATTGGCCCCGTCGGAGGCAAAGGCGCGTGCGACAACGCTGCCGATCGCGCCTCCGGCTCCGTAGATCACCGCAACCTTGTTCTCCAGCATCGTCTTTGGTCCTTTCCATGCCCGGGCGATCCGGGCCGTCGATGATGTAGATGCCGCGACGTCGGGAACCTGGGCGCACACCCACCGCCCAGTTCGCCCCTCGACCGGTGTCTGTACCTGCGGAAGCGCGACAACGTGCGGGAGAGGGTAACGCGAGAGTGGAAGTGGGAAGCGCCGACCTGATCTCGAGGGCGCGGGCTGGGGACGGCGAGGCGTTCCGCGCGTTGACCGAGCCGCACCACCGGGAGCTACAGGTGCACTGCTACCGGATGCTCGGATCGTTGCAGGACGCCGAGGACATCCTCCAGGAAACGCTGCTGGCCGCGTGGCGGGGTCTCGGAGGGTTCGAGGGCCGCGCGTCGATCCGCACCTGGCTCTACCGCATCGCTACCAACCGGTGCCTCAACGCGCTTCGCTCGGCGAACCGACGGCCCGCCCAGGAGTGGGACATGCCCAACGTTGAAGCGCCCGAACCGACCGGGCTGGGTGAGATCGTATGGCTAGAGCCGTATCCCGACGCTCTCCTCCAAGGCGCGATCGACGTGCTCGGCCCCGAGGCCCGCTACGAACAATCCGAAGCAATCTCCCTGGCTTTCGTGACGGCGCTTCAGGTCCTTCCGCCTCGCCAGCTTGCTGTGCTCATCTTGCGCGACGTCCTAGGATTTCACGCGAACGAGGTGGCCGACATGCTCGACTCGACAGTCGAATCGGTCAACAGCGCCCTCAAACGTGCCCGGGCGAGCATGCAGCGCCGAAAGGCGGTGACCGGCGAACGGGGACCGGCTCCCGCCCCTGACTCGCCCTCCGAGCGGGCGCTCGTGGCGGAGTTCGTCCGCGCCTACGAGTCCGGGGATCCGGATGCGCTGGTCGCCTTGTTTACCGACGATGTCTTCGTCTCTATGCCTCCGATTCCCCTCGAATACCAGGGCCGCGATGTCGTCGCGCGCCTCTTCGCCGGTATCTTCGGCTCGAGCAGGAGGGTTGACCTCGTGCCGACGGGCGCCAATGGTCAACCAGCCTTCGGGGCGTACCTTCGGGCTTCGACCGGCGTCCGCCACGGAAGTGGCCTTTTCGTCCTCACCGTCACCGGCGACCGGATCAGCGCCTTCACCCGCTTTGACAGCAGCGTGTTCCCATGGTTTGGGCTGCCGCGATCGCTTCCTAGCCGATAACGGTGGCGGATTCCCTCCTGGGTTGAATGCGCACCTGCGCCCCACGTGAAGGTGCGACCGTCACCCCGCGCGATTGCCAGCGCTCGTCGCGGGCGCTCGAAGGGCTGATGACTTAGTTACGCAACAGGGTTCGCAGAACAACCCGCATCTCCATGGTCGCGAAGGCCGCGCCGATGCAGCGGCGAATCCCGCCGCCGTAGGGAATCCATTCGGCGGGGTCGGGACGTCGGGATAGGAAGCGATCGGGATCGAAGCGTCGAGCGTTGGGGAAGACGGCTTCGTCGGCGTGCAGCAACCCTATGCTGGCGACGATCGTTTGCCCCTGCGGTAGCGTCCACTGGCTGATCTGCAATGCGGGGGCCTTGACCTGCCGGAATGTGACGTCGATGACGGGGCGGGTGCGCTGGATCTCGAGGATGGTGGCGTACAGGAGTTCCTCGGATCCGTTGTCGAGGTCGGCGATGAGGCGGTCGAGCAGCTTGGGGTGTCTTTGCAGCCGCTCCACCGCCCAGGCCAGGGTGGTGGCGGTCGTCTCGTGGCCTGCCGCCAGCATGGTGATCAACTCGTCGGCGATCTCGGCGCGTGTCATCGGTGAACCGTCTTCGTAGCGACTCTGCAGCATCAACGCCAGCACATCATCACGGATGTCGAGATTCGGGTCGGCCAGAGCCTTGGCGATGAGCTGGTCGACGATCGCGTCGTACTCGCGCCGGTACTGGCGGAACCGACCCCACGGACTCCATCGTCCCCAATCCCATTGCGGCACTGCAATCAGCACGAGCCTCGAGCCGAGTTGAATTCCCGGCGGGAGGATTTCACGCAGACGCTCCAGCTCCTGACCGTCGGCCCCGAAAACCGCGCGCAGTATGACGTTGAGAGTGATGCGCATCATCGAAGGCATCGTCGCGAAGGTTCGATCGTGCGGCCACGATGCGAACTCGTCGACCGCTTCGCTTTCGACGATCGCCTCGTAGGCGGCCAGCCGCCGTCCATAAAACGGCGGTGTCAGCAACTTGCGTTGTGCGCGATGTCGGTCACCGGACAGCGCAAACAGCGAATTCGGTCCCATGACCCGTCCGAGGTTGGCGTCGGTCGTGTCGGCGACGTCGGCGCCGAGCTTGAACCAACTGGCGAATATGGCTGGGATCGCTGAGGACGACCATCCGCCCGAAAATGGGCAGATACAGCGAGAACGCCGACCCATATCGGCGGCGCAGGATCTGCAGCGCGATTCTGCGATCGGCCAACGCCGCGACACCTTGAAAGGCGCGTGGGACAGGGGGCCGGGGGCAACTGCACTGCAGTCGCCGACGCCTCGTGATCAGTCGTGGTCATCACACGTCCCAACTCGTACATATGCCCACATTGGCCATGGCCCGGCGATGCTAGTCGGTCAAGACGTCGAGTCGATGCACTGAAAGCGTCGGGCGACAGTCGAATCGGAGGGATCCGTGCGGGGGTGCGAGCCCAGGCGTGAGCGACTCTCGATCGACGGCAACTCAATAAGCGCGGGCAACATATGCGAGAACACCCGCGTCGTGATCGGTCTCTGGAAGCGATCCGTCGCCCAGTTGCAGGCATCTCACCGTGAGGCCACTGGTGGCGAGGTCTTGTTCGCCAGAGGTGCCTACTAGTTCCCAGGGCAAGCGGGCGACCCCCGTCTGCGCTGCGTCGCGCGCCTGGTCGAGGGTGGTGCAGTCGGAGATGGCGGCGTCGCGGCGTGCCGCCGCAGCGTCGAACATGTCTGTCTGGATCTGGCCGGTCAACCGCTGCACCTCGTCGACGACGTTGTCGATGTCCATCTTGTTCTTGTCGCGGGTGTCCCGCCGATAAAGCAGGGCGGCGTTCTCCGCGAGGTCCCGTGGGCCGACTTCCACCCGGATCGGCACGCCTTGCAGGTCCCACTCGGTGGCGCGCCAGCCGAAGGCCTGGGTGACGTTGTCGTCCAGGTTCGCCCGGACGCCGCGCGCCTTGAGCTGGTCAACGAGGGATGAGGCGGTACGGGTGACCGCACCATCGGTGTCCTTGACCACCACGACGACGACTTGGACCGGTGCCAGCGCCGGGGGCAGGACGAGCCCGAAGTCATCGCCGTGGCACATGATCAGTCCGCCCAGCATCCGCGTCGAGGCGCCCCATGAGGTGGTCCAACAGAGCTTGGTCGCGCCCTCGGCGCTGGCGTAGCTGATGTTGAATGCGCGGCTGAATCGTTGGCCAAGTTCGTGCGACGTGGCCATCTGCAGCGCTTTGCCGTCGCGCATGATGCCCTCGCAGGTCATCGTGTTCTCCGCGCCTGCGAACCGTTCCTTGGCGGTCTTGCGGCCGACGACCACAGGCATGGCCAGGACGCTGCGCATGAATTCGCGGTAGACGTCATGCAGGATGCGGCGGGCATACTGCCGCGCGTCGGCCTCGGTAGCGTGCGCGGTGTGGCCTTCCTGCCACAGGAACTCCGTGGTGCGCAAGAAGATTCGGGGCCGCAGTTCCCACCGGACCACGTTGGCCCACTGATTGAGAAGCAACGGTAGATCGCGGTAGCTGTCGATCCACTTGGCCATGTATTCACCGATGACTGCTTCGCTTGTCGGACGGATCGCAAGCGGTTCGGTCAGCTCCTTGCCGCCGCCATGCGTCACGACGGCAAGTTCAGGACTGAATCCCTCGACATGCTCGGCCTCGCGCTCGAAGAAGTTCATCGGGATGAGCAACGGGAAGTAGGCATTCTGCGCGCCGGCGGCCTTGATCCGACCGTCGACCTCCGCCTGCATCCGCTCCCAGATCGCATAGCCGTTCGGCCGGATGACCATGGTTCCGCGCGCTGGACCGTTCTCGGCCAGTTTCGCCTTGGCCAGGGCATCCTGGTACCACCGTGGGAAGTCCTCGTGCTGAGGAGTCAGCACCGCCATCTGTTGTCCTCTCCCGCTTCTCTGCCAGGTGCGGCTGCGCCAAAATCTACAGCCCGCGGATGCCGCCGATACGATTCCTCATGGTGACCTGAACTGACCGAACCAATCATCGAGGTGCCCGACTTTCGAGAGCGAGCCACTGTCGCCGCTGCGTCCGGTGCGGACAAACCATGCCTACTACGACGAGGATTAACGGCACTTCTAGCTCGTACCGGTCACAGTGCGCAGGCCAACATCAAGCTGGTGGAAGAGCGTGGCCAGCCGTGTGCGACCAGGGCTGCGGACCGGGAACCGCCGCACCACCTCGCGAACTGTCGGCGACGCGTGCTCGATCGCCCAGCGGATCTCCTCATCACCGACACCGGGGTCATTGCCCGCCGCTAACTCGCGGCCAGTGCCTGATAGACCGCAGGTCCGAGAGCGTGTTTGGATCGGTGAGGGGTTGCCGATGCGTGGGTGTAAGGGGTCGCCGCCGCGAGACCCGCGGCGCGAGCGGCAGCCCAGCGTGCGACAAGGTGACGGTCTTCGTCGCTCAGCGTTATCCCATCGGGTTCGCGACCGTCGTGCGATGTCACTTCTCCACCGTAATCGAGCGGACGGCGCCGTCGTCGTCCACCCGTTACAGCGGTCGAAAAATCATGGTGTGAAACCCATTTCGCCCAGCGCGAGCCGCAGTGCCCGCAATGCGTAGTGCAGCCTTGACTTCACGGTTCCATCAGCAATCCCGAGGTCGGTGGCGATCTGCGCCGTCGTCCAACCCTGGAAGTACGAGCGCCGAACCACCTCGCGGTGCTCCGGGGTCAACCGCGCCAGCGCGTCGCCGATCAGCAGCCGGTCCATCGCGGCATCCACCTCGTCCGGACAGACACCCTCGAACGCACCTACGTCGTCCGGAGTGCTCAGCTCACGGCGGAACCGTGCGCTGCGGCTTTCGTCGATGACAATGTTGCGGGCGACGGTGAACAGCCACGCTCGTGCCGACCGCTCGTTGTTGTCGGCAACCTCGGGGTGCTGCCATGCGCGCAGCAGCGTCTCCTGCACGACATCCTGTGCGCGGGCCTCGTCACCGGTCAACCGCCGGGCATAACGCCACAAAGCGGCGGCGTGCTCGTCGTAGAGCGCCTCGACCGTGGCGGCCTCCCGCTCCTCCACGGTCTTCACCGGGACGGCGAAATTGGCTGTGGCAATGTCTGTCTCGGGGCTCGTCGTCATGTCTAGACTCATTCCGATGTGTTGGTAACACCGTCCTGTCAGCTAAACCGACTGCGGCAGTGCAGCGTTTGGCATTCACCGTCGGCTCGTGGCGACTGTGCCCGCCGGACGGATAGGCCGCGTTCGTCGACTACTCGTTGACTAGACAGCCCGGGAGGTGGCGATTCCTAATACCGACAATGGCATTCACGAGAACCGGCTGGTAGGTAGCGACAACGCTAGTAGTGGCGCTACCAGCCTCGATCTCGGCGCACGCCACACGACGTGGCCATGCCGTTGATCAGGCCAAACAGTCCGATCAGCGCCGGAAATCAGGCACCGGTTTCCAGCTAGCTGGGGTGCGAAGTTTGGTGGCAGCCGGGGCGACAGGGTCTGGTAGGCGGGCAATTGTGGACACAGCGACGGGAAACCAGCGAATGGGTCACCAATGCAGATCCGACCTCGGAGCGAGGGCACATGACATCACTGATTGCCATCTTCAGTGTGTTGGTTCTCCTCGGCTGCAGGCACATGCAGCTTGCGCGTGACCCTAATCAAACCCAGCCGCGCAGCTGTACCAAAACCGCTGAGGCGCAACAATGAAGCGCAACGCCACCATGATGGGCCAGTTCCTTACAAGCCGCCGGCGTCAGCTCGTACGCGCCAACCTCGGCCTACCCCAAATCGCCGGCCGGACGACCCACGGGCTGCGTCGTGAGGAGGTGGCCTACCTGGCGGGTGTCAGTGTCACCTGGTACACGTGGCTCGAACAGGGACGCGACGTCACCCCGTCCCGGCAGGTCGTCGATTCGCTCGCCCGGACCCTGCGGTTGTCGCACGCGGAGCATGTCTACCTGTCCGCGCTGGCTGGGCACGGCGCGCCTCAACCTGCCGAAGACCCGAGTTCGGCCGTCGTCCCTGCTCATATGCAGCGGCTGCTCGACGCCCTCGCGGACTACCCGGCGTTAGTGATCGCCCCGGACTGGGCCATATTGGCATGGAACGCCGTATACGCGGCGGTGTACCCGAACGTCGCAACAGTCGCCGCGGCCGACCGCAACTTTCTATGGCTGCTTTTCACCGACCCCTACCTGCGCATGCTGATGCCGGACTGGGAACTCACCGGCGTGTACAACGTCGCGTCGTTTCGGGCCGAGGCCGGTACCCGGCTTGACGAGCCGCCCTTCGCCGACCTTGTCAGTCGGCTTCTCCAGACCAGTGAAGCGTTCCGGGCGGCGTGGGAAAGCTATGACATCGAACCACTGATCTCACGCGAGCGCGTGTTCCGCCACCCCGAGGTCGGCGACCTTCACCTGGAGCAACACAGCCTGGTGCCGTCTGATCATCCGCATCTGCGTCTGGTGACCTTCATCCCCATACCATCCACTGACACCGCCCAGCGGCTACGTCGCTTGCACGACCCTCGAGCCCTGCGTCTCGCGGGTGCGTGACGTCATCCAGGACGGACGTCTACGTAACCGGTTGCACAGCAAAAGATCTCTGCCAAGACCGGTGAACCACACACGGGCCTGCATCGTGTTACTTGCGGGAAATCGTGACGATGGAGTCATGCCGCTTCTGGTCAGTAATCGCCGCAGGGAGTATGTCTGTCAAATTCGTCTGCACGTGTGCTAGTCGCCGCTCCACCGCTGGTGCTGCTGCATCCTTTGGGCTCGACTGGAGCGATGTCATGGACGTCACTCGCCGAATCGCTTCGGGGAGCGGGCTATCGCGTCGCGGCACCGGACCTGCCTGGGCACGGGACCTCCCGTGAGACCTCGTTCACGTGGGAGCATGCTCGGGCGACGGTCCATGCCGCGATCGAACGGTTCGGGCCGGAGAAACCGGTCCTCATCGGCCATTCTCTCGGGGCCGCGACTGCGATATACGCCGCCCAGCGTGATCCGAACTGCTTTGCCGGTCTGGTACTCAGCGGTGCGGGGGCCTGCTGGAACGACCGCTACCTCCGGAGCGGGTTGACGGTGGCGGCGGCCGTCGGAGCGCTGTCGGCAGCGATTGGCCGTCGCGAATTGCTCGCGCACGCCGCAGGCGCACGCGGCCGTGAAATCGTGACCGCCGCGCGCACTGCAGATGTCGAGCCGGTCCAACTGTGGCGCGCCGCAAGGCAGTTGACGCAGTTCGATGTGCGCAACACAACTCCGCCGTCGGTACCGTGCGCTGTGATCGTGCTGACCAATGACCGGCGGATGCCGCCCGGGCTCCAGCGGGCACTGGCCAGGTATTTGGGCTGTCCGCACGTCGACGTCGCCGCGGACCACGACGCACCGGTACGCCAGACCGCCCGGTTCTCCGACGGCTTGCACTCCGCGCTCACGTTACTAACAGGAAGATCCCAATGACCACACAGGTCCACGACAGCCGCGACGCAGTTGTCATCGGGGCGGGCCCAGCCGGTCTCGCCGTCGCACGTCAACTCGAGCATCAGCACGGCATCGAGACTCTCGTTATCGACCGAGCAGCGGCGCCGGCCATGTCGTGGCGCACGCGCTATGACAACTTCCGCCTCAACACCACCGGGTTCTTGTCGCATCTTCCCGGACAGCGGATTCCGTTGACCGCCGGCCGCTGGCCAACGCGCGAGGACATGGTTCGCTACTTCGACGACTACGTGCGGCGGCAGAACATCACGCTCGAGCTGGGCTGTGAAGTCGACAGGGTCGACCGCATCGGAGGCGGCTGGCGACTCGACACATCGTCAGGCGAAATCCGGACACGGGCAATCGTCCTCGCCACAGGCAACTACCGCACGCCCACCATCCCTGGATGGCCAGGCCTGAGTCACTTCAGCGGCGAGCTCGTTCACTCCGGCAACTTCAAAAACGCTTGGCCCTTCCGCGACCGCGACGTCCTCGTTGTGGGCGCCGGGAATTCGGCCGCCGACATCGCCGTCCAGCTCGCCAACAACGGCGCGCGCCGGATCTGGCTTGCGGTCCGCACACCGCCACATCTCGTGCGGCGCGCCATCGGACCGTTTCCATCGGACATCTTGCTCGAGCTCTTCGCCTGGGCGCCCGCGGGCGCGGTCGATCCGATCATCGGGTTCTCCGAGCGCCTGATGTGGGGTGACCTGTCGGCCTACGGCTTCAACCAGCCGCCGCTCGGCCTGAAGGCGACGGTGGAACAGACAGGCCGCATCCCGACGCTGGCCGACGAGCTCGTCGGCGCCGTGCGGGCCGGCCGCGTCGAGGTCGTCGCTGCCGTGGAGGCGGTCGAACCCGACAGTGTGATCCTCGCCGACGGCAGCCGCATACCGCCGGCGGTGATCATCGCCGCCACCGGCTTCAGCATGGATCTCGACGGTTTGGTCGGCCACCTTGGCGTCCTCGACGAACGCGGCAAACCGCGCGGCGGATTCGCCTCGCACATCGGCGATGGAATGTTCGCGATCGGCTACGGCATTCCGCCCAACGGCCCACTCCGCGCGATCCGCCTCAGCGCCACGCCTCTGGCCCGTGAGATCGCCGCCTACCTGTCAACCGATTCCATCGCGGGGGAGCGGTCACCCCGGGCACACATTGCGGGTCTCGTTGACTGCAAGTGCTGCCTTGAGGGGAGTCGTTTCGACCAAAATCCCAGGCTCCGCACAGCACAACGACAGGTGATGCCCAGGTTCGGCGACGCCCGGATGTGCGGCTGCCGGGCAGTCTGTGACGTCGACCACTCCCGATGAACAGAAGCTACTCCCAAGTCGTGTCACTGGCATCCGGACAGTTAGGGCCGGACCTCGGAAAGAAGTTGCTAATGGGCGCAAAGCATCTGGTCGATGCGGTGGTATCACCGCGACGCCACCCTTAGCGCAGTCACCGGGGGGCGCACTCAAAGAGTGCCGACGTTTATCCGAACGGCAGTCAACGCCGCTGTCCGAAGTCAAGGGGACGCAATGGTTTTGCTTTCCGTCGAAAAGTATTACTTTCGCGGCGCGGAAGGATATGAAACGGCCCGTCGTGCAACGGTGTGGAATGGCCTTCTGCCGGACCGCTTTCCCGACGTGATCGTGCAAGCTCACGACACCGACGACGTGGTCGCAGCGATCCGCTACGCGCGCGCCAACGGCCACAAAGTCGGCGTACGTTCGGGAGGGCACAGCTGGGCGGCCAGTCACCTGCGCGACGGTGGCTTGCTGCTCGACGTCAGCCGCCTCGACCAGTGCACCGTCGACACAGATCGGATGACCGCGGACGTCGGGCCGGGCAAGATCGCCAACGTCTTTGCGGCCGAACTCGACTCGCAAGGGCTGTTCTTTCCTACGGGCCATTGCGAAGGCATTCGCCTCGGCGGCTATCTGTTGCAGGGCGGGTACGGCTGGAACAGCAAGGTGGTCGGACCGGCATGTGAAAACGTGCTTGGACTTGAGGTTGTCACTGCCGACGGCGAGCAGATCTACTGCGACCCCGAGAACCACCCTGACCTGTACTGGGCCGCCCGCGGCTCGGGACCTGGCTTCTTCGGTGTGGTCACCTCGTTCAAACTGCGGATTCACCGGCGCCCGGCCGTCTTGGGCACCTGCCTGTACATGTACCCAATCGAGCTCGCCGACGAGGTATACACCTGGGGACGCGAGATCAGTCCGGAGGTCGACGACCGGGTCGAACTGCAAATCCTCAGCGCGCGCAGCTTTCCAGCAGTTGGGATCGACCACCCCGGCATCATCATCGCCTCGCCGGTCTTCGCCGAATCGGAAGAGCAGGCGATGAAAGCCCTTGCCGTACTGGGCACCTGCCCGGTGGTCGATCGGGCGAGCATCAATGTTCCTTATGCGCCGACAAACCTGGCGAACTGGTATGCCACCGTGATGACCAATTACCCGAAGGGGCACCGGTATATCGCCGACAACATGTGGACGTCGGCTTCAGCTGAAGAACTACTGCCAGGCATCCGCAAAATCATCGAAACGATGCCACCGCACCCCTCGCACTTCATATTCACGGGCTGGAACCCGTCCCCGGACCGCCCGGACATGGCGTTCAGCGTGGAGGACGAGATCTATATGGCGCTGTACACCGTCTGGCAGGATCCGGCCGACGACGAACGGTACCGCGACTGGTCAGGGTCCAACATGGCGGCGATGTCGCACCTGGCGACCGGCATCGCGCTCGCCGACGAGAATCTCGGCCGGCGCCCGGCGAAATTCATCACCGATCCGAACATGGCGCGCCTGGACAAGGTACGCGCGGCCTACGATCCGGACGGCCGCTTCCACAGCTGGATGGGCCGCAGATGAAAATGGCCGTGCGGCATCGAGATTCGGACAGGAAGTCCGGGAAGCGGAGCCAAACCGAACGCGCTCCGAATCCTCGTCGTCGGCGCCGGGGTGGCCGGCATGTCCATTGCACGGGGATTACTGCGCGACGGACATGACGTCACCGTCTTCGAACGGCGGCCGGATATGCGGCCCGGTGGCGGCGCGGTGACCATCTGGTCCAATGGCTCGACGGTTCTGGAGCAGCTGGGCGTCGATATGGACGGGGCAGGTCAGCTGCTGTCCACCGTGCGGATCGCGACATCGACTGGTCGCCCGCTGGTCAATATCGACGTGACGACGATCGTGGACCGGCTCGGCGGACCTGTTCGGATGGTCCCACGTCGAGTCCTGCTTGACCGTCTGCTGGACGGCTTTCCGGCCGATCGCATCCGATGCAACTCCCGTGTGGTCGGGGCGGTCAGTACGCAAGACGGGGTGCGGATCGAGTTCGAAGACGGTAGCTGCGCGGACGGCGATCTGTTGATCGGTGCGGATGGGCTGCACTCGATGGTCCGAGATATCGCCGGTGCGAAACCCGCGAAGCCGACCGGCTGGTGCAGCTGGCAGGGACTGATCACCCTCCCGGACATCGCCGACAAGGACGTCGCAGTGCAGATCATCGGCGAGCGCGGAAACCTTGGCCTGTGGCCGGCGGGCGGCTCCGATCTGCAGTGGTGGTTCGACTTGCGATGGTCGCCCGACTTCGTCAGACCGGAACGTCCGATCGACATGATCCGGTCCAATTTCGCAGGATGGTCCGACTTGGTCGATCAAGTACTCGCGACGTTGACCGACGACGATCTGGCGGCTTCGCCGTTCCCGCATTTTCGGCATCCGATTCCCCGCTCGCCGCGCCTGGGCGCGGTGACGTTGCTCGGCGATGCCGCGCACACGATGCCGCCCATCCTCGCGCAGGGGACCAATCAGGCGCTGCTCGACACGATGGTGTTGTGCAAGGCACTCTCGGATTTCCGGAAGGGACCCAACGGCAGCCAACGGTGATCTCTCGAGCGCGCTGCGCTGGTACGAGAAGACCAGGCGACGCAGGCTCACCGCCGTGTCCTGGGTGACGTCGCGGCAGATGTCCCAGAGCGAGTCAGTGTTGAAACCGGCCGCCATGATCTCGGACTCGTTTGGCACCTGGGCGATGACGACGTTTCTGCGTTCGATAAGCCACCGGCGGATATCCGCGGAAGTCAACCGAGACCTGTCTAGCCGACTTATCCGCAGCTGATGACCATCCCTACGACTGTGAAGGGTCAGCGCGATGTCGACGACCGCCAAGGTGCCACCCGCCAAGCTGGCCCGCGTTGTCGAGCGGATTCGCCACCACCTGTATCGGCTCCATCAACGGCTGACACCCGCGCCGGCAGCGATGATCGAGATGATCCTCGCGGGTTGGACGTCGCAGGCGATCACCGTGGCGGCCCAACTCGGTGTCGCCGATGCCCTCGCCGACGGCCCGTTGCCGATCGACCAGTTGGCGACCCGGGTGGACGCGGACGCGGACGCACTGCGCCGGCTGCTGCGGGCGTTGATCAGCAGGGGCGTCTTCCGTTATCGCCGCGACGGCCGGTATGAGCTGAATTCCCTTGCCGACACCCTGCGTTCGGATGCACCGGCGTCGATGAAATCGGCGGCACGGTTCTACGGGTCGCAGGAGCAGCGCGAACGCTGGACCCTGCTGGTGGATTCGGTCCGAACCGGGAATTCGGTCGTCCCGGCATTGCGCGGCAAGTCGAGCTTCGACTACTTCGCCGAGGAGCCCGAGCTCGCCGAACTCTTCAACCAGACCATGACGAGTGTTTCGGAGATGACGGATGCGACCGTTGTCGCCGGATACGACTTCGGCGCCTACCCGACGATCGTCGACGTCGGTGGCGGGCATGGGCCACTGCTGGCCGCCATCCTGGCGGCGGCGCCGGCCTCGCGCGGCGTCCTGTACGACCTGCCGCTGGTCGTCGCGAACGCCCCAAACCTGTTGCGGGAGCAGGGTGTCGCCGACCGGGTTGTCATTGCCGAGGGGTCATTTTTCGACAGTGTTCCAGGCGATGGTGACGCCTACGTCCTCAAGAACATCATTCACGACTGGCCCGACGAGAAGGCGGTGCAGATCCTGCGCAACGTTCGCGCGGCAGCCGGCCCCCGAACCACCGTGTTGCTGGTCGAATTCGTCATCCCCAGCCACAATCGTGAGTTCCCAGGAAAATGGGTGGATCTGGAGATGATGCTGAATTTGGGGGCCCGTGAACGCACCGCGGCCGAGTACCGAGACCTGCTCAGCCAAGCCGGATTCCGTATGACGCGGGTAGTGCAAACCGCATCACCCCTCAGCGTGGTGGAGGCCAGATCCGCGTAAGCACAACGAGCGGGACGAGAGGAAAAACGTTGTCGCTCTGGTTTCACCCGATCCGAAAACTGTAGAGTAACAGTGAAGGAGACTGTTGTGAGCGTTGATGATCCGCAATCGGCGACAGAGAACTCATACACTTTCGTGCTGGTGCACGGAGGTTGCCACGATGGCTACCTGTGGCAGCCGGTTATCGAGCACCTAGAGCAGCTCGGCCACACGGCATACGGCCCGACTGTGGCAGGACACGGCGAGGATGTTCCTAAGAACGTCACCCACGCCGAAGAGACCCAATCGATCGTGGACTTCATCGTGGACAGGGACCTAACAGACTTCATTCTGGTGGGCCACGGCTACGCAGGCACCTTCATCAGCAAGGCGGTGGAGGTTATCGCCGAACGCGTTCGCCGCCTGGTCTTCTGGAGTGCCTACGTCCTCAATGACGGCGAGGCCGCGCTCGAAATGCTGCCAGACACTATTCCGATGCTCAGGAAGATGGCGGCCGACTCAGCCGACAACACCTTCACCATCCCCTTCGAGATGTGGCGCGAGGTCTTCATCAATGATGGCGAACCCGATCTTGTGCAGCGTGCCTACGACCAGCTCTCCTCAGAGCCTTTTGGGCCGTGGGCCGAGCCGTTGAAAATGGAGAAGTTCCATTCGCTGCAGATTCCACGCAGCTTCCTTGTCGGCACTGAAGACATGGTGGTGTCACCCGGCGATTTGGGCGCCCGCATGTCACGCCGACTCGGGGACTTCCGGTTGGTTGAGATGCCGGGAAGCCACGAGGTGCTCTTTACGAATCCAATCGGCCTTGCTCACAAGTTAATCGAAGCCGGACGCGATTAGCGGCCGCTTCACCCCTCAGGTGGTGAAGGCCAGAACCGCGTAGCGCCAACGAGCGGAACGCACGAGCGCCCACCGTGATCCGTTACGCCACAGGAATCCGCCACAGGAATCGGGGTGGACTCGGTCACCTTCTCACCCTCGTGCAGGCCGATGCGGTCGTGCAACCACACAAACGGTTTCGGTGCCCACCAATTCCATCTACCCAGCAGGTGCATGAAGGCAGGCAGCAGCACCATCCGCACCAGCGTGGCGTCGACCAGCACGGCCAGCGTCAGGCCGAGCCCGAACATCCGCATGAACTGCACGTGGGCGACGAGCAGGGCCGCGAACGAGATCGACATCACCAAGGCTGCAGCGGTGATCACCCGGCCGGTACGAGCCAGCCCCAGTGCGACGCTCTCGTCGTTGTCGCCACGGGTCCGCCCCGACCTCAGCCAGTACTCGCGGATCCGGGACACCAGAAACACCTCATAGTCCATCGACAGGCCAAACGCGATGCAGAACAACAGCACTGGCGTGTTAGCGACCAAGGTTCCGGTGGACGTCGTTCCGAGCGCACCCAAGTGACCGTCCTGGAAGATCCACACCAGCGCACCGAACGCGGCGGTCAGCGACAGCACGTTGAGCACCAGCGCCTTGACTGGCAGCACGACGCTGCCGGTCAGCAGGAATAACAGTCCGAACGTGATCACAGCGATCAGGCTCAGCACCGCGGGCAGCCGCGACGTGATTGCTTCGACGCTGTCGCGGTTGGTCTGCGCGATGCCGGTCAGTTCGACCGGCCGGCCGTCCGGTCCTGGTACCGCATGCAGCCGGTTGAGTTGGGTCTGCGAGGTGTCGGAAAACAGCGGGGCCGTGCTGTCGACGGTGAGGAAGGCGCTGCCCTGCGACACCCCGGCGGGCGCCGAAGGTGGCCCGAGCCGGACGCCGCCGACGAACGTGCCCGTCGGTGCCGACACTGCCGAAACATCCGGGACGCCGGACAACTGAGCGGCGTAGCGCCCCAAATCGACAGAAGTGAGGCCGTCGGCGTCGGGGATCACCACAGTAACCGCGGTGGCCGAGTTGTCGGCGAAGTCGTTGCGCAACTGGTCGCCGACCTGATGCGCCGACGCCGAGGTCGGCAGCACCCGGTCATCGGGGAAGCCCCATTTCACGCCAAGGAAGGGTGCGCCTAGTGCCAGGAGCAATGCGACAACGGCCAGGCCGAGCGGCAGGGCACGGCGCATGACAAACGTCGTCGACCGGTACCAGAACGGCGCCTCGATCCGACGGTGTGCGGGTTCGGGGCGGCGCACCAGGCGCCGCGCGAGCCGTCGGGCATCCAGGGCGTTCAGCCGGTCACCCAGCAGCACAATGGCCGCCGGCGTGACGACTACCGCCGCCAGCGCGGCAAATGCGACGGTGGCGACACCGGCGTAGGCGAACGACTTCAAGACGTGCATCGGGAACAGAACCAGGGCCGCCATCGACAACGCGACCGTCGTCGCCGAGAACAGCACCGTGCGCCCTGCGGTCGTCATCGTGCGGACCAGGGCGGTGTTCGGGTCGGCGCCCTCGGCAAGTTCGTCGCGATAGCGGCTGATGATCAGCAACGTGTAGTCGATCGCCAGGGCGAGGCCCATCGCAGTGGTGAGGTTGGGCGCGAGGTTCGACACATCGGTGCTGAAGGTGATGAAGCGCAGGACCGCCATCGAGCCCAGGATCGCGAGCAGCCCGACCGCGACGGGCAGAGCGGCCGCCAGCAGGCCACCGAACACCCAGACCAGCACGAGGAAGCTCAACGGAACGGCGATCGACTCCATGAGCAGCAGATCGCGCTGCAGCTGGGAGTTGATCTGCGCGTTCACCATGGCGTCCCCGCCCGACCGGACGATGATGCCAGTGGTCCCGACCGGCTGATCGCGCGTCATCTCATCGGACAGCGTCTGGGCGGTTGCCTGCGCGACACTCTCCCCGCCACTGATGCCCGCGACGACCAGTGCGGTCTTGCCGTCCTGGCTGACCAGACGTTTCGCCGCTGCTGGTGGCGCGGTCCACGCCGACGTCACCGCGGCGACGTTCGGCGATCGCTTCAGCTGATCGACGATGCCTAACCCCACCGCGCGGGCGGCCGGGCCGGTGGCGCTGTCCGGAGCGGTGACGGAGATCAGCATCTGCATATCGCCCTGGTGGAACTTGTCGGTCAGCAGTTGCGTCGCCTTGGCCGACTCCGAGGTCGGGTCCTGGAATCCGCTCGAGGACAGACTCTTGGCGACCGGGACGCCGAAGATTCCCGCTGCGAGCATCACCAACACGGCCACCGCGATGACCCGTCGCGGCGCTGCGATCGCCAGCAATGCGATTCGTTGCAGCACGTCGCGTCCTTCCTGTACCCGCGGACGCAAGATCAGCGGCAACCTATTCACCGTTAGTCAACAATTACTACGAGAGTCGGCCCGGCCTGGTTCACCGGCCGCCGTCAGTGTTGGGGGAGCGCGGCGGTGCCCGTCAACCAAATCCCTTTCGGTACCAGTAGATTTCGAGCCGATACCCGAGATGCACCGCTGCGGTGCAGTCTGTGACTTTGGCCACTCCCGATTCGTGTTAGGCCGGAGGGCTGAATCCGGCATCTGATGCAATACGTCGACCGGCAGACGCGAATCATAGGGCTGCACAACGTGATAACGAATACAGCGACGATTACTGAGAACCCCGCCGTATTGATTCCGTCATCTTCACCCCGCGTGAGGGAGATCCGTCCACAGCGGACGATAAGGAAAGGGGAGTACTCACTCCCTTCCACTTTCAACATATAGCGCACCGGGGGGCTTGCGGCAAGACCCCGGTCATGCCGCAGAATCGTCCCCCTGTCCTTCGGCCGGGTGGTACCCCCAGGCCGAAGCCAGAACCTGCGGAAATGGGGGGTAGCGAAATGCGTGTGTTGTTGTCGACGTGGGGGTCGCGCGGGGACGTTGAACCGATGCTGGCAATTGCGGTGGCGTTGCGTGCACTCGGCGTGGAGGTGCGGATGTGTGCGCCGCCGGACTTCTCGGAGCAGGTGGCCCGTATCGACGTGCCGATGGTTTCGGCAGGCCAGTCCGTGCGCGCGTTGGTCCACGGCTCGAAACCGGCGTCGGCGGCGGACGCGCCCCGGGTGGCGGCCGAGTTGGTAGCCAGTCAGTTCGACACCGTGGCCGCAGCCGCTGAGGGATGCGACGCATTGGTGGCAACCGGCCTGATGCCCGCCGGCCAGCGGTCGATAGCCGAGATACTCGGCATCCACTATGTGTGCGTCACGTTCACTCCGCGCGTGCTGCCGTCGCCGCATCACTCGCCACTGCCGCGGCCGGGCCGGCCGTTCCCACCGGGCGAGACCGACAACCGGGTGCTCTGGGACGTGGACGCCGAGCGGGTCCAGGCGCTCTACGGTGCTCCGCTCAACGCTCACCGGGCGGCGATGGGCCTGCCGCCGGTGGACAACGTCCGCGACCACGTCTTCACCGACCAGCCGTGGCTGGCGGCGGACCCCACGCTTGGCCCGTGGCTTGGTTCGCCGGACCTTGACGTCGTGCAGACCGGCGCGTGGATCCTGCCCGACGAACGCCCCCTCCCGGCCGAGCTGGGGGCGTTCCTGGACGCCGGCGCACCACCGGTGTATGTGAGCTTCGGCAGCGTGCGCGCCCCGGAGGACGCCGCTCGGGTGGCCATCGAGGCGATCCGAGCGCACGGCCGCCGCGCGGTCGTGGCCCGCGGTTGGGCCGACCTGGCGGTGATCGACGACAGGGACGACTGCTTCGTCGTCGGCGAAGTCAACCACCAGGCACTGTTCGGCCGGATGGCCGCCGTTGTGCACCACGGCGGTGCGGGTACGACGACGACGGCCACCCGGGCCGGCGCGCCTCAGGTGGTGGTACCCCAGATAGCGGACCAGCCGTACTGGGCCGGCAGGGTGGCCGAGTTGGGCATCGGCGCGGCACACGACGGTCCGACTCCGACCTTCGAGTCGCTGTCAGCGGCGCTCAGGACAGCCCTGGCGCCCGAGACCCGCGCCCGAGCGACCGAGGTGGCCGGCATGATTCGCACCGACGGTGCAACGGCGGCCGCGAAGCTGTTGGTCGACACGCTCAGCCGAGCAATGCCAAACGCTTCGCGAACAACCTAATTCACGGTCCAGACACCTGGTTGTCAGGTGCCGGCCCAGGTATGTAGGAAGGCCTCGGTGACGATGGCGGCGTTGTCCGCTGCAATCTGCTTGTAGACGAAAAACGTGAATGGGTAGCCCGGCAGGTTGAGCGGGTCGCCGGGCCCGTCGGACATGCCGCGGATGCCAAGGAACGGGATGCCGTGCGCATCGGCGACCTGTTGCGCCGCCGCGGTCTCCTGGTCGACCGCATCCACGGCCGGAGCCACCGGCGCCAAGAGTCCCGTTAGGTTGCTGAGCAGTCCGCCGGCCAGGAACGGCGCCAGTGCCTGGAAGAAGTTGCCGGTGAACAGAGGTGAGAAGTCCGGTGCAGCGCAGGGCTGGGGGCCGAAAATGTCGCCGCCAAGGGGGATGGAGGGGAACGCCGTACCGTTGTTGTTGTCGTCGCTGGAGCCATCGCCGCCGACGAACAGTTGCGGCTCGCGCTTGAGGTCGATCAGCGGGCCGGCGAGGGGACCGCAAAGCGCAGGCGGGATCTCCGATGGTGTCGGAGCTCAGCAGGTCGACGTTGAGTGTGTTGGCTGCGGCGAGCATGCCGGGATCGACCGCGTGCCAGGTTGCGCCGTCGTCGGAGGTCCATCGGGCCGGCACGGCCACAGAGCCGATCTCGGTGCGTCCGGAGCCACCGGCGACACCCGAGAAAACCACTGCGCCGATGGAGATGCCGGACTCGGGCGTGAAGTGGTCGAGTGCTATTTCGGTGGTTTGGGTGGCGTTCACCATGCCGATGCCGGTCATCGCCACGATGACCTTCTTGCCGCCGAGTGCGCCGAGGTAGAAGTGATGACCGTCGACGACGACGGAGGGGTTTGGATCGAGCGTGGTGCGGGCGAGAACCGCGTCGGCTTCGGCTGGAAAGGCGGTCAGGATGAGCGTGCGCGTCCGGTCCGCGCTACTCGTCGTCTGAGCGTCGACCGGTTTGTCGGTCAGCGACGGCGCGGCAAATGCGTTCTCGAACTCCCGTCGCGCGAACGCCAGCAGTGACCATACCGATGGCGTCGCGGCGGGAGCTCCCGGCGCGTGGTAGGCGGCGAACGGGCTGAGGACGGCGTTGACGACCCCCGACACCAGCCCGCTCACGACACTCATCAAGTTGGGCGGCGTCGACGCCGGCGTCAGCTTCGCACTCGGCGCGGAGACCGACGACGACTGTTTCGAGGCAATCGCCGGGGACGTGACCTCAGGACGCTCCGTCGGTTCGGCGACCTGGCCAGAGAGTGGCCTGACTGCGTGAGTCGTCACCTCGGTCGTCGCGGTGGTGGTCTCGATGGCAACGTGTTTGGCGTCGGCGACCTTGGACACCGGTGAAGGTGAAGAAGTCTTCGGCTTCGTCGGCTGTCCGCCGATCGGGTGGGACCCCTTCGGTGTGGTGGGTTTACTGATCGGGCCCTCGTCATCGCCGGTCGGCGGTGATGCGGCCCTCTCGCTCTCCGGTGTCTTGGAGGTCGGCGTCGAGACCTCCGAGCGCACTTCGTCTTCCTTCTTGGTGGGCCCCCCGGCCGCGGTGCCCGTGTTCGTCGTGTTCGTCGTGCTCGTCGCGCCGGTGCCGCCCGACTTCGCGGATCCTTCCGCCGCACCGGATGATTCGCTCTCAAAACCGGTGGCGCCGGACTTGGCCGTCGCCGGGTTCGCGCCGGAAGCGACGCCGGAGACAGCCGATCCCCTGGAATCCCCTGACTCGTCGGCCCACGCGAGGCCGCTGCTCCAACCGGTCACCATGGCGGCGCTGACGCCCAAAGCGACGGCCAAGCCGGCAACCCGACCCACGTATGCCTCGCTGCGCATGGCTATGTATATCGCCGGCAGTCGCTTGGCGTGTCGGTAATGAGCGACCAGCCGAACGCCTTCAACAGACTGAACGTCATCCTCCAGCAGCCCGCGGGCGACTACCAGCCCGGGCAGTTTGAGTAGCGGAGGGCGGACCCGAATCATCCTGGGGCGCAGGGGTTAACGGATACGCCCGACCACGTGGAACCGGGAGACGTTGCCTGGCTCCAATTCACAGAAACCACATCTACCCCACAAATCACACAAGCACCAACATTCCATTTGGTCCCAATTAACACTTTGGAACCGTACGCACCAAAATTCTCAATCCCCACATCACGGTTGCTGAATTGCACACAAGTGGTGACTTAGACCATCGCCCGGACCCAGCATTAACTGGTACCGCATCGACCTGCAGTTATCCACGCCTCGCGCGATGCTCAGCGGTCTCATTGACCTCATAGGACGCATAACTATTAAATAAACTCAAAGAAGATAATTAGACTCATTAGCCCACCTGTTTAACTCACACCTCATCGGTAAATTAAGTAACACGACCGAGCGAGGGAATCGCCTCTCGCGCCCTCGCGGTTATTGGCGTGCGCCTGCGCGCACGACCTCAGGAAAGGGATCGACATGCGTGTGCGTAAGGCCGTCACAGTGCTCGCGATCACCGGTGCGATCGCTGTCGCTCAAGCAGCCATGGAGGTCCCGACTGCTCAAGCTGAACCCAACTGGGACGCAATGGCTCAATGCGAATCGGGAGGGAACTGGTCAGCCAGCACCGGCAACGGTTACTACGGAGGACTTCAGTTCACCCCTGCCACGTGGGCCGCGAACGGGGGAGCCGGATCACCCGCCGCCGCGAGTCGCGATGAGCAGATACGGGTTGCCCGCAACGTGCTGCACACCCAAGGAATCGGAGCTTGGCCGGTCTGTGGCGGTCCCGTGGCCTTGGCGGCTGGGACGTGCCGCGCGATGGTGGCCTGGATTCCTCTCGGGAACCTGCCGCATCTGTGCAGCGTGCTGCTCAATCCGTTCACATGAGGCACGACTTCGCCGCCCCCGGCACCCGGAGGCTATCGACCCGTGACGGCCGGGCCCCTGAACGAGGTGACGCCGCACGCGAGAAGGCGCTAGCCTTGCTCGCAAGTCGGGTCCGGCGCCCGCGCTGCTCGTATAAGGAGTCCTCGTGGGCGCCGCTAGAGAGGACAACTGGGATTCATGACCGAACGACAGCGCGCCAGACCATCCGCCAACGCCGCGAGGATCGCGCTCGCTGGCGTGATCATCGCCGGCGGTGCACTGGCTATGGCCGGCCAGGCGGGAGCGGATCCGGAGGTGCCCTACCCGACGCCGGTGCCATCGGATCAGGGTGCTGCCACGCCGGCTCCCGGCCAACCCGTGGTGTCTGCGGATGGACCGGTGGGTCCGCCTCCGCCTCCGCCCGTCGGCCCGCCAACGGTGCCAGAGATCCAGAACCCCGTTTACGGCCAGGGTCAAACGCCGGGCCAGCTCGGGTACCTCAGGGATATTTGGCATACGTTCCACAGCGGTAACCCGATGGAGGCGCTCACCGCGCCGGCGGAAGAGGCGCCAGGACCGCCGCCTGGAGCCGGTCCAGCGCCGCAGCTGCCGCCCGGATACATATCGCTGAACTCCCCGGAGTCCAACGGCCCTCCGCCGAAAGGGCCCGCCGAGGGCGGGCCGCCGCTGCCGCCTGGGTACTATCCGTTGAACGGGCCGCCGCCGCCCGGGTACGACACTCCGGCGGTGCCTGATCCGGCCGCGCCCCCAACGGTAGCGCCGGTACCGCCGACGCCCTAACCCCTTGGGCTGCGTTGTTAGTCAACGCCTTACAGCTGGGGGCAAACGCGCCGCGACGTAACCGCGGTGCTGACGGTGGTTCCATGTACCGTCACCGTGCACACCTTCACGTCGCCCGAGGCGCGGGATATGCCGGTGTGGATGTGCCCAGACGTCGCTGGTCGCCCCGGCCGCACCGCGGCGCTCAAGCTTGCCCGAGACGCCGAGCGACTCCAGACATACCGAAACGTGTTGGACAACAGCACAATAACGAATACGACATACTTGTCGGGTAACCCGCCGTTTTCGATTTCCCGGTATTCAAGCCGTCACACAACGGCCGAACTGAGGTGATCGTGAGAGTGCCGGATGGATGGACACTGTTGTGCTGAACCCCGTGTCCGCGCCGCCTAAGCTGGACCCCGGCCAAAAGTTGAGCACACTAGGGGAGGCCCCCAATGAGGACGTTCGTTCGCCGACTGGTGCCCGTCGTCATGATGGCGTTAGCGTCGATGGCGGCCGTGACTATCGCGACGCCGGCAGTAAGCTCGGCGCAATGCGCGAACGGCGAGTGGTGGGACCCGACGGCTAACGTATGCCGGCCGCTGGGCGTCGGACCACAACCGCTCGCATGCGACGCTGGCCAGTGGTGGGACCCGACGGCTAACGTATGCCGGCCGCTGGGCGTCGGACCACAACCGCTCGCATGCGACAACGGATGGTGGTGGGATCCGACCGCCAACGTGTGCCGTCCGCCACTAATTCCGCCGGCCGCCTAGCCACTGGCCGCGGGTTCGAGGCAGCGCGGTCAGGGGAGTGGGTCGAACAGCGTTGGAGCGGCTGGTCTCAACGGTTGTACGGCTGCTCCTGTACCCGGTCGAAGCCGCGCTCGACGAGCGGGAACGAGTTCGGGTCCATCCGGGTGAACCATGCATGGATGCGGCGTCCGGTTCATCTAACGAATCAATGCCGACATACCAACGGGCCGAGGGCGTTCACCTGAAAACGACACCGGAGAGAGCAAGACACATCCGATGGACGGATTATCGGCATGTGCCTTTGTTGCGAAATACATTGGCACTCAATATGATACCGAATACGGCGAATTCTGTTGGTAACCCGCCATATTCGATCCCGTTGTATTCCGGGACCTGGCGTCGCTTCATCCGGCCGGGGAAGGGTCACCATCGCGGGCGACCACACGTTAGATCAGGACGTCGGGTCCCGCTGTCGTGGCACTGACGGCGGCATGCTTCGTGGAAATCGCGTAAGGTGGTTACGTCTGCTAAGTATCTAGATTCAGTCTCAACGCAGGAGCCATGACCTTGTTCAAGACAACTCTGCCTGCCGTCGCAGTCGCGGGCGGGCTCACCGCAGCCATACTGGGCCTGGGCGCTCCTTTGGCGAGCGCCGAACCGCCTCCGCCGCCACCGGCGCCTGTCCAGGGTGAACTGCCGCCGCCCAATGCGCCGCCGAAGCCCGCCGAGTTCTGGGACGGGGAGCCCGTGGTGTGGACCTCGGGCTGGGGCGGACGCTGGGGCGTGTGGAAGAACGGTCAGTTCATCACCCTGTCGTCGAACATCAACACTGGTGGCGGCTAATACCGATAAGTCAGTTACCGCCGGTAATTTCGTGGCGTGCGGTTAAGCGGTCGAGAGAAAGGCGCACAGCCGATCGAGGACTGCGCCGGTTTACGACCGCGGCCGGTGCCTGCGGCGCCACGGACAAGGCTGATCTCCTCAGCTCGCGAGGAGCAATTTGAGGACGTCATCGATGAACTTGATGTCGTCGGGGTTCGCACCGCCGCCCGCGAAGTGGCCGTAAACGCCCGGAATAATGCGCAGTTCGGCGTTCGGGATGTGGCTGACCGCGAACTCCTCGTCTTCGGGCGGGAAGTAGAGGTCCTTGAGTGCCGGCACCACGATCATCTTGGCCTTGATGGTCTTCAGAGCCGCGCCCTGGTCGCCGTCGAACCCGCGACCGGGCGTCGCGCCGACGTTGCCGTTCTGCCAGGTCCACAGCATCGCCAACAGGTTGTTCGGGTCGCGGCGGTCGAGGAAGAAGCCCTCCCAGAAGCCGACGAGGAAGTCCTCGAGCGAGGAGTAGCCCATCTTCCTGTACTCCTGCTGCCAGTAGAAGGCCTGCGAGAAGCCCCAGCCGGCGTACACTCGCGCAGCAGCGCGCAGGCCTTTGACGGGTTTCTCGGTGTACCAACCCTCCTTGAACGCGGCGTCCGCCGTCAGCGCGGACTTGACGCCCTCGAGGAATACAACATTGTGCTCGCTCGTCTTGGACGAGCCGCAGAATGGCAACGCCCGCTGGACCATGTCCGGGTAGCTGACGGCCCACTGGTAGGTCTGCCCGGCGCCCATTGACCAGCCAGTCACCAGCGGGAGCGTCGCGATCCCGAACGAGGTCACGAGCTTATGCTGCTGCGCGACCTGGTCGTAGAAAGTGACGTGCGGGAAGCGTGCGGCGTTGTAAGGCGGCGGCGTGTTGGACGGCGAGCTCGAGAGCCCGTTGCCCAGCATGTTCGGGACGATGATGAAGTACTTGGCCGGATCCAGGGCCATGCCGTCTCCGATCAGCCACTCGTTGTCCCAGTGACGCCCCGAATACCAGGTCGGGTACACGATCGCATTGCTCTTGTCGGCGTTCAGCTCGCCGTATGTCTTGTACGCGAGCTTGGCGTCGCGCAGCGTCGCGCCGTGCTGCAGCGTCACATCACCGAGATCGAAGACCTCGTAGTCCTGCGGGAACTCATCCATCGGAATGGCACCTCTTCCTCGTGGTAAGCACCTGCCAGCGCATCATCGGCGCGTCCGGTACCAGGTGGATTGTCGGTAACTCCGGTGTACCCGAAATGCCTTGATGCGTCTGATGATAACGAACATAGACGGGTTATATTGGTAACCCGTCGCCCTGAGTGTTGTGCACGACGATCTCGCCGGGCCGGGTCGCACCACCGACCGCCAGCCGGGCAGTCGCGGCGACAAACCGGAGCAGCTCAGTGAGTGTGCCGGTGACGTCGCCGTGCCCCGCCTGGTTCTGGTCGACGCCGGCGTTGTTGACGTCCAAAACCCGCTCGATGTCGTCATTGAAGTCACTCAGGGTTGCTTCAGCCCGACGCTGGCGGACGCTGCGTTCCCGTTGGTTGTGTCGATGTTCTGATTCGTCGGGGCGGTAGGTCATTTCGCGGTACTGCGGGCGTGTATGCGGGCCCGGATCGGGCCGCCGGCGACCATGGTGAACGGCACCGCGAGGGGAAAGTCGGCGTCAAGAGAGCGGATCTCGGCACGCCGGATGATCGTGGCCAGCGCCAGGGTGGCTTCGAGCATGGCGAAGTGATCACCGATGCAGCTACGCGGCCCGCCACCGAACGGCAGGAATTGCCAACGGTCGCGGCCCTTGGAGTTCTCCGGGCTGAACCGGTCAGGGTCGAACACCAACGGGTTGTCCCACAGTGCCGGATCGCGATGCATCGCATAAATCCCGACGATTGCCACGGTGCCGGCTTCGACCCGGTAGCCGTCGACGTCGATGTCCCGCATCGCCATCCGCGGAGTGATGGACCCTGGTGGGCACAACCGCAGCGCTTCGTGCAACACCCGGACTGTGTATCCCAGCTGGGGTAAGTCCGCGGGCGTGAGCGGGCGATCGCCCAGCGCGGCGACTTCGGCGGCGACGCAGTCCTGCAGATCTGGGCGGCGACCCAGTGCCCAGAATGCATACGTCAGCGTGGTCGCGGTGGTGTCGTGTCCGGCGAGCATGAACAGCACCAGTTCGTCACAGATCTGGGCGTCGGACAGCGGCTGTCCCGTCTCGGGATCGGTCGCGGCGATCAGGGCATGAACCAGCGGGGCGTCCACTGTCGGGTCGGACCGGCAGGCCTGGAGAATCTCGGCGGCGAGTCGATGCAGGGCGGCGCTGGCCGCGAGGGCGCGCCTGCGCGCGAGGGTCGGTAGCCAATGTGGCGCGCGCATTGGCCGGTAGGCGCGATCAGCGCAGTACTTCAAGGCAGTCCGCAGCGCCGGCCCCACCGCCTCGGCGCGCTCGTCGAGGTCCAGGCCCAGCACCGAGCGGCCCAACGCCCGCAGCGTCAGCGCGTGGCATTCGCTGTCGAGGTCAACCTCGGCGCCGTCTGGCCAACGCATTGGAAGCCCTTCGGCGGCCTCGGCCATATGCCCGGCGAACTGGGCGACATGCTGTTTGGTGAAGACCGGCTGCAGCGCCCGCCGGCGCGGCAGCCAGGCATCGTGGGTGAAGTCGAACACGTTGCCGCCGAGGATCCGGCGCACCTCGTCGTAGATCGGCAGAGCCTTGTCGACGAATCCGTCGGTGCGGCCCAGGACATCGTGCGCGCCCTTCGGTGAGGTGACGACGACGATCGGCGGGGTGATCCACTTGGGCGCCAACGTGCATCGGGTCACCGGCCCGCCGGCATCGCGCAGCGCTTCTGTTCCGGTGAAATATGCCCTGATGGCGGTAATCTGCTGCCGATAGGGTAGTGGATTGTTTGGTGCAGGAGGCAATGCCGCGATATCGACTCTCTCAACCGTCTCGACCATGGTCAACACTCCTTGTAGGCGAGCAGCGGATGACTGCGAAAGCAAGTATTTCGCTATCACCCCTTGCCGCCTTGCGTAGTCGAGTACTCGAATTTCGGCGATCGCGGTGTTTGAGTGGCGTCCTGTGTCCGGTGGTTGCCGCAACAGAATCCAAGGCTGGTTCATCTGAAACGGCGGACTCTACTGGTAACCCGCCATATTCGATCCTGCAGTATTCCACTGGCCTGACTGGGTCGAGGCGGATGCGGGCTCAGGCTGTGTGCCTCAGATCGTCGCAGCTCAACTCGAGGCGTCGAGGATCTTGATCGCGAATATGAGCGTGTCGCCCTGCTGGATTCCAACGCTGGGCTGGCCCTTGGGGTAGCCGTCGGCAGAGGTCACTGCGACAGCTACGTGGACCCGACCTTCTGTCCTGCGATGGCCTTCTGGAAGCCCGGCACGACCCCATCGAGTGGGAATTCAACCGGGGCGCCCCGTTCGTAGCTGCTGTCGAACACATCCCCGTCACGTCCATTTACGCCCATGTAGCAGACTGAAACCGTCGCCGTATCTACGACGACCGGCCCATCACCGGCCTGCAAAGTGTGCACCTGGGTCTCAGCCACGCTGAACGGCGCGTCCACGTTGACGTGCGGCGGCGTCGTATCGGTGGATCCAGTGACCGCGACGCTGCCGGTGGTCCCACGCAGCGTCCACTCGGGTGTGCCACCGTTCTCCGGCGCTGCCGTTGGGCACGCGCTGGCTGCGGTTGCCGTTTCGGTGACGGAGGACGCCACGACTTCGGCGACGGAGGGCGTGCTGGCCGATGACGTATCCGTATCGGAGCCGCAGGCGGCGAGCGTCATGACGAGCGACGCGGCGGCACAGGTCACGAGCGCGACGGAAGAAGACACCCGATAGGAGTTCACGGTCGTCACGCTACAGCCGCATTACGCAGTCCTTGCCGGTAGCCCTGCGATGTCGGCGATAGGTCCATCGGACACGACATCAAGACCAAGGGGAGATCCCAAAACCACCGGTCGGCAGCGTAATACGGAGTACTTCACTGGCAATCTTGCATATTCGATAAGTGGCCGGTTGAGGAACATGGGCTCCTGAGACATGAAACATGTTGCGGCTCTCCGATTCTCATCGGCGACATGCGCGGTGAAGGCGAGGTGTGAAAGGGTCGCCCGTCTTACCAGCGCGCAGTTACGTTGGCGGCAATGTGCTCGGCAATCTTTGATGCCGAGTCAGCGGGGTTAGCACTGCACGTGTTGATATCGATAATGACATTATTTCTGAGCGCCAGCGCGCGTCCGCAGCCCCAGCCGGGGGCACCGGCATTCTGTTGAGTCGCGGTGGTACTGAGTGTGCCGTTCGCGTTGGAGATCTGCCCCACCAACCATTGCGACTCGCTCTGCGTGTGGGTGTACTGGCGGCAGGCCGACCACTGCTGGACAGAGGCATCGAAGAAGGCAGCGGCTCTTTCCACGGTAGGAAACAACACCACTGCCTGTTTGAGATAGTGCGTGAAGTTATCGCCGTCGTTGAGGCTCTGATCGCGCTCGGCCCAGTAGCCGCTGTCCGAGTAGACCGGTGCCTCCGCTGCACCATCGACGGCGAGGCACTCCTGCGGCGTCATGGTGGCGCTGTTGTCAGACATCGCGGTCTGGGTATTGGTGACAATCATTCCGGTCGCCCCCATCGCAACGTCCACCTGTTCCGGGCTGAGCAGCAACTCGGCCAACTCACGCTCAACAAGAGGGCGCGGAATCATCGATCGGGTGGGCGTCGTCGGCTCGGCGTTGCCTTTTGTGACGGCGCACCCAGTGATCAGAACACAGATGACTGCAATAGCAATTGCGGCCGTTGGTTGGCGCATGTGTTCCTCCTCCCTATCCCAGCCGTGCGCAACCGACAGCGTGGCGCGATGTCCCCATAGCTCGGCGCGTGAAGACATGGTCCTGTAATGCCGCCGACGCCTATCCGAAGTTGAACGGCGTTTCCTGATAACGATCACCGTTGTTCTTGATAACGATTGATGGTTCGAGCACAGCTGTGCGCGGTCTTGCGATCGGCGCAGCGCGACAGCCGAGGGAGATCGGCGGACACAAAGCCGCTGATCCATAACGGCCGGCCGGCGATTCATCGGTGTTCACCGACTGGGTCGGGTTGCCGGACGATGAGTTTGTCCCGCCCCTTCAGGTCTATCTGAGCGGGACCGGCCGGCGGGCTGGGCATGAGGGCGACGGGATGACGTCTCTCGGCCAGATCCACGAGCACGCGACGCCTTCCTATACGGCCGGTGGGCTTACGAGATTCGCTGTTCCTACGCGACAGCGATATGGAAGGTGGGAGCGATGGGAACGAAGCCTTCGGGCGGTGGTTACTTGCCGATCAACGGGCTGAACCTTCATCACGAGGTGTACGGCGAGCTCGGCACGTCGAAGCCTCCGTTGCTGTTGATCCCCGGCGCGTTTATGCGCCGCGGCGTGCCACAAGGCCAGCACCCCCATGCGCTGCTCGCGCGCGGCGCCCAGACTTTGGGCGAACTCTTCCCGGGGATTCTCGATGAGCTGGTGGCCGACGGTGCTCCCGTTTGGGACGACGGCGAACTGTCCAGGCTCTACATCTCCTTCGGCGGGCACCTAATGGTGCGCTCCGGCAGGGCAGCCGTCGATCACAAGGCAAACGCAGGCTTAGAGAATTATTGAAGCGTGTTGCAGCACAACGTGATAACGAATCTGGCGTACCGGTAACTCTGCATATCCAATCCCTGCATATTCTCCGCGGCGGCTGGGGAAGGGTCACCCGCGGCCCGCGCGCCACCTGTCCAGAATCCGACGGTCCCGTTTGGTCGGCCGCCCGGCACCGCGATCACGTGCCGCCACCGGAACGGAGGAAGTCGGAGGCGGCGCGGGCGTTCGATCGAGGTAGCAGGTCACTGCATCGGCCGCACCGACCCGCTTCTGGATCACCCGTGCCACCTCGACGATCCGCGTCGTGTCACCCACCCGGGCGCGCACCTCGTCACCGGGGGACACCATGGTCGACGACTTGGCCGGCCGATCGTTGACCCGCACATGCCGACCTCGGCACGCCGCGGCGGCGTCCGGCCGGGTCTTCGTCAGCCGGACCGCCCACAACCACCGATCCACGCGGGTCGACTCCATAACATCCATCATGCACTGCCCACCGGCGTAGGGACACCGAACACGGACGCGGCCGCCCACCGGTAGTAGCCCGGCGATTCGAGACACTTTGGCGATTTGTCCGATGCATCATTAATCGGATGCCCGCATGACAAGAGGGCGTCATGAAAGCTCTTGTACGACTGCGGAACGCGCCCGGCGCTAACCAAGAGAACCGCCGGCGCATCTCGAAACATATTGATCTACAGACCTATAACGAGCGGGGCGGACTTTGCGGCGACCTGCCGAAGTTGGGACTGTCCGGATAACGGTGGATCTGGTCTTGGTCTGACACGCCGGGCGTGAGCTTGGCGGGAAGGACTGATGATGTCCGAAACACTCGAATCCGTGGCTACCGAAGTGGATCAACGGCAGCTCGCTGAGCAGCTGCTTGCGCAAGCGAAGGAACAAGGTGTCGAGCTGGTCGGCCCGAACGGCCTGCTCAACCAGTTGACCAAGAACGTGCTCGAGACCGCGCTGGATGCGGAGATGGCCGAGCACCTGGGCTATGACAAACACGACCCCGTTGGGCGCGGGTCGGGCAATTCCCGCAATGGGGCTCGGGCCAAGACGGTGTTCACCGAGATCGGCGCGGTCGAGATCGAAGTGCCCCGCGACACCAACAGCACCTTCGATCCGGTGATCGTCAAGAAGCGCCAACGACGGCTGACCGGTGTCGACGAGATCGTATTGTCGCTGACCGCCAAGGGACTCACTACCGGCGAGATCGCCGCGCATTTCGATGACGTCTACGGGGCCACAGTGTCCAAGGACACCATCTCCAAGATCACCGACAAGGTGATCGAGGAGATGACCGAGTGGTGCAACCGACCGTTGGAGTCGGTGTATCCGGTGGTGTTCATCGATGCGATCTTCGTCAAGGTTCGCGACGGCCAGGTCACCAACCGGCCCGTCTATGTGGCCATCGGGGTGACCTGCGCCGGGGAGCGCGACATCCTCGGGCTGTGGGCCGGCGACGGCGGAGAGGGGGCGAAGTTCTGGCTCTCGGTGCTCACCGAGATCAAGAACCGCGGTACTGCCGATGTGTGCATCGTGGTCTGCGACGGCCTCAAAGGGCTGCCGGAGGCGATCAACACCGTGTGGTCACGCGCGGTCGTGCAGACATGCGTGATCCACCTGTTGCGCAACACCTTTCGCTATGCATCGCGCAGGTACTGGGATCAGATCGCCAAGGACATCCGCCCGGTCTACACCGCGGCATCCGAAGCCGCGGCCAAAGAACGCTTCACCGAGTTCACCGAGATATGGGGCGCCCAGTACCCGGCGATCACCCAGCTCTGGGAGAACGCCTGGAGCGAGTTCGTGCCGTTCCTGGACTACGACGTCGAGATCCGCCGCGTTATCTGCTCCACGAACGCGGTGGAATCCTTGAATGCCCGCTACCGGCGGGCCATTCGGGCCCGCGGGCACTTTCCGACCGAACAGGCCGCGATGAAGTGCCTCTACCTGGTGACCCGATCCCTAGACCCCACCGGCCGCGGTAAGGCACGATGGGCAATGAGGTGGAAGCCCGCACTCAATGCGTTCGCGATCACCTTTAACGGCCGGATCACTCCGACTGGCAACTAACCCATGCCAAGTCAGATCCACCGTTTATCTGACAGCCCCGGCCGCAGCCGCGATCGGTGCAGCGATTGCGCTCGCGCCCGCCGCCAGCGCCGATACCAATCCTCTCGTGCCCTATGGCACCAATCCTCCCGTCCCATCGTTGGGGTACCACTCATCGAACCACGGCGAAGCCAACACCACGAACGGCTTCATCGACGTGCCGTTCTGATACACCACGCGCCACAAGGCCGCGCCGCCGAGCACGCTGTAGCCGTCGGCCCGGCTCCGGGGCGTAAGTGACGGCGCCGAACGCAACTTCTGCGCCTGTGCAGACGTAGGGCTGTTTGAAAGCGCCGGGCGTGGCGCGGCCCCGACCACGACTTCACCGAACTGCTGCGGGTGTTCGATCAGCTGCCCATCCCAATCGTGGCCGCAGTACAGGGGACCAAAGCCGGTGACGCTCTTTTTCGATCGACAACACTCCACAACAACGACAGGAAAACACCATGACTACCCAACTCGGCTCCATCGTCAAGACGTCAACTATCGACACCGTCGCGAAGCTGCTCGGCCGCTACGGACTCGTTGTCGTCATCGGCTGGATCGGCTTGCTCAAGTTCGCCAATTACGAGGCGCACCAGATTCAGCCCCTTGTGGCCAACAGTCCCTTCATGGGCTGGCTGTACCACATCTTCCCGGTGTACACGTTCTCGGCGCTGTTAGGTGTCCTCGAAGTCACCGCCGCGGTGTTGCTCGCGGTCAAGCCGGTTGCTCCAAAGCTTTCCATTGTGGGCAGCCTGCTGGCCATCGTGTTATTCGTCGGCACCACCAGCTTCCTGTTCACCACTCCGGGCCTTGGTGAGCCGGCGGGCGGTGGTTTCCCCGCGATCACGCTCCTCGGCGAATTCCTCCTCAAAGACATCCCCCTGCTGGGCCTGTCATTCTGGACACTCGCCGATGCGATCCGGGCCACCCAGCAGCGCTCCAACGCGGAGTGACTGACCCAGTCCACTTCCCGCCGGTCGTGCACACCCGTCACAGCGGCATTGCACGACCGGCGGACTGTCTAACGCACGAACAGGATCTGGACGACACCACAAGGGCGACCGAATGACGCGCGGCGACCCGGCCGCAGCGGTCACGACATGTCAGAGCCAGTGACCAACCCTAGACAGCCGTGCCGTCTGCTTCCCGGCCGCGATCAAACCTAGCAACGAGATCCGGCCGTCGCAGGCATCCAGCCGAGCAACGGTTAAAACGTCACCGTCACGGAAAACAGCGCCCGCAGCACCCCTGTAACCATCCTCGGGGTCAATACGGCAAAGCGACGACAGCGCGCAGGACGGCGCGGTAATTTCCAAGAAGCGCTCCAAGAGGGCTCTGGCCCCGCCACAGCGCCAAAACGACCCAGGACAGCAAGTGAGTCGCACCGACAACGCCCAGACGCCGGACGAAGGCACAGGGGACACCACCTACGCGTTCCCCGCTCACCTTCTCGGCGAGCTGGACGCTCCGGCCGCCGAAGGTGTTGAACCCCGCGTTTCGGCCGCGGAAGGGCCGCCGAGCCGCTCGGCCCTACTACTCGTGATGCGCGGCCCCAACGCCGGTTCCCAGTTCCTGCTCGATCAACCCGTCACATCTGCGGGCCGACATCCGGACAGCGACATCTTCCTCGACGACGCCACCGTCAGCCGCCACCACGCCGAGTTTCGCTTGGAGAACGGACAATTCCTGCTCGTCGACCTCGACAGCCTCAACAACACTTACGTCAATCATGAACCGGTCGACTCCGCGGTGCTGGTCGACGGCGACGAGATCCAGATTGGCAAGTTTCGTCTGGTGTTCCTGACCCGGCCCACCACGGGTTGAACAGGCCGAAACCAGGACCTTCCGGTGGACCGGCGCGTGCGCTCATCCAGATGATGCAGTGAAGAGTTGCTTGGGCCGGGTGGGGCGACTTCCATCAATGCGGTCGTGGTCGGCTCGATCATCGAGTGACTTCGGATACGAACCGGCGATCCCGCAATGCCCGAATCTACACGTCGTAGTTATCGTGGCGGTTGACAGTGTTAGCGCGGTCGAATCTTAATGCCAGGCCGTCGCTTTCGTCCATGGCTGCCGCTCATAGAACAGAGTTTGGGATGAGCACTTCTGAACTTTTTGGTCGACAAGGGCTATCGCGCTTTAGCCGTGAGCCGTCGCGGCCACGGCATAAACTCGAATTCGCAGCCGCTACGCCGCGTATTCGATCAACCGACCAGTCATACATGTCGTGGGCATCTTGTCCGCTAGACGCGAGCAGGAGCATGAGTCTTCTCGATGAGGTGATCGCCACCTATGGTGGCGCGGATCGCTGGCAGCAGGTCGACACCATCAAGATTCACCAGATCGTAGGTGGTACCCTGTGGCCGCTCAAGGGAGTCGACGGCATCATCAACGACTCGACCGTGGAGATCCGGCTGAAGGAAGAACGGGCCTGGCACCGCCCTTTGCCGAAGCCCGGCCAGTGGAGTTCGCCGAAAACTGCCGGGCTTGCTCATGATTTGGTGAGCGCGGCAGGCACAGGAGCGTCAAGGTGCTCGAGCAACGCGGCGAGCTTGTGGTCCAATTCGATTCCTACCTTAGTGATTTGGGGCGTGTTAAAGCTGCCGAACCGGGTGCTCGGTTGGTCGAAGGTGAACCACGTGGCATGGTCGGCGTCTTCCACAATGGCCGTACGCAGCGGGGCGTAGAGCAGAATGGCCGGGTTGTAGCGGTACATTTTCTGGGCAATGGTGTGATTGCCCATGAGGTACTCGACACAGCGGCCTCGGTCTCCGGCCAGACCCATTAGCGAGGTGAAATCGTGGGACCAACAGAGGATCAAGTCGTGTGGCGCGTTCTCTGCGGTCGCATCCAAAATTGTGTGCCAGTCAACGCCCCTCTCGACGAGGGAATCGAACCGCTCGCTTTCGAACACGGGCACAGCTCGCTCATACCGATTCCTGAACCCCTCGAACGAGTCGTCGATCTGGATCGTGTGCCGGTCGACCGGATGCGAGATCGTTTCGATCGAGCCAATTTGATGATTCAGTCATGTTATCTCCTGGCGCTCAGCCAATTGCTTTGTGATGTAACTGTTTATTGACAGCAATCTGCACCGCAGCGCGCATCGCCTCTGATCAAGCACGGTGCCAAACGAGTCGTGCGTTTAGGCGTTGGCCTCCGACGAGGATCGGCTCTGGCGGGCTGAGCTCCAGCACGGAGCCGTGCAGGAGGGCAGCACGGTACTGTGTTCCGCCGATCCAGTTGGGCAGCAGGCTGACGTCGATCTGGTGGGCTATGAGGCCGTCGTCGACGATGCTGTAGGGACCGGCGTAGCTCAGATAGCCGTTGGCGGCCGCGGCTAAGTTGTCGTCTGCCCGCGGTTGCATGTCGTCGCCGTCGAGATGTCTTCGGTCCGAGCGCATCAGTTGTGCAGACATGTACCCGTCTGGGGTGTACATGATGATTCCCTGGGCGTCGACGCCCAAGGGGTAGATCAGCTCGGATCCGTCGATATTGTGAGCTTCATACGATTGCAGGGTCCACGCTCCGATCAGGTTGGTGCGCAGATCATCTGCCGTTGTTGAGGTCATCAGATGGTGTCCTTTCGGATGTCACGAGATGGGGGTGTCGGCCGCGGCGTCGGCGGCTGCGGTCAGTAGGGCGATGGCCGTGTCGAAGGGCGCGGGGTCGCGCAATGCACGGCCGAGGATGAGCGCTCCTTCCACATTGGTCAACGCATGGGTGGCCAGTTGGACGGCCCTGTCGTGGAGGACGTCCTTTTCGGTGAGGCGTGCGGCCAGCGTGGCGATGATGTCCTGGAAGCCGCGGCGGGTCGCGTCGCTGAGGTGATCTGAGGCAGGCGTCGATTCGATGACGACGGGCGCCATGGCGCAGCCCTCCCGGTAGTCGCTCGAAACCAACTCGTCACGGATGCGGCCGATGAAAGCCTCGATCAGTTGCGCCGCGGTGCTGGTCGCGGCGGCCGCACGATTGATGTGCGCGATGTGATCACCGGCATGCAGGAGGGTGACCTCGCCGGCGAGTTCCTCTTTGCCGCCGGGGAAGTGGAAGTAGATCGATCCCCGCGGGGCGGCGCTCTCAGTGACGACATCCGAGAGCGCGGTGCCGAAATAGCCACGCTCGCGGAACAGTCGCCGCGCGGCGACGATCATGCGGTCCTTGGCGTCACTCTTCCTTGGCATGTCGTTCATCATACATAATTCTTGACGATCATTCAATTCAACTGTACTGTCGCTGCTGTTACTAGGTATGATGAACGACATAGTAAGGGGATTGATTGTTGTGTCCGACCAGAATGATGGCTCGACGCCAGACGCCCAGACGCCGGTCAGTGCACCCGAGGGGCCCTCAGCGCCGGTTGTGCGCGTGATGGACGCACAGGTGGCGGTGCTGACGATGCGGCACCGGCCGCACAACTTCATTGGGCTCACGTTGTTCGACGCCCTGATTGACGCGATGCGCTGGGCCGCTGAGCACAAGGCGCGCGCGGTGCTGCTGCGCAGTGGGCTGCGTAACTTCTGCGCCGGCGCCGAAATGGAGCTGCTGTCTGATGGCGCCAAGCACGGTGTGGCCCCCGCCCTAAACTTCACCGAGTTGCTGCAAGTGTTCGATCGGCTGCCCATCCCCATCGTCGCCGCCGTGCATGGGGTCTGTGTCGGCGGCGGACTGGAACTGGCGCTGGCCGCCGATCTGATCGTGGCCGCCGAGTCGGCCAAGATCGGCGCTGTCGAAGCCACACTCGGGCTCAATCCGCTGATGGGAGCCATCCAGCGGATCACCGAGCGGGCCGGTGCCGCACGTGCGAAAGAGATGGCGCTACTCGCGCGCCGCTACGACGCCCGCACGCTGGAGAAATGGAACATCATCAACCGTGTCGTTGCCGATGAGCAGCTGCCCGAGGCCAGCGTGACGTTGGCCCACGAGCTGGCCAACGGGGCCACCGTGGCGCACGCCTCCACCAAAGCCATCGTGTCCCATGCGGTGTCACACGGGATCGCCGAGACCGATGGGGCGATGCGCGAGCTGCAGAAGGACTTCTGGAAATCCGACGACCTGAGAGTGGGACTTGCCTCACTGCAGGCCAACGGTCCCGGCGCAGCACGTTTTGAGGGGCGATGACCATGCCACTGCCGTTAGAGGGTCTGCGGGTCATCGATTTCAGCCGGGTGCTGGCCGGGCCGCACTGCGCCAAACATCTGTTGGACTTGGGCGCCGAAGTGATCAAGGTCGAACCGCCGCGTGGTGACCTCACCCGACAGGCGTTCCCCCGCCGCGGTGACATCAGCGGCTATTACGCCCAGCAGAACGCCGGCAAGCGCAACATCAGCATCGACCTCAACGTCGCGGGGGCACGCGATGTCGGACTGAAGCTCTGCGACACAGCCGATATCGTTGTCGAGAATTTCCGTCCCGGCGTGCTCGAGTCCTTCGGCCTGGGGTATGAGGCTGTCGCGGCGCGCAATCCGTCGGTGGTCTATGTGTCGATCACCGGCTACGGGCAGCGGGGATCGTGGCGATCCCGTATGGCCTACGGCCCGGCGGTTCAAGCCGAGGTCGGGTTCACCCGGAACACCTTGAACCAGTTCGGCGTTGACGGCGCCGATCGACGCACGGATGCGCTGACACACGGCGATGTGTATGCGGGGCTACACGGCGCCATCGCCGCGCTGGCGGCGCTGCAACACCGCCGGCTGACTGGACAAGGCCGCTACATCGACGTCGCGATGGCCGCGGTGCTGACGTCGATGAACGAGCGCGCGCACTACGACCTTTCCGGTGTCGACCTAGGCGCCGAACAACCGATCCTGGGTGCCGCCGACGGCGCGTTTTTCACCAGCCCGGAAGGCTTCGATTTTGTCGCGCCGTTCAGCCTGGTGAGTAGCGTGACGTTCCCGCTCTACCTGGCCGCCATGCGCCGCCCGGATCTGGCCGACGACCCCCGATTTCTCACTCCCGAATTGCGCAGAGCCAACCTTGTTGCGTTGCACACCATTGTGCAGAACTGGATTTGGACATTCGAGAGCATGGACACGTTGGACGCTCAGTTCGACGAGGCCAAGGTCGCGACCGGACGACTCCGAGACATCAATGAATTCAACGAAACGCACTGGGCCAAGGACTGGGTGACCACCCGCGAGGTTGACGACCGCTACGGCGGAACCATCACGATTCCCGCGCCACCATGGCATTTCAGCGGCCACGACGGAGCACATACCCCGCAGACACCGGCCCACCAAGGCGAACAGAATGCAGAGATTCTCAAGGAACTCGGCTACACCGACGACCAGACGCGTGCACTCATAAGCAGCGGCGCGCTCATCGAACCAGCACGCGAGAAGGCGGCCGAGACCGAATCGTGAGCCCGGCAACGCGACATATGCCATCGCCACCGGCAGGCGGCGGGATGATCGCCAACGCCGAAACCAGTCTGCTCATCCTGTCTGGCGCCGACCCCATAAGCACCCCACCAGGGAACGTTTCTCGGCATCGCGCCGGCCGGCCGGGCGGTCGCGTTCGACACCGTCGATGCGATGCGGGTCCAGAACGGCAAGATCACCGACCACTGTGGCGTGGCGAGCCTGTATTCCGCAGTACCGCAATTCGGGCCGAAGCCGTAGAAGTAGCTGTGTACCCGCTCGCCTAGGAACATGTGCCCGACCGCCGCAGTTGTTGGCAGAAGCGGCCAAATGGAACGCCGTACGAGGAGGGCAGGGTGCAGTACACGACTTACGGGGCCACCGGTCTCACCGTTCCGCGACTGTGCATCGGCACCGCGACGTTCGGTCATCAGGCCGACGAAACGGTTGCCCACCAGATCATGGACACCGCCGTCGAGGCAGGCGTTACCTTTTTCGATTCCGCCGACATCTACCCCATGGGAGGTGAGGGTGGACGCGCCGAGGAGATCGTCGGGCGTTGGCTGCAGGGTAAGCGCGACCAGATCATCCTCGCCACTAAGGCCGGAGGACCCATGGGCCCCGCCCGCTGGCAGCGGGGCAGCTCCCGCAAACATCTGCTGGACGCCATCGAGGGCTCACTTCGCCGGCTGGGCACCGACTACGTCGACATCTACCAACTCCATTTCGACGACCCCGATACACCTCTCGACGAAACGCTGGCGACCCTCGACGCGATCGTCACCGCCGGGAAAGCACGCTATATCGGCGTGTCGAACTTTTTGGCCTACCGGCTGGCCCGGGCCGTAGGGCGCACAGAGACGCTGCACCTCACCCGTATCGCGTCGGTTCAACCGCGCTACAACCTACTGTTCCGGCAGATCGAACGCGAGCTGCTGCCCCTGGCCGCCGAAACCGGCATGGCGGTGATTCCGTTCAACCCGCTGGCAGGGGGTCTACTCAGCGGCAAATACGGGCGTGACGACCAACCGACCGAAGGCCGGTTCTCCGCGCAAGTCGGTCAGCAGTTCGCCGACCTGTACAACGAACGCTATTGGCATACCAAGGCATTCGACACCATTGATCGGTTGGCCAAGATCGCGTCCGAGCTCGCGACGTCGCTGGCCACCCTGTCCGTTGCCTGGGTTCTAGCCAGCCCCGCCATCACCTCCGTGATCCTCGGTGCCAGCCGCCCCGCCCAACTCTCCGACACCCTGGCCGCCGCCGACCTGGACCTGCCCGACGACGCGAAAGTCGCACTCGACGACCTCACCCACGAATACCGGTGGGGCGACGCTGCCCGATAGGCAACCCGCTCAGCGTCATTGGTCGACGCTGCTGCGGGAAGGTCTGCGACGGTGCTGTGGTTCTACCGTCACAGACACGTCTACTACAGGAATGAGGCACCACCCATGACCGCAGATTTGCCTGAGAATGCCTTGGAATTGCGGTCGTTGGTGACGTCGCAGGGCACGCTTGAGCTCTCGCTGCACGCCGTCCCGGTTCCAACGCCCGCCGCTAATGAGGTGTTGGTGCGCGTGGAGGCCTCGCCGATCAACCCGTCAGACCTGGGGCTTCTTCTCGCCGGCGCGGACATGACGACTGCGACGGTGGCAGGTACTCCGGAGCGCCCCATCGTCACGGCATCGTTGGGAGCGGGGGCACTGGGCGGGCTTTCGGCGCGCATCGACAAATCGCTTCCGGTGGGTAATGAGGGTGCGGGCATCGTCGTTGCCGCGGGGTCATCGCCCGCGGCTCAGGCCCTGCTGGGAAGAAGGGTCGGGATCGCGGGCGGCGCGATGTACACGCAGTACCGAGTGGTTGATGCTTTCGCGTGTCTCGTCTTGCCCGAGGGGGCCACAGCCAGGGATGGGGCGTCGTCCTTCGTCAATCCGTTGACGGTTCTGGGAATGGTGGAAACGATGCGCCGCGAAGGTCATTCCGGTCTGGTGCACACGGCTGCGGCGTCGAATCTGGGCCAGATGCTTGTCAAGCTCTGCCAAGAGGACGGGGTGCCGCTGGTCAATATCGTCCGCAAGCCCGAGCAAGAAGAGCTGCTGAGGTCATTGGGCGCAGTCCAGGTCTGCAATTCGGGCTCGCCGTCGTTCGCGCCGGATCTCGTCGAGGCGCTGAAGGCGACGTCGGCGACGCTTGCGTTCGACGCCACGGGTGGAGGAACGCTGGCGAGTCAGATTCTGACTGGCATGGAGGAAGCGGCGAGCTCGACCGCGGGGGAGTACTCACGGTATGGGTCGACCATCCACAAGCAGGTGTACATCTACGGCGGACTTGACACGTCCCCGACCACACTGACCAGGAATTTCGGTATGGCGTGGGGGATTGGGGGGTGGCTGCTCACCTATTTCCTGCAGAGCGTCGGGGTCGAGGAGTTTGGTCGGCTCCGGGCCCGGGTGGCCGCGGAGCTGACCACGACGTTCGCGAGTACCTACACCGGGGAGGTTTCACTCGCCGGCATGCTCCGCCCCGATGCGTTCAACGCTTACGTCAAGCGAGCGACCGGGGAGAAGTTCCTCGTAACTCCGCAGGCACTCACGTGACGTCCCCGACCTGGATGGTGGTTCGTGTCGGTGTGGTTTGACGCCGTCGAGTGTGAGTTGGCAGATCTTGCTGACCGCGCGGTGCCGTAGAGCAGCAGGATCAGGCCGGCAATTCTGGTGGATAAGACGACGTGCTCGGCTTCGGCCACGGTTTTGATCAGCTCGAGGCGCTGCCGTGATGAGGTCAGTGGGGTAGTGCGGGCGGTGCGGGATGGTTTTGAACGGTCGCGCGATGCTGGCGCGGGTGCGCCATTAGATGAAGTTTCGGATAGCGCAGCGGGTCGTTGTTTCCTCGGATAGGTAGGTGTCGACGTGGCAGGTCAGCGTCACCAAGTCATGGCCGACGAAGCCGTCGGGCGACGATGTACCTCGACGAGCGGGCCACAATCGTGTCCGAACGAGTCACACTGCTAAACAACAGAAGTCACCACAGCAGGGTGGTATCACAGAGGAGAGGGTCGTGATTCATCTGATAATCACGCAGTATTCTAGCGGTAAAGCCGCATATTCGATTCCGGCGTATTCGGACCGCCAACCGGGCTCGAGTCGAACACGGCAGAGGGCAGCGCTACTAGCACTGACCGGAACCGGTTGCGGCGTCGGGCACCCACGTTGACACACGTCAGACAACAGGCCTCATGATCGGCGGGCGTTTGCTGGTGAAAGTATGGTGAGCGTAGTGAACGCGCGTCCGTCGGCGAGTACTGGTGGCCGTATGGGTGCAGGCTTACGTCAACGCATGGCGCGCCTCGCTTGGCACGCTCGTCGGACGGGACTGGATGGCGGGCGTCGTAGACTTGCTGGCGATGATCGTTTCGAAACGCAGATCGTCGTCATGGCATCTGATTCGGATGTCGTTTCTTGGTTGCGTCTTGGTGGTCGCTTCGTGTTCGACACACATTGCGTCCGAGGCCGCACCGGCTCTTCTCGTGCGTTCGGCTTCGATACGAACTGGCGGATGCCGGTCAGACCTACGGCGTCAACGTGGCTGTCAGCAGTGTGGACGCCCGCAACGTCAAATTCGACATCAAGGTCGACGACCAACCAAAGCCCTGATATGACCCTGTCTCCACCACCACGCGCCGAGGTCTACTTGGTGGAGAACCGCCTCAACCCGATCTCAACGCGAGCCGCGCTCGAACTCACCGATGACAATTTGCGCTGCACGGTCAAGGAGTACTCGAAGTGGGTCGAGAAGGCCTTGGGGATTTCAGATCTCAGGTCTCGGCTTCAAGCAGGCGAGGCGGTTGCGGCGTTTGATTTCCGGCGTGATCAGCTGAAGATCAAGTGGCTCAAGCAATTTCTGAAAGCGGGGTTTTCCGTTAGTGAAGGCAGCTCGCGCCGTTGGCTGGTGTCCCTCGTTTATCCCACTGGAATCCTGGCATTGGTGGAGGTGGTGGACGGCTGGGACGTCCACAACGAATGGCGGCGGGCTCTGCCTCCGACCTGACCCGCGGGTTCCGAAACCAACCACGACCCCGCAGCACCGCGTCTACCGTTGCTTGGTGATCGTCGAGCATGCACTACTACCGGTTCGCGCCGGAATGAGCGATGAATTTCGGTCGGAACTGATTCATCCGATGAATCAGCAAGGCTGCGTTTAGGTGCTGAACGGACTACCCCGAAACTGGTTGGGAGAGGCTGGAATCCAAGCGAGCGCGAAATGTCGGCCATACAGCACGACGAAATATTCTTGCTGCACAACGAGATAGGCAATATGCGGCATTTTACTTGACGTAATCTAGCCTATCGCCAGTAAACGAACTGTTCGACAAGCAAATTGACGGTCCAACGCACAAGGGCCGACGCATGTTTCGGTTCGACTGCGGGTTGTGGGGGAGGTAGGCGGTCGCGCAGTCCGGAATGCACGGTCCGGCTCAGCCCTCGGCAGAGGATCTGCGTCGCTATCTACGGCGCTGGGTCGGATCCGCTTTGGCTGTCGTCCGCCGTTAGCACGCCAGCTCGGGGCTCGACTCGGCGCGGAGCTTGTTCAGACCGTTCTGCAGCGAGTCCACTGCGTCGTCTACGGCTGGTACGAGGGACGCACCCTCTTCCCCATACGCGATTTGCGCCGTGGTGGCGACGTCGACCTGACGACGGTCGAACTCAATCACCTTACGGAGGTTATCGCGCAGGACATTCACCTGGCCCTCGAACTGAGCGGGCCAGTCGATGGCGTCGAGTCGGTCGATGAAGCGCTGCGCCGCATCTTGCTCGATGGCATTGGCGGCCTTCGCCCCGTTCAGGTCATTGCGCGACAGCGCCGCTTCGAACATGTCACCCACCTGAGCTTTGTCCTTGTAGAACGTGTGGTAGGCCACCTCCAACTGAGTGAAGGCGCTTCCGGCCTGGGGCTCAGGGTGACCGAGTGCGGCGCTCAGACGACGGGTTTCCACGCTCACTATCGCGTCGTCGAGGTACACGACCTCTGTTAGTCGATTCATCTGTTTCTTGTCATTTTTCTCGACGGCCGCGGCCAACGCATCCAGATCAGCCATTTCGGCGGCGTTGAGTTCACGGAGCTTGCCGACGATCGGTTGTGCCGCAGGGGGAACGGCGATTCTCCCAAGGTTGTCGTCCCACGTCATCATCACGCCGCGCCACTCGTGGACGCGAACTTTCATGGTGCCGACGTCGCCGGCTTCAGCCATCTCGCCGATGTCGGAGTATGCGCTCGAGCACCAGTACGGTTTCACGGCTTTCAGGAACTGCGCGAACGCGGCATCGACATCCACCGGGGGACTCGACGGACTTGGCGCCGCCACACTCGACGCGCTTGGCGCGCCTGGAGCGTCGTTGCCGCCGCAGCCTGCCACGCTCGTCACGACGGCGATACCGACCACCGATACCCAGATCTTGCAGAATGCACGTCGCATCGCTCGCCCCCCCGTTTGACGTCCATGAGTCTCGCGTAACTAGGTAGATAGGCGGTGGCGCACCAAGCGCGCTACGGTCCCCAGGGTGGCCGCCGAGATCGCCGAGCAGATCGTGGACTCACATGTAGTTGTCAGCAAATTGCCAGATAGGTGCTGACGCTAGTCTGCAGGTGTAGCCGGTATCCGGTTTTAAGTAATGGATGGGCGTCGTCGTTCGGGTTTCAATCACTTATCCGGTGTTGCCAACGCAATGACCGGCAAACGCACTGGTCAGGCGGTCGAAGCGGCCACTGCGCCGATCAGCGAGCTTGAAATTTGCCGGTCATCACCGACTAGAAACACCGACTACAACCACCACCGTGGCCGATGTGGTCGTGCTCTATGAAACATACAGGTGGACGGGCGATTCCAGGCCATTTCCGTCAACGGGGCAGGGGCGGACAGGTGAACGATAGGCCTGATTCATCAGATGAAAATGCAGTAGTTTACTTGACATAATGTGGCTTATCGGCGTTTGGCTGACCTGGGCGACGAGCAGATCCAGCCGAAAACACCTGTGTCGCGTCGGGTTTCCGCTATTGCCCCCGTGCAGAGGGTTCAGTATTGACGCCCCACGCATCAGCCCTACGTTCATGGCGCGGAGTCGCGACGCCGGCCGATCAACCAACGAAACGCCACATCGGCTACACGCGCCGCCGCCGCTATGGCCAGCGGCCCGTCGGGCACGATCGATCCCTCCGACTCTCGACCGCCGACTGTCGTGATTTCGTCACTGTGACGTATTGGCGGCAGCTGGCTGGATGGACTCACGGGCCTCTAGTCGAACCCCAACGGGCGAATCGCGTTCTTGTGCAGTCCATTTCCACCCTCACTGACACTCTGCCGTCGGGCCGAATCGCAGCGAGCATCCCAGCGCCTGTCACTTTCCATCGAAGGGGACACTGCCGACAGGGTGTGCCCCTCCCCGACTTCCCCACCGCCCCAGTGGATTTCATCACTGTGACGTATCGCCGGTTGCCCAGCGGTGTCGCCAACGTAGCCTGGACGACGTCACATTGCCCGGAACACAAAATCGAGGGAGCAAGCCGTGCCGACGTTTCCCTGCTTCGAGCCGACTGAGACGGTTTGTTCAACGCGGCGGGTCTGCTCGCGATGCAGGCGCTCCGGCCACTTCATCTAGAACGGAAAATCGGCCACCGGATAAACGGCGATAGCGTCTGCATTTCACCGGCTCGCCGGGTCGAGTTCGTTAATCCAAACAGCAAACTAAAGCGTTCTTCGGCCAGTCGGTGCGATCACCTGCTCAACCGCCTCAGCTGCCGCCGCGGCCCCCGGGCTCAGTCGCATGAATGGCGAACGCCCGGCTGCCCTGGGCGACGAATCCACGCATCGAACTGCCGGCAGCCCGCGCCGGAGCCAAACCGTCACCACTCCCTCCGCAGGAACTCGCACCTCTTGAACACGCACCGTTACCAGTTGCATTAGATGAAAGTTTCTGCACCCGTTGATGATTGGGTGATTTGACAGGTCGCGGTTGATAGCCTCCCGAACCGACTTGTGTCATCGGTTGTCCATACGTCCAGGTTGCCAAGTTCAATTACGCAATAATTGATTCGGCCGTTAGTGAATCCTCGAGCGTGCCCTGGATGGCGCCGGCCCTGTAATCGGCAATTCGACCACCCCTCGCCCCTCTCCCAGTATCAGTATCAATACGTCACAATGACGAATCGATAGTGTGACGCAGGGGCCTATTGACGCGCCGTAACGACTGGGTTCGCTACCGTCGAGCGGTCTCAGCATCGACGTTCGGCACGCTGCGGACGGTCACTGTCGTGGGTGAGGAGCTGCTGAGGTGATTCCCCGCGTTCCGCTATGACATCTCTCCAGAATGTCCATGCATGTTCGTGCCTAGGGCTGCCCAGATCGCGTGCACGCCGCGCGAACGACAGCAAATCGGGCCGACGACGTGGGCGGATGCCTACAATGACGTGCACTGCAGCGGCAGCCAGCAAACGGTAGACAGGACACCCCCGTGGGGCCTTCAACCCCCCGATTTGAGGTCGGCGCCCAGCGGCTCGTGACTCCGCCGATTCGGGGGCGGGCGGGCGAGTTGAAGGTGATTGGCGCGTTGGTGACGGCGCTGGTGGGCGGGCATGGGGGTGTGCTGGTCATCGAGGGGCCGCCGGGCATCGGGAAGAGTCGGTTGCTGACCGAGGTGATGGCGCTGGCCGACAAGTACGGGGTGCGCACCTTGTTCGGTGAGGCATTCGAGTATCAGCAGACGGTGCCGTTTTTCTCGCTGTTCATGGCCACCCTGAGCGCGGATCCCCCGGTTGGCGACGCCGACGCTTTGCGCCGGCTGGGCGGCTCGGCAGATCTGCGCTACTGGGTGGTGCACGATCTGGCCGACGCGATTCATGCCGCGGCGGCGGAAACGCCGCTCGCGATTGCGCTGGAGAACATGCATTGGGCCGATAACGGCACGTTGTTGGCGCTGCGGTCGCTGGCCGGCGCGCGGCCGGATGTGGCGGTGCTGTGGGTGCTGACCGCCCGCACCGGGGCCGGCGGCCCGGCGGTGCAAGAAACCTTGTCGGTGCTGCAACGGGCGAATGCCGCAGTTGTGCGGTTGGCCGCCATGTCGCCGGACGCGGTCGCCGACATGGTTCAGGACACCGTGCGGGCGAACGCCGATGAGTCGCTGCTGAATCTGGCCGCCAAGGCGCACGGAAATCCCTTCCTCGTCGGGGAACTTGTTGGGGGCCTGGACGAGGAGGGCCGGCTCAACGTGAGCGGCGGCCGTGCGGTGGCCAACGGACACGAGTTACCGCGACGTCTGGGCGCAAGTATGCAGCAGCGACTCGACCATCTCTCCGACGGTGCCGGCGAGGTGGTGCGGGTGGCCGCGGTGTTGCCGGATCGGTTCTCGGCTAGCCTGCTGGCCGCGATGCTGGACCGCCAACCGTCGTCGTTGATCGCGGCTGTCCAGGAGGCGGTACGCGCGGAGCTGCTCGTCGAAGACGATGAGCAGCTGAGGTTTCGGCACGACTTGTTGCGCGAGGCCACCCGGCAGTCGTTGCCGCAGTCGCTGCGGCGCGCGATGGAGCGCCAATCGGCGTCGATCATGCTGAGGATGGGCGCGGCCCCGGCCGAGGTGGCCACGCAGCTGGCGCGCAGCGCCGAGCGCGGAGACCGGGAGGCGATCAGCGCGCTGCGCGCAGGCCGCGCACTCAGTTGGCCACAGTGACGCGAGTGCGGCCGCGGACTTGAGCAGGCGCGCGTTGGAGCTGTTGCCCGCCGATGACGCTGACCACGGGCTGCTGGTGGCCGAAACGGTCGGGTTGTTCAACCGGGCCAGCCGCTATGCAGGAGGCCGAAGAGTTGGCCGTTGCGGCGCTCTCGGCGGCGGCGTCGCCCCAAGAGGAGGCCGAGATTCGGCTGCGCCTCCCGGCACTCAATAAGCACAGTGCACAGCGGCGCGTTGAGGAGAATCGCCGAGCGCTGCGGTTGGGCGACATCAGCGAGGTCACCCGGGCACGGCATCTGGCGTGGCTGGCCTACAACCTGGCGTTGCACGACCACCGTGGGGAACGGCGCGCGGCGGCCAACGAGGCTGCCGCGGCCGGTGCATCGACCGGTGATTTAGAAGCCACGATCCTCGCCGATGTCGCCCTCGTTCTGCTCGACGATGGGGAGGGGTGCGCGGGCCGCGCCCTAGGCCGCCTCGAGCAGCTTTGCACGCGAGCCCGCGCGAGTGATGTGACCGCAGCTCACTTCCCGGCCGCACTCAACTACGCGCACCTACTGGCGATGGTCGGCCGATTGGATGACGCTGCGGCCCAGGTCGCCGACGGAACACAGCAGGCCCGCCGGGAAGGCAACGCGATGGCCCTTGATAGCTGGGCCACGATTGACGGGGTTGTCCACCTAACTGCGGGCCGGTTGTCTGCCGCCCGCGCCGCGGCTGAATCCCTACCGCGCCCACAGCGGACAGGCGTGACCCCGCTGGGCATGCTCCGCATGGTGATTCTGGCCGAGGTGGCGGTGCGCACCGATGACCGAAACTTGTTGCAGCAGACGGTCAATGACGCGCACGATGCCTACCCTAGTGGCTCATCTGTCGTAGATCGGGGAACGGCGTACGTGCTGGCGCTGGCGGCGTGGCAACGCGACGATGTCCCGGACGCGATGCGCTGGCTGGGCGGCGACATCACCCTGTTCAAGACACCATTCTTCCCGCAGGTTTTAGATCGGGTGATCTTGGGTGCGCGGGTTGCGGCCGCCGCCGGCGATGCCGGCTTGCGCGAACGTGTCCTGCAGGCCACGGACGTGCTCGAGCGGGAGCGGCCAGCGATCCCGTTGTTCACCGGGGTGTCCGGGTATGCCCGCGGGATCCTCGAACGTGACGCCCCAGCACTGGTGGCTGCCGCGGACGTGCTTGAGTCGTCGTCGCGGCCGCTTCTTTACGCCGCGGCTGCCGAGGACGCCGGCGCTGAACTCGCCCACGCCGACCACCCTGACAAGGCGCTGGATCAGCTCAATGCCGCATTCGACACCTACGTGCACCATGAAGCCCTCGCCGATGCGCGCCGGGTGGGCCGCGCGCTGCGCCGGCTCGGTGTGCAACGTCGCATTGTCAGCCACCCGCGTGCAAAAACGGGCTGGGACAGCCTCACCGACTCCGAGCTCACGGTTGTCAACCTCATCGCACAGGGTGATACCAACCGGTCTGTGGCAGAGCGGCTGCACGTCACGCCTCACACGGTGAAAGCCCACCTGCACAACGCGTTCGCCAAGCTCGGGATTAGTTCCCGCGCCGAGCTGAGCAAACTCATGCAGGGCACCGACCGCCCCACCAGGTAGATTGTGGCGACTTAGCTATTACCCGACCTGGCCTTAAAGATTGCCCGCCGGGCAATGGTGTCACCCACACCCGCGGGGCGACCGTAGTAGTCGTCAACTAATTGCGTTCTCACTCGAACGACGGCCCGAGGCTAGGCCAGACGCCGCGCTCGTGAGCACACGAGGAAGAGAGGGAAAGATGCTGAGTGCAACGCTTGGAATGCTGGCGATGGTGCCGGTGGTGTTCGGTGCCGCCGGGCACGCGACGGTGTCCCGATGACCGCAAACTCGCCTAGCTCGGTCACCGAATCAGCAAGCAGCACTATCGATCCCGACGTGCGGGCAAGACTCGCGAGCGATGGCGAACGCAGCGCAGGGTTTCAATCTGACCTCACGATTGATGAGGATGCGGTGGATGGACTCCTAACCGCCGAGGAATGTGCCGCCGAATTCGACGAGAACCTCGACGACGGCGAGTTGTACGCCCAGTGTCGTCGGCTCGCCGAACAGGCGGCGTTGCGCCGGCTCGCCACGATCGTCGCGCGCGGCGTTGAACCGTTGGAGGTATTTGGCGCGCTGGCCGAGGAGATGCGCCGATGCGTGCCTGCGGACGCCGCCGGATTGTGGCGCTTCGAATCGGATCGCGAGATCACCGTCGTGGCCGACGCTGCCGATCCTGAGGCGCTGGCACGATGGCCGGTGGGCACGCGAACTCCGGTGGAAGGCAACACCCTCGCAACGTTGGTGCAACGCAGCGGCCGGCCCGCACGGATCGACAGTTACGACAACGTTGCCGGGTCGATCGCTGCTCGCGTGCGCGCGGTGGGCGTGCGCTCGGCGGTGGCGGTGCCGATCATCGTTGATTCACGCGTGTGGGGCCTGGCGGCGGTCGGTTCGGTGGAACACGGCGCTATGCCAGCCGACACCGAGGTGCGCATCAGCCGCTTCGCCGAACTCATCGCCACCGCACTGGTGGCCGGGTATCGCGACGAGCAGAACAGGCAGCTCCTCGCTGAGGCGTCGCGACGTTTGAGTCTCGTTGACTCTCTGCTTGACGGACGAGCTTTCGACGAGTGGAGCCTGCGGGAGGTCGCCGGCCAGCTTCGGCTGCCGATCAACGGTCCATTTATGGTCATCGCCGCCCACATTCCCAGCGCGGGCAGTGAGCCGCTCCCCGAGATCGAGTCGAAGCTGCGCAGCCTTGACGTCTATTCGGCCTGGCGGCTGCTGCCTGATTTGCAGGTCGGGATCGTGCACGTCGCATCCGACCGAAAACTCGACAGGGTTGTGGCCCTGCTGTCGCGGATGACAACGGCGCGTGTGGGGGTCAGTGCGGCTTTCAAGGATCTGCGCGATACGCCACGAGCCCTGCATGTGGCAAGAGTGATGTTGCGGGGCCCGACCGACTCCACATCCTCGGTTGCTGTGTTCGACGGCTCCATCCTGGCCACCGCCGCCGTGAGCGCGCCGGAGGCGATGATCAAAACGGCCGGCGCTGCGCTGGACGGTTTTGGCCACCTTCCCGACGAGGACCGGGAGACGCTTTTCGAAACGTTTCGGGTGTGGCAGGACAACGATGCGTCGGTGCGCGGCGCAGCTGAGGTGCTTATTTGCCACCCGAACACGGTCCGCCACCGATTGCGCCGAATCGAGAAACATACCGGCCGATCCCTCTCGCGGCCAAGGGATATCGCCGAACTGTGTTTGGCTTTCGAAGTACACCGCCGTCTTATCGAGCCGAAACCCATTGACACTGTGGACGAGCGGAGAGCCGCCACGAGGCCGAGGCAGTGTCCCGCGCCCTGGCGAATCACGGCACCAGGTTCGATGCGGTGCTGAAATTCCAGCCACCTCGGGCAGGCATCGCAGTCCGCAACGTCGCCATGCACCTGATGCCGATCGACTTCTACCGCCGAAACGAAAGGAAAGAATCATGACAAGAGCAAACTCTGTGCCCGCGGTCACGCTGGGCGACGAATTATCAGTCAGTGCAATCGGATTCGGAGCGATGGTCTTGACGCCGGTCTATGGTGAGGTCGACGACACCGAGTCGCTGGCGACGCTGCACCGCGCCGTGGATCTGGGTGTCACGTTCATCGACACCGCCAATCAGTACGGTGGCGGGGCCAACGAGCAGCTGATCTCGAAGCTGCTCGCCGACCGCCGCGACGAGGTCACGCTGGCAACCAAATTCGGCATCGTCGGCACCCCGGCCGACCGTGCTGCAGGCAAACTCGTCGCTCGCGGCGATGCCGCATACGTGCGTCAGAGCATCGACGAGAGCCTGCAGCGGCTGCGGACCGACGTCGTCGACCTCTACTACATGCACCGCCGCGACGTGACCGTGCCGATCGAGGAGACGGTGGGCGCGATGGCCGAATTGGTGGCCGCGGGCAAGGTGCGTCACCTCGGGCTGTCTGAGGTGACGGCCGACGAACTGCGGGCCGCGGTTGCGGTGTATCCGATTGCCGCGGTGCAGAGCGAGTGGTCGATCTGGAGCCGCGACGTCGAACGCAACGTCGTGCCCGCGGCGGCCGAACTCGGAGTTGGGTTCGTGCCGTATTCGCCGCTGGGTCGGGGCTTCCTGACGGGAACGGTCCGCTCGGCCGCGGATCTGTCGTCGACGGATTTCCGTCGCACCTTGCCGCGGTACGCCGAGGGCGCGCTCGACGCCAACCTCGCCGTGGTGGAGGTGGTGACGTCGATCGCGGATCAGCAGGGTGCGACGCCCGCGCAGGTGGCGCTGGCGTGGCTGCGCTACCGCGCCGACGCGCTCGGCGTGGCCTCGGTGCCGATCCCCGGCACCCGGCGGGCCGCCCGGGTCGAGGAGAACCTGGGCTCACTGTCGGTGACGCTGACACCAGAGCAGCTCGACGCGCTGGACGCCGCGGGCTCGTCCGTGACCGGCCATCGCTTGAAGGAAATGAGCTGGGTGTCGGCGGGACGCGAGTAATCACTCCGGCTGCGGCCGGGAGACGCGAAGGGCGATGGCGGCGTCGTCGAACTGTGCGGCCTGGGCGCTGATCCTGGTGATCTCGCTCGGCCGTTTGAGAAGACCGCGGACGGCAATGATGGCAACCTGGTGGATTACCTTCCCAGGCAACGATTTCCGCCGCAGGAAGTCATTCATCGACCTGTCGGCAACGGCAAGATTCGGGCGGAACATCAGCACCACGTCAGTAGCGATCGAGCTCGATCAACCGCTCGTCGCTGATCCCGAAGTGATGCGCGATCTCGTGGAGCACGACGTGCCTGACCTCGCGGCGTAGACGATCCGCGTCGCCGGCAGCGAGTCGCGTGATCGGCCCGCCGAAGATGCTGATCTTGTCGGGAAGCACTCCGCTGTACGTGCTGCTCCTTCGCGGCAGCGGTACGCCGCGGTACAGGCCGAGCAGCCGCCGCCCCTCGGGAGGCTCGTCCTCGACGACGATCTCGACGTTGCTCATCGCCGCACGGAGATCGGCCGGCAGGGAGCTCAGCGCGTCGTCAATCGCCTCTTCGAACGGATCATTGAGACCCGGCCCCGAACACGCATCCATCTCCGCAATGGTGCCAGAATCGGTGCTGGGCTAGCGACGGCTTCTTCTTGGGGGCTTTGTGGCGTCGGTCGCGGCACTTACAGAGTCGGCGGCACTGCGGCCGGGCGACGCGGTCGTGGTCGACGATGTCCTGGCGCCGCCGAGCCTGCGCACGATCATCGACGAGCTTGACTTCGCGTATTGGTGGCCGACCGAGATCGGCTGGCGGCAACCGTCGGGAGCGTTCAAACGTGGCGTCAGCCTTCGTCGGCGCGGCGAGAGCACGAGCGAAGTCTGGTTCGGCGAAGAGCTTCGCAGCCCCAGCCGCTCACCGCCTGTAGCGGCGGCTCCCCCAACGCACGAACTCGCACCTCTCGAACACGCACCTTTACCAGCTTTAGTTGTTGCGCAATAGGTTCCAAAATGTGTGCTCATGCTTAACGTCGTCCGGCCAGAGTGGCACTTTGAGGATGTCTGGCACCGGTGTCCTCGCTCAGTCATTCTGAGGCATCGCCACTTTAGTTGCGGCATTTGATCCGGATGCCGCAGTTACATCGGCTGAAGTTTTGCTGCCGTGGTGATGGTGTCCACCGCCGCTTGCGGTCCCGCCGGCCCCGGCGGGCCGCCACAGCGATGCGTTTGATGGCATGACTGGCCGCTTCATCCGGCCGAACCGGACCGCGCAACGACACCAGCCTGTTTGAGGACCGTAGCGATTCACCACACCGTGCCAGTGGTGATCCGGCGCCGTACCCGGCAGTTTCGTCATAGTGACGCATTGACGCTGAATCACACTCTGTGGCGCAGTTCCTTTCGACTGGCTGACGGACCACTTCGATGGTCGTCACAGTCGAGCAACCCGACGGCACGGTTCTACCGGAACTCGTGCAATGGCTTCCTAGCGCTGCGCTTGACGAACCAATCGGCACCATCGGCGCGGCTGACGGGGCGTCCTCCGGCAGCCGGCCGGGAATGAACGGGCATGTGACCACACGTCCGGTATCGGCGGCGAGATGGATCGCGTTGGGCACAACGGCAACGTGCAGCTCGTCGTCGCTGTCGCGGCGTGGTCTATGTCGCAAGCCCGCGGATCGGTTCGCCTGGTTACACTTTCTGCGCGTAGGCGTCGATGTCGAGCGCCGGGACGGTTCGGGGTCGTGTAGTTCTGCAGGGCAACACGCAGATGCTTGTTGCGTAGGGCCTGCTCGATCATCTCCGACCGACTTAAGCCGGCGGCCCTGGCGTCCGCGTCGGTCCCGGCGAGCACGGATCCAGTGGCAAACCCAGGTCGCGTGCCTCTGCTCAAACGGCTCGATCATATGAAACATGTTGCAGTACAGATGATTTGCGTGATAGTAAGTTACTATTTCAACTACGCACCAAATATGTTGGACGAAAGCACTATTCCGCACCTGATAATAATGTCCGTCCTCAATATAGTTGGCAGGTTTAGCAGTCGAACTGGCCATCTACGGATTGGGCAGCAGGTCTCGGCGCAGCTCGCATCGTCAAAACAATATTGCGCAAAGGGGAATCGTGTCGAGTCGAGTGCGGCACAGATCGTCGGAGAACCCCGGGTGCCCAATGTCAAAAGCGAGGTGCGGTCATTGGAGCTACCTGGTCACGCTCTCAGTGTCGCCGATTGTGGGGCCGGTCAGAAATACCAGTCGAAATTTGCCGATCTGCACCTCGTCGCCGTTCGCCAGCACAGCCCAGTCCACGGGTTCACGGTTGACGTACGTGCCATTCAGGCTACCGACGTCGACAACCTGGAATTCGCCGCTTACGCACCGGAACTCGGCATGCCGGCGGCTGACAGTGACGTCATCGAGGAAGATATTGCTATTCGGGTGACGACCGGCCGTCGTGGTGGGCCGGTCGAGCAAGAACCGCGAGCCGGCGTTCGGGCCGCGCTTGACCACCAGCGACCGCGAGCCCGGCGGCAGCGCCTCCGCGCCGAACAGCTGGCCCTCGGCGCCGGCGGTGGCCGCCGCGTCTTGCGCGTCGGTGAAGTCGGCACGAAACGCGGAGGTCCTCTCCCCGGTGACGTCTTCAGCCCTCTGGTCATTGTCGTTATCGGTCATCGGCTGCTCCCTTCCCGGCTGCTCTGGCGGCACGCTCGGTCAGTCCGATGGCCCGTGCTCGATCGGTGCCCGCAGCTAGAGGGCGAAGACCGAGGCAATGGCTTTGGTTTGGTCGCCAGCGACATAAGTGAGCGTCCTAACGGCGCGGTCGGCCAGTTCAGCGCTGAACCTGTCGGTGGAGCCAGCCGGGTGGGTGTGGGCCAGGATCTCTAGCTTGTCACCCCGCCGGGCTGGACCGGCGGGTACCGTGGCGGAAGCTGGAAACGCTCGCGTCCACCTGGACGGCGCGGTGGCCAACCGGGTCCTGCCCGACTAGCTGGCGACACCGTTGTCGGCGTCCTGCGACGCTGAAGCCGCACGAGGCCCCACGCCGCGGTGTTATGGTCGCCGGGTCTGCTCATCCGTGTCAGCCGACGAAGGTTTTGAACTTAGCAGGTGACGTGCAGGACCGCGCGGACCTCCCGTCGCTTGAGGCCCGCGATCAGCCGGCACGCCTGGTCTGTCGGGACAGCGACAAGGTCAATGCTTCGGCGCGCAGCCTCCGCCATCACCTCGGGCATGATCGGCAACGAGCCGTAGGCCCCGGTGCCGATGATCAACCGGCGTCCGCCCCACGGCAGCTCCTCGTCGGCCGAAAGCGGAGTGTGTCCGAACCTGTCGCGGTATGGCTTCGAGGGCTTCTTGCTCCGTTTGCGCACGGCCCCTCGGTCGATGACGATGTCGTGCTCATACGCTCGTCCCTCGACCTCGATCGACCCAAACCCGCAAAGTCGCACATCCATCACATACCGTCCATACCCGCCACCAGCGCGCACCCCGCAGGCAAGCCGCAACTCCTAGCCGACAATCTGGTCGCTGAGTGCCGCCCGCGCATCCTCCTGCTTGTCGACGGCGATCGCGAAGATCACCTCACCTTGGCAGATCGACACTGCCAGCAGACTCTCGATGTTCACGCCCGCGTCGGCGAGCGTCCGACCGAACTTGGCTAGTTGAAGGTTGACGCCGCGCTGGGCGCACACATCGCCTAGATGTGCGAGCTCGCCTGGTTGGTTCTTGAATTCGACACTGAAGAGGTTCATCACAACTCCCCTCCGGGGGGATATCCAACACTGCAGAATCTACGCCCATTGCCAGTGCGCAGAGTGCCGCTGCGCCCGACGGCGCCGACCATGGCGACGACCTCGTCGTGGACCTCCTGTCGGACGAGCAGAGAGCCTGCGATGCGGGCTCTGGCCAGTAGCGGCGACGAGCCCGAGCGGAGGCCAGCCCTAAAGCGGGAGGCCTCGACGAGGGCCAACTCCGCCGCCCGGTGGGACGCCCCCTAACGGTCTGGATCGCGTCGGACACAAGTCCATGGTTGCCGTTGGTGCAGAATCGACGAGCAGGCCCCCGGCGCGACCTCGACGCCCTTGCAGCAGTGGTCACTCTCCTAGCCGAGCGGCTCGACAGCACCCACATCTGGGTGCTGCGCTGGCCCACGGGCGCGACCAACTATCAAGCAATACGTCGCTGACCGACACGGCGCCAGGGTCCGTCGCGGGCACCGCACACGGCACCACCCCAGTCCCACTCCTCTACCCGGGAACAAATAATACGAGATCGAATATCCACGGCTACCAGCGGAGTACGTAATCTAGCCTCCCCCAACGCCTTTCGCCGCGCGGGGTGCGTCCCGTTGATGTGGAATAAATAGCGGCGTGTCGAAGCGAATATAAGGGGGGCCATCGCGTGAGTCTCTGTGGTGAAACCGCCGAGTATCACGACCTAGAGGCCATCATCGCGATGGCCCTGGATCAGTCAGCCTTGTTGGAGATGCCGGACGCGCTACGCAATGCCGATGCCAGTGATCGGATCAGGCAGGCCGCCGATCGTCACGCAAGACGCGTTGACGACCGCTCATGGCATCTTGCCTTCCCGCAAATTGGCCAAACGAACCATCACGGGAACCCTCAATTGCCGGGTGTGCGGCGAGGGGATGCGGCACGCGCTGCTCAGAGACGCGTGCCTGGCAGAGCACCGCGACTACGCCGAAACTCCAACTCCCCAGTCGTATTTCGGTGCGTTAGAGACTGTTTCCCTACTCGGCGAATGGGTTGTCGCCGTCGTCATCGCCCAACCTGGCGGCGAATGCACGGCGCGCCCTGGCCGCTGCCGTCCTGACCGCTGTCGCCCTGACCGATCGATGCGCGGTGCGTCGAAAAATGGGCCGCCATACCGTCGTCGGTGACCTGCACGGTGTCTGCGTGAATGCCGAGCGGTAAGTCCTTTGCGAGCTGACTGGTGAACGCGTCCAGCTCCGACTGCACCCCCGCGCGGGGCAGCGTCAAGCCGAGCGCAGTGAGACTGACCACCTGCAGCGAAATCGCGTTGTTGACGACCTGCGGCTTGACGATGATGCTGCTGCCCAGCGCGCCGTGCAGTTCGATCGTGCCGTCCGACGGGTGTGTTCTCGCGCCCGACACGAAGCTGCGCAACAGCGGAATCGCGTCTTGCACACTTCGGGTGACGCCGCTGGAGGGCCAGGTGACCGCTGCGTCCAGCACGCCGATCGTGCCCTTCGACGGGTCGTTGCCGTCCAGATGCACGTTGTGGATTTCTACCTCGGCCTTCATCCCTTTAGCCCCACGGATCTGGTTGCCCGCGGTGATGATCGAGATCGGGCCGTAGTCGCGGGTCATGCGCTGCAGCAGCAGCGGCTTCAAACCGAACGACACAGTGACCTTGTCCCCCAACACGCACTCAGCCGATGCCGCCACCCGGCTGTTCACCGTGTCGCGGGCGTACAGCTCAGCGGCGAGCAGGCCGCCGGCGACCAGCGACACCACGATGACCGCGATCAGGGCGATCAACAGGGGGCCACGCAGACTGATCGGCCTCGGTTTGGAGCCCTTCGGTGTGGGGCCACCCGGCAGTGGGCCGTATCCAGGCTGGCCGGGCGGCCGCATGTGATCACCGGGGCGCGCCCACACCGTGTGGTACGGCGCCCCTTGCGGATTCGTCACCTCACAATTCTGCCTGGTCAATCTGAACATAAATCGAGCACTTGACTAGCACCGCGAGGGTGTCGTGCGCTCGATCCTCGGCGACGACCGCTCGACGCCCTGGGCCAGGTTGTGGCCGAAGCTGTTTCCCGCGTCGTGGCAGGGGCTTCGAACCCGGCGGCCTGATCGAGGACCTGGGCCTCGGTGCCTTGATCCAGCATCATTCGGCGTTCAAGCGAATTGCGGTCGTGTCCGACGTGCACTGGGTCGCCCACGCTCTGCCGCCTTCGCCTGGATGGTCCCCGGCGAGCTCGCCCTGTTCGGCCTCGACGAGCTCGAGCGGACCAAGGAGTGGGCCGCCGGCTGACTCTCTTGCTCGGCCAACCGCAGCCCGCCGGTGGGCTAAGCGGGTGGCCCCTCCGCGATGGCCGAGGCGTCCTGTGTTGAAGGGGCTAAATGTGTGCGACGATCGCCGCGATGGCCGTCCAGATAACCAAAACCCAAATCGCAATCGCGATGGCCGCGGAGATCAGCGACATCGTGTCCAGTTTCACTTTCATGATTCTCCTCCTCAGTACGGTTCGTGGCCGTATTCCGGGCAGTACAACCCGACGGCGGCAATCACTAGCGCCGCAATAGCCGCAGCTTAGACCGGCGAACTAGGGGTGTATCTTCCAAGACTGCCTGTGCCGTCGGGTAGTTGACGGTCGCGCCAGCCCCGCACGCATCACGAAGGCGTTCACGAACCCGACGGCAGACCGTTGGTGAATGGCGCGTGATTTTGCGGCGTACCGCTCGCGCGATCACAACACGGGCGTGGGCGCGACCTCGGCCAGGCGGGCACGTCATCAGGCTCCGCACTGCCGCACACAAGGTCACATTTGAGACGTCTTGCCTCTGCTGTCCGGTGCGCCTCCCGCACCCTCCACTGTGGTTTTACTAAGCGTGGCCGCAGTAGTGGGTGTCCAGCGCTTTTCGTCCTCATCCGGGCCTGGGGCATTCCCACTGCAAGGGTGCCGGCGAACTCGCCGGACGGGATCTCGCCTCCCTCAGGGTTGCGCACCGGCCAACTTTGCAAGCGACGCGATTTCGTTGATTCGTCGTACCGTGGAGGCGATCTCGTCGGCGAACTCCCTGCGCAGCTGCCCAACCGAGCAGAGTGGCAGTTCCGGGCGCAGGTTTCGTTCTGAACGGTTCAGAGGGCGCTAGGTCTCGGCCCTCGGGGCTGAGGTCCAAGAGTAGGCCCATCAACTCGGTGCCCGATACCCCGTCGATGGCGGCGTGATGAATTTTCATGTACATCGCCTGCCTGCCAACGGACAGACCCGACACCAAGTAGATCTCCCACAGCGGTTTGCTTCGGTCAAGAGGCCGGGCGTGAATCCGACTGATCTGCTCAGCGAGCTGAGCATCCGAACCTGGTGTCGGAAGCGAGATTTCGCGCACATGGTATTCGACGTCGAACGAGTCATCGTCAACCCAGTGATTGGTCGAGACCGAGAGGAACCGTGCGCAGCTTCTGGCGCAGCAGCGGTATCAGCGGGGCGCGTTCGTTCACTAGCTCCGTCAGCGCCCCCAGGTCTAGCGGCGCCGACAACTCGGACGGGTCCAACATGCAGATTGCGCCGACGTGGCCGGCCGAGTTGGGCTGCTCCAGCAACAGGAAACTCGCATCTAAGCCGCTAAGTTGCTTCAACGAACTACTCCCCAAAGACGTGTGCTATCCGGTTTCCCGAGCCGTCCAGCGGGCGATCGGGTCGATGTGGTCTCCAGCCAGTGCAGCATGTCAGCCGAGAAGTCGTCGGGCTTTTCCAGCTGAGGCTCCACAGAGCTAAGCCCGCCTTGGGGAAGGGACGATGCAATGCAGTTCTCGCCCGAGGCGCGAGAGGTGCTGGACAAGAGAGACAAGATATTGCGGGCTTGGATCAGCGCGGCCGATCCAGTAGTCGGCGCCCGGTCGTGATGCGAACCGGTCGGCGGTGTTGGCGGCGACGATCGCCGACCTGTTCGCTCGACACCAAGCGGCGTACCGGTCGCCTGAAGACCTACGTGTCTGCCCGTCACACCGCCTGGGCGCTGATTCGCCCGGTGCTGAGGAGAATTCTGGCCACCACTGCACCGAAGATGAATCCACCGACATGGGCGAAGAACGCGACACCACTGTCACCGGTGTTCGAGGGGTGGATCAGCGCGTAGTTGCTCTCGAAGAACTGGTAAAGAAACCAGCCGCCCAGGAAGAACCACGCCGGGATGTTGATCGGGAACCACCCCAGCAGCGTGCGGATGTGTGAGTTGGGATAGAGCACGAAATAGGCGCCCATCACGGCGGCGATCGCGCCGCTGGCGCCCAGGTTGGGTATCTGCGCGTCGGAGGGCGAGGCGAAGAGCAGGGTCATCGCGGTCTGCAGCATCATCGCGGCGAATCCGCCGGCAAAGTAAAAGAGCAGATAGCCCAGCCGCCCGAATGCGTCCTCGACGTTCTTGCCGAAGATCGCCAGGAACAGCATGTTGCCGAGGATGTGGTCCCAGCCGGCATGCATAAACATGGCCGTGATCCATCCGACACCCCACGGGACGCCCAGGTGGCAGGAGTTGTTGACATCGCACGGGTAGAACGACGCCTGGTTGACCGCCGCCTCCCCGTTGGGCAATTCGTAGAACAGAAAGACCGCGAAGTTGGCGACGATCAGCGCGACATTGACGACCGGGAACCGGCGGGGCGCAATGCCATCGGAGTACGGGATCATGCGAGCTCTTCCCGGGAGCCGTCGCCGGCCCTGACCGCCGCCCCAGGTCGCCGCACGGGGTGCCATCTCGGCCGGCGACCGGCGCCGCCCGCCCCCACCTGCACGTCCTGCGCCGACAGCAGCACCATCCGCGCCCTCCGTCCCCATCGATCAGCGCATCGTTGCCCGCGCACCACCTGGTCGCCTCACGGTACGCACAACGTACGGACCGCAGGCTGTGATCGCGAACTCAAACTGCGCCTTCGCGTTGTCGCTGCCCACAATTCACATCTGCCCACCGAGTGACACGCTTGCCCGGTACCGGGCCCCCGCTGATCGGAGCCGACCTACGATCGAGGAGCAGCGCTGACTTGCATCCGCAGGGGTGGCACGCTGAGCGCGAAGACCGCGGCGACGCGCTCGGGTTGCAGCAGCGCGATATCCCAGCCCAGAGAAATCGTCAAGACTGTGGATTGGCGTGCGCTGGATTGCGCCCACGGTAGTCACTTAACCTGTCCGGGTTACCTGAGGGGTTTGAGTTGGCGGCCGGTGAAACTGGGGTGTCCCGCCGCCCGGCGTTAGCGTAGTCTGCTCGGGCTTGGTCTAGGCTCTGCGCGCCGTTGGGCCACCGCGAACCACTGAGCTGTCGTGATCGTCCTGACCGTACGCATAACGACCGTTTTCGCACTGTGGTCGTGTGAGCGACAATCGACGGTGTGGAGCGCAACGAGTTTGAGCACTTTCGTGACTTCGCAGTCGACTAATGCAATCTGATCGAGCGGTTTGAAGAGCTGGACTGGCGCAGACGACGAAACGACTTCGCGTGATTATTCCGAGCCTTATGAGCGCTGCCATGAAGATGTCAGATGCGTCGCCCACTGACAACGACGCACCCTCGACTGTCACGAACGAGCAGTGGAGCGACAGGTTCTCGGCGGTCGAGGCGACGCTGTCCGGGCGCGGCAGTTATTGGACAACCGCAGATGTCTTTGACTCCTCAGAGCCCGAGGTAGTCAATCTGCCCATTGCCGATGACCTTGCGGATATCTGGCGGGATCTGCGTAACGGCCTCAATCGACTTGAAGCAGGCGGACAGCTTTCGGACATCGTATGGGAGTGGCGCTTCCTCTTCGATGTTCATTAGGGAGCTCATGCGGCTGAGGCAATTAGAGCACTGCACGCCGTTGCGACGAGTACTGATGCAGCCCAAAACATCTAATTCATTGTAGCCCTGGATGTTTCGTGTAGATAACACTGCTGAGGTGGCGGATGGCGAAATCAGCGGCGCTTGAACGAGTGTGCGCCCCCAGCATCACCTTGGCGATCCGTCGGCTGGAAACGCTGGGGATGGTGAAGCGGTCGCCCGACCCGGCCGACTTGCGGTTGGTACTGGTCGGCATCACACCCAAGGGCCTTGCGCTACATCGTAAGTCGCTGGCCAACCGCCAGGCCAGCGCGGTCACGCTGCTGAGCCAGCTCAGCCAGGCTGACCTGGATTCGCTGACCAAAGCGCTGGCGCCGCTCGAGCGGCTGGCCAGCCACGCGGATACGCGTCGATGTGACGACGGGTCGCAAACTCGGCGGTGGGCAGCGCGAGATCTTCGTCGGCGAGGTCTTGGACCGACAGGGGTTAACCCCTACTTGTGGAGAGTGAACTGATTGACATCGAGGTACCCGCCGCGGAACAGGTCCGCGCACCCGGTCAGGTACTTCATGTAGCGGTCGTAGACCTCCTGCGACTGGACCGCGATGGCATCGTCTCGATGCGCCTCCAACGCGGCTGCCCACCGATCGAGCGTCTTTGCATAGTGCGCTTGCAGCGACTGCACCCGGCGGACCTGGAACCCGGCATTGCTGGCACGCGTTTCGACCATCGACACAGTCGGCAGTCGGCCGCCCGGGAAGATCTCGGTCATGATGAACTTGACGAACCGGGCAACCCTGAGTGTCAGCGGAATACCCAGTCGCGCGGCATCGTCCTGGGTTATCCCACAAATCGTGTGCAGCAGCATCGATCCGTCATCGGGCAGCGCGTGGTAGGCCATGTCGAAGAACGCGTCGTACCGCTCGTGGCCGAAGTGTTCCAACGCACCGATGCAGACGATCCGGTCGACCTTGCCCTCGAACTCCTCCCAACCCTGCAACCGCACCTCGACGTCGCGGTGCGTCGGGACCTTGGCCAGCCTGGCCTCGGCATACTCGCGCTGTGAACGACTGAGGGTCAAGCCGATGACGTTGACGTCATGAGATTCGATCGCCCGCTGCATACCGCCGCCCCAGCCGCAGCCGATGTCGAGCAGCGTCATACCCGGCTGGAGGTTCAGCTTGCCCAGAGCCAGATCGAACTTGGCGTTTTGAGCCTCGTCGAGGGTCATGTCGTCGCGTTCGAAGTATGCGCAGGTGTACCCCAAAGTGGGGCCTAAGAACAGTTCAAAGAACTCGTCCGAGATGTCGTAGATCGACTGCAAAGTCTCGTAATGCGGACGTAGCTCACCCATCCACGCAATGTTAGGCCGCCATTCCCTTAGGCGGCCAACTTCACATAACAGCATTCTTCCCTCGTGATGATGCAGCAACCAGCGAGTCGCAGGTAGCCTCTACCCATCTTTTACCGACCGAGATCGGCTGGCGGCAAGCGTCGGGAGCGTTCAAACGTGGCGTCAGCCTTGGTCGGGGCAGCGAGAGCACGAGCGAGGTCTGGTTTGGCGAAGCGCAGCCGCAGCCGCAGCCGCTCACCGCCTGTAGCGGCGGGCGCACTGACATCTGCCCGCCAGCCATGGGGTAACCCAAACCGCAACCGCTCCCCCAACGCACGAACTCGCACCTCTCGAACACGCACCGTTACCAGCTTGCAAATTGTGTTGTGCCACAATGTCTTTAATACTCTCTGTGTCAGATCCGGGAAAACGTGTTGGTAGTCCGCGAAGAACTGAGAGCTGTCCGATTCCGACGGGAGTCCAGGAAAACATGACAGTGACTGACTCGCCAAGTCATGTAGCTCGTCGCTGGCCGGCGCGACGTGCACGCCCGCTACGTCTGCTCTTATCGACGAGGATGTGACGGTCCCGGGCTGGCTCAGTGCGTGCCGCCGCAGAGCTACCTGCCGAAAGTCGATTTGCCGACTAGGTAGGTGCCCTATTGGCGCAGTGTATTGCGTCACGGTGACGTAATCCACATGACTCACAGTACGGGGCCCATGCGGTTCAGGGACGATGGATCACCTTCCCGGGCAACGATTTCCGTGCCAGAAAGTGATTGATCGGTCGCATCGGCCTCGCGCGCCTTGGTGGATGCTCCAACGCCGCCGGCGCGCTCGTGGTCGGCGAGTCGCATTGGTGCGGCGTTCAGCCTTTGTCTTCGGCCACGCTCGTCCCCACTCATCTGGTGGCGTGCCGGCGGCCGGCGGGTCGCAGCGCGAATCGGTGGACGTAATCGAGAACAGAACAGCGCGCTTAGCGACTGCTGCGAATCACAACATCCCCCATCTACGCTTCGGCCACGGTGCGGCGGTACCTGTTCCGGACTAACCCCGGCGCTCGCCCCGGTTACGTCGTGTCCGGCCCCGTCACACCGACATCGTGGTTGGGCGGCCAACATTATTTCCAGTACTGCAGCCACTCGACGGTCGCGAAGACCGTCAACGACGCGGCGTAGGCGATCACGGCTACTGCGGCACCGCGCAGGCTGATGCGCAGACCGGCGCCGTCGACCGGGTCGAGCCAGCGGCCGCACCATGACGACACCGTGGGCATCAACCACCATTGCATCAATGCCACGCTGAGCACCTGGCTGAGCCACACCGACAGCCACGGCTGCGCGCCCAACTTGCCGATGACCGGTGCCACAAACTTCGACTGCAGCATCACCATGGGGTAGAGCACCATCAGCAGCAGCATCGCCGTCTTCCAGCTCGGCGTCATCTCGGTCTTCCCGTTCACGGTGCGCACGGTGGTGCCGAGTGGGGTGGTCGTGGCGAACACCGCGAAATCCTTCGTCAGACTCGACCGCACCGGCGGCAACACTTCCGTGCGCTGCGGCGACCGCAGCCATGCCGACAATTGGGGTTCGGTGCGAAACCGGATCAGCGACATCCATTTCCCCAACGCATCCGGCGGGAAGACAGCCGTGCCCTCATAACCGGAGAATTGGGATGCGGCCAGCGTCAGCCGTACGTGCGCGGCATGGAAGTCAGCCTCCATTCCGTCGGCCACGCTGGAGGAGACAATCGAAACACCGGTCGGCATCACCGCGCCGTCGACGATCACCAAATCGGACGAGAGCCGCAGCAATCCGCGTGCCGCGGTCCCGTGCACCAAGTCCTTCCACGTCGGCCCGTCCAGCCACTCATGCAGCAAATCCACCGACTCGAAGGCCACCGCGACCGCCCAGTCTAGCGGGGTGTCGGGACGGATCGACGCGGCCAATGCAACGAATCCTGGTGCGGCCTGCGCAGCGGCTCGCACATCGCAGACCCACGCATCGAAAACGTCTGGCTCGGCGACCCGGTGAACAATCGTGACGGCAATGGCCTTCATCGCGATCGGCCTAGGTCGCGTCGAACCGCGGCCGCGCGGGGCTCGCGTCGGAACTCTACTCGCCATTCGATTCTCCTTGCTCAGCTAAGTCATCTCTGCCCGGGGCGACCACGATCTGTCCCGCCGATGAAGATACGGGTTTGCGCCAACGCCTGAGCCGGTTGAGCAGCGGTTGATGGCCGCCGCTGTTAGGTTTTCCGTTGACGCGCAGTCAGACGCAATGGGAAGGGCATCGGTGGCAGACGGCTGGGGTTCTGTCGTGGCCGAATTGGTCCCACTGGCACTGGTGATTGCGGCGTCGCCGCTGTCGGTCATCCCGGCGGTCCTGGTCCTGCACACCCCGCGTCCCAGGCCCACCAGTTTTGCCTTCCTGGCGGGTTGGGTGTTCGGGCTGGCCGCGCTCACGGTGGCGTTTGTCGGGTTGTCCGAACTGTTGGGCGAGGGCCTGGACAGGCCTCCGCCGTGGGCATCGTGGCTGCGCATCGTGCTCGGGACGGCGCTGATCGTGGTCGGGGTATGGCGCTGGCTCACTCGCCACCGCTCCGCGCATGCGCCGGCCTGGCTGCAGGCGATCAGCAACATCACACCGGCACGGGCCGGCGGTGCGGGAGCGTTGCTCGCGGTCATCAACCCCAAGGTGCTCTTCATCTGCCTCGCATCGGGTTTGACGATCGGCACCGCGGGCCTCGGAACCGGCGGTGCCTGGGCCGCGCTGATTGTCTTCGTGCTGGTCGCCGCCTCGTCGGTGGCGGTGCCGGTGTTGGGCTATGCCGCCGCGGGTGAGCGTCTGGATGAGCCGCTGGCTCGGCTGAAGGACTGGCTGGAGCGGCACAACGCCGCGCTGGTGGCGGTGATCCTGGTGGTCATCGGATTGCTCGTGCTGTACAAGGGAATTCACGGACTGGCATAAGTCGGGATGACCGTCGGCCAGATCCTGGCCCCGCTCAAGAACGCCCGGCTGGTCGTGCTGTCCCTCGCCGCGAACTTCGTCCTCGCACCACCCCTGGCCGCGCTCGGGTTCTGGCGGGCGCTCGGTCTCGACGAGCCGCTCGGGATCGGCCCGCCGCTGTGCGGGCTGGCGGCGGGCGCGCCCTTTCTCATCAAGCTCGCGGAGTTCGCCAAGGCCGACCTGGCCTTGGCCGTGGGCCTGATGGCAACGGTGGATACTGCACCCGCTTCTCCGACAGGCCTTGGTCAGTTGTGGGGTGTGATGACGGCGCGTCCCTGGATTTTGCCGTCGTGGAGGAGTTGGTAGGCCTCGGCTGCGCGGTCCATCGGGAAGTGTTCGACTAGCATCTGGATCTTTCCCGTGTGGGCGAGGTTGATCACTTCGATCAGCTCGGGGATGGAGCCCCAAAACGGTGAGGCTACCGAACATTCGTGCGGTGGACTGAAGAAGTTGACGGGCAGCGCCGCGGTGCCGACTCCGACGATGGTGAGGTGACCCAGCACGCTGGCCATCTGTGCGGCCATGGCCAGGGTCGCGTCGACGGCGACCAGATCGAGGACCAGCTCGGCGCCATGGCCGCCGGTGAGGTCCTTGATGCGCGTGACAGCGTCGTTACCCGAGAACAGCCCCACATCTGCGCCCACCTTCTCGGCGATCTCGAGTTTGTCGGCCGAGGTGTCCACCGCGACAACCGTTGTCGCCGCGCACAGCGCGCGCAGCACCTGGATGGCCATCTGGCCCAGCCCGCCGGCCCCGATGACCACCGCAGTTGAACCGGGCCCCAGCAGCTGAAGCGACCGCTTCACGGCGTGGTAGCTGGTCAGTCCCGCGTCGGTGAGCGGAGCCACCTCACGCGGATCGAGATTGCCCAGCGGGATCAAGTAGCGCGTCGCGGGGACGAGCAGGTATTCGGCCATGCCGCCATCGTGGCCGCCGAGCCCGCCCGGGCTCGGACCGCCTGGTGCCTGGCAGTAGTTCTCCATCCCTTGGCGGCAGTTCATGCACAGGCCGCAGCCCCATGGGCCGTACACGATCACCGGGTCTCCGGGCGTGAAACCGGTTGCGCCGGGCCCCATCTCGTGGATCCAGCCCGCGTTTTCATGCCCGAGCGTAAACGGCAGCTGTGTCGGCATCTGTCCGGCGGGTATCTCCAACAGGTGCAGATCCGAATGGCAGGCACCGGCACCGCCAACCTTGACCAGCACCTGGCCCGGCCCGGGCTCGGGCACCGGCACCTCACGCAGTTGGCCCGGCTTTTGCCATTCGACAAACTGAAACGCCTTCATGGCGGGGTTCTCTCAGTCACTAATAAGGTCGAAGTCGACCAGCAGGTGTCGCGGGCCCCGGAACACCTGGCTTTGCCGGTAGGGCGGCGGATCGACTACCAGCCGCGGGTTTTCGACGCGGCGCAGGAAAGTTTCCAACGCGAGGTTGACCTCCAGGCGCGCCAACGGACCACCCATACAGGTGTGGATACCGCTGCCCCAACCGAAGTGCTCGTTGTCCCTGCGTTCGGGCTCGAAATGGTTCGGGTCCGGGAAGCGGGCCGGGTCGCGGTTGGCCGCACCGTACATGAGGTGCACCGCCGCACCCTTGGGAATGGTCGTGCCGCCGATCTCGATGTCTGCGGTAGCGCTGCGGCTGGGAAAGAACTGCACCGCCGACTGCAGCCGCTGCACCTCCTCGATGGCCCGGGGAATGAGTTCGGGTCGGCGGCGCACAAGATCGAACGACTCGGGGTTGCGCAGCAGCATCAGCACGCAGTGGGAGATGGTGTTGACGGTCGAGTCATGACCGGCGACCAGCAGCAGCATTGCGTTGGCGGTGGCCTCCTTGGGGGACATGGGCCCGTCTGGCCCATCGTCGTTGACCAGCTTGGACAGCAGCCCTTCGCCGGGTTCGCGGAGGTACTGCTGGATCAGGTCAGCCATGTACCGATTGAGCGCGGCGGTGCTTTCTCGGCCTTTCTGCGCGCGGGCCTGGCCTTCCTCGGTGGCTGCTTCCGGGCCCAGATCCAACCCGGCCATGAAGTCGAAGATCCAGCCGTGAAACGTGGGTTCGTCCTTGAGCGGAACGCCCAGGATCTTGCAAATCACCGCCACCGGCACCGGGTAGGCGTAATCGTCGACAACGTCGAGCCTGGTCTCACCTTTGGCCTTGGCGTTGTCGAGCAGCTCGTTGCACAACCGCTGAATATCGGGCTCCATCTTCGGAATGACGTCCGGTGAATGCGGGGGTCCGAAATGGCGCATCACCTGACGGCGTGCCCGGTCGTGATCGGGCGGATCAGACATGATGATGCTTTGAACGCGACCGTAGGCCCGCAAGTGGTCGGCCCCAGCTGCCGGCTCGGGCGCAGCCGCGGGCTCTGCCCGCAGCGGGCTGCGGCTGATGTCGGAGCTGATCCGTGGGTCATGCGCGAGTGCCATCAGTTCCCGGTACCCGGTGACGACGTAGGTGTCGTGGGCCACCCGCGCTACCGGCGTCTTGCGTAGCTCGTCGAAGAACGGATACGGGTCGGCGCGGTTGTCGACCTTCATCGCCTCCGCCCAGGCGATTTCTGCTGTGGTCATGGTGGCTCCTTGTCGGACTGGGGATGTGTTTGGCGGGCCGGGCTTCAGCGCCGTTTCGAAATGAACTCGGCACCCCGCGATGTCGGGTCATGTCCGGTCAACACCACGTCGGGGATCTCGGTCGGCACGCGGGGATCGGGGAACCGGGCTGGCATCGGCTGCATATCCTTGGGCTGGTCGTAGCCCGGCGGCGGGGGCGGAAACGGCGCCGACCGCTCGATCATCGCCGCGTAATAGGGCAGCCACTTGCCGTGATCGAAAGTGACCGCACCGACGATGCGCCCCCGCCGGCCGTAGGCGGCCGCGAAGCGCCGATCCTCCACCGCGCCTTGGGTGAAGACGATCTCATCGCCGAACGAGCACACCCCGACGCCCTTGATGTTCACACCGAACTGGCCCGACCAAAACGAGGGCAGCGGCAGGTGCGGCCGACGGGTGGTCTCCAGGCTGACCATGTTGCGCGCGGCGACCTCGGCGCCCGACACCGCGTTGTCCCAGTGCTCCAGCGACAGAAACTCGTACTCGTAGAGCACGTGCGGTGCGCGCGCAATATCACCGGCGACGAAGATGGTGTCGGTCACCACACCGTTGATGTCGAACGCGCGGCATCCGGCGTCGCACCCCACCCCCCAAAAACCGGTGGCCAGCCCGGCGCCGTCGAGCCATTCGACGTTTCGGATCGACCCCAGCGACGCCACCACCACGTCGACGTCGAGGATAGTCCCGTCGGAGAGCCGGGCGCGCCGCACATGCCCGGCGGCGTCTCCCTCGAGCGCCTCGACCGACACGCCGGTGCGCAGGTCGACCCCGGCGCCGCGCTGCATCTTGGCGGCGATCTCGCCGATCACCCCGCCCAGTGGCCCGACCAGCGGCGCGTCGGCGCGCTCGGCCACGGTCACCGGCAGGCCCAATTCGCAACACACCGAGGCCATCTCCGAGCCGATAAACCCCGAGCCGACGATCAACACCCGCCCCGGGCGGGCCTTCAATGCCGCCTGCAGCAGGGCCGCGTCATCGCAGGTGCGCAACGTGAACACCCCGTCCAGGGCGCCCTCGGCCGCGTTGAACCACGGCCGGGCGCGGGTGCCGGTGGCGATCAGCAGCCGGTCGTAGGGCACGGTGTCGCCGTTGGCCAGCAGCACCTGCTTGTTGGCGCGGTCCAGGCCGGTGGCGGCCACACCCCGGCGCCAATCCGCGTCGAGCGCCCGCATTCGGGGAAGCTTGGTGTGATCGGCGGGCACCCAACCCGTGAGCACCTGCTTGGACAGTGGGGGACGGTCATAGGGCTCATGTGGCTCGTCGCCGATGATTGTCAGCGGCCCGCGGAAACCCTCATCGCGCAACGCTTCCGCCGCGCGCAGCCCGGCCAGCGACGCGCCCACGATCACGATCCGACCCTCCGCCTTAAAGATCGGAACCAGGTCAGCCAACAGCGGATGGGTGGTCATAGCGCTGCCCCCCGTCCGGGGTGTAGGTCTCCACCAGGATCGCCTGCACCGGGCACGACGCAGCCGCCCGCAGCACCCGCTGGCGCTGCGAGTCGTCGGGGTTGGGATCGTAGGCCAGGGCCTCCTCACCAACAAGTTTGAGGACATCCGGTGCCAGTGGGACACACTGCGCATATCCCTGACACCGATTCAGATCGACCACAATCCGCATGATTCCGCTCCTCTTCACGCTGCGTTAAGGGGCTGTTCAACGTGGCTGCCCGACAACATCGCTGCCGGGGTCGATGCGGGTTCGGCGACACAATATTTCGGGGTACGGCGGCGACGGTACCCGTGACGCGGATGATGCAACCGATGTTTTCAAACGTTGTTGTCCCGGGCATCGCGATATGTCCCGATCACCGCCGCTTCCGCGAAGAACCATCGCGTCACCTTTATCGCCTCCTGTCAGGCGGCTATCTCCTGGCTAGCCCGCCAACAAGACCCAGCGTTCGTGTCAAGGCGTCGAAGGGTCAGTAATGCCAAGTCGACGGCAGACGTATCTGACTGCACTCGATGTCCGTAATGCCGTGGTGACGTTTCGCCTGCCGTCTCGTCGGGTCCATTGACCCCGACGGGGCCACACACTTGACACTTAGAACCATCGGATCGCAACTCATTTCACAAACCGCGTAAGACCCTACGAATGACGAAGGCCCAATCCGGATTGCCGACGGCAACCGCCAGATGACCAAAGGACAGACAGTCGGTTCGCTGTGCGGCATCGTTGTCGTATGAGCCAGAAGGTTCCGAGCCCGAAAGACATCAAGGCCGCTGTAGAGGCCGCGGCGGAGACGGCGCAATCTGTCGCCAGCGGAGCGATGCGCATCCCGCCCGCGTCGATACAGCTCGCGAGTCAACTGCCGGATCTCGTCGAGAATCTCGCGACAGCCACCGAGCGCCTCAACGAGGCCATCGATCGCGCCGAACGATACCTCGCGCTGGCCGATCCGATGATCCGGACGATGGACGCGATCCTGCCGCAACTCGAAGCGCTTGTCGCGACGGGTAACGACGTCTTCAACGCCGTGTCGTCTGTGCCGGGTGTCTCCACCCTGAGTCGACTCGCCACTCGCGGTTCAGGCGCACCGCCAGAAGAGAAGCCGTCGCGAGGTCGAGGTGCGCCGAAGAAGTCGTGACGGCTCTCCCCCGCAATCAGCCTGTCGTCCAACATAATACGTCACCGTGACGATACTGGGTGGTGAAGCCCAAGTCCCGTGGCCGTAGCCGCCACGTCGCCCGTGCATAGTCGATTTCCGAGTGCGGCCATTGGGTGACGATGCGCCCGCTGGGTGACCGGTAGTAGCTGTCGCACCGCGTCCACATCATGACTCCATCCGCCGCAGCGGGTGGGGTGTGGTGTCGGGTGTTGACCTTCCCGTAGTGGCAACGTGCACGCTTCGAATGCGTCGGTCGATCTCTGCCGATGACATCGGATTTCATTCAAGGAGTACACGTTATGTCCGCCACCACCACCGCAGATATGCCCGCACCCGTGCGGGCCTACTTCGAGGCCATGAACAAGTACGACAGCGCCGGTATGGTCGCAGCATTCAGCACCGACGCCCTGGTCAACGACGTCCAGCGAGAATTCTGGGGACCGGAATCGATCAAGCGCTGGACCGTCAAGGAAATCGTCGGCGAGAAGGTCATCACCACCAAGTTCGTCGAGGCCAAAGCCCACCACTGCGACTACATCGTCTCCGCCGAATTCGACGGCGAATACGACAAGACCGGCCTGCCCGACCCCCTGGTGCTGACCATGTACTTCTCACTGGACAACGACCAGATCACCCGGCTGATCATTCTGCACAACAAGCCCGGCTACTGACCCGGGCTCCCATCGCCACCGCACCCGGCCACCCCGGCGACGAAGGACAACAACGAACATGACCAATGAACTGGCAGGCAATGTCGCCCTGATAACGGGCGCATCCAAGGGCATCGGTGGCGGCATCGCGACCGCGTTCGATCACGCCGGCGCCAACGTCGCCGTCGGCTACATACGCGATCAGCACGCCGCTCAACGCGTCGCCGCCGACATCGAAGCCGCCGGCGGACGCGCCATCACCATCCAAGGCGACCTAGCCAACACCACCGACATCGAAGCCTTGATCACCAAGACGGTGGCCACCTTCGGTCCCCTCGACACCGTGGTCAACAGCGCCGGCGTATTCGACTACAAAGCCCTGGCAGACATTGCCGAAACACACTTCCACCACATCTACGACAGCAACGTGCTCGGTCTGCTGACCACCACCAGATTCGCCGTCGCCAACTTCAACCACACCGGCGGCAGCGTCATCAACATCAGCTCCCTATCAGCGGTAGGCAACGCAACCGGCCGCGCCGTCTACGCCTCATCCAAAGCCGCCGTCAACGCCATCACCAAAGTCCTGGCCCTCGAACTGGCCGAACGCAAGATCCGCGTCAACGCCATCATGCCCGCTACTTCGACACAGAAGGCGCACGCAGTTTCGGCGTCAAAGGCACCGACGAAGAAGCCCAACTCCTCGCCGCCACTCCCCTCGAACAACGACCCGGCCACCCCTCCGACCTCGCCCCCGTGGCCATCTTCCTCGCCGCCCCAGCCTCGGCCTGGATCACCGCCGAAATCCTCACCGTCTCAGGCGGATTGCGTTAGACGATCCACCGGAACAGGCCGACGAGGATGGCCCGCGTCGGCATACATATGACCTATCGAGGAGGAGCAATGACAGATCCTGCGGTGCCGCCGATTGTGGCGTCGTACTTCGACGCCGCGGCACGGTCCGATCACGAGTGCTACTTCGCGCTGTTCGCCGATGACGCCGTTGTCGAGGACGAAGGCAACACCTACCACGGCATCAATGAGATTCGGCAGTGGCGCCCTAGCACACCGCTCGTCAGCTATGAGATCACGTCGGTCGAGCCCAAGTCGGATCACTCGGTCGTGGTTACGTGCACCGTAAGCGGTGACTTTCCCGGCAGCCCCGTCACCGGCTTGCGTTTCTGGTTCGAAGACTTCGACGACAACGCAATTCGAGTGCTCCGCGTCAAGCTCTGATAGCCGCAGTCGCCCGCGGCAAGAGGGCATCCTCGTTGATCGTTGACCTTGCCGTTAGGGGAACCTGCACGATGGACACGTACTCAACGGGTCGTCGGATTACGGGAGGTCCTCATGGCGCGTGTCTCGATTGGTGATTTCTCCGTCATGAGCTACCTGAGCAAGAAAGCGCTGCGTCACTACCATGACATTGGCATCTTGGAGCCGGCTCACATCGATGCCAATACCGGCTACAGGTTTTACGACACCAGCTAGGTGGACCATGCGCAAATCATCCGCCGCTTCCGCTCCCTGGGCATGTCCATTCCGGACATCAAAGCGTTGCTAAGCACGGACGACGCCGAGGCGCGCACAGAGATCATCACTTCCCACCTGCAACAGATGGAACAGCAGCTGGCGCAGACGAAGGACACCGTCGCGGAGCTGCGTGAATTACTTGCTCCGACGCTGTCCCATACGCGTGTGGAAATACGTCATGAGTCCGCAGCATCAGTGTGGGCCATCACCGCAATCGTCGATAGTGCCGATATCGATCGATGGTTCCCCGCGACCCTCCGCCGGCTAGGAGATGCGCTCGCAATGACGGGAGCTCAGCCGGACGGGCCACCAGGAGGAGTCTACGACCGCGAACTGTTCGCTGACGCCCGCGGCCAGGCTACCTTGTTCATCCCGGTCACCCACTCTGTTCCAGCCCCGGCGACGGTGCGCGCCGAGACGATTCCGCAGGCCGAACTGGCGGTACTGATTCACGGCGGATCCGAGCACGGTATCGACCGAAGTTATGGGGCATTGGGTAGTTATGTGCACGAACACCTCATCAGCCACGAGGGCCCCATCCGAGAGCGCTACCTTGGCGCGCCCGTATCAGATCTCACCGCCTACACCGCGACTGAAATTTGTTGGCCTATCTTCAGCACGACCCCACCACCGCAGTGAGTCACCGGCGATGACCGCCTCGCCCTACGTCTGGGCCGACCGCTCGCTTCGCCGTCGTCTTCAACGCGAACTCATCCGCGGTGTCTCGTGAACCAGTCCCGCGACCGTAACCGCCAAGTCGCCTTCGCATAGTCGAGTTCCGAATGTGGCCATTGAGTGACGATGCGGCCAGTTGGCGACCGGTAATAGCTGTCGCACCGTGTCCATATGGTCAGCTCCAGATCGGCGGAAATCTGTTCGTTGAAGCGATGCTCGACATGCGGACGCACGTCGAGGTAGCCACCCCGTCGCGCGAGGCGGGCCACCGCGCTCGCCAACATCCGCGCGCCGGCCTCGAGGATGTGGATGATCGAGTTGGCACCCTGATTGGTATTTGGGCCGTACAGCATGAAGAAATTCGGGAACCGCTGACAGCCACGCCGAGATAGGCACACGGGTCCAAACCCCAACGGTCGTGCAGACTTTCACCACCGATGCCGATGACGTCGAGACCGGAGAGGTAGCTGCTGGTTTCGAATCCTGTCGCCAGCACTATGACGTCGACGTCGATGACATTGCCGCCCGCTGTGACAACAGATGTGCCGGAAGTGCGTTCGATCGGGTCCGTCACGAGATCGACGTGGGCACATTGCAGCGCCTGATAGTACTTCTCGCCGAGCAGGACACGCTTGCACCGGAATGGATAGCGGGGTGTCAGCGCGTCTCGTAGCGCCTCGTCCTCGACGTGGCTCCGCAGGAAGTTCTGACGACGGAACCGATGCTGAGTTGGATTCGCCCTGGTCGGACGGTCAGCTGCTGGGCAATGCCTCCGGCCGCTTGTTCTACTTGGGCTCGACGTACAGCAGCGGTCGCGACCTCCTGCGGGAGGCTATTGACTACGCCGTCGTGCTTGCCGCCGAGCGGGGACTGGTGTGCTATGACCCGCAGTACGGAACACTGCGTTAGGTCTCTGAAAGGAGTGCCCGATGATCAAGGTTTTCGGATACCTGAAGCGCAAACCCGGCCTGTCGCCGCAGGAGTTCGCCGACTATTACGAGCGCAACCACGTGCCACTCGTGTTGAGCAAGGCATTCATGCCAATGGCCTACAAGCGCAACTACATCCAGCGCGGGGACGCCTTCAACATCGAAGGCGACGAGATCGGCTTCGACTGCATGACCGAACTCGTCTTCGCTGACCGGGACGACCTGTCCGCATGGATGGCCAGCCTTGGTGTCGATGAAATTGCCCGAGACGAAGAGAATTTCATCGACCGAGCCGCAACGCGCGCCTACGTGGTGGACGAGCACACCTCGTCGGGCTAGGAGACGCCGCGGCGACGAGCGAGCTCTTTGATCTCATCGGGCAACGCATCCGCTTCGAGCAGACGAGGCAGCAGCTCCGACTCCAGCGTCATTGCCCGGAAAACGAGGCCAGCCGTCACATCGTGATCCGGCCTGTCGACCACGACGATCGAGTCGCCACCGTGCATCGTTCCCGCTGTAATCACTCGGAGGTACGCGCCGGGCGTTGCCGCCTTGGTGAATGTCTTGACCCAGCCCTGAATCGCCAGCCAGGCCGCGAACGTTCGACACGGGACACGAGGCCGCGACACCTCAAGTACTAGACCGTCGGAGCCGACCTGCCATCGCTCGCCGATCCGAGCGCCGGTGACATCGAGCCCTACCGTGGTGATGTTCTCGCCAAACATTCCGTTTCCGAGATCGCGCTGCAGCTCGCGCTGCCAGACGTCGAGATCCTCCCGGGCGTACGCGTACACCGCCTGATCGTCGACCAAATCGGAGTGTCGACCGGCGTGCCGTCTCGCCGGTATGTCCGGAGCAAGGCGTAGCGGGCCTTGCCCAACTCGCTGAGGGGGTCTACTCGCTGAGTGCGTTTCTGCATGGCTCAAGTCAACGACTTAGAGTTGGCTCTAAGTCAAACCCGATCAAGGGAGGCCTCATGGCGACAACTCTGACGATCGGCGAACTGGCGCGTAGGGCGGATGTCGCGGCGACCACCCTGCGCTACTACGAGCAAATCGGGCTCCTACGATCTCCCGTCCGAATCGGCGGCAAGCGCCGCTACGACGACTCGATCCTGGCCCGCCTCGAGGTGATCAGGCTGTGCAAGGCCGCCGGCTTCGCGCTGGATGAGATCCAGATGTTGTTCGCCGACGACGAGCCTGGACGACCCGCTACCAGAGCCCTCGCCGAGACCAAACTGGCCGAGATCGACGCTCGGATCGCCGAGCTGCTACGCGCCCGGGAGATCATCGAGTGGGGCATGCGCTGCATCTGCCCGTCGATCGACGACTGCACGTGCGGCATCCACAACGCCAAGCCTGCGAGTTCGCGACGCACAGTCTCCGCGAGGGCACCGCTCACGCGCCGACGTAGCCCGCGAGGTGCTCGCCGGTGAGGGTGGAGCGGTCGGCCACGAGGTCGGCGGGTGTGCCCTCGAAGACCACACGGCCGCCGTCGTGGCCGGCGCCAGGACCGAGGTCGATGATCCAGTCGGCGTGCGCCATCACCGCCAGGTGGTGCTCGATGACGATGACCGACTTGCCCGAGTCGACGAGCCGGTCGAGCAGGCCGAGCAGCTGCTCGACGTCGGCGAGGTGCAGGCCGCTGGTCGGCTCGTCGAGTACATAGACGACACCGCCGCCGCCCAGACTGCTGGCCAGCTTGAGCCGTTGCCGCTCGCCGCCAGACAGCGTGGTGAGCGGCTGGCCCAGGCTGAGGTAGCCAAGCCCCACGTCGGCTAGGCGGTCGAGGATCTTGTGCGCCGCGGGCGTGGATCCCCCGCCGTCGCCGAAGAACTCAACGGCCTCGGCCACCGACATCGCGAGCACCTCGCTGATGTCTTTGGCGTTGGCCGAGTCGCCGAGGCGATATTCCAGCACCGAGGCGTCGAACCGCTTGCCCTCGCACACCTCGCAGATGGATTCGACGGTGGCCATGATGCCCAGGTCGGTGTAAATGATGCCGGCGCCGTTGCAGTTGGGGCAGGCGCCCTCGGAGTTGGCGCTGAACAGCGCGGGCTTCACGCCGTTGGCCTTTGCGAAGGCCTTGCGGATCGGGTCGAGCAGTCCGGTATACGTCGCCGGGTTGCTCCGCCGCGAGCCGCGGATCGGGGTCTGGTCGACCGCCACCACTCCGTCCCGCCCGGCCACCGATCCATGGATCAGCGAGCTCTTGCCGGAGCCGGCGACGCCGGTAACCACGCAGAGCACACCAAGCGGGATGTCGACGTTGACGTCGCGTAGGTTGTGCTCTGTCGCGCCGCGGATCTCCAGCGTGCCGGTCGACTTCCGCACCGTCTCCTTGAGGGCGGACCGGTCGTCGAAATGGCGGCCGGTGATGGTGCCGCTGGCCCGCAGCCCCTCGACGGTGCCCTCGAAGCAGACAGTGCCGCCTCCCGTACCGGCGCCAGGGCCGAGGTCGACGACGTGGTCGGAGATTGCGATCGTCTCCGGCTCATGCTCCACGACCAGCACTGTGTTGCCCTTGTCCCGCAGCCGCAGCAGCAGGTCGTTCATCCGCTGGATGTCATGCGGGTGCAGACCCGTAGTGGGCTCGTCGAAGACATAGGTGACATCGGTGAGCGAGGAGCCGAGGTGGCGGATCATCTTGGTGCGCTGCGCCTCGCCGCCAGAGAGCGTGCCCGACGGACGATCGAGGGACAGGTAGCCGAGCCCGATCTCGACGAACGAATCGAGGGTGTGCTGCAGCGCCGCGAGCAGCGGCGCGACGGTCCCCCGCGCGTCGCTGCCGCTGTACGCGCGGGCGGTACCCCCAGATTCGTCCAGACCCTTCACCCACTCGGCGAGAACGCTGATCTGCATCGCGCAGGCGTCGGCGATGTTGTTGCCCTTGATCTTCGACGACCGGGCCAGCTCGGACAGCCGGGTGCCGCCGCACTCGGAACACGTCGCGAACGTCACCGCCCGCTCCACGAAGGCGCGAATGTGCGGCTGCATCGCGTCGACGTCCTTGGACAGGAACGACTTCTGGATCTGTGGGATCAGCCCCGCATACGTCAGGTTGACTCCGTCGACCTTGATCTTGGTCGGCTCCATGTCGAGCAACGCGTCCAGTTCCTTCTTGGTGAACTTGCGGATCGGCTTGTCCGGGTCGAAAAAGCCACAGCCCCTATAGATTCGGCCGTACCAGCCGTCCATGCTGTAGCCGGGGATCGTGAGCGCCCCGTCGTTGAGCGATTTGCTGTCGTCGTACAGCGCAGAGAGGTCGATGTCTGAGACCGTCCCCCGGCCTTCGCATTTCGGGCACATGCCACCGGTGATGCTGAAGCTGCGCCGCTCCTTGACGGTCTTCCCGCCGCGCTCGAGCGTGACCGCGCCTGCTCCGCTGATCGAGGCGACGTTGAAGGAGAACGCCTGGGGCGAGCCGATGTGCGGCTTTCCGAGGCGACTGAACAGGATGCGCAGCATCGCGTTGGCGTCGGTGGCGGTGCCGACCGTGGAGCGAGGGTCGGCACCCATCCGCTGCTGGTCGACGATGATTGCGGTCGTCACGCCATCGAGCACATCGACTTCGGGCCGCGCCAGCGTCGGCATGAAGCCCTGCACGAAGGCGCTGTAGGTTTCGTTGATCAGCCGCTGCGACTCCGCGGCGATCGTGTCGAACACCAACGAGCTCTTGCCCGAGCCGGAGACGCCGGTGAACACCGTCAGCCTGCGCTTCGGGAGCTCGACGTTGACATCCCTGAGGTTGTTCTCACGCGCGCCGTGCACGCGGATCAGATCGTGGCTGTCGGCAGCGTGTAGCGCAGGAAATTTCGTGTCAGACGCTACGTCTTTTTTCGTGGCCTTAGTCCGCGTTTCCCCCATGGTTCAGCGCAGCTCCTGGATGCGGACCATGTTGCCCGCGGGGTCGCGGAGGGCGCAGTCGCGAACCCCGTACGGCTGCTCGGTGGGCTCCTGGACCACCTCGACGTCACCGGCCTGCAGCCGCTCGAAGGTGCCGTCGAGGTCTTTGGTGGCCAAAAGGATCGTGCCGAAGGTGCCCTTGGCCATCATCTCGGCGATGATGCGGCGCTCGTCGTCGGTGAGGCCGGGAGTGGCGGACGGCGGGTACAGGACGATGTTCGTGTCGGGCTGGTTGGGAGGGCCGACGGTGACCCATCGCATCTTGCCCCTGCCGACGTCGAGGCGGACCTCGAAGCCGAGGCTGTCGCGATAGAACGCCAGCGATTCTTCCGGGTCGTCGTGCGGGAGGAAGCTCGAGTGAATGGTGATGTCCATGGCGATCACGCTAGGTGCAGCACGGTGATTGGCGCTTCTCGATTCCTGATCGGTCTGGTCACTTGTTTCTCGACGCACGACGGTATCCCCTCCGTCACACCAGCGGTCTGTTCGCGATAAGTGCTTGGCGGCATCCCGACCAGCTCGGTGAAGCGAGTGCTGAAGGTGCCCAACGACGAGCATCCAACGGCGAAGCACACCTCGGTGACGGACAGGTCGCCGCGGCGCAGCAGTGCCATCGCACGCTCGATGCGCCGGGTCATCAGATAGGAGTATGGCGACTCGCCATATGCGAGTTTGAACTGGCGGGACAGGTGCCCGGCCGACATGTTCACGTCGCGTGCGAGCGCCTCGACGTCCAGCGGCTGCGCGTGCTCGCGGTCCATCCTGTCGCGGACGCGGCGCAGCAGCTTGAGGTCACGCAGGCGCTGCGCTTCCGCGGGTGTGCTGGTCACATGCGAGATCGTACGTCGCACCGGCGTCGCGGTTGTGGCGCAGGTGCGGGCCTTTGACGGGTTACAGCCAGTATTCGTTCATGGGTTCGGCGTATCGGTCATTGTTGGTGAGTGGCGGAAGTCCGAGGGAGTCTTCGATCGTGCGCAGCAGGCTGTAGTGGTTGTTGTAGTCGTCGGCAACGAAGTGGCCGCTGCGCATCCCGGCGTTCACGGCGCCCGGTGAAGGGATGACGACCGTGACGATGTGGTTGCCTTGGTTGCCGATGCCCAGCGAGATGTTGTTGTTGTCCTCGTCGAACGTGACGACGATGGCGCTTTTCTGCGTGGGGTCCTGCCAGACGGGCGAGTTCATGATGACGGGCACCTCCCCCTGGAGCCACTCGTCGCCAGCCTTGACGTTGTACTGGTGGGTGGTGAGCTGGCTCAGAGCCCACTGGACAATGCCAGCGAGGGTATCGGTGGGGCCTTCCATGTTCGTCGCGTCATCCGCGGCGAACCACACGAAATTCGGGGCGGTGGCAGTCGAGGTGAGATCCTGTTCCAGCTGCGACAGGTCGAACAGATGTGTCGCGACGCGGGCGGGGTCGTTGTAGATGTCGCTGAAGGCCAGGAACGGTAATTCGGTGGGAGCGCTGTAACCGCTCCCACCCTCCATATAGCCGGCCCATGTCTTGCCCGCTGCCTCGATGTTGTCGGCCAGGTTGGGTTGGTCGAAGCAGTTCGCGGGGCAGTTGTAGTTGAAGCCGAAGTCCGATCCGCCCAGGATGGGATAGTAGTTCGGGGCACTGGGGTGGGTCAGCGCGTAGTAGTTCGATCCGAATCCGTACGTGTTGATGAGGCTGTTGAGGTACGGCGCGTTGGGGCTGCCGACAATGTCGGTAACGCCTTTGTTCTCCAGGTAGACCATGAACACATGATCGAGTTGGCCGACCGTCGACACCGGTGGCGTGGGTGGCGGCGGAGCGGGCAGTGCAGCTCCGACAGTGAACGACACGTTGTCGGCGTAGGCGTTGTTGTAATTGCCGAGTACGGGGTTGGAGTCCGTTAGGGACACGACCACACGCGCGCTGCGGGTGCCCACCGGAATCGTCGCGGAGATCTCGCGTTCGAGCAGCCTGGTCTGGAACCAGCGATCGAGCACGGTGACCGGCCGGATCGTGCCGCTGCCCAGCGGATTCCCTTTGGCGTCGAGGAAGTCGACGGTGACCGAGGCCGCCGACGGGTCGATGGTGAAGCCACCGAGGTCCCCACTCAGCTCGTAGGGCACCGAGCCGGCGTCGATGTCGGACGCCGCGGCCCTCAGGTCGACGATTTGAGTGAGTGTGGATGTGGCGACGGGTCCACCGCCGAAGAACTGCTCGCCACTGTCGGGGGGCGCGTAGTTCGAGGTCGGAAATCCTAGAAACGCCGGCAGAGTCGGCCCCGGGTTAGCGAGTGGCCACGGAAAACGGCGCTGGGTGCCGTATTCGATGACGGTCGGTGTGCCGGTCACCGTCCAGCCCGGCACGGTCACCGAACTGTATCCCGACAAGGATGGGTCACCGAGTTCGGCGCCCGGGTTGACCAGCAGATTCGGGCTCTGAACGGGATCAGCCGTGGTGACCGCGCCGACCTGTTGCACACGCGCGAGCGTTGTCTCGCCCAGCAGGGTCTGCTCAATCTCGCGGCGCACCCACGCCAGCAGAGTCCACTCCACCGGCGCCTGTGGCGGTGAGACCGGACTTTGGGTCATCGATGGGGCCAAGCCCACCAACCCCAGCAGGCTTGAAACCACACCCGTGACGATGTTCAAGGGCTCCAGCGGTCTACTGAACGTGGGCGGGGCGAACTGCGGTGTAACCGTCTCGGTTGATGGTGCCGCCAAGGCGATTGGCGACGATCCTGCGGCCGGCGCCGCCAGGGTGAAGGTTCGAACGTCGGCGCTCGATGTCGTGTTCGTCAACCGAAATGCACTCGGCGACTGCAGCGTTGACGCGCTGCTCCTCGGATTCCCCTCCGGCATCGATGGTGTCGACGCAGGCAATGACACGCTTCGCGATGACGCCTTGGCTGTATCGTCCACGTCAGCTTTCGGTCGTGATGCTCTCGGCGAGACAGTGCGCGTCGGTGCTGGCTCGTTTACCGACGGCTTGCCAGCCAGCGTGCTCGAGGCATCATCAGTATCATCGGCCACTGTGCTGGTGGTCGTAAGAGCGGAACTGGCGTCATCCGATTCTTGTGATAGCTCGTCGGTCTTGGATGCCGTCGAGCTTGTCTGTGTGCGGCCCGTCCTTTTCACGATGCCGGTGTGTGAATCGGGCGCCGTCGACGAATCCGCGGGCGATGAGCTGTCGGTTTCCGTCGATGTCGACGACGACGAGCTAGAGGACGGGCCAGACGGACTCTCCTTGTCCGCGGACGAGGAACCTGACGAACTCGACGGGCCCGAAGATGAAGACCTGGACGACGGGCTGGAGCCCGATGGCTCCGCTAGTGCGACCGCCGGCATGGTCGCCACTGCAGATCCCACTCCGAGCGCGACCGCTAGCGCCCCGACCCGGCCGACATACCTGACGTAACTCATCAATCGTGGCTCCTTGCTCGACGAGGATGTCCAGCGCCAGAAAATTTACGCACCGACGATCAGTAAGGGCCGAAACGATAGAAGACTTTGCTGATCCACTGTGAACTCTCGCTGTGGACCGTGGACATCGATGGCCCGGTTTGACGATGGCGATCGAACCTAAGCGCATCGAAACCCTTTGATACACCAGCACTTCGATGCGCGGAACAACGGCGATAGCGCCTGATCGCCACTGCGCTGCACGTCAGCGTTAGCATCGGTGTGTGACTGAGCGGGAAGCACCGCCGGATTGGGGCTTCGATTACAGGCAGGACGATCCGTACGAAGACGACGGGTGGTTCGGCCGCGAGCAGGTCGCCGAGCCTATGTCAGTGGGCGAAATCCCTGACCGTCCGCCTAGTCAACCCGTCAATAACGTCACGGACGAACCCTACGAAGCCCCGCGCGATGGCGCCCGTGCGCCCGCGCCACCTATCCGCCGGCTGGCTTCACCGACTGTCAAGACGTGGACAGTCAACGGTCAACTCCGCGCGTCGAATAACAGCGCGTTGACGTTCAGAGCCCCACCACCGCCGTGGTATCGCACCAAGCAGGCAACGATCGCGCTGATCGCCGCCGCATCCGCCGCTGTCGCCGTGCCGGTTGTCGTGTTCGTGTGGCCCAGTAGTCCCGCGAGCAGCCCCGGGGAGTCGACGTCCGTCTCACCGCATGCATCGACGAGCGCCCAGCCGGCGCCCACCAGCGCTCAGCCCACTCCACTCAATGCTCCCCCGCCGCCACCACCGCCGCCACCTCCGAGCGAGACCCCGGATCCCGCACCGGCGGACACCCAGCCGCGATGGACGCGCCCCGCAGCATCGCCACCGACGGAGGAGCCTCACGTGACGCCCACACCCGTGACCAGGGCACCGATCAGCGTTGCGCCAGTGCCGCGACAACCATCCGAAAACAACTCGTCCACCCCAGGGGATGGCCGCAAGCGGCGTTGTGGAGGTTGGTGCTGACATGAGGCCTGCGGTGAGTGCTATTCGTAGTTGAGACCCTTCAGCGGAAACGAATCGCTCGAGAAGTCGATCTGCGCCGCGGGGTTGGCCACGGCGGTGACCAACCCAGATCCGAATGCGCCCTGATGATCGAATAGCGTCGCAGTGCCGACGGCAATCCCGTCTGATGCCCAGTGTGAGTCCGCTTGTACGCCGATCCAGTCGTCAACGGGTAACCGAGAGAATGCGGCCGTCAGGTCGCCGTTGATATAGCCGATGCCGTGCGTGCCGAGATTCGTCACCAGACTCGTCGCCTCGGCGATCATGACGGCCCGGATGAACGGGGAGTTATCCTCCCCCGCAATCACTTTGATGCCATTGTTGTAGAAGCACTTGCGCGATTCGTTCTGATGTCCCGCAGGCGATCGGGTCCAACCCGCTTCATCGCTTCCCACATGCGGCAAGATCGTGTCGTCGGGCGGCGGCAGTCGCATAAGCGAGATCGGCGCAGTCCACTGGCGCCCAGGCGGCGACGACGACCGCCGGTACTGCACCAGCGTGGCTCGGGCCACCGTGCGGCCATCCTGTACCACATCGCATTCCGCGCTGCATACTCGTCGTCCGTCACGCACCACTCGGACGTCGATCGTCGTCGGAGCATTGCGTGCCGCCCGGAACAAGTCTGCAGTGAACCGAGTCGGCATGAAGTCTTCAGACCCACAGTGATTTTCGAGCGCCCGCGCTGCCAACCCCACAACGGCCGGTCCATTGAGATGATCGTCTCCCCAATGACTCTGCGCGAACGGCGTCGGCATGAACGAGCCACCCTCGGTCAGTCTGAAGTGCGCCGGTTCCGTCGACATTCGCCCATCGTCGCACAGCAGCGAATCGTCTAGGTGTTGCGCCCGCCGTTCACGCCCAGAATCTGCCCTGTGATGTAGCCGGCCTCTTCGGAGATCAGGAAAGCGCATGCGGCAGCGATGTCTTCGGGCTTCCCCATGCGGCGGACCGGTGTCGCATCGATGGTCGCCTGAACGTCGCGGATCCTGCCGCGGGCCTCTGCGTTACGCAGCATCGGCGTATCGATGAAGCCCGGCGGCACCGCGTTGACCGTGATGCCTGCGGGTCCGTACTCCAGCGCCAGCGATTTGGTCAATCCGTTCACCGCCGACTTGGCTGCCACATAGTGCGACATGTACGGCGTGCCGGAATGGGTGCTTGACGAGGAGATGTTGACGATGCGTCCCCAGCCCGTGTCGATCATGTCGGGCAGCACCGCCTGAATGCAGTGGAACACGCCGTTCAGGTTCACGTCGACCACCTTCTGCCACTCGTCGAAGGTGATGTCGGTGAACCGCTTGAAGCCGTCCACGCCGGCCGCGTTGACCAGGACCGTCACCGGCCCCAACTGTGCGCGGATCGCCGCCAGCGCAGCCTCTACCTGTGCTCGATCGGTCACATCCGCCGTATGCGCAAACTCGTGAGCGGATGGGTTCAGGTCGATCGTGGCCACGTGATGGCCGTCCGCCCGCAGCCGATCCGCGACTGCCCGCCCGATGCCTGAGCCGCCTCCAGTGACGACAGCCGTTTTCATAACAAGTTTCCTTCCCTGACCTTAGATGAAATCGATTCAATACCTTGATAATTGGCGAACTACGTCACGCGTCGAGGCGCCCGCAGACCCAGAGTGCGACGCCCGGCATCCACGAGATGCTCACGCAGCGCGTCGTCATCGAGGTTGCCCCATGTCGGTCCCGCCGCGCCCGCCATCCCGGCGAACACCATGGTCGCCTTCACCTCGCCGGCCGGTCCCGGATCAACATCAGCGAGCAGCGCCAGCTGCCGCTTGATCACGTCGCCCCATTCGGCACGCTCGGTCAGCACCGTCGCGACACTGGGGTCGGTGGCAAGCACCGCCACGAGTCCCCGGTTCCGCACCGCAAGGGCGGCGTAGCCGCTGAGCATGTGCTCCGCCCGGGCGTGCCCCGTGCGTCGCGTCTCCGCGGATTCGACGACGGTGCGCAGCTCGTCGAGCATCGGCTCGAGGACCGCGGCCAGCAGTTGCTCGCGGGTCCGAAAATGGTGGTAGATGGCCGCTTTGGTGAACCCCAGCTCGTCGGCGATCATCTGTAACGACGTGCCCGCGAAGCTGTGCCGGGTGAACAGGTCGATCGCGACCTCGATCAGTCGAGTCTTGGTATCGATGGTTTCCATCGCCGCGGTCGCCATCACGAGCTCCTCAATACGTCCAGTTCCAGCTTTACGATCGTATGGTACTGCACTTGCCATTCGTAAAGCTAGTCCCTTGACGATCATCTAGGTCACAAAGGAGCAATCACCCGATGAGCGAGATCGAATCGCAGGACTTCTTCCGAGATGACGAGCTCGTCAACGACCCGTACTCGTACCTGGCCGCACTGCGTAGCAAGTGCCCGGTGCGGCGCGAGCCGCATCACGACGTCGTCATGGTGACGGGTTACGACGAGGCGCTGGTGGTCCTTGGCGACTCGACGACGTTTTCATCATGCATGTCGGTGACCGGGCCCTTCCCCGGATTCCCGGTCCCGCTTGAGGGCGACGATGTCAGCGAGCTGATCGAAGCGCATCGCGACGCGATCCCAATGAGCGACCAGATCATCACGCTCGACCCACCAACCCACACCGACCACCGCGCCCTGCTGATGGGACTGATCACGCCGAAGCGCCTCAAGGAGAACGAGGCGTTCATGTGGGAGCTGGCCGACCGTGTCCTGGACTCCTTCCTGACCGGCGGCCGCGGCGAGTTCATCGGCGAGTTCGCCGGACCGTTCAGCCTGCTCGTCATCGCCGATCTGCTCGGCGTGCCCGAGGAGGACCGCGATGAGTTCGCCGCAGTGCTCGGACGGCGATCGCAAGTCGGCGTCGGCAGCACCGGCGACGACACCTTGCAACACGGCCCGCTGGAATACCTGTACGAGCGATTCTCGCGCTACATCGACGATCGCCGCCGCGAGCCGCGTGACGACGTGCTCACCGGTCTTGCCACCGCGACGTTTCCAGACGGCTCGACTCCGGAGGTCATCGACGTCGTGCGGGTGGCCACCAACGTCTTCTCAGCCGGCCAGGAGACCACGGTGCGTCTGCTGAGTTCCGCCCTGAAGATCCTCGCGGAGCGCCCCGACATCCAGCAGCTGCTGCGCCGTGAGCGCGACCGCGTCCCGAACTTCATCGAGGAAATCCTGCGAATCGAGAGTCCAGTCAAAGGTGACTTCCGGCTGTCACGGGTACCGAGCACCGTTGGCGGCGTCGACATTCCGGCCGGCTCCATTCTGATGGTGCTCAATGGCGCCGCAAATCGCGACCCGAAGCATTTCGACGAGCCCAACACCCTCGATCCGGCGCGTCCAAACGCCCGCCGTCACATCGCTTTTGGCCGAGGCGTGCACTCGTGCCCCGGTGCTCCACTGGCTCGTGCGGAGGCACGGGTCTGCATCGAACGTCTTCTCGACCGCACCACCGACATCAGGATCGCCGAGGACAAGCATGGCCCCGCGGACGACCGTCGCTACCAGTACGTGTCGACCTTCATCCTGCGCGGCCTGACCGAACTGCATCTCGCGTTCACGCTCTAAGCTGCGCGGACCGTCAGCACGCCGTCGGCCGCGTTGTCGACGCGGGTTCCAAACCGCCGGCTTATCTCGACCACGGTCGCTTGCAACCATTCGGCGTCCTCGTCGGGCGCGCGCTCGAGGCGCATTCTCCTCATCCGCATCGGCACCATGCGCAAGACAGCGCCCGACTCGCTATCGACCGACGCGAAGTACAGCAGCCGCAGCTCGTGCCGGAACGCCTCGAACGTGCGGATGCCCTCGTAGTCGTCGATGGTGTCCCCGCAGCCGTACATGATCAGCCTGCCGCGGTACACCTCGATGGGCCGAGGATGGTGCGACGAATGACCGTGCACCAGATCGATGCCCGCGTCAATCAACCTGTGCGCGAAGCGGATCTGCGCGGTGTCGACGTCATAGCCCCAATTCGAGCCCCAGTGCACGGACACGACCGCAATGTCGCCAGGGCCTTTCAAAGCCAGTACCCGGTCGGCGACCGCACTGGCGCTGCGGTCGGACATGTCGGGCACGCACGCGACGCCAGGGCGACGTCCCGTCGCCGCCCACCCCTGCGGAATGCCGCTCGATCCCATGCCGCAGGACGCGATCACGACCCGTCCGACGACAGCCGGGCACTCGGCGCTCTTCGCATCCAATCCCGCACCGGCGCTGCGTATTCCGGCGTCAGCGAGTGTTCGGAGGGTGTCGGTGAGCCCCTGATACCCGAAATCGAGAATGTGATTGTTGGCCAGCGCGCAGACATCCGGCCGGATCGCGGTCAAGCATCCGACGTTGTCCGGATGCATCCGGTAGTGCACCGCTTTCCCCCGCGCGAACTCCCCGCCGGCGGTGATGCTGGTTTCCAGATTGAGCAACCGGACATCGGGCGCGAACCGGTCGACGATCTCCAGCGCTTCACCCCACGGCCACGCGAAGTCGATCGGTGCGGGAATGGGGCCGTTCGTCTGCTCGGCAAGCCTGACGTAGGTTCGGGCATCTGACACAACGGATTCGCGCAGCGTCGGATCGCCCGGATGCGGCAGTAGTTGATCTATCGCACGGCCGGTCATCACGTCGCCGGTGAGAAAGATGACCGTCACGACCGGTTAGCGAGTGCCGGCCGCAGCGAGGTCGGCAACCGAGTTGATGTTCGTCTCGTCAACGAACGACGGTCCGGTCAATGTCGGCTGGCCACCGCCGATCACGTTGTTGGTGAAGTACAAGCACAGCGACTCGACCGCCAGAAACCCCTGCAGGAACGGTTGTTGGTCGATGGCCCATTCGATCATTCCGTTCTTGATCGCGTCGACGACGCCAGCGTTGGTGTCGAACGTCGCCACTCTGGCGTGGCTGTTCGCCTCGGCGACCGCCTCCAGCGCGGCCAATGCCATCGGCGCACCGAGGGTGAGGATGCGGTCGATGCTGCACGCCCGGCGCCATGACCGCGGGCACGGCGAGTGTGACGGCGATGCCGGCGACCTGTCCACTGACTGCCGACCGCACGAGGTTGGCCTGGGCCGCCGCGTCCGGGTCGTGGGAGTGCTGCAGCTCGAGGTCGTCCTTGGCGCCGGCGTTCTGCCCACTCGACGTGGTCGTCGTCGCTCCACGCTCGCCGCCGGAACATGCCGCGACCGTAATCATCAGCACCGAAAGGGCGCAACGGGGGTCACACCCCAATAGTCCCAGGTAATGGGGCTGAGGTGTCGGGTTTACCCCGATCCTGGACCCTGTTCCTGAGCCGCCGCCTCGCCCGCGTCGACAGTGTCTCGACGGCGCTCGCGCAGCACGAATGCCGCCAGCGCCAGAACCAGTACGACGCCGCCCAGCACACCGATCTCGACGACCGCGCGCGAAAATTCGGGCCCCTTGTCCAACAGCGTGGCCGCCTCGATCATCACGGTGGAGGCAGGGGCATTTCGCAGCCGCAGCATCGTGTTGAACTGCGCTATCAGCAGTGCGACCGAACCGACCACGAGCACCAGCGCGATCGCCCAGTACACAGCGTCCTCGAGCATTCCCAGAGCGCGGTCGGCAAAGCGCTGACGGTCCTCCTCGTCCTCGTCTGCTTTTGTCTGCCTTGGCAGTGTGGCCTCCTCAATCGTCGCGATTGAGTTGCCAAATGCGCGTCGACAGCAGCGTCGCGAACGCACACCATGCCGGATAGGCCCCGAGGGCGGCACCAAAGCGACCGCGCGCCGCGATGGCCCGCCGAGTGAGATCCGCACTGCTCGCCGTCAACGCCGCCGCCCCCACTGCCGACGCGCCGAGCTGGCGACGAGTGAAGAACAGCCACGTCCAGCCCGCGTTCAGCACGAGGTTGGCGGCCAGCAGTGCGGCGTACGTGCGGGCCTGCCCGCGGTCTTGGTCGCTCAGGTGCTCGAGCGTGGACGCCGACACGGCGGCGATGTCCGCGTACAGGATCGGCCACACGATCGGAAACGCCTGGCGCGGCGGCTGAAAGTTCGGCTTCTTCAACCCCGAATACCAGCTCGACTCCGCGGGCCTGCTTGCCAGACCGCCCAGTGCTGCGGTAGCGAAAACTGCCCCGACGGTGGTGACCAGGGTCTTCGGCCGCATGCCGTCCCAGTACCCCAATGCCGATGTCACGAATCGCGGCGGTGCATGCGTCTGGTGTGTATCAACCGCTGAAACGAAAGGCAGAACGATGAACGAGATCCTGATTCTCGGCGCCGGATACACCGGTTTGGCCGCGACCACCGGGCTGGCGGGCCGCCTGAAGGGCCGCGACGACGTCCACATCACCCTGGTCAACCCGCAGATCCGGTTCACCGAGCGACTGCGGCTGCATCAGACCGCCTCCGGCCAGGCGTTGGCCGACCTGCAGATCCCCGTACAGCTCGACGGCACCGGTGTGGATTTCGTCCAGGGCTGGGTGACCGGCATCGACGCCGACGCGCGGACCGTCCGCATCGACGATGCCTACACGCTGCGCTACGACACCCTGGTCTACGCGCTGGGCAGCGTCGCCGACACCGAGGCGGTCCCTGGCGTGGACGAATTCGCCTACACCCTGAATAGCGCGCAGGACGCGACGCTTCTGGCCGAACACCTGGGCCGACTCGCCAACGGCACCGTCGTGGTGGCCGGCGGCGGGCTCACCGGCGTCGAGTCCGCGGCCGAGATCGCTGAGCAGCACCCCGACGTGCACGTCGTCCTGCTGAGCCGTCAGGTGCCCGGATCGATGATGGGCGCCAACGCGCGGGCCCGGCTGCACGCGGGCCTGGATCGGCTCGGTGTGCAGGTGCACGCCGGCGTCGAGATCGTCAAGGTGATGTCCGACGGTGTCGCCCTCGACGACGGCGAGGTCGTCGACGCGCAGGCCGTGCTGTGGACGGCGGGCGTGCGGGTGTCGCCGATCGCGGCGGCGGCCGGACTGGACGTCGACGATCGCGGCCGCATCGTCACCGACGAATCGCTGCGCTCGGTGTCGCACGCAGGCGTCTACGCCGTCGGCGACGCGGCCGCGATCCGGCAGGGCTACGGGGTCATGCACGGCACCTGTCAGAGCGGTATCCCGACCGCGCTGCATGCGGCGACCTCGATCGTGCGTGAGCTGAAGGGCAAGCAACCCAAGAAGTTCCGCTTCGGCTACGTGCACCAGCCGGTCAGCCTGGGGCGCAATGACGCGGTGATCCAGTTCACCCACGCCGACGACACCCCCGGACGGTTCTACTTGGCCGGCCGGTTGGCCGTCGCGTACAAAGAGACGGTGAGTTCCAGCCCGTGGACCACATACCATCTGCTCAAGGCGCTGCCGGCGCTGGGAGCGGCGACCTGGCGGCGCGGCGGCCGGTCAACGCGATGAACACCGACCAGCAGACGTTCGCCGATCACCGGAACCTGTTGTTCTCGATCGCCTACCGGATCCTCGGCTCGGCAGCCGACACCGAAGACGTCGTCCAGGACGCATGGTTCAAGTGGTCGGCGGACGACCGCTCACAGGTCTCCGACCCGAAGGCCTACCTCGCCCGCATTGTTTCGAACCTGTCGATGGAGCGGCTTCGCTCGACGCGGCACCAACGCGAAACCTATGTGGGACCGTGGCTTCCGGAGCCGATCCTCACCCAGGCCGACACCGCCGACGACGTCGCCACCGCGGAATCCGTATCAATGGCGATGCTCGTCGTGCTGGAGACCCTCAGTCCCCTGGAGCGGGCAGTGTTCGTGCTCAAGGAGGTGTTCGACTTCACCTACGCCGAGATCGGTGACGCCGTCGAACGGTCCGAGTCGGCGGTGCGTCAGGCGGCCCACCGCGCCCGCGAACACATCCGCGCCCGGCGGCCCCGATTCGAGACCGACCGTGTCAAGAAGCGCGAAGCCACCGAGCGGTTCTTCGCCGCCACCACCGGTGGCGACATCAACGAGCTGATGGAATTGCTCGCCCCTGAGGTCACGCTCTGGACCGACGGGGGAGGCAAGGTCCGCCAGGCTATGCGCCCGATAATCGGCGCCGTCAACGTCGCGAAGTGGATCGCGGGCACGATCAAACGACCCTACGAAGGCGTCGAAATCAGCGACATGACAGCCGAACTCGTCGACATCAACGGCGGGCCGGGCATCCTGATGAGTGGTGGCGGACGCGTCATCGCCACCATCACCGTCGACCTGGACGCCGACGGCCGGATCGTCACCGTCCACAACGTGGCCAACCCCGACAAACTGCACGCGGTGGCCGACGGGGTGAAGCGAATCTGAGCAGTCCCCGTGTGGAAGGCCGCGGACATGGTCGGGACACGGAGGGTCGACAAACTGCCCGCCAGTGAGCGACAAAATGACATGAGTTGTCAGTTGTCGCTAGGAGGTAGGCAACAAGCCCAGTCCCCCACACGCGCCCCACGTGAGACAACGCCGCGCTGAACTAGCGTTGCGTGATGACCACCGACTGGCAGGTGCGCACAGGCAGCGCCGCGGACTTGGATCTCGTCGGCCCACTGTGGGTGGCGGTCCATCACCAGCACGCCGAGAGCATGCCGCAACTGGCTCCCTATGTCAGCGACGATGAGACGTGGGGGGTGCGGCGGGTGTTGTACGAGGAGCTGCTCGCCAAGGCCGGCACCTTGCTGCTGCTCGCGTTCGTCGGCGATACGGCCGTGGGCTATGGGCTAACGCACGTTCTGCCGGTTGATGAGACGTGGATCCCAGATACCTGGGTGACGGGCGCGCGGATCGGCGAGATCGAATCCCTCAGTGTGCTACCGCAATACCGTGGAAGCGGGCTGGGCTCCGAGCTCCTCGACCGTCTCGAGCAGCACCTATACTCAACCGGCGTCAAGGATCTGATCCTGGGCGCGCTGCCAGGCAACACCGATGCCATCCGCCTGTACGAACGGCGCGGCTACCAACCGACCTGGCTTTATCTGTCACGGCTTGAGAGGAGAACAACGCCGCCAAGCCATGACGGCCCCCATTCTGCAACCATGGGCTCATGAGCGAGATGAAGTACATGGAGCTGCACGGCGATCGCATCGCGTACCAGGATGTCGGGAGCGGCCCCGAGGCGTTGCTGCTGATCCATGGAATGGCCGGGAGTTCCGAGACATGGCGGGCGGTCATCCCCCAGCTGTCGCGAAAGTACCGTGTGGTCGCGCCCGACCTGCTGGGGCACGGTCAATCCGCCAAGCCCAGGGGCGACTACTCACTCGGCGCATTCGCGGTGTGGCTACGCGACTTGCTCGACGAGCTGGGAATCTCCCGTGCAACGATCATCGGGCAATCGCTCGGTGGCGGCGTGGCCATGCAGTTCGTCTACCAACATCCGGATTACTGTCAGCGGCTGATCCTCATCAGCAGCGGCGGGCTGGGCCCTGACGTCGGCTGGACGCTGCGGCTGCTGTCGGCCCCTGGCGCCGAACTGATACTGCCGGTCATCGCACCGCGACCGGTTCTGACCGCAGGCAACAAGCTGCGCTCGTGGTTGGGAGCGGCCGGAATTCAATCACCCCGTGGCGCGGAGATGTGGAGCGCCTACTCATCGCTGTCCGATGCGGAGACCCGCCAGGCATTCCTACGGACGCTGCGATCGGTGGTCGACTACCGCGGTCAGGCCGTGAGCGCACTCAATCGGCTCCACATGGCCGGCGAACTGCCCACCATGGTCATCTGGGGCGACCGGGACGGGATCATCCCGGTCGAACACGGATACGCAGTGCACGAAGCGCGGCCAGGAAGCCGGCTCGAGGTGCTCGAAGGCGTCGGCCACTTCCCTCACGTGGAAGTGCCGAGTGAAGTGGTTGACCTGATCGACGACTTCATCAGCACCACGAGTCAGCCCACCGATGCGGTCGAACGGCCCCGAACCAGCCGGTAACCGCCGTAAAGCAACGCCGCCACAAGCAAATTCACGAAGTACGCGATGTCGGCGCCGTGCCACGCCCGCGCGACCGGACCTTCGATCAGCGACGTGTTCATGAACGGGATCGCCGCGGCGTATGCGATCACGAAGACGATCACTGCGGCCGCAGCATCGCGGCGGTCGGTCCTTTCCTCGGCCGGGTTGATGCTCGCCCGGCCGCCGATGCGCAGCAGCCAGTCGATGACCACGATCGCGACGAAGGCCGGGATCCAGTAGCTCACCAGCAGCAGCACATCCTGGAAGCGGGTCGCGGTGTCGGCGACGTGCAGCCACAGGATCAGCGCGAACGCGAGCACCGTCACGATCACGGCCGACACGGGCCTGCGCACCCGGACCCCGATGGTCTGCAGCGCCAGTGAGCCGCTGTAGTCGTTCATCACGCCCGAACCGATCGAGGCCAAGGCGATGATCACCAAGGCCAGCCCGCCCAGCCACCCTCCGCCCATCACCGACCGGACACCCTCGGCGGTGTGCTCGGACACCACGTCGCCCGCCGCGATGCCGATGCCCTGAACGAAGATGTACGCCGACACGATTCCGGCGAACGTGTACCCGAACACCCGCGCCCGCGACGAGTCGGCAGGCAGGTAGCGGCTGAAGTCAGCGGCGTAACTCGCCCACGACACCGACAGGCTGAACGCGATGGTCACCTCGAGCACGAACGCGCCGACGAGATCGGCACCGCCGACACTCGCCGGTGTCACGATCTGATGTCCCCCAACAAGTTTCACCGCGAACGCCACGAAAGTCACGAGCAGCACGACGCTCAGGACCGCCTGCAGCCGGTGGATCAACTCGTAGCCGAAGAAGCCGACCGCACCCTGCACGCCGAGCACGATCAACACAGCCACCCAGAACGGGATACCCAAAAGCACGGCCAGCGCTTCCCCGCCGAACAGCCCGACCAAGCCGTCCCACGCGATCGACGACAGCCACTGCAGCGCGGCGGGCAGCACCACCCCGCTACCGAACGCCATCCGCGAGTTCGGCAACTGGCCAGCACCCGTCCGCGGGCCCCATGTCGACAGGTACCCGACCACCAGCGAGCCCAACACCGTGCCGATCACCATCGCCAGCAGTCCCAGCCAGAAGCCCAGGCCGAGCACGATCGCCAGCGCGCCGGTGAAAACCACGGTCATGTTCACCTGTGGCGCGAACCACACCGTGAACAGCCGGGCGGGCGAACCGTACCGCTGATCTTCGGCGATCGGTGCGATGCCGTGCGTCTCGACGGACAAATCCCCGGCACGTGCGGGTCGGTGACCGGCGAAGGTCGATTCGGTCAGCGCGCTCGAAGATGTCCGTTGTGACATGGGTCCATTCGATCATGGGCGCTTGGAGTCGAGGTGTTCACACCGGTCGCCGGCGCTTCTGAGCCGCACGACATAATCGACGGAACCGAAGATGGGCTAACGATCGGAGCGGGCCGTGGTCGAGACCGATGCGACGCGGTCTGGCCTCAGCGGTAACGCCGTCCGGCGGCCCCGGTTGCTTGTCGCCGGCCTGTCCGTGGTGGTCCTGACCGTCGCCGTGCTGCAGACCGCCGTCGTTCCGGTGCTCGGCATCATCGCCCATCAGCTGAACGCGTCGACGGTCGCGGCCAGCTGGGCGGTCACCGCGAATCTTCTCGCCGCGGCGGCCACCACGCCGCTGATCGGCCGGCTGGCCGACCTGCACAGCAAGAAGCGCGTATTGCTGATCGTGCTGGTGGTCGTGCTGCTCGGCTCGGTGCTAGCCGCCACCACCTCGTCGCTGGCCCTGCTGATCGTCGCCCGTGTGTTGCAGGCCGCTTCGTTCGCGTTGTACCCGGTCGGCGTCGCGATCCTGCGGGAGGAGTTGCACCCCGATCGGATGGTGTCGGCGATGTCGGTGCTCTCGGGAACGTTGGGCTTCGGCGGCGGCACGGGACTCGTGGTGGTCGGCCTGCTGATGAGCGGTGACGCCGGGTATCACCGCGTCTTCTGGCTGACGACGGGCTTCACGCTCGTTGTCATCGCGATCGTCGTGCTCATCGTGCCCGCGCGGCCCCGCAGCTCGACGGGGACCATCGACTGGCTCGGGGCCGTCGGCCTGGCAGCCGGTCTGTCGACCGTGCTGCTGTCGATCACGCAGGGCAACGCGTGGGGCTGGACGTCCCCGGCGACCCTGGGCTGCGCGGCCTGCGGCCTCACCGTCCTCGGCGCGTGGTGGTTCTGGGAGCGACGCGCGAAGCAGCCCCTGGTTTCCACTCAGATGATGACCCGACGTCCGATCATGCTCACCAACCTCGCCACCGTGTTCGTCGGCATGGGGCTGTACTTCGCGTTTCTGGGCTTGACGCAATTCGTCCAAATCCCCCACAACGCAGCGGGATACGGCTTCGGGGCGACCGTGCTGGAAGCCAGCGTCGTCTACCTGTTGCCGGGAGCGATCACCGGCTTCCTGGTGGCCTTGGTCAGCGGCCGCTTCATCGACCGATTCGGCGCCAGACCGGTCCTGATGATCGCGGCGGTTGCAGGCATATTGGGCTTCCTGTTCATCGCGCTGGCTCACAATGCGCCGTGGCAGATCATCGCGGCGAGCATTCTGGCCAACGCCTACATCGCGCTTGGGTATGGTGCGCTGCCCGCGCTCGTGGTCAGTGAGGTCGACGCAGGTGAAACAGGAGTGGCGACGAGCATGAACGCCATCGCTCGCACGATCGGAAGCTCGACGGCCGCCGCTCTGGTCGCGGTCCTGCTGGCCCGCACCACCGCCGGTGTGCCCATGGAGAGCAGCTTCGTCGCGATCTTCGTGGGCGGCGCCGCCACCGCGGCGCTGGCGATGGTGCTGATCACCCTATCGCGCCCGCGCGCGGGAGCCATCGAATCCGTCGAGGCGCGCTACGAATCTCGTGCCATGAACCACGAATGGGGTTAAAGCGTGGCCAGTTGGGAGACCGACCTGCGCACATCGGACTCGATCACCTTCGCGACCAGCCGGCCCACCGGTGTGCTGAGCAGCCCGCCGGACAGATCGGCGACGACCTGGAAGGTGCATCCCGGTTTGACGTCCCTCACGCACAAGGTCAGCGCGATGCGGATTCCGGGGCGGCCCCGTCCGACAAGCTCGATCAACTTGGGCTCGTCATAGCGGGTGACCCGCCAGTGCACGACGTTGCGAAAGCCCTTCACCTTGATGCACGACGACACGCAGGTACCCACCTCGATCTGCGCCGGAACGTCACTGCGCCAGCCCCCGAAGATGGTCAGCCATTCGTCGAAGCGACGCAGATCCGAGGCGAGCGCCCACGCCTGCTCCGGACTCAGATCCGACGACATCGCCACGTCAACCGTTGCCATGTGTGTGCACTACCCGGCGACGCGGGCCGGGTAAACGACCTCGCCGTTTCCACCGACGACTGCCGACCCGCCTGCGAAACTGAGTAGGCGCGCGCTCCCTTCACACCCGGCCGACAGCGGTGGCCAGGCGGTAGCTGATCACGCCCGTTTCAGCGGATTCTCTCCGTCTTCCCGGCAAGCGACGAGGGATTCCATTGTAGAAATGTAAATTGGTTGCGGAATCGCTTGCGAAGGGCCGTCCGATCCGCGATGGTTTATCCACAGCTGCGATGCTGTCCCCGAGGAGGATCTGCCCTGACCCGCACACACACCACTTCCGCCAAGCAAGCGACGGGATCCGACGGGGCCACACGCGCCAAGGGCGGCCCGGTCATCGAGATCGACGATGTCACCAAGCGCTTTGGCGACTATGTCGCCGTATCGGAAGCCGACTTCTCCATCGCATCAGGCGAGTTCTTCTCGATGCTTGGCCCGTCCGGCTGCGGAAAGACGACGACGCTGAGGATGATCGCCGGGTTCGAGACTCCCACCGAGGGTGCGATCCGGCTCGAAGGCGCCGACGTGTCCCGCATGCCACCGTACAAGCGCAACGTCAACACGGTGTTTCAGCACTACGCCCTTTTCCCGCACATGACGGTATGGGACAACGTTGCGTACGGCCCCCGCAGCCAGAAGAAGGACAAGGCCGAGGTCCGCAAGCGGGTCGACGAACTGCTGGAGATCGTGCGGCTGACCGACTTCGCCGAGCGCAAGCCCGCCCAGCTCTCCGGCGGCCAGCAGCAGCGTGTGGCGCTCGCCCGGGCGCTGGTGAACTATCCGAGCGCGCTGCTGCTCGACGAACCGCTCGGCGCACTGGACCTCAAGCTGCGCCAGGTCATGCAGTTCGAGCTCAAGCGCATCCAGCGCGAGGTCGGGATCACGTTCGTCTACGTGACCCACGACCAGGAGGAAGCGCTGACGATGAGTGATCGGATCGCCGTCATGAACGCCGGCAACGTCGATCAGATCGGCACCCCCACCGAGATTTATGACCGCCCGTCGACGGTGTTCGTGGCGAGCTTCATCGGCCAGGCAAATCTGTGGGCCGGGCGCCAGACCGGCCGCACCAACCGTGGCTTCGTCGAGGTCGAGGTGCTCGGAACGACGTTGACGTCCCGTCCTGGCGACACCACGATCGAGCCGGGCGGCCAGGCGACGCTGATGGTGCGCCCGGAACGCGTGCGGGTCTCGATGGACGCGCCGACAGGTGATGTCGCGACGGTGCGCGCGACCGTCCGCGACCTGACCTTCCAGGGACCGGTGGTGCGGCTCTCTCTGGCCGCCCCGGATGACTCGACGATCCTCGCGCATGTGGGCCCCGAGCAGGACCTGCCGATGCTGCGCCCCGGCGACGAAGTCCACGTCGGCTGGGCCCCCGAGGCATCGCTGGTGCTTCCCGCCGCCGACATTCCCACCACGGAGGATCTCGAGGAGATGCTCGACGATTCGTAAGCGTTGGCCGTAATCCGTTTTCTCCCTTCGGAAATCCACGAAAGGCACAGTTGCCATGCCCTCCAAGAACTCGGACGCCATCGATCTCCAATTGGCTGCCCTCCTTGCCGCCAACCGGACCTCGCGCCGGCGCTTCATCGGCGGCGGCGCCGCGGCCGCCGCGGCGGTGGCTCTGGGCGGCTCCTTCCTCGCCGCGTGCAGCTCGGACAACAAGTCCGCCACCGGCACGACGTCGACCCAAGCGGGACCCGCCACTGGAACGTTGCGGATCTCGAACTGGCCGCTCTACATGGCAGACGGCTTCGTCGCCGCGTTCCAGAAGTCGTCGGGCCTCACCGTGGACTACAAGGAAGACTTCAACGACAACGAGCAGTGGTTCGCCAAGGTGAAAGAGCCGCTGTCGCGCAAGCAGGACATCGGCGCGGACCTGGCGGTACCCACGCAATTCATGGCGGCGCGCATCCACCGACTCGGCTGGCTCAACGAGATCAGTGAAGCAGGCGTGCCCAACAGGAAGAATCTGCGCAAGGACCTGTTGGACTCACAAGTCGATCCCGGACGTAAGTTCCTCGCGCCGTACATGACCGGCATGGTCGGCCTGGCGTACAACAAGGCCGCGACGAAGCGGGACATCAAGACCATCGACGACCTGTGGGATCCGGCGTTCAAGGGCCGGGTGAGTCTGCTCTCGGATACGCAGGACGGGCTCGGGATGATCATGCAGTCGCAGGGCAGCTCCGTCGAGAAGCCGACGACGGAGGCCGTTCAGAAGGCTGTCGATCTGGTCAAGGAGCAGAAGGACAAGGGCCAGATCCGGCGCTTCACCGGAAACGACTATGCCGACGATCTGGCTTCGGGCAATATCGCTGTCGCCCAGGCCTATTCGGGCGACGTCGTGCAGCTGCAGGCTGATAATCCAGACTTGCAGTTCGTGATCCCCGAATCCGGTGGCGACTGGTTCATCGACACACAGGTGATCCCGTACACCACACAGAATCAGAAGGCCGCCGAGGCGTGGATCAACTACGTCTACGACCGGCCGAACTATGCCAAGCTCGTCGCGTTCACCCAGTACGTTCCCGTGCTCTCGGACATGGCGGACGAGCTCAACAAGATTGATCCGAAGCTGGCCGCCAATCCGTTGATCAACCCGCCGCAGGCGAGCATCGACAAGCTGAAGTCGTGGGCCGATCTCACCGACGAGCAGACGCAAGAGTTCAACGGGCTCTACGCCGCCGTCACCGGCGCTTGATCCGATGGCCGGTGTAGCCAGCAGTAGCAGGCAGCGGAGCAAGATTGCTCCGTACTTGATGATCCTGCCCGCGCTCGTGTACCTCGGGATCTTCTTCGTGGTGCCGTTCTTCTCGCTGGCCCGAACGTCGCTGTCGTCAATGGGCGGTTCGGTGTATTTGCCGACCTTGACCTTCAATTGGGACTTCGGCAACTATCTTGACGCGTTCAGCCACTACCAGGATCAGATCATTCGGACGTTTACGTATGCGTTGGCGGCCACTATGCTGTGCCTATTCCTTGCATTTCCACTGGCATACGTCATCGCGTTCAAGGCGGCCCGGTACAAGAACCTGATCCTTGGATTGGTGATCCTGCCGTTCTTCGTGACCTTCCTGATCCGCACCATCGCGTGGAAAACCATTCTGGCCGACGACGGTTGGGTGGTCGGCGCGCTCGGCTCGGTCGGCTTGCTGCCGAGCGAGGGCAGATTGCTGTCGACGAGTTGGGCGGTCATCGGCGGCCTGACCTACAACTGGATCATCTTCATGATCCTGCCGCTGTATGTCAGCCTGGAGAAGATCGACCCCCGGCTCATCGAGGCGTCAAAAGACCTCTACTCGACGAACAGGCGCAGTTTCACCAAGGTGATCCTTCCGTTGTCGATGCCGGGTGTGTTGGCAGGCAGCCTGTTGGTCTTCATCCCCGCATCGGGCGACTTCATCAACGCCGACTATCTGGGTAGCACTCAAACGACCATGATTGGCAACGTCATTCAGAAACAGTTCCTCGTGGTCAAGGACTATCCCGCAGCGGCGGCGCTGAGCATGGTCCTGATGGCGATCATCCTCGTCGGCGTGCTGCTCTACACGCGGGCTCTCGGCACGGAGGATCTGGTATGACGACTCAAGCCATCGCCGAGGTCGGCACCACGGAGCCGACAACGATCAAGGGCAGCCCGAAATGGGGCGATCTGATCCTACGCATCGTTGCAGGGTTGGTATTGCTCTATCTGTTCCTGCCGATCTTCGTGATCGTGTTGTTCTCGTTCAACCATCCCCAGGGCAAGTTCAACTATTCGTGGCAGGGCTTCACCCTGAACAACTGGGCGCATCCGTTCAAATACCCGGCACTGACCGACGCGTTGAAGCTGAGTATCAACATCGCCGCCGTTTCCACCGCGATCGCCGTAGTGCTTGGGACGCTGCTCGCTATCGCCCTTGTGCGCCAACGTTTTCGCGGTAGGACAGCCGTCGACACGTTCCTGGTGCTGCCGCTGACGTCACCCGAAGTGGTCATCGGCGCCGCGCTGCTCACCCTGTTCCTCGATCTGGGGTGGGCAACGGGCTACACAACCATCGTGATCGCCCACGTGGCATTCGAGATCAGCTTTATTGCCATGACCGTGCGGGCCCGCATGCGAGGGTTCGACTGGACGCTGGAGGACGCCTCCATGGACCTCGGCGCCGGCCCGGCCCGAACATTCTTCAAAGTGACACTGCCGCTGATCATTCCGGGTGTTATCGCAGCGGCCATGCTGTCGTTCGCGCTGTCGCTCGACGACTTCATCATCACGTACTTCGTCAGCGGGTCGACGGTGACCTATCCGCTGTATGTCAACGCGGCGGTGAAGGCCGCGGTGCCGCCACAGATCAACGTGCTGGCGACCGCGATCCTGGTAATCAGCCTGCTGCTGCTGGCCGTGGGAACGCTTTACCGGCGCAAGCGGTTCGAGGCCTAACTCAGCGCCACGGTCACCAAGACGCGGCCCTGGCCGTCGCGGTTGGCGATGGCGTGCGCAATGCGATCTCGGCCGTCGAGTCCGAGCAGCTCTATGGGACCCCCGTCGCCGAGGAAGTTGCGCCACCAAGTCTTGGCGCCGGGTGCGGCGACGCCGATGATGATGTCGTCTCCGGATCGCCGGTAGCCGACCGGCAATTTCACCGTCTTGCCCGACCGCCGACCGACATAGCGGATCTTCACCAGGCCGCGGCCGACAATTCGGCCCAGCACCGGCGTGTCGAGCAGAGCGACAGCCAACCTGTTCACCATCGGCACAACCGGTGACGTGAATATCGCGCGTTCCATGGATCTCCTTGTTATGAACCGACTTCGGCGGGTACCGGCGACGGGCGGGCACCCGTTCGGGCGGCGCCGATGCCGGCGGCCACAACGAAGCAGATGCCGACGACGCCCGCTGGGCCGGGGACCTGGTGCAGCACCACGAGACCGACGATCATCGCGAACGCCGGCTCGAGGCTCATCAACGTGCCGAACGCGGCGGTGGTCAACCTGCGCAGCGCGAGAAGTTCCAGAGCGAACGGCACGACGGGCAACAGGATCGCCAACCCGATTCCGATGAGCAGGATTTCGGGAGTCATTCGCGGCAACACCGAAGGACCGACCACCGCGGTGGCCACCAGGCCTGCGACGGGCATCGAGACCGCCAAAGCGTTGATGCCCGAGACCTCGTCACCGGCACGCTGGGTGAGCAGAATGTAGCCAGCCCAGCACACCGCCGCGCCGAGTGCATACAGCACGCCGATCGGATCGACGGCGCCGTCCCACGGCTGGGTCAGCAACACGACCCCGACGGCCGCGAGCCCTGGCCACGCCACGCGGTGGGCGCCCTTGCCGTGCGCCACCGCGACGCCGAGCGGACCGAGGAATTCCAGCGCGCTCGCAGTGCCCAACGGGATGCGGTCGAGCGCGGCCATGAACAGCATCGTGACAGCCGCCGTCACCACGCCCAGCACGACGCAAACCCGGAAGGTGGCCCAGGTGAATGCCGCGACGCGAGGCCGGACGATGACGAGCATCAGCACGCCGGCCCACGCCAGTCGCAGCCAGGCCGCGCCCTCGACGCCGATGCGGTCGATCAGCGTCACGGCGATCGCGAGGCCGACCTGCACGCACAGCATCGAAGCCATCGCCATGAGGGCGCCGGTGCGGGCTTGGTTCGTGGTCACCCCTGTATTGAACGGCACCGCAACCGTTCACGTCCACGTGATTTTCCTGGACATACCGTTCAGGGATCATGAACAATCTTTGGGTGGACACCCGCCGCCTGGAGTTGTTGCTGTCGGGTCTCAAAGTTTGTGGCGAAATCTCACGCCAAATGGCGAAAAATGGCGAATTCGCCATGAGCGAGACGATCGTCTAGTGGACACCCGGCGGTTGACGCTGCTGCTGGCCTTATCTCGGCTGGGTTCGATGCGGAAAGTGGCCGAGGCCTTGTCGTTGACGACATCGACGGTGTCTCAGCAGATCGCGGCGCTGGCCAAAGAAGCCGGCGAGCAATTGATCGAGCCGGATGGCCGACAGGTGCGTCTCACGCCGGCCGGAAGAAGGCTGGCCGATCACGCTGTCACCATCTTGGCCGCTGTTGATGCTGCACGACTCGACTTGGATCCTGATGCCGAACCTGCCGGCACCGTACGTGTCGGCGGCTTTGCAACCGGGATTCGGGTCTCGTTGTTGCCGATCGTTCGCGAGTTGGCGGTGACCCATCCGCGCATCGAGGTAGCGATCGGCGAGTACGAGCCTCTGGAGGCATTCGACCTGCTGGTCGACGATGATCTCGATCTGGCGATAACGTACGACTACAACCTTGCACCCGCCTCCCCCGACCCCGTACTCGAAATGCTTCCGCTGTGGTCCACTCCGTGGGGTTTGGGCGTTCAGGCCGACAACGCTACGAACGGTATCGCCGATCTCCATGCGTTCGCCGACTCAATATGGATTGTCAACTCGCGCAACACAGCTGACGAGGACGCGGTACGCACGCTGGCGGCGTTGGCTGGGTTCACGCCTCGTATCGCCCATCAGATCGACAGTCTGGACCTCGTCGAAGACTTGATCCTCGATGGGCACGGGGTGGGCCTATTGCCGGTCAATCGCCCAATACGTGATGGGGTCGCAATCCTGAGGCTGTCGGAACCCAGCGTCATCCTCACCGCTTACGCCGTCACCCGACGCGGCCGATCGAAATGGCCTCCGCTTCGAGCGATGCTTGACCGGCTACGCCCACCGAGCCCAACGCTGCCCCAAGAGGATTGGCCCCGACCGGTGGCTAAAGGTAGTGCGCTCAATGCATTCCGCTGATAACCCGTAACTAAGTCATGGTACTGCCGCGGTTCCTCATCATCCTGTGCGCCAACGGGTTACAGCGTCACGCTTATCGCCGATCAGCTCGGAAATGATCGCACGGGGGGCGACCCTGGACGATTCGCGGTCACGCTATCTGCCCAAGCAGATGCGCATCGCTTGATGGATAGTCTCTTATCCACGAAGACCTACCGTATATTCCCTAATGCTGTCGTACAGCAACAGATTTCCGTCGTACCTTCTCCTCCTGCCAGCTGCTGCAGTAGTATTCAGCCTGTAGTGCCGTTGCATGGCTGCCATTCGTGACTGTGACGAAAGGGGTTGGGCGGACCCGTTCGTCTAACTGGATGGCCCGTGGGGAACATGGCTTTTCGTCTCACCTCGGCCTCGCTCCGATCCAGCGACTCAGACCTCCTGGTAGCTCCAGGCGCGTAGTTGGTCGGCAATCTTGTCGAGATCAGCCTCTCGGCCAGTGGCGACCCGGATCACGAAATCGAAGCGGTCATCCTCTGGTGCGCTAATCCATTGACCGTTGATGGCTAGGAAAGTCCGGCAGGCTGTCCATGCAAGTCGTTTGTTTCCATCGACGAGTGCGTGGTTCCGTGCAAGGGAGTGCAACAGCGCGGCGGCTTTGAGATGCAGATCTGGGTAGGCATCCTGGCCGAACACTGAGGCCCGGGGCCGCGCCAGGGCCGATTCAAGTAAGCGTAGTCCCCGACTGCGACGTCCGCTTCGACGGCCTGGCGGGCGATTTCCAGTACGTCATCCAGATCCAGGTACTCGGTCATGCATCCTTTAGGCGCTCCAGAACCCCAGCCTCCTCGCGCACCACGCGCTTCAGCGCCTCGGCAACCTTGCCCTTGTGCGCTCGCCGGGCGATGTATTCGTCTATGGCCGAGAGCGCGACAGCCTGCATCGACCGTCCCTCGGCAGCGGCCTGCAGGCGCAACGCTTCTGTCTGTTGCTCAGTGGTGCGCAGAGTCATTCCCATAGCCTCGATGATACCATTGTGATACCACAGCTTCGCCTGCGTCGCAGCACCCAATCGCTTTGCTCATGTTCGCCAGCTGGGCGTAGGCATCCATCCCTCACCGACTTCGCCCAGCACTCCCCCACCTGTGGGGGGCTTCGCCAACGGGTTGCGCGTCGTCCGCATCGAGCATGCGTTCTTGGGTACTCAGCGCCCCTCCCTCCGCGGTTGACAACCGTTCGGCCTGCACACACTCCTCGTGAGTGAGTACTCACTCACCAAGGGGAGGTGACGGTGCGCCGGATCCCGGTCATGTCGTCTGCGTCGGCGACAGCAACACCTGCGGACAGGTTAGCGCGCGTTCTTTTCATCGAATCGTAAGGCTCACAAGCCGCGTGTCGTCATGTGATGCGATCAGCCTGCGACTCAGGGCATTCGCTCCTGCCGAGTCAGCCCGGACCCTTTAACTTCATAAGATGATTGATCGCCTCGTTGGCGGATATGTCGTATCCGACTATGCCTGCGGCGATTTGACCACAACACATGGCGCGAAGAACTTTGTCGGTCACTTCCTCGACATCGTCTTGCAACCAGTACGGTGTGGCGATGAACAACGCCGCGGCACCGTGGACGACCGTCCACAAATCAAACGCCATGCTGTTTGCGTCCCGCGGCGGATAGATGCCGTCATCGATCATCCTTTGAACTACTGCGCGCAAGTGCACGAACGCGGAACTGGCTAAGACGATGTCGACGTCACTGGGCGAGCGCGGCTCCCCATTGTCGCGATCCTGTACAGCACTGGTGTTTTCAGAGCGAAGCGGACATAGGCGATACCGAGGGCGTACAGCACCTCCACTGTGGTGCTGCACACGTCGACCGCGGACTGCATCTGTCCGTCGAGCTTTTGGAAATACTCCGCGCAGACCGCATCGAGAAGGGCGTCCTTATCCGCGAAATGCAGGTAGATCGACGGCGAGGTCACCCCCGCCATCTCAGCGACCGAGCGAATCGAAACTGATTTCGCGTTACCGGTCTCGATCAACAACTCGGTTGCTGCGTTGATGATCGTGTCGCGCAGTTGGGCGCCGGCCCCGCGGGGCGCGCGGCGGCGGCGAGCCCTGGCAATCGCCCGCGACGGATCGTTAGCCGCTTTCGCACCCGCAGGCGCCGTTCGCACCAAATCAGGTGTCGGCGCCCGTCGAGCGGTCGTCTGCCTCATCCGTGGCCTCCCTCACTTCCGCGAGCACAGCCGACACTCTCAGCGGTAGACCGGCAGGGTGGGGCGGACCGGCGCTACTGTCGGTTGACGATGAATCTCTGCGACGAATCGCTGGCCCCGATGATCGGCAACCAAGTATCGGTACGGGGCAATTAATGTCGTTAGACCGAGCGAATGGACGGCGCGCAGCGCATCGGCCTCGTGCTGAATGTCGCGGGATCTATGTCCTTGCGAGGTAATGATTTCCCACATCGCCGCACTCCTTGAAAGCGATCTATTTCACTTGATCCCAAGGATCGCCCCGAAGTCACACGGAGTCTTCCCGGCAGACGCCCAACTCGCCCCCCGGCTGGCTGCTATCCCTGAATGGCTGTCGACTGATCTGCATGCGGGTGGCCGACAGCGGGCCGGGCCGTTAGTGGGCGACGATGCGCGCTTTCCTGTGACTTAAACACCTCCGCTACAACGTTTTTGAGCCGCTGTCGGCGACTCGACCATCGGCGTGCGAAGCAGCGACGCGGAAGAATCGATGTCGGCGACACTGTCCATTCGGCGCGCGCTCTGCGTCGGAATGCGCTGCCCCGGCAGTCCCAGCACTGCCCGATACAACAGGTGGCGGTCGGATTCTGCATGGGCGCCCTCGCGAGGCTGCGGCTGCGGCACGCCCGCTGGCCTCAGCTTTGCCGTTTGACCATTCGGCGGAGCCGCGTGGGGTGAGACTGTACGGGAAGCAGCTATCGCTGCTCCGGCGACCGCGCGCAACCACGTGTGCTCGACTGCGAGGAGAACCAATGAAGTACGTCCTAAGTTGGACGAACCGGCTCACCGGCTCGTCCAAGGAAAACGAAGAGGGCGCCAAGCGCGCTTTGGAACTGTTCTCCAAGTGGCAGCCCCCCGCAGGGGTGACGTTTCTTCAATTCGTCGGCAGACTCGACGGAGAAGGCGCGTTCGCCGTGGTGGAAACCGACGACCCGACCGACATTCTCGACGCCAGTGCCAAGTTCGCCCCCCTCAAGATGTTCAGTGTCTATCCCGTCATTGACATGGCTGATTGGGCACAGAAGCTGCAGGAAGGAGTGGATTTCAGAGAGTCAGTCGGCTGAGGCCCGATTGGTAGGCCAGGGAGAATCCGCTCCAACCGACAAGTACTAGCGGTCCAGACGGCACAGGCGGAAGACGCCGCCACGGGCCATCGTTTCCTGGCCCGCGGGCATTTCAAAACAACTGAGCGGCAACCCCCGATGGGTGTCAGGTAAATGGGTTGGCCGTACGTGGAGGTGGCCCATGGCCGAAGGCGCGGCATCGCCTGGTCGGGTTGAACCGGTGCGGGTCGATGTGCTGCACGAGAACGCTCGCACGCGCGTAACACGGGTATTCCTCTCCGGCCAGGTAGCCATTCGCAAAGAGCCGTTGGGACCGGACGGTCAGCGTCGGCTCGAACACGAGCTGGGCTTCCTCGAGCGGTTGCGCGGAGCTATAGGCGTGGCCCAACTGCTGGATGAACCGCGCTATCCAGGGTCTATCACGCTCGCCGATGGCGGCCGCGACAGCTTGGCGCACGTCGTTAAGCCCCTCGCGGTTGAGGATCTGATCGGCCTGGCGGAGCAGCTGGCCAGAGCGGTGGCCGAAATGCATGACCGCGGCGTCATGCACCGCGACATCTGCCCCGCAAACATCGTGTTGTCCTCTCGCGGTGCGCCGTGCCTGGTGGATTTCGCATCGGCGACGTCGCTGGCCGAGATTCGTCCGGAGTTCTCCCATCACACCCAAATCCTGGGCACGCTGTCGTATTCGGCGCCCGAGCAAACTGGGCGCACCGGGCGGCCAGTGGATCATCGCTCGGATCTGTACGCCCTGGGCGCGACGTTGTACGAGCTGGCCACGGGTGAGCCGCCATTCGGCTCGGGCGACGCAATGCGCCTCATCCACGATCATTTGGCCCGAGTGCCGGAACCGCCAAGTGACGTCAATCCGGCGGTGGGCAAAGCGCTGTCGCAGATCATCATGCATCTCCTGGAGAAGGAGCCCGACGACCGCTACCAATCTGCCAACGGGCTGATCCACGACCTCGCGCAGTTGCGCGAACTCGGCGTGTCGACGACGCCCGCGCCACGGCTCGGCGCGCGCGATTTTCCGTTGAGACTCGTTCCGCCGTCACGGCTCATCGGCCGCGATGACGAGATGGCGTCACTTCAGGAAGCGTTCTACGACGCGCTGCGGGGCGGGCGCCGCGGTGTCCTCGTCAGCGGGCCGCCGGGAGTCGGCAAGACGGCGTTGATCGACCAGTTACGTCCGGTGGTGACGGGCAACGACGGCTGGTTCGTGGCAGGCAAGTTCGACCAATATCGGCGAGATCTCGAATTTGACGGCATATTTCAGGCGTTTCGCGCCTTAGGGCGGCTGTTGTTGTCCGAACCCGATGATGAGCTGGCGCAATTGCGTGACCGGATGCTTGCCGCACTCGGTCCGAACGCGGGTACGGCGTCCGCGGTGCTGCCGGAGTTCGCGATTCTGCTGGACGTGCCGCCCGAGACCGGTGATCCGCTGACGGCGCGGGTGCGGGTGCAGCACAGCGCCGCGGATGTGTTGCGGGCGGTTGCGTCGCGGAAACGACCGGTGATGTTGTTCGTCGACGATCTGCAGTGGGCAGGCCCCACCTCGGCCGGCATCATCGACTTGGTGCTGCGGGAGCCTATGGAGGGCCTGATGCTGGTGGCTGCACATCGCAGCGGCGTGCACCCCGCGGAGCCGCTGGCGTTGTCGTTGGCGCGGTGGCGCGGCCTGCCTGGCCTGACCCATTTGCAGCTGACGAACTTGCCTAGCCCAAGCCTGGTTGCACTGGTCGCCGAGATCCTGCGTGTCGACGAGGCTGCCGCTAGCGGCTTGACCGCGATCATCGAACCCCACACGGGGGGCAACCCGTATGAGACGGCCGAATTGCTCAACAGGCTCCGTCAAGAGGGCGTACTCGCACCGACCTCGACCGGGTGGCGGTGGAGCGAACCGTCCGTGCGCGCGCTGCTGGGCCAGTCTGAAGTGGCCGCCCGCCCGATGGCACGACTGGCGGTCATCCCGCCGACCTCCCGCGAAATGGTGGAGGTGATGGCCTGTCTGGGCGGAAGAGCCGACCTACCCGTGCTCGCGATCGCCAGCGGCGAGCCGGCCGAGGTGGTGCAGCAGGTTCTGGCACCCGCGCTCGCGGAGGGTGTTCTGGCGGCCGAGATCGGCGTCCGCGACGGTGTGCGGTTCCGTCACGACCGGATCCGCGAAGCCATCCTGGCTGAGCTTGATGCACAGCGGCGCAGCAGCTTGCGACTTAAGGTCGCGCGGCGACTGGCGGCCGTTCCAGAACTGTTTGCCGTGGCCGCCGAGCAGTACCTGCCCGTGATCGACGCGGTCACCGACTCTGCGGAGCGGTCTCGGCTGGTGGCGTTGCTGCGGCGCGCCGCCGAGCAAGCCTCGCTCGTGGGAGGGTACGGCCAGGTTCACACGCTGCTCACTGGGGCGCTGCGGGTCACGGACGCCGGCGATACCGCCACGCTGATCGAGTTGCACACCGCCCGCCACGCCACCTTGTACAGCTTGGGGCGGCTCGATGAGGCAGACGAGGATTACCACATCATCGATCGGCTTGGCGGCGACGCGCTGCAGCGGGTGGACGCCACGTGCGTGCAGGTGCGCAGCCTGACCGGTCGCAAATTGCTTTCGGAGGCGGTTGAGCTCGCCGTGAGTGCGTTGCTCGAGTTGGGCGTCAGCCTCCCGGATTCTGGCGCGCTACCGGAATTGCTCGCGCGCTATTTCGACTATCTGTACCGGTGGCTGGACGACACTGATGTCGCTGATGATTTGGCACGGCCCGACATCACCGACCCGAACCTGCTGGCGGTGACGAGTCTGCTCAACGCGGCCTTTCCCCCAGCGCACTGGGCGGGCGATGCATTCAGCCGGGCCTGGCTGAGCCTGGAAGCGGTCCGGATCATGGTCGACTACGGCATTGCGCGTGGAGTGCTCTTTCCCGCAAGCTATTCCACTGTCGGCACCATCGCGCTGCGCGACGACTATGCGACTGCATATCGGGTGGCCCGCCGAATCCTCGCGCTGGGAGAAGCCCGGGGCTACGAGCCCGAGACGTCACAAGCTAGGTTCGTGTTCGCCCGCTTCAGCCCCTGGTTCGAGCCGCTAGAGGTCAGTGCACAACACGCAAGGCTCGCTTACGAAGCCCTGGCCAAATGTGGTGAGCTGGCAACCGCTGGCTACGCCATTCACTACAGCATGACCGTGCAACTGGACTGCGCGCCGACGCTGGACGACTTCGCCGCCGAGGTCGATGCGGGGTTGGCATTCGCACGGCGTGTCGGCAACGAACAGCTGGATCAGTGGTTCGAGGACTGCCGGTGGTTGACGACCGTGTTGCGGGGGGAGTCTTCCGCCGCCGCATCGGCTGTTGCGGAGCCGATCGACGGATACGCCGACAACCCGACGGCACAGTTCAGCACACATCTTCCCCGCGCGGTCGCCGCCGCCATTGTTGGTGATCCGGCGGCCCTGACACGCCACACATTCGCGGCGATGCAATCGCTTGGTCTCGTCCCGGGCAACTACGCCACCGCGTTGGCCCGCTTGCTGCGGGGCCTGGCGCTCGCAGCTGATGCCCGAACAGCTCAGGCAGCCGAGCGTGCCGGGCTGCTGTCTGAGCTGGATGAGGTGATCCGGTGGCTAGCCGCACGGGCAGCTGACGCACCGGAAAACTTCGGGCACATGCTGAGGGTGTTGGAGGCCGAGCGGGCTTGGAGCACCGGGGAATTCGGCGCGGCCACGCTGGCCTTCGACGCGGCACGCGGGGAAGTCGCGGGCCGTCAACGCCGGTGGCATCGCGCTCTCATCACCGAGCGTGCCGCCCGCTTCGCCCTGGCGCAAGGCTTGCAGCACAGCGGTTTTGAACTTCTCGCTCATGCCCGGACGGAATATCTGGCCTGGGGAGCAACGGCGAAGGTCGCTCAACTGGATTGGGCGTATCCCACTTTGCGACAAGATACCGGTATGCCCGACGAATCTGGCGTCAACCGGGCAGGCGATCTGCCTCGCCACGGCTCGATGCTTAGCACTGGAACCATCGATCTGCTGGCGATCTTGTCGGCCTCGCAGGCATTGAGCTCCGAAACGAGCATCGAGGGGCTGCACGCGCGGGTCGTCGACGTGCTCGCAGCGATGACCGGCGCCACCGCGGTACAGCTGCTGTTGTGGGACGAAGACCGCCAAGTCTGGTTGCGGCCCGCACAAGGCGGAACCACCAGCACCCTGGGATCCGCCGGCAGCCACCACGACGTGCCGATGTCGGTGCTCCGATATGCCCAGCGCTTAACCGAACCGCTCGTCGTCGCCGACGTCACGTGCGATGGGCGCTTCGCCGGCGACCCGTACTTCGCCGACGCCGACCGTTGTTCCTTGGTAGCGCTACCGATCCTGAGCCGAGGACGGTTGCGCGCACTGTCGCTGCTGGAGAATCGCTTGATCCGCGGAGCTTTCACCGCCGAGCGCCTAGACGCCGTCAATCTGATCGCCGGCCAGCTCGCGGTCTCCCTCGACAACGCCCAGCTGTATTCCGAACTCACGGCGTCCCGCACGCGGATCGTCGCGGCCAGCGATCAGACCCGCCGCCAGATCGAGCGAGACTTGCATGACGGCGCCCAACAGCGACTTGTGTCGCTGGTGCTGGAGCTCGGCATGGCGCGGGCGGACGTGTCGACGGAAGAAGGTGAGCTTCAGATGCGGCTCGGCGATGCCATCGAGCAGGCACGCGGGGCACTGAAGGAACTGCGTGATCTGTCGCGCGGCATTCATCCTGCGATTCTGACCGAGGACGGCCTCGGCCGAGCGTTGCGCGCGCTGACCCGCCGCTCGCCGATTCCCGTTCAGCTCGACCAGCGCATCGAGGAACGGCTGCCCGATCCGGTCGAGATCAGTGCCTACTACATCGTCGCCGAGGCATTGACCAACGCCGCCAAGCACTCTGGGGCGTCGGTGATTACGGTGAGCGCCGAAGTGGAGCAGGTTGACGCCACGGTGCGGCTGGAGGTCGCCGACGATGGCGTTGGCGGCGCCGATTTTTCCGGCGGCACCGGCCTTTTGGGGCTGAAGGACCGAGTGGATGCCCTCGGCGGTCGCATCGATTTGCACAGCCCGCCAGGAGGAGGAACCACATTGCGTGTCGTGCTTCCGCTCAACCGGGCCAACGGCGAATCCTGACACAGATTGAAACGCGGGGCACCGAAAAAATCGCAGCGACCCTATGCGGCCGGTATGCCGGGACCGTTGCCGAGGAGCATTGCCACGGACGCTCCGCCCGCCATCGCAGTCAACGGTGCGGCCGCCGAGTTAACGAAGAACGCGACGCCAGCGGTCCCCAGCGTCGCATGTCGAAGTTGGTGTTGTTGTCGTGCCGGTTCGCCCGTTGAGGCTGCAACGTTGTCGGTGCTCATGGCGTGCTTCGTCTCCTATGTGGTGCTTTCAGAATTGTCGCCGGTCCTCTCGAATGGGTGTTAGGTAGTAGGTGGGCTCGGTTGTGAGTGGAGGTGGCCGGTGGGCGAAGGCGCGGTTTCGCCCGATCGGGGTCCACCCGTTCGGGCCGAGATAGTGCACTCAAGCGAACGCACACGCGTCACACGACTTTTCTTATCGGGCCGCACGCTCATCCGCAAGGAGCCGCTGGGAGCGGACGCCGAGCGCCGGCTGCAGCAAGAGGCCGCGATCCTGCAGCGGCTACGCGGTGTGAGCGGCGTCGCTCAGTTGGTCGATTCACGGTATATGGGGTCCATCCTATTAGCCGATGCGGGCGGTACAAGCCTGGCCGCCTTATCGAAACCGATCTCAGTTGAGGACGTGATCGCGCTCGCCCTGAACTTGGCGAGGGCAGTGGCGGGGATGCATGGCCGCGGCGTGATACACCGTGACATCGGTCCAGCCAACATTGTCGTCGCTGACAACGCGACCCCGTGCCTAGTGGACTTCGGATTGGCGACCTCAGCTGCCCAGATCCGGCCAGAGTTCACTCACTCCACCGAAATCGTCGGAACCATCGCGTATTTGGCGCCCGAGCAGACTGGCCGTACCGGCCGGTCGGTGGACCAGCGGGCAGACCTGTACGCGCTGGGTGCCACGCTGTATGAACTGGCGACCGGCGGGCCACCATTCGGCACCGGGGATCTGTTGCAGCTCACGCATGACCATCTGGCGCGGGTGCCGGTGCCGCCGGACCAGATGAACCCGTCGATACCCAAAGCGTTGTCGGCGATCGTCATGCACCTGTTGGAGAAGGAGCCCGACAACCGCTACCAGAGCGCCGAAGGGCTGATCTATGACTTGGAGCGGTTAGACCATCCTGGCGTGCAGGCCGTCGGTGGCCACGATTTCCCGGTGCGGTTGCTGCGGCCGTCGCGACTGGTGGGGCGCGACGACGAGGTGGCGGCGTTGGGCAAGGCGTTCGCGGAGATGCTCGAAGACCGGTGCCATGGCGTGTTGGTCAGCGGGGCGCCGGGCGCGGGCAAGACGGTGTTGGTTGACGAGCTACGACCGCTGGTTGCCGACGCCGGTGGGTGGTTCATCGCCGGCAAGTTCGATCAGTACCGGCGCGACCTAGGGTCTGACGCCGTCGCGCAGACATCACGGGCGCTGTGTCGGCTGCTGTTGGCCGAGCCCGAAGAAACGCTGGCCGATGTTCGCGACCGAATACGGGCAGCGGTCGGGCAGAACGCAGGCTTGCTGGCCGCTGCGCTGCCGGAGTTTGGGTCGCTGCTACAGGTGTCCCCGGATGCGGGCGATCCGCTGACTGCCCAGGCACGGGCGCAGCGAAGTGCAGCGCAGGTGTTGGGGGCGGTCGCCTCGCGCACCCGGCCGGTGGTCTTGTTCCTCGATGACTTGCAGTGGGCCGGGCGCACACCGCTCGGAGTCGTCGATGTGGTGCTCGGCGAGGAGCCGATCGATGGTTTGCTGCTGGTGGGTGCGTATCGCGACGACGATGTGGCGGCCACCCAGCTGTTGGCGGCAATGGTGCCGCGATGGCGTGATCAGCCCGGTGTGCATCATCTACGGCTGGACAACCTGCCGCCCTCGAGCGTGGTCGCCATGGTCGCGGACATGCTGCGCGTCGATACGGCCACCGCGGCGGCCCTGGCCGGGATCCTTGCGCCGCACACGTCGGGCAATCCGTACGAGGTGGTCGAGTTGCTGAATGGGCTGCGCGGGCAGGGTGCGCTGACCGTGACGGCAGCCGGGTGGTGCTGGGACGAACCGGCTCTGCGGGCGCACCTGAGCCGCTCCGACATCGCCGAGCTGCTGGCGGCCCGCGTGCGCGCTATGCCCGCGCCGACTCGGGAGATGGTGCAGGCGATGGCCTGCCTGGGCGGGCGCATCGAGCTGGATGTGCTGCGGACGGCTGTCGCCGAGCCGCCTGGGCTGGTGCAACAGCGGCTGGCGCCCGCGCTTGATGAGGGTGTCCTGGTCATCGAGCCGGGAGTGCACGAGGCGGTGCAGTTCGGCCACGACCGCATCCGCGAGGCGGTTCTGCGTAGCCTGAATGATGAGCAGCGACGCGGTCTGCAATTGACGATCGCGCGACGGCTCGCCGCGATTCCGGAGATGTTTGCCGTCGCGGCTGAGCAATACCTGCCGGTCATCGACGCGGTCGACGAGCCGACGGAACGGTCACACGTCGTCGGACTGCTGCGTCACGCCGCCGACCAGGCCTCCGTGATCGGCGATTATGCCCTGATGGGCACGCTGCTGGCCGCGGCGCTGAGCCGCGTCGACCCGTCGGAGACCGACACCCTCCTCGAGCTGCGTACGGCGCGCCACGCCGCGCTGTATGCCATGGGGCGCCTGGACGAGGCGGACGAGGAATACCGCGCGATCGAGGCGGTATGCCGCGACCCGGTCGACCTGGCGAAGGCAGCGGCGGTACAGGTGCGCAGCCTGACCCATGCGAGACGGTTGCCGGAGGCGATCGCGCTCGGCCTGGACGTGCTTGCGCAACTGGGCATCGCCGTCCCCACTACGGACGGGATGCTCGCCGAGCTGGACCAGCGGTTCGAGAACCTGTTGCGGTGGCTTGATGCCACCGGACCCGACGATGACTTGGCTCGCCCCGAACTCACCGATCCCACGATGCTGGCCGGCTCGCGGGTGATCGATGCGATCCAACCGGCGGCCTACTTTGGGCAGGAGCCCCTACTGATGGCCTGGCTGAGCCTGCAGGCGCTGCGGATCTGGCGTGAGCACGGCCCCGCCCGTCCTCTGGTCGGCGCGGCCACCGGCATCCCGGTGGCCGCTGTCGCATTGGGTAACAACTACGCCCTGCCGTATCGAGCGCTACGACGGCTGTTGGCGCTGAGTGAGGCCCGAGGCTACGAACCCGAATCGTCAACGCCACGTGTCCTTTTAGCGCTGCTGGGGTGGTGGTTCGAGCCGCTCGAAGACAGCGTCGACGAAGCTCGGCAAGCCAGGGAAGGGTTTATCGGCGGGGGCGACCTCGGCCAAGGCGGCATACACGTTTGTCCCCACTGTGCGGGCTCTGCTCGAGTGCGCGCCGTCATTGGACGCCTGCGTCGCCGAGCTCGACGCGGGTCTGGCCTTTGTGCGACGCATCGGCAGCGTCAACATGGTCGAGGTACTTGAGACCTACCAATGGGTGATCGATGCGCTGCGCGGCGAACGCCCCACCACAACCGGCGCGCCGGTATCCATCGCCGGGTACAGCGACACCCCAGCAACCCTTCTTCTTGCACACAGCATTCAAGCGATGGCCGCCGCCATCTTCGGCGATCAGGCCTCTCTTGAGCGCCACACCGCAGAAGCCGTGCCCTTGGTGTCGGCCTCGCCCACTGAATACCCCGGGGCAGTGGCGCGCGTGCTGAGAGGACTGGCCTTGGCGGGACAGATCCGCGCCACGGACGGTGCCGCGCGAGACACTTTGCTGAGCGAACTTGACGAGGTGACGCAATGGCTGGCCGACCGGGCCGCCGATGCGCCGCAGAATTTCTTGCACCTGTTGCGGTTGCTGGAGGCCGAGCGGGCATGGGCGGTCGGCGACTTCCAAGGGTGTGTCCGCGGTTTCGACGCGGCTCTACACGGCGCCGGCCAACGCCCACGCCCGTGGCACCGGGCCTTGATCACCGAACGCGCGGCCCGCTTCTATTTGGCCCACGGCCTCGACCACCACGGATACCAGCTGCTGACCCAGGCGCGGCAGCAGTATGCCGCCTGGGGCGCGACAGCCAAAGTCGCCCAACTGGACTGGGCCTACCCGAGCCTGCCGCCACACCAGGACACGGCGGCCGCGCAGCGCAACACCCGGTCGCCCGATGATTCCCTTGGCAGCGGCAGTGTCAGCACCGGAACCATCGATCTGCTGGGCATCCTGTCGACATCACAGGCGCTGAGCTCGGAAACCAGTATCGCCGGATTGCATGCCCGGGTGGCGCAGGTACTCGGAGCCATGACCGGCGCGACCGATGTAGCGCTGCTGGTCTGGAATGACGAGCACCGGGACTGGCTGCTCCCAGCGACAGCCCACGAAGGTGGCGCGCCGACGAGCGACACAGCTCCGATGTCGGTGCTGCGCTACCTCGAACGCACGCGTGAGCCACTGGTCGTGCCCGACGCCACCCGTGATGATCGCTTCGCTCGCGACCCCTACTTCGCCGATGCCGACTGCTGCTCACTGCTGGCTATCCCGATCCTCAGCCGAGGCATCCTGCGGGCGCTGTTGCTGCTTGAGAACCGGTTGATGCGGGGAGCCTTCACCGCCGAGCGCCTAGACGCCGTCAAGCTGATCGCTGGCCAGCTCGCGGTCTCGCTCGACAACGCCCAGCTGTATGCCGAGCTTGCGGCGTCCCGCGCGCGTGTGGTTGCCGCCGCCGATCAGACCCGCCGCCAGATCGAACGCGATCTGCACGACGGCGCCCAGCAGCGGCTGGTCTCGCTGGCGCTGGAGCTTCGTATCGCGCAGGCGGAGGTGTCGACGGGCGCAGGTGAGCTTGGGATGCGTCTCGACCGTGCCATCGAGCAGGTACGCGGCGCACTTGAGGAACTGCGCGATCTGTCGCGCGGTATTCATCCGGCGATTCTGACCGAGGACGGCCTCGGCTCAGCGTTGCACGAGGTGACCGGCCGCTCGCCAATTCCTGTTCAGCTCCAGCTGGGCGTCGACGAACGGCTGCCCGATCAGATCGAGTTCAGCGCCTACTACATCGTCGCCGAAGCATTGACCAACGCGGCCAAGCACTCCGGGGCCTCGGCGATCACGGTGACCGTCGAACGAGATGGGGCCCACGGCGCGTTGCGCCTCAAGATCGCCGACAACGGCGGGGGAGGTGCCGAATTCACCGGCGGCACCGGGTTGCTCGGCATCAAGGATCGAGTAGAGGCGCTCGGCGGCCACATCGATCTGCACAGCCCCCGGGGAGCCGGAACCGATTTGCGTGTCACGCTTCCGCTCACCCAAGCCAACGGCGACACATCCGGCTACTCGCATGCTCAACCAACAGCAGCTCGGTAGCCCGCCGATGGATGGCAGAACTGAACGCCGCCCGAGGGATTGCCGTCAGCCGCGATGATCTGCCCGGTCCATGAGATCAGCGTGGCGTAATTCCGTCTAGCTGCCTGGCGTAATCGAGGGGCGTCAAATGTCAAGCCCAAGCCTCGGCATACGCGGCTCAGGCGCGCTGCTTCGCCTTGGTGGTCGTCCGTACTGCTGGTCGAGGAGGATTCCGTAGCCGGCGCATGCTGACTGGTAGCGCCGTACTCGGGATGTTGTCGCGAAGCCAAGCCCGTAACGCGTCTACCGGTCGCATGGCGGACGCGTTTTCCACGTGCAGCCGCGGCAGCAGCGCGCTAACCGTTTTGCCTGAAGAGGCTACCGTCACATCACCGTCTGTAACCGGTCACTACCCGTGGGGCCACTCAAAAGGCAGAGTGGTCCGCCGATGACGAGATGCCACGTCAGACAGGGACGCACGGAAGCGCGGCCAGCGTCGCGCTTGACTAGCTGATAATTCACAAAATGATTGCGGCCGACGACTGGCTTGTAGGTGGAGTTTGGAAAGTCCTTGTGTAGGTGGATCAGTCGCCGATGGCGATGTACCGGGGGCGTATCAACCAGCAAAGAAGAGACCGGCATCCAGATCGTGGTCAGCATGTCGACGCAGCGAAGAACCTTAACGCCAAGTGCATTACCTTCCCTCCGCCTTGGGCTTCAGCGGCGCCGTTGGGATGACGGAGGCAGTGCCATCCAGATAGTCTGTGACATAAAGGAATTCGCCACCGGCCCGAGCGCCATCGCTTCCGGATGCCCACCGACGTCAAGAGTACCGACAACTGAGTTGTCGGCGGTGTCAAGCGCCCAAATGGTTTGCTGATCGAAATCGAGTACATACGCCCACTTTCCGTCGGCACTGAGGCGCGTGGCGCGCGGCAAAACACCCACGGACGTGCTCTTGACAACATTGGCCGCAATGTCGAGAACTGCTAGCGAGTGCAGATTGGTTATGTATACGTATGCTTCGTCCGGGCTTACGGCGAGGTCGATCGGAGCATCATGGAACACCCCGTCGGGTGATGGCGCGTGTTTCAAGTTCAATGATCGAGATTGCATTCTTGTTCAGTGGGTGGCATACAGGCGAGCGCCGTCCCAGCTCACCGTTACGGTGTCCGGCGCCAACTCCGCCGCAATCTTGTCTACGACGCTGTAGGTGCCCGTATCGATCACCGAGATCGAGCCACGCCAATCTAGATACGAAGAGCTCCGCCGAGCCGAGACGTATAACCAGCTACCGTCGGGACTCGCGCCAAGGCCGGTGGCGTGCCCCTCGACCGGCACGACAGCAACCGCTGCACCGTCGGCGCTGATGACCGAGATCCAGTTGCCTCGGGTATGGCCGACGATCCCGCTATGGGACAACTAGATGTAGTTTCCGTCCGGGCTGACGACTTCAGCGGTACTCCGGTCCAGGACAAAGGTTTTCACCGTGTTGTCGGCAGTGCTGATGATCGACGTGGAACCGTCGTAGCCCGTGACATAGACGCGCGTCCCGTCGGCGCTCACGACAATGTTCTTCGGGTGGGGACCGGCGCGAGAGGTCGCGACGATGTGGTGCAAACGGCTGATGACCTTGACCGAATCATCCACCATGACGTAGACGTAATCGGGGCTTACCGCGACTTCGCCCGCCCGGCCCCCAAGCGAAATCGTCGCGACGACGGCCCGGCCGCTTGTCGCCCGTGGCCATCGACCTCGTCGGCGATGGCATCAACCGTCCACAAGTGGGCGCATATTGGGCATTGCAGTGAAACGCGGGTGCCTGCATTCTTGAGGAGGTATTGCCAATGGGTTTGGCAATCGTTGTTTCGGCATTGTGAGCAGTCGCGGCCCCGGTTGCAGTTGGGGCAGGGCAGCCCGGCACGTCTTCTGCTGTCGGCGTCGGGGTCGATCGGCAAGTGGTTCACCGCTTCTCCCTATCGGGCTGCCACCGGGTTCGGCGCCACGGTCACCAATTCACCACGGTTACGCGTCTCCGCGACAAGATCACCAGTTCGCACGCACCGCTGTCTCGAGTCACCGTCACAGCATCACGGTGAACCGCTGTCACATGGCCCCAGAAGCCGCGCGGGCTAGCGTCGGAGACATGGACGCGCACGCCGTGAGCCGGCTGGTCATCCATCACCGCCACCGTGCTCATCAGGTCACGCGAATCCATGTTCTTAAGGATCGCGTTCCATGCCGGAAATTTCGTCCCCGCTGACGCCCATCAGCGGCTCAGGACAGCGGCTACACTGCCGTACCGGCTAACGGGCATCAGCTTGCTCACCCCGTATTTCCCGCGCCACAGGGGTGGCGCTCAGCGGCAATTCTATGCGCAGGGTGGTACCTGCCCCGACGGGGCTGTCGAGAAACATGCCGCCGCCCATTGCCTCGGCTCGGTCCTTGAGTCCGACCAGGCCGGTGCCGCGGTCGAAGCGGGCACCGCCGACGCCATCGTCGCTTACGGCGACGTGGAGGACGCCGCTGGCGGTGTCGGTTACGACCGTGACACTGACGATTGACGCTCGCGAATGCTTGGCCACATTAGCCAGCGCCTCGGCGACGACGTAGTAGGCGCTGGCCTCGAGATGCTGGGGTAGCGGCCCCGGCACGCGCAGGTCGAGGCGGACGGGACTCGGGCAGCGGCCGGCGAGCGCACGCAGCGCCGCGGCCAGGCCGCCCTTGGTAAGAATGGCCGGATGAATGCCGCGCGTGATCTCGCGCAGCTCGTCCAGCAGGTCGGTCGCAGACGTGACGCCGCGGTCAAGCTGCGCGCTGAGCTCAGTAAGCTCAGGAGGCACCGCCGCCCGCGCCATGCGCAGCTCCAGTACCAGCGAAACTAGCCGTTGCTGAGTGCCGTCATGCAGGTCCCGCTCGAAGCGTAGGCGCGCTTGGTCGCCTGCGGCAACGATTCGGGCGCGCGACGCCGTCAACTCCGCCTGTGCGTCGGCGTTCGCGATCGCGATCGCGACCAGCTCAGTGAAGTCGCTTAACCGGGCCTCGGTTTCCCAAGGCGGCGGTTCCTCGGCTGTGGACGCGACGACGATGAGGCCCCATGGACGGCTCTTGACGGTGATCGGAGCCCCGACGGCGGTGTGGATACCCAGCTCCAAAGCCGCTGAGGCCGCGTCGGTTCCATCGCGGTCGGCTCGAGCAGGGCGACCGGTCTCACGCACCAGCGCGCTCACGCTGCCCGCGCGAGTCCGGCCGATGGGACCAATAGGCAGCGTCTCTCCGGTCGCACTCCACGCGGCGACGACTGTCACTGCGCCGTCGGCGTCATATCGCGCCACGTATGCGCGGTCGACAGAAAGCAGGCGGCCGACTTCTTCCGCGACACCAGCGAATACGGCGTTCGGCGGGGCCGCAGCGGCGACCTGCGTCGCCACCCGTCGCAAGGCCGCTTGTTCGTCGGCAACTCGCCGCAGCGCCTCGCGAGCCTCCGCGTTAGCAACCGCTGTCGCGAGCAGGTCGGTGAATTGCGCTGTGCGAAGCTCACTTCCGGCGGGCAACCGATCCCGATCGGTAGAGGCGATGACCAAGACGCCCCACAGCTGGCCCTCCACAGTGATCGGCGCGCCGACTCCGCGTCGGGTGCCGCAGCTCGAGAAGAACGCCGCCATCGAGCCTGGCGGGCCCTCGAATCGCTCCATGCGAGCGGGACGTTGCGTGTCAAGCACCCGCACGCCGACACCCGTGCCTGTGACGTCGAAACGTGATCCGATCGGGATTGCGATGCCGGGGATGCTCCAGCCGCCGACGAGAGTCGCCTCCCGGTCCGGCGCATAGCGGAACACGGCCGCCACATCGCCGCCAAAGAGCTGCCCCACCTCCGCGGCAACCGCGGAGAACGTCTCGGCTGGCGAGGCACCCTGCGCGACGAGCGTTGCAACGCGGCGCAGCGCGGCCTGCTCCTCCTCGTTGCGCCGCCGCTCGGTGATGTCGCGCGCGACCGCGCAGGCGAACCCCTCCTCGGGCAGCGCACGGGCGGTCCACTGAAGCCACCGCACGGAGCCGTCAGAGCAGATGTAGCGGTTCTCGAACCCGATCAATTCGTTACCGCGCGTCTGTGAGGCGAACGCCTCCGCCGTGAGCTCTCGGTCATCGGGGTGAATAAACTCAGCGAAGGGACGCGACGTGAGCTCGGCGCTTGTGTAACCAAGCGCCTGCTCGAAAGCGGGATTGACGCGCGTGAAGTAGCCGTCTAGATCGCCGATGCAGAGCAGGTCGAGCGACAGCTGGAAGAAGTCGCTGAGCTCCCGTTCTGCGCGCTGCCGCCGGCCCTCCAATTCGGCGAACGCCGCCATGTTGTCATTGAGGCCGGCCAGCAGCTGCGACCATGCCCCCTCTAAGGCGGCGACGTCTGCGCGATGTTCTAGCCGGTTGTGTCTCACGGCTGCGGTCATCTCCCGGATCTCTTTGGCCAGGCGCTCCACCGTGACGTGCAGGTTTCGGAACGCCGCTACCACATCGCCGATCTCGTCGCGACCGCGGTAATCGACGTGGACGGTCAGGTCTCCGCTGGAGAGGAGTTGGGCGGCTCGGGAGACCTCACGCAACGGGCTGGTGATCGATCGGCGCAGTGCCAGGGCAAGCCCCATCACGATGACAAGAACCGCAAGCAAGATACCGACGTCGCGCAGGCTGCCCGTTCGCGCCGCGGCAAGGTCATTGGAGGCGGTCGTGGCCAGATTCCTCCTGGCCCCGCCCTGCAGGTCGCGCAGGGACGCGATCCGCGTGCTGGACGCGTCGAGCCATCCGGTAAGCGACGGTTCCCGCAGTACGCCGGGTGCTCGGTTGGCGAGAGCATCGCGGACGGCGGTGACCGTAATGCCCGACGGGCTGAACTGCACGGCCTCGAGATCGGCAGCAAGTGGGCCGGTGGCGTTGTCACGGAAAACGTCGAGTTGCGCGGCCTCGAGGCCGCTCCACCGCGTGGCGCTGGAGGCCGCGAGCCCGTCCGCGGGCTGTGAAGCGATCAGGGCCGCGACATCGGCCTGCTCTCGTGCGGCCGCCTCGATTGCCTCGACGATCGCCACGTAGGCCTGGGAGGCCCGCGCCGACGGTTGCGTGGGTGCGGCCGCGTCCAGCTGCCGTACTGTCCGGAGCAGGTCACGAATGATCGAACCGTATGCCTCGGCGCTCTCAGGCGCGGTGAGCGAGTTACTCGCCAGCTCGACGCGCACCGCGTTCAGCTGCCGCCGCGCCGCATCGATGCGACCGCCGACATCGACCGTTCCGACCCACGCGCGAGCCCGTCCGGTTCCTTCTATCAGCGTGGCGTCGACACTCGCCTGCGCGGCGCGCAGTCGCTGAAGGCTGGCGTTGTCTGGGCGCAGGACCATAAGTGCGGCCGCCGTACGCTCCTCGGCGAGCGCTGCGGCGACATCGGTGACGGCGAACGACTGCTCGGTCGCGTTCTGAAAGTCGCGGAGCGACAACGCGGTTTGCCAGTTGTCCGCCGACTCGGCGATCGTGAAGCCGAGCAGGACACCGACCGGCAGAAGCACCAGCAGCATCAACTTCGCGCCGACGCTTAGCCGCCCGAGCAGCGGCCTCCTCGCGCGGGGTGCGGCGCCATCCACCCCCGCCTCGTCAGCAGGGCGGCGGGTAGTACCCATGCTCACGAAGGTCACCTTCGATGCGTCGCGCGGCGGCGTCAAGCGAGGCATTCAACGGGCCCTGACCGGACAACGACTGGTTGAACATGCCGCGAATGCGGCGCTCGGCGCCGGTGCTGGTCGGCGTTCTGCCGGTGGCCTGCCGGCCACAAGCGGCGGCAACCGCGCCGAGGGAGCGTGCACCCGCGGCGGAGGCGGCCAAGCTGATCCGCCGCGGTTCACGCCGGCATGGCGCGGCCGTACAGGCGCGCACGGGCGGGTCTCTACTCGGCAGCACCCGGCGTCGCCGCATGGCACACCTCCACAAACGTCCGACCGCACCCATACCGAGCTAACACCTAATCGGCGGTGTTTGAGCCGGAAAGGCGCACTACTCATCGGATCGAGACACCGCCGGGACGCTCGAGATGTACCGGCGAGCGGGGCGAGCATCCGCGGTATCGGCGCGCCCGCCCGACTTGCCAGCCCACGTTCTCAGGGGTCGAGCTGTCGCGTAGCGGGCAGCAAGGCGGTGGGGTCGCACGGGTCGGTAGCGCACTGACGGCTGCCTACCTGTGCCCGGGCGCGTCATTTCACGCGCTTCGGCGACGTGATGACCGGTGATCAACCGGCTCGGTTCGGGCTGCGCTCGGACGAGGCGAGCGAGATGACCGTGAGCGTGGGGTCCAAATGGTCGGCGACATATAAGAACTCTTCGTCAGCGCTCAGCGCCAGCGCTTCCGGATTCCTACCGAGGTCGACCGTGGTCATGATCGTCTTGTTGACGGGGTCCCATACCCGGACACAGTGATGGCCGAAATCCGTAATGTAGGCCTGCTTTCCGTCGCTGCTGACATGAAGTTGGCGCGGCAGATCGCCGATTGGCAGACTTTCCGCAACATTCGTTGCGGTATCGATCAGCGCGACCGAGTGCAGATTGGTCACGTACAACTGATCACCATCGGGGCTGACCGCAACCTCGAGTGGGGCATCGTCCAGCCCGATAAGCGTGTGGCAGCGTGAAGCGAGTTCGATCGCCGAGATGGCATTCTCGTTGTAGTGGGTGGCGTACACCGCCGAACCGTCCGGGCTCACGATTATCGTGTCCGGCGAGAATTGCATGGCGATCACCTCGATGAGGGTGAAAGTGGCCGTGTCGATCACCGAAATCGACCCGTGGCCATGTTGGTAGGTGGACCTGGGTTTGGATGAGGCGACGTACAACCGGCCGCCGTCGGGGCTCAATGTGAGCGCGCTGGCGTAGCTGTGGACGGGTACCACCGTAGCCGTTGTGCCATCGTCGCTGATGACGGACACCCAGCAGTTCCGGCCCTGATTGTGAACCAGGTATACGTAGTTGTCATGCGGGCTGATCGCCTCGGCCGTACTTGCCTGGCCGCCAACCGTTCTCACCGTATGGTCTACGGCGTTGATGATTGACATCGAACCGTCGTAGCCCGTGACATAGACCCGCGACCCGTCGGCGCTCACCATTGTGCGCTTCGGGTCAACACCGACGGGAATATTCGCGACGATGTGATGCGCGCGATCGATCACGCTGACCGAATTCGCCGTTGTCGCATATACGTGATCGCGCCGGGGCTGACGACGACGTCGCGTGCATGGCCGCCTAGAGGAATGGTGGCCACGACGTCAGGTTCGCGTCTACGCGCGTGTGTTGTGTCGACCGTCCACATGTGGGCGCAGGTTGGGCATTGCAGTGAAACGCGGGTGCCTGCGGTCTTGAGGAGGTATTGCCAATGGATTTGGCAGTTGTGGTTGTTTTGGCATTGTGGGCAGCCGTGGCCGTGGTTGCAGTTGGGGCAGGGCAGCCAGGCGCGTCTGCTGTGGGCGGCGGGGTCAATCGGCAAGTGGTTCACCGGTTCTCCCCATTGGGCTGATGGATGCGGTGAAGGTTGCGCTGGCGTGGTTGGCGGCGTGGCGTGGCCGAGACTCCGGCCGTTGCATGCTGAGATTGCGTTGCCCGATAGCGCTGTCGGCCATGTGAGTTGCGATCCATCGGCGCAACAATGGTGACCGATTCGGGTGCGGCGCATAGCCCATAACGTTCAGGATCGCTGCTCGCGGTGGCGATGTCGTCAACGCTAACGCCACTCAACTGTGCCGGTCAGCCGGTATCGACGCGGATACCAGCAGGGCGAGCTGTTTTCGTTCCGTGAATGGTTCGACGGCGATGCGCGCGTTGCTCGGAGTTGCGGTGGGCTACAGGGCGGCCGGATGAATCCGGGCGCGGAGCTTGCCTGGAGACCCTCGCAGGCGTCGGTCGTCTCGGGCACGAGAAGCTGTTGGGCCCCGCCGTGTCGGCGGCGTTCCAGCCGCCGCCGCTCGCCCAACGAATACCCCGGACCCCGGTCGCCGCGAGCGTTGACACCCCCAGAGCGACGACGTCAGCGTCAAGTGGCGGCTCCGGTGCATCTAGCACCATCCTGGGTTACCTGCTGGCGCTGCAGGCGTAAATGGAGGTTAGCCGTGATGCAGGGCCGGGGCCAATCGGCGAGTATCTAAGTCGAGCAAGGCCGGATAACGATAACCCGGGTCGGCCGGGCGTGCGCACCGGTGTGCCGCAACAGCAGGCGATGACGGGCAGAACGATGCGGCTAAGCGATCCAGTGCGAACTCGCACTGGGAGCCGAAGGTGCCAAGCGTTCCTAACATATGCAGCTAGCCGGTATGGGCATCACCGTTCTCGTAAGCGAAACTGGAGTGATGGCGTCTGGAGAACAGGAGTTGCGCTGCCTAATCGTCGATGACAACCCCGCGTTTATTGAAGTGGCCACGAGACTACTCGAGCGTGGCAGCGGTATCTCGATCATTGGTGCCGCGTCGACAATCGCCGAGGCAATCCAGCGTGTGGAGGAATTGCGCCCGGATGTCACGCTGGTCGACGTCGATCTGGGCGGTGAAAGCGGGTTTACTCTCGCCAGGGAGCTGCACCGCCCCAACTCCTATACACGTCCTAAGATCATCCTGATCTCGGCGCACTCCGAACGAGACTTCGCCAACCCGATCGCGGCGAGTCCCGCCTTAGGGTTCATACCGAAAGCGGACCTGTCGCCGGAGGCCATCTACGACCTGTTCGCCCGCGCCTAGGGGGTCGCGGGTCGATTTGTCAAGGGACACCGTTTAATTCAGAAGTGTGCTCGCGAGCGCTAAGGAATGCGATCACCGCGCGGACCCGGCGGTGGTCGTCGTCGGCTTCGGGCAGGTTGAGTTTGTTGAGAATGTTGCGCACATGCTTCTCGACGGTGCCTTCGGCCACCCACAGTTGCCGTCCGATGCCCACATTGGAGCGCCCCTCCGCCATCAACGCGAGCACCTCGCGTTCGCGTGTGCTCAGCACGGCTAGCGGATCTTGACGGCGTCGAGATACCAACTCGTTGACGAGGGCGGGGTCGACGACCGAGCCCCCTCGCGCGATGCGCTCGAGGCTGTCGACAAAGTCGGCCACGTCAATGACCCGGTCCTTGAGCAGGTAGCCGATTTTGCGGCCGCTTGCTAAAAGCTTCATCGCATGCTCCACATGGACGTGCGCCGAGAGCACCAAGATGCCGGTGTCAGGCCATTCGGCGCGGATCTGACGCGCGGCTTCAAGCCCCTCGGTGGTATTGGTCGGCGGCATCCGAATATCGACGATGACCAACTCAGGCGACTTATCACGGACCAGCGCCATTAGGTCTGCAGCATTGCCGACCAGGCCCACGATCTCGAACCCCGAGCGCTCGAGCAGAATCGCCAGTCCTTCACGCAGCAAAGTATCGTCGTCGGCAACCGCGACCCGCAATGGCGTCGCCCTGGGACTGCCGGTCTCAGTCCCGCCAGGTTTGCCTTTTGTTGGGTCCATCATGTAAATATCTCAGCACGCGAGACGCTGCGAAAGTGTCGATTGGACTAATTGCAGGTGGCAGGGATGCGCCTATGAAGCTGGCGGGTAGCGCCAGCCAGCGGGCGAAAGCAGCCCGACAATGCTGCCAGCCCGCGGAAGCCTGAGGCAAGCCAGCGATGTCTCGAAGCTCGTGTCGCACTGCCTTTTGGGCTGAGCTCGTCGCTGATGCGCTCAGAATTTCGGAGAAACTTGTCCCGAAGCTGTAAGCGCAACTGGCAGTTCCCCGTCTATGGCACAGCCTCGATCCGGCTCACCGCCGCCCGCAGCTGTCCGGTGTTGGGCTGGGTTTGCGTCGCTGCCGCGGTCCCGACCTCTCGTCGTACGCAGCCTCACTGCCCTCGCCTTCGCCAAGGGCTACCAAGCAACACCGTCTGTGTCGTGACCGTTTTAGCCGCCCTCCCGTGACTTTCGGACGCCCGGCCTCTGTGACCGGGCGGACGCCCACAAGGTCACTGGCCGGTCCGCCGGATGGTACCCGAAGGTGGTAACGACACATTCTCCAGAAGCTAGGCCTGTAGTCGAGCGCCTCGATCGGATGCGCCCCGTAGCCGCCGCCGGCTGGCAGCTCGACGTCGATGCCGGCGCGCAGCGCCCAGCCGACCGCGTGGACGGCATCGAGTGCGGCCTTAAGTGGATCGAGGAGGTACGGCACCGAGTTGTCGTCTGACACTCACGCCGGAAAAGCGAGTTCTCCTAACGAATCGGTCAGTATCGCGCGTGATGCAGCGACGGGGATATCGTCGACGGGCGAATGGAAGTCAATCACCGACTGCAGTTCGCCGTCGCCGACCGCGGCTTCGAACGGCGGGGCGTACAGGTCGTGAAGCTTGTGCGAACCCAGATGGGTTGTGGCGGTTTTGAGGCCGCCCTCAGATGCTGAATACCCCACGAAGTGCTTAGTGGTGGCGGCCACGCCGGTGGTCGCGTCGTCGATCTGCAGTCCGCGGACGTAGGCTAGGCGCAACGACAACAGGTACGGGTCTTTGCTGTAGGTTTCGTGGACGCGGCCCCGGCGGGGCCTCGCTGGCGACATCGAGAACCGGTGCGAGCGCCTGATGCACCCCGGCCGCGCATGTCAGTGGTCGGATCGGCTCGGCCATCTGCCGCGGCGCCGGGCTCCACATTGCCGCGAGCCCGATAGGTGTTGGGAAGATTGGAAAGTCGCGCGAATGAACCCGTTGGCGGCCCCACCGTGACATATCGTCGGAATCCCAGCCGGGTGTGGGTGACAAGACGACGTTGCAGGGCGTGGTGGCGGGGCGAGACCTCGACGATCGGAGATGGTCCACTCAGTCGCCAAAGTGCGGTCGTAATGCCATCGTTCGAGGCGCAACTGCAAAACGTGAGTGCCGGCAGCGGTCGCCAAAGCGACCAGGAACAACAACGCCAGGGTAAGCATCGTTAGGCTCGTAATGATGTTGCCGATCCATCGCACTACCGCGAATCTTCCTGTCTGCATTGCGCGGATGACCTACACGGCTCCCGAATCGCGTAGGCCCGCTTCCCTTCGGCCTCCCGTTTCGCGAGCCCCTTTTGTGAACGGTGGCGCCGACCCTGTACCGCGCTGGAGCCCAACGGCTGGTTTTGCGACAGCTCTCGACAAACGCGGCTGCTGGCTGACGAGCTCACTCGCCACTTGGATGGGCCTTCCGTTCCCATCAGCGCGTCGCACGCTTGATCCGTCGTATTGGCAGGGACGGGGTTAGGCTCAAGCTGTGTGGCGGGTGAACGCCGACGGTGCGATGCGCGTTCGGTTACACCGAGCCGGCGGGGCTGACGGAGGCCGCCGGCCCGCCGGTATCACGTGCAGTATCCACGACGACGTGCGGGATGGCCGCTAGCTGACGAGCATAGGAATCGATGCGATGACGCGCGTAGCGGTGGTCGCTACCGGGGGCACCATCGCGTCCACCGCCAGCGCGGGCGGTGTCGTCGCGTCACGGGCGGCGGCCGACCTTCTTCGGAGCACCCACGTCACGGACATCGACGTGGAGACGGTGGATCTGATGACGGTGGGCTCCTACCGCATGAACCTCGGGCACATCCGGCTGATCAGCGACGCGGTCGCCGACCTGCTCGCGCGGGAGACCGACCCGATCGACGGGATCGTGATCACGCACGGCACCGATACGACGGAGGAGACCGCGGTTCTGCTGGATTTGGTCCATGACGACCCACGCCCGGTCGTCCTGACCGGCGCCCAGCGGGCGAGCGATGCCGCCGACGGCGACGGCCCCCGAAACCTGGCCGATGCCATCCTCGTCGCAGCGTCCCCGCGCGCCCGCGGTCTCGGTGTGCTGATCGCATTCGCGGGTCGTGTCTTGCCGGCACGGGGCACGCGCAAGGTGCACACGGCGGCGCTGGCGGCGTTCGGTTCGGTCATCGGCGCAGCAGCCGTCGGCGAAGTCGTCGACGGCTCGGTGGCGATCACCGCGACACCGCGGCGCCCCACTCCGTTGCCGCGGCCGTCCTCGACGTTCGACCACACCCGGGTCGATTTGGTCGAGATGTATCCCGGCGCCGATGACGCCTTGATGAGAGCTGCAGTTGCGGCCGGCGCCCGCGGCATCGTCGTGGCGGGCACCGGGATCGGCAACGCCAATCCGGTGGTCGTCGATGCGGCGCGCGCCATGGTCGCCGGCGGCGTGGCCGTCGTGTTGTCGACGCGGGTGCCCGAGGGTCCGGTGGCCGGTGTGTACGGCGATGGTGGCGGCGCTGACCTGGTGGCCGCGGGCATCCCCGCGGCATCCGGCCTACCCGCGACACAACTGCGAATGCTGCTGGCGTTGTGGCTATCTCAGCATGAAGTCGAGGCGTCAGAGATCCGGTCAATGATCGCTTGCTACGCGGATGACAAGGAGGGATGACCCATGGCTAAAGAGATCTTCGTGGCCTTCGGCATCGACGTGGACGCCGTAGGTGGATGGTTGGGTTCCTACGGGGGAGAGAAGTCACCCGGCGACATCTCGCGCGGCGTGTTCGCCGGCGAGGTGGGAGTGCCGCGCCTCAACCGGCTTCTGGAGCGCTACGACCTGCCCGCCACCTGGTTCTGGCCCGGTCACTCGATCGAGACCTTCCCCGAGCAGTTCGACGCCGTCGTTGCTTCAGGGCACGAGATCGGCCTGCACGGCTACAGCCATGAGAATCCGATCGCCATGACCCGCGAGCAGGAGTCGGAGATCCTGGACCATTGCATCGATCTGATCAGTTCCCGTACCGGCACGCGGCCCACCGGCTACGTCGCGCCGTGGTGGGAGTTCAGTACCGTCACCAACGAGCTTCTTGTCGAGCGTGGCATCAAGTACGACCACTCGCTGATGCACCGCGACTTCGAGCCCTACTACGTGCGCGTCGGCGATTCCTGGACTCCGATCGACTATGACAAGCCTGCCGCCGAATGGATGAAACCGTTTGTGCGGGGCGAGGAAACCGATCTTGTGGAGATCCCGGCCAGCTGGTACCTCGACGACCTGCCGCCGATGATGTTCATCAAGGGCAGCCCGAACAGTCACGGCTTCGTCAACCCGCGGCACATCGAGGAAATCTGGCGCGACCAATTCGATTGGGTGTACCGCGAATACGACTACGCGGTCTTCACGTTCACCATCCACCCCGACGTGTCTGGTCGCCCGCAGGTCCAGCTCATGCTCGAGCGTCTCATCGAGCACATCAGCTCCCACGACGGCATCACCTGGGCCAACTTCGACACCATCGCCGAGGACTTCAAGAAGCGCCACCCCCGCCCCTGATCACGGAAGTCCAGGAATCACGGAACAACCGTCGCGTGATCTCGCGCACGGCTTCGGGAATCGGCGCCGTCACCGCAGTGTGCTTGGCCGAACGGGGGATTCGCGTCGTCATCGGCACCTTCCCCGGCGCCAGCTTTGGTGTTGGATGACCGGCGATCTATGGCATCGGCCAACGCGCGGGAAGCGGCGCCGGTGTCCAGTCCGGCCAGTCGGGGAGTCGACGACGAATCCTTCGGTCATCGCAGCCACGATGCGGGGGCCTTTGCTGCCGCTGTTGTCGTAGACCGTGGCTTGCGCGCATCGCATGATCGCTTCGGCGACCAGTGCACCACGGTGTAGCCCGCGGCATGCCCGGTGTCGATCAGTTCGAGCTTGGATGGATGGGGGATCCAAGACATCGGCCACGACCACGTGCACGCCTTGGGCTTCGACAAAACGCACCCGGTCGGGGTGGTGCGCCGCACCATGGTCGACCTGATCCGCCCGATCGAATTTCAGGACATGCTGCGGCTGCGGCGCTGGTGTTCGGGCACCTCCACCCGGTGGTGCGAAATCCGCGTGCGCATCGACGGCGGCGCAGGGCGGGCTGATCGAGTCCGAGGCGTTTTGGATCAACATCAATCGCGACACCGGGATGCCCTCCCGCCTCGAGCGACGACTTCCTCGACGAGCTGCAGCGCACCACCGACGCACATCGGCTGCGGTGGACGGCGACCGCGAGGACGCCGAGCAGGTGCGCGAATACCCGGTGCGGTTCACCGACATTGATTTGTTCGACCACATGAACAACGCCGTCTACTGGAGCGTCGTCGAGGATTACCTGTCCACCCGTCCCGAACTGCTCGGGTCGCCGCTGCGGGTGACCATCGAGCATGAGGCGCCGATCGCACTGGGTGACAAGCTAGAGATCCTGGCCCACACCCACCCGGCCGGTTCCACCGACAGGTTCGGCGCGGGGCATCGTCAAGTTATTTGGGAATGGTTGTGGCGCAGTCGATGTGAGTGGATTGGGTGGCGAAAGGTAATGGCTGACTGTGTCTTTCAAGCCGCTGCGGCGACTGTGATCTCATCCCAGACCGCGAAGCGGTTGGTCATCTCGGTTCGCCATTGGGGTGCGCTGATCAGATGACGACGGGGACGAAAGTGCTATCGGATGCTGCCGAACGCAAACAGGAACCGTTGGGCCTGCCCAGGCGAGGCGAAGCGTTTCATCACCCGTTCCCGGACCCTGGTCGACTGATGGGAGTTCTCGGCC
>CAVYPB010000003.1:0-8308 GCA_963770305.1 uncultured Actinomycetota bacterium
TCAGCACGGTTTTGCCGCCGTGGCCGTTGCGGGAGTTGCCCGAGCCGTGACCGGCCGGATCGCCGTGCTCGTAGCCGAGGTGATCGCCGATCTCGACATCCAGAGCGTGTTCAAGGACCGCCTTGGTCAGCTGAGAAAGCAGCCCGTCGGGGCCGTCGATCCGAACACCGGACGCTTCAGCGTCGGCCAACAAGGCATCCACCGCCGCAGGCGGCAGCAGCTGAGCAAGCTTCGCCGCAGCATCCCCACTCGGCGAGTCAGATTGTGACAACGAAATTCTCCTGTCCGGTGATAGCAAGCCTGCCACCACCATTCAGGCCCCAACCCCTTACACAGACGATGAGACACGCCCGTTCCATCGGCGCGCCGCGTTCCCACCGTTTCCACTTGCGCGAGCGTCGATCCCGCAACGTCGGGTCGATCATCCCCGCGCGCACCAGGGCGCGATACCGCCGACTCCGACGGCACCGGAAACACCCGGCGTTTAGCCGGTTCGAACACCAACCGACGCGGCCCCCAATACGGCCGCGACCTCAACACCGCCGCCTCCACCCACGCGGGCATCTGATGCGGACAGCTCGCCGGCCGATGCGACCGGTCCACCAGCCCGTCAAGACCTTCAGCCTCATAGCGGGCCAACCACGAGTGCAGCGTATGACGCGACACTCCAACCTTCTCGGCGACCTGCGAAATCGACAACCCATCGCTGATCACCGCCAACACGGCTTGATACCGCTGCTCGGCCACGCTTAACTCCCTCATCTCGGGAGTGTCAAGGATCAACCGAAATAGGTGTAACGCATCAGCCGAAACACTGTCGGCCATCAACCGAAGACGAAACGTCAAGCATCACCCGAGGTAATACACCTGGTCCGTGGGGCGGGCGGGGCTCGAACCCACGACCAACGGATTATGAGTCCATACCCTGCGTTTGCCCTCGATATCAGCAAACGCTGCATTCAGGCTGGTAGCGAACGTGCGGAGAGTGCATCGACCCAGTTCACACGGCGGTCACCGCGTCAATTGTGGCGTTTTGTACGCGTTGAGTATCGGTCCGTGTTGTTTGCGTGGGGATCGCGTGGGCCCCTGGCCGATGAGTGTCGACGAGCTGCTGAGGCGCGGCGTCAGCATCGAGGAAGTATGCAGCCGGCTCGGCGCCGCCAACCCGGAGGAACTGTGGAAGCTCCTGCGAATCGTGAGGAACCCAAACGGGCCTGCCCCCGTCTGACCTAAGGCGCCCCCAACGTCGGCCACGTCACCTAATCCCGACGTGGTGGCGGGCCGACACATCCGCGAAGAAACCTCTTTCAAAAAGGGCAACACGCACTGCACGACGCTGGACGCGCCGCGAAATCGACCCCGCGAACCGACGGTGCGGACTCTTTGCGCCGCTACCGGTGTGCTGCCAGATAGTCGCAGGTCAGCGGGGTTAATTTGTGCTATGGTGAACGCCTATAGAAGCAGGAAAAATGAATAGTCGTCTTGACAGCTTGTGGTACGCAATACAGCACCCATTGGGACCGTCACGCGAACTGGGCTCATACGCAAACCATCAGAAGAGCGTGGAGAAACTCATCCGCGAGATGAAGGCACGAGTCCATCCCGATTAAACGTGGGCGGAACTCGCCTGCGGCCCCTCCACCCGTTAGTCATCATGCGACCAGACTCTATGGGCCACCACTCAACATTCACTGCACTTGCCTGGACGGACCGGCGACCGTGCGAATCTCCAACGTCCGCTAGATCCCCACAGGTGGCGGGCCCCTAATCGCGGGGTTCCGTCTCGTACGCGACCCTGTACTTCCTCATGCCTGGAGCGTTTTCCACTGCGTGGCCGCCCCCCGGATCCCAGTCCACCACGCGCAGGAGCCGCCTATCGGTGGGAAGTTGCCTTCTTACTTCCTCCTCAAGAGCCTCACGCAGTCGTTCCCGCTCGAATGGCGTGATGTCCTCCGTTACCAACGCCTCCGTAAGCTCCATGCGAATCCCCATGCGGCGCATTGTGCTCCGCTCTTGACCCTCCGAGGTCACAGCGTGCAGCGACGCCAGTTGATAGCCACCTGGTCGATGGGCGTACCGGTACTGACTGCGATGTATTCGCGTGCCATTGGCTCGACCTCGCTGGGATAGCGAGCTTGCGTCCGCCCGCCAAGCTTAGGAATGTGGACCATCCACCAGCCGCCGTCGCGGGTGACGTGGATATCGAACCTGGACATGGTCTCTCTCTGACGAGGCGGTGCGGGGGCCGTCACTCACGATGCGGCGCGGGAGCCTTCACTCACAAGCACGAGATCGGCACCGCGCCGGTTCAACTGGACGAGTTTGCCCACGGCGCGGGCAATTCCCAGACTCGCGTACTCAGTAGCCGGGCGTTGGCACTAGCTCAGCGCGCCGAGGCGAGTTGACTCACTCGCTGGAACGACAACCCGAGTAGCTCTGCAACGTCGCGCACCGGCACCCCGGCTCTAATGAGTTGCTTGGCAAGATCAGCGGACTGCTCTTGAGCGGACGTCGCGGCCTCGGCTGCAGTCTTTCGCCGACCCACGATAATGCGTGCAGGTTCGGCAATGTCACCCAAGGCAGGCACGTACAGCGACGAGCTTGCCGCGCCTAGCCCCTTGGTAGTCCCCGGCCTTCAGGGTGGCCCGCGCCGGACATCGGTTCTCCTGCGTCCGGCGTGGGCCGTTCTCCTACGCTGACGCTGTCAATCACACAGCGAAGGAGAAGAACTGTGAGCGAGCCCGTCTTCATGGCCCAAATCCGCGCCGCCGACATCCCCGAAAGCATGCCGGTTAGCCGCGCGATCAGAGACTTCATGGTCGCCCACCCACCAACGCCCGAGGGCCAACCTAAGGAGGAACTGTTGCAGCTCCTGATGCTTCGGTCATGCGACTGGAGGGCCGAGTCGTAGTTCTCGAGCGCCGATCGGAAGCCGGCACCGAGTTTCTGGAAGCGCTGGCCGAGATCTTCCCAAAACAGAGCTAGTTCCTCTCGGACGATGGCGCCGACACGCTGCTCTGTGCGGGGGTCATGAGGCACCTATCATCGCGTGTTGAGCGCCGGAATGAATGAAGCCGCGTCCCCCTCAGGCGATTGGGCGGATACGCCCGGGGGTCCTGTCCCGGTGGCAAGCTTCCTCGCGGACAACGACATCGTCGTCAACTGCGTGCTGCAGGATCCCGGCTCCGGCGCGTCCCGGAATCGAACTTGCGAGGTTCGCGTGCGTGGGCACGCACGGTCCGTTGTCGTCGTTGGATGTCGGTCAAGGACGGCGTTTACTGGAGGTCTAGCGCCAGAATTGCAGCCCGCAGTCGCGGTCTGTGCTCACCGAAACGATGGAATCCGCGATGAGCGTCGGTAAGCAGATCGCACACACGACCGAGGCCGCCACGAATCGAGGCCAAGAAAGGAGCGTCGCCATGACACCACGACAGCACCGAACCGACGTCGGTCGACACCAGACACCGCCCGAACATACGCCGCGGTTGCGGTTGAAACCCAAGGCGCCCCAGACCGGGTATGTCGATGGGGCATGGTGGCCGCGCAGTGATGACCTGACCACAGAGCTTCCAGATCTGCTCGCGGTGCTCTCGGTGCGGCTCGGGCCCATTGACCGCGTGCTGTACAAGCTCAGTGACTGGGCGAAAGCACCTACCAAACTCGCCACCGGCGGACGAACGGTACGACTCGACGGACTCCGACTCCAGCCGCCAAACACCGTCGAAGTCCTCGGACTCAACCGCAACAGGATCGCTCTGCTGGTAGTCCCGCCCCACACCGACCCCGACCACGCACACGCCACCATGATGGCCGCGGCGGGCCCGAACAACGTCTCGACCGTCGGCGGTCTCTTCATGGCCGGCGAGCCAGACAGGGAAACCGGCGCCGAGACAGCTGCCGCGCAAGAGCGCTGGGATTCAGAAGGCGGAGCCGAGTGATAGCTCGTCGGCGCCGACGACGGCGCGAGCAACGTGACCCCGTCTGAGCGGCCCGCTTCGCACACCGCCGATAATTACACCTTAGGAGCAGACGACAGTGACGTTTAGCGACCCAGTATTTAAAGCATTTAACGATTTTGATATTGACGACATGCTTCCGCAAGCAGCTATTTCTCGGCGCATGCTCCAGCGACTCGAGGACATCGATAATTCGACTACCGCCGGCCCTACTGCCCCGGCCGCGCGCGCAGCCCTGGCAACCAGCGTCGTGGCACACGCCGTGGTTGAACTCGAGACCCAACTCATAGAACTGAAAAGACAACTGGGGACAAAGTAATCTAAGAACACCCGGTAGGGAGACTTGTGGACGAAATCCTGGCTAGGGCAGGGATTTTCCACGCAGTCGAGCCCGACGTCGCGTCTGCGCTCACCATACGAATGCACAAGGTCGACTTCCCTGCGAACCGACACGACGACAAAGCAGCGCACAACCGCAAGACTCTATTCGCAATCGCCCCAGAGGTTCCGGCCCACACGAACGTCTCGTCTGCCTTCCCGCGCTCAGTGAAGTGACGGGACTCCGCCAACTGGTCCAGGTGGTGTGAGTGTCGGTTCAGTGGGTGTAGGCGGCACCGTAGCTGGCGGGGGGCTGGTAACCCAGCGCTGTGGGATTCCCCTCGAATCGTGAAGGCTTCCTCTATGCGGCCTCCGGCTGGATGGTCGCGATCTTTTCGTACTCGACTGGTGGCAGCAACCCTCCGTCGCACGCTGACCACCAAACCCTGCCAACGCGGCCACGGCAGTCACGATCAGACCGGTTACCGCCAGCCCCGGGGACGTGAAGTGGGGCCGACAGTGCTGCCAGCGCGGTCACCGCGGCCAGAACACTGGCCAGCACGGTCTGCCGCCTGCCACACCCCCAACGTCGCCGACCTGCGCACCAAAAAACCGTACAAGCCACAGCAGCGGCCACGCAGTCGATCACACACCTCACCAGCGGCTAGGCCCGCCGTGGGTATCGCCACCTTGGACCACGACACCGCTCGCAGCGGCGGCCGACCGGTAAGGAAGTGGCCAACCGGTAGGGAAGTGATTGTTGGGGTCCGCCGCCCGCACCTGGCGCCATCACAAACGGCACGATGAACGCGTGCCGCGCTCTCCAGGTGGGGGTGCCCGGGGTGCCGTGTGGAAATCCGTCCGTAGAGGATTGACTCCACGACGGCGGCCCGTGTCCCAATAACGTTTTCGGGACGCGTCGCAGATCAATCGGGAAATCCGGCTCATCGCACGCAGATAGCTCGGTTTTCTGTCGGTGGACGTGACGAGTCCCCGATATTGAGTGCACCCGGTACTAGAGCCGGGTTGTTGTCGATTCGGATTCATTTGTTTCGCAGGTCACGATGTGTGGGGCCTGCATTGGGCAGCGTACCCAGCCGGGGTGAAGTAGCCCAGGGCCGAATGGCGGTACCTTCGACGTCGTCGATTGTGTGCAGCGTCCCGGCGAGGAAGGGGCCAGCTAGCACGCCCGAACAGTTTCAGCGTGGCACGGCCGTCGGGGACTTTCGGTTGGCAGCACCCTTGTCCTGCTGTGCATCGATCAGCAGTGCCTCATTCAAACCGGCGACCGCGTCGTCCCCGCACCGGGTGGTGATCTTCATCAACGTGGTCGGATGCGGCACCCGGGTACCGAACGGGATCCGGCAGAACCGCTGCCAGGAGATCGAATCGGCCACCTCCCGGCACAACGACTCATAGCCCAGCCGGTAGCGGAACTTCAAGAACATCAACCGCAGATAGGTCTCCACCGGGATCGACGGGCGACCGATCCGAGCATCGAAATGCGCGGCGAACGGCGCGAAGAACACCGGATCATCCAGCAGCGCATCCACCCGACCCAACTCGGCCGGCAACACCAACAGCTCGGGTGGCAGGATCGCATCCCACAACGTCGGCTGGTCGTTTACAGTTCTGAGCACGATGGCCTCGATCCCTTCTAGCCCAAGGGGTTGAGGCCATCCTCTCCTCCAGAAACACCCATCTCAGGGACCGCCACGCCCCGACTTTTTCAGGTCGAAGTAGCTAGCACGGCCGGGGCGTAACCTGCACAGAGGAGTGTTGATGATGGCTGATCGCGTCATGAGGGGCAGCCGGCTTGGGGCCGTGAGCTACGAGACCGACCGTAATCACAACCTGGCGCCGCGTCAGATCGCGCGGTATCGCACGGAGAACGGTGAGGAGTTCGAGGTCCCGTTCGCCGATGACGCCGAGATCCCCGGCACCTGGCTGTGCCGCAACGGCATGGAGGGCACCCTGATCGACGGTGGTGACCTGGCCGAACCCAAGAAGGTCAAGGTGCCGCGCACACCCTGGGACATGCTGCGGGAACGCCGCTCGATCGAGGAACTCGAGGAACTGCTCAAGGAACGCCTCGAGATCATCAAGTCACGCCGCCGCGGCAGCTAGCTTAGCTACCGGCCGGGGTCACGAACCTCGACCAGTACCGGGACCTCGGACTGAAAGATCCGATCTGATGACTCAGAAGATTTGCTTTGATTGCTTCCATAAGTTGTTCCCCGACAAGCCAATTCGGAAGGTTACGTTGGGTCGGCAATGCGTTGTGTGCAAAGCGCAAACGGATCGAACGGAACAGATGATTCCTGTTGAGGCAGAGGACATTCCGCTGGTTAAGCAAATCGCTCAAGTGCCGCGACTAGTAACACTGAACTGAAGGGCATGCCGACCAGCGTGTCGCTGTTCGTGTGGCTGCACGAGTAGCGGGACAAGTGGGTCGAGATGCGGGCCAAGCGGGACCGCGCGATCCGCGCCATGTTCGGGCAATGAGCTGGATCCGGCAGGCCGAGGCCGACCGCGGCGACCGCGTGGATCGGCCGACGACGGAGATGATCGAGGAGAATCGTCGGCTCAAGCGTGAGAACTCCGAGCTGCGGCGGGTGAACGAGGTGTTACGGGCGGCCAGCGCTTATTTCGCTGCCGAGATCGGCCCGACCCGGAGGCAGTCATGAGTTTCGTTGACACACATGACTTCCCGGTCGGTCTCGTGCTACGGGTCCTCGATATCGCGGCGTCGACCTACTATCAGTGGCGGGCCCGGCGGACGCGCCGTCGCAGCGGGCCCGCGAGGACGCCGAACTGCTGGCGTTGATCGACGAGATCCGCGCCCAAGTGGAAGCGGTGTGCCCGACGGGGGCATAAGCACGGTTAATGGCGGACCAGCGCCCGGCCCCGCGAGCGCACCGACATACCGGGCAGCATAGGAGTATGGGTGCGAGGGCATCGATGCGTAAACACGTGTCGTGAGCGTGTTCCGCTATCGCGACGGTCGACAGGTCTAGCGTTGGCTCTATCCCGATGACGCATCAGCTTAGAACAGCATCTTCGACGAGTGGGCAAGCGAGGCCAAACATGAACGCCGATGACATCATCGCCGATGACGCCCACCGTGATGGGATCCGGCTGTCCACCACCGCATTCACGCGGTGGGGCGTCGCTTATCCGGCTGACCCCGTGCGGGATCCGGCGGCGGTTCGCGAGCTGCGGGTCTAGCTGTGGAGCTGCTCACGCTCGATCAGATCAACGCGGCGGCGGATCGGCTGAGGCCGGTGATGCGACTAACCCCCGTGATCGCGTCGCAGGTGCTGTCGGATCGCACGGGCGAACAGGTGTGGCTCAAGTGCGAGAACCTGCAACGCACTGGGTCGTTCAAGCCCCGCGGCGCCTACAACCGGATCGCCAATCTGAGCATCGAGGACCGGGCTCGCGGTGTGGTCGCGGCCAGCGCAGGCAACCACGCGCAAGGAGTTGCGTGGGCCGCGACCGAGCTAGGGATCGCGTCGACGGTGTTCATGCCGGTCAACGTCCCGCTCCCAAAGCTGGTGGCCACCAAGGCTTATGGCGCGCAGGTTCACCTGATCGGCGAGACCGTCGACGACGCGCTGGTCGCTGCGCGTGAATATTCGGAGCAGCACGGCACGGTGTTGATCCACCCGTTCGATCACGCCGACATCGTCGCCGGCCAGGCCACCGTCGGGCTGGAGATCCTGGAGCAGATTCGGAACGTCGCAACCATCGTGGTGCCGACCGGCGGTGGAGGTCTGGTCGCCGGAATTGCCGCGGCGGCGTACTTTCTGGCGCCGCAGGTCCGGGTGATCGGAGTGCAGGCCGCGAACGCGGCAGCCTGGCCCGGTTCGTTGGCCGCCGGAGCGCCCGTGCGCGCGGAGTCGATGTCGACGATGGCTGACGGCATCGCCGTGGCAATGCCCGGGGTGATCCCGTTTGCCCATGTAACGGCATATGCCGATTCGGTTCGGACGGTCAGCGAAGACGCGCTGTCGCGCGCATTGTTGCTGTGC
>CAVYPB010000004.1:0-25667 GCA_963770305.1 uncultured Actinomycetota bacterium
GTCTCCACCACCTCGCGCCGAGGTCTACTTGGTGGAGAACCGCCTCAACCCGATCTCAACGCGAGCCGCGCTCGAACTCACCGATGACAATTTGCGCTGCACAGTCAAGGAGTACTCGAAGTGGGTCGAGAAGGCCTTGGGGATTTCAGATCTCAGGTCTCGGCTTCAAGCAGGCGAGGCGGTTGCGGCGTTTGATTTCCGGCGTGATCAGCTGAAGATCAAGTGGCTCAAGCAATTTCTGAAAGCGGGGTTTTCCGTTAGTGAAGGCAGCTCGCGCCGATGGCTGGTGTCCCTCGTTTATCCCACTGGAATCATGGCATTGGTGGAGGTGGTGGACGGCTGGGACGTCCACAACGAATGGCGGCGGGCTCTGCCTCCGACCTGACCCGCGGGTTCCGAAACCAACCACGACCCCGCATCTGACGGCGCCGCGCAAGCAGCGCCACACCGCTAAGCGGATCTTCGACCGGCTGCGCGAGGAGCAGCAGGCTGAGGTGTCGTATTCGCGGGTGCGCGCGTGTGTGGCGGTGCGCCGCGGGGCGATCCTGGCCGAATCTGGTCGTGCCCACGTCGAAGTGTTTGTGCCGCAGTCGCATCGGCCCGGGGAGGAAGCCGAGGTCGACTTCGGTGATGTGGTGGTCGAGCTGTAGCTAAGCTAGCCGATCGGCGTGGGTGGCTGCTCGCCGCGGAGCACGGCCAGCGCGTTGTCGGCGGCGAGCGTCGCCATGGCGGTTCGGGTCTCGATGGGCGCCGAGCCGAGGTGCGGCGCGAGCGCCACGTTCCCGAGCTCGAGGAGCTCGGGGTGGACCTCGGGCTCCCGCTCGAAGACGTCGAGGCCGGCGCCGGCGATCGCGCCGTCGCGCAGCGCAGCAGCGAGCGCCGCCTCGTCGACGATCGGCCCGCGCGCCGTGTTGACGAGGTACGCGGAGCTCTTCATGGCGGTGAACTGCTCGGCGCCGATCAGGTGGTGCGTGGCCGGCCCGTAGGGGCAGTGCAGCGAGACGACATCGGAGACGGCCAGCAGCTCGTCGAGCTCGACCCGCCGCGCGCCCAGCTCGGCCGCGACGTCGGGATCGATCTCGCTGCGCGACTGGTAGATGGCGTCCATGCCGAAGGCCTTGGCGCGGCGTGCCGTCGCCTGGCCGATGCCGCCCATGCCTACGACGCCCAGGGTCTTGCCCTGCAGGCCGCTGCCGAGGAGGAAGAACATGCCCCACTTCCACGCCTGGCCGGCGCGGATGATGCGTTCGCCCTCGCCGAGTCGGCGAGTCGCCATGAGGAGGAGGCCGAACGCGATGTCGGCGGTCGCCTCGGTGAGCACGCCGGGCGTGTTCGTCGCGACGACACCGCGCTCGCGGCACGCCGCGACGTCGATGTTGTCGTAGCCGACGGCGACGTTCGCGACGACCTTGAGCTGGGGGCCGGCGGCGTCGAGGAGCTCGCCGTCGACGCGTTCCGTGAGCAGGCTCAGGATGGCGTCGGCGCCGGCCACGCGGCGCAGGAGCTCCTCGGGGCTGATCGACTCCGGGCCCGGCCAGGCGTCGACCTCGTGCTCGAGGCGGAGCTTCTCGATGGCGGCATCCGGAACCCGCCCGGTGACGACGATCCGGCTCATGCGGCGCTGATCCACTCGTTCAGACGGCCGAGGCCCTCGCGGATGTCGGCGACCTCGATGCCCGAGTAGGCGAGTCGGATGTACTGGCGCTCCTCGCCCGGCTGGCGGCGGCCGAAGTGCTCGCGGGTGCAGAACGAGACGCCCGTCTGGTGCAGCGCCACGGCGGCGAAGTCGCCGACCGCGGTGTAGCCCATGCGGTCCATCGCCTCGGTGACGTCGGGGAACAGGTAGAACGTCGAGTGGGGCACGGCAACGTTCATGCCGGGGATGGAGTTCACGATCTCGCATGCGGCGTCGCGGCGCTCGCGCAGGACCTCGAGCATCTGGCGCACGGGCTGCTGGGTGCCGCGGAGCGCCTCGATGCCGGCCCACTGCACGTAGTGCGTCGTGCACGACTCGTCGTTGGTGTTAAGCGTGCTGAGCACGTTCGCGATCTCGACCGGGGCGACGGCGCAGCCAAGGCGCGAGCCGGTCATGGCGAACTTCTTGCTGAACGTGTACAGGATGACCGTGCGCTCGAGCATGCCGGGAAGCGACGTGATCGAGCTCGAGACGCCCTCGTAGCGCGTCTCGAAGTAGGCCTCGTCGGAGAGCACCCAGAGGTCGTGCTCCTGGGTGAGCTGCGCGATCGCCTCGCGCTCGGCCGCCGTCGACTCGGCGGAGATGGGGTTCTGCAGGTCGTTGTAGATGAGCGCGACCGTGTTCGGCGTGATCGAGGCGCGCAGCTGATCGAGGTCGATCGCGAAGCCCTCGTTGGTGGGCAGGTAGCGGTAGGGCACGGCCGTGCCGCCGAGGTACTCGATCTGCGACTCGTAGATCGGGAAGCCGGGGTTCGGGTAGAGCACCTCCTGGCCGGGGTTCATGACGGCCTGCAGGAACTTCGTGATGACGGGCTTGCCGCCCGTCATCACGACGACGTTGTCGGGGGAGAGCTCGATGCCGCGGGCCGAGCCCAGGTCGTCGGCGAGCGCTTCGCGCAGCTGGGGGATGCCGGGGCCCGGGCAGTAGCCCGTGTAGCCGTCGGCGATCGCCCTGTTCATCGCGTCCACGATGTGCGGGGCCGTGGGAATGTTGATGTCGCCCAGGTGGAAGGGGTACACGCGGTGTCCCTTCGCCGTCCAAGCGGCGGCGGCCTGCGCGACGCTGAAGGCGGTCTCGGTGCCCAGACGGTCGAGCCGGTGGGCGAGTTGCTGCATGCTGTCCTACTCCGCATCGAACTGATCACGGCGATGGCCGCGAAGTTCACGACTATGGCTAGTTCATGACTAATATATGACTGATATATCAGATCGTCGAGGGGAATGCGGATGAATTCCGCACGGCTCGGGAATGCGGTGCGCATTGTCATCGCACCGGACACGTTCAAGGGTTCCCTCCCCGTGGCGTGCACATCGTGCAATGGAGAAACGTTCCTGCCTGGTGTGGTGGCCACGGATTTGGACACGGAACACGGTGGAACCGAAGCGAACTAGCGGGACGGGGCGAGATAGCTTGGACGGCTGAACGTCGATGACCTGCAGCTATGAGACCGGGCGTATTGCAGAAGGCCGCGACTGGTTAGCTCATAACCCAGAGGTTGCGAGCGCCGAGTATGCGTGTCCATGGATTGAAGAGCCCAGGGAACGACGAAGCACGGCACGCCGGCGTGCGGACGTGCGCGTTCCTCCATGCACAGTTGGTCATGCCTTGCACCAGCGACGGTCGGGAAAGGTTGCATATGGGGCGCAAGCGCGGAGTTGTCCGGGCCTGGCCGGTTGTGACGGTGACCGACCAGGGCGCCGCCATCTGAGCACCGGTACACGTCAACGTATTTCAACACGGTGTGGCGAAAATGCGTGAATCCAGGTGCGTTTGAGGAATCGGCCACTGAATGCCGGCGCAGCGGTAGACGGGTATTGTTAGCAGGCTTACCTTCGGACCAAATGAGAACTCTCCACCTCGTCAGGAGATACGCGAACCTCAACGAAGGGCGCCGTCATGGACAGCCATACCGGTGATCAGTGGATCACTCGTCAGGAGCTTGCTGAGCGCTACGGGTTACCTGTGAAGACGCCTGCTCAGTGGGCATCGAAGGGGACGGGCCCTCGCTATGCGAGGTTTGGGCGACACGTCCGATACCGCTTGAGTGACGTAGTTGATTGGGAAGCACAGCAATTCGCAGATGGGAAACGCACGTCCGCCTAGCTCGCGGTTAATTTGCTAAGCGATATGGCTGGCCGCCCGCCGCTGCGTATTGGGCAGCACGGCAAGATCACCCGTAAGTACTTGGGTGGTGGTGTGTGGTTGGCCCGTGCCAGGTTTCGCGACCCGGATGGCGTGACTCGAATCGTCGAGCGCCGCGGTCCGGCGGATGAGCAGGATGCGCACGGCAAGTTGGCCGAGGACGCACTCGTCGATGCATTAAACCAGCGGCGCACGGCCGGCGACAGTGAGATCACGCTCGACTCAAGGATCATCGCGCTGGTCGACCAGCATATTGATCGCCTCGAGGAGGACGGCAGGGCGGTGCGGACGATCGACACCTACCGGTATTGCGCGAAGCTACTCGGGAAGATCATCGCTGGCGTTCGTGTTGGCGAAGCGACACCAGCTCGCCTCGACGCTGCCATTCGGTCGATGCGTCGGGCTCATGGTGACGTGTTGGCTGTGCAGGCAAAGACAATCCTGAAGGGCGGACTTCACCTTGCGGTGATGGCCAATGTCCTCGCGGCGAATCCCAGTCGCGACGTCTCGCCAATGCGGGCGAAGAGTCGGCCGAAGGGGGCTACCGCGTTGACGGCTGACGAGCTGCGCGGTCTGCTGACGAAGCTGCGGGAGTCAGAGGCGTGTCAACGCCACGATCTCGTCGACCCCATCACCCTGTTTATCGCGACGGGTCTGCGGATCTCCGAGCTGTTGGGCTTGCGCTGGGTCGACTTCGAGGACGCTACGGCGACGCTGACTGTCACCGGAAAGGTCATCAGAGCGGCGGGCCAGGGGCTGATGCGGATAGACGAGACGAAGACGGCCGCCGGCCGAAGGACTCTTCCGTTGCCCGCTTTCGCCGCCACTGTGCTGATCTGCTCGTCGTGGCGTGCCGTATTTCGGTGAGCAGACGATGATCTTCCCGTCGACCGCCGGGACATGGCGCGACCCGGACAACTTCCGTGCCCGCTGGCGTGAGGTGCGCCAGGACCTTGGCGTGCCGGACGCGACGAGTCATAGCTTCCGCAAGACAGTGGCCACCCTCATCGACGACGAGGGGCTGTCCGCACGGATCGGTGCTGACCATCTCGGTCACAGCCGGATCTCAATGACTCAGGACAAGTACATGGCTCGCGGCCGCGTACATACCGCGGTCGCAGACCTCCTAGACCGGACCATAAACGATGAATAAACGATGGATCACTTTGATAAGTGAAACTAGATACCATGCCTGACCTGTGCCCCCGGCAGGATTCGAACCTGCGACACCGGCTTTAGGAGAGCCGTGCTCTATCCCCTGAGCTACGAGGGCGTGACGCTCGGAGCTTACCGAAAGCTGTTCGTCACGCGCGCACAGCGCGACCAGGGCGATGTGTCCCCGCGGCGGCGCCCATCGTGGATAGCGTCAACGCACCCAGCAGGCGACGGCCGCCACCGCGTGCCGGATCATCGGCGCACCTGCTCGAGCAGCGAGCCCCACTCGTACCGAGCGGCGGCCGTGGCGTCGTCGTCCAATGGCGAATCCTGAGCGAGCGCGACCAGCGCCGCGGCGAGGCTCAGCGTCGGCACCCGATGGCGCTTCGACGCGCTCACGATTTCCTCGAACGCGACGTCCATCGTGCAGCGCCGCAACGCGATCAACGCACCCTCCGCGCGGTCCAGCATTCTGGCGTAGGCCCTCGCGGAATCCTCTATCGCTGCCCTGAGATCCACAACGGACTGCCGTTCCCCGTCACAGCAAGATCAAACATTCGATTCAGCGCAGCTCGGCGATCACCTTCGCGAACACTTCTGCGTGCGGCGCCTGAACGATGATGTAGCTGACCCCGTAGGTGTCCCGGTAGCCCCGGATCCGGTCGGCCATGTCCCGCGTCGACCCGGACAGGACACCCGGGTGGCCGCAGCAGTTCCTCGTCGGTCAGGTGAGGCAGGAAGCGGCGGGGAATCTTCAGGTCGGGCATTCCTGAACCGTCGATCGGCATCGCGGTGATCGCGACGTTCAGCTCGAGCTCGTCGAACCGGTCACCGGCGGCGCTTGCGGACGAACGTCGATTCGTTCGGCGAGCGGATCGTCGGCGCCGGCCGCTCGGTCGCCTCCGGTGAGGCCGATGATGTCGGCCTGCCTGGCGGCGACGGTCAGCACGCGGTCGCCGTTGCCCGCGATCAGGATCGGCACATCGGGCAGGTGCTCGCGCATGTATTCGGTGACGTGTTGCAGGTGGTCGATCCGCTGGCGGGCGCTGGGGTACGGCAGCTCGGCGGCCTCGAACTCCTCACGCACGTATCCCGTGCCCAGCCCGAGCTCGAATCGCCCGTCGGTGAGATCGCGCATGGCGCCGACGTCGCGGGCAAGCAGCGCCGGCTTGTAGAAACCCGCGTTGAGGACGAACGTCCCGAGGCGCAGCGTGCTCGTGGCCGCGGCAGCCGACATCAGCGCCGGAAACGGCGCTGGCGCCCCGAGGTGGTCGGGTACGTGCAGCACGTCGAAGCCCAATTCCTCCGCCCGGCGGGCGGCGTCGTGAACCTTCGCCCGCGACCTCGCGTCGTGCAGACCGAAACCGAACCGGAAGTCCTTGACCATTCCCCGATCGTAGGCAGCCGATCGCGATGTTTGGCGGCCGCCACAAGTGGGCAATCCTCATCCGCCGACTTCGAAACCCGACGTCCACAACAGAAAGACTTACCGCCGGATCCGGCCCGTCGTGAGATCTCCGACGGGCCGGATCAATGTTTTCACCATGGCCAGCCATCCCACTCTCGGCGTCGAGGAAGAGTTTCTTCTCGTCGACCCGACGACCGGCGAACCGGTCGCCGTGAACAAAGCCGTGGCCCGCCACGCCGCCGAGCACGGCGTCAAGCTGCAGCTCGAGCTGACCAGCTGCCAGGTCGAGACCACCACCGAGGTCGTCGAGCGGCAGCGGCGAACTCCGGCAGCAGCTGACCCGGCTGCGGCGGATCGCCGCCGAAGCCGCCGAGGCCAGCGGCGCGCGACTGCTCGCCGTCGCGCTGCCCCCGACCGTGCCGCACGAGTTCCCGATCACCGACACCCCGCGCTACCGCGAGATCGCCGACAAGTTCGGCATGATCGCCCACGAGCAGGGCATCTGCGGCTGCCACGTGCACGTCGCGGTGCCCAGCCGCGAGGTCGCGGTCCGGGTGAGCAACCGGCTGCGGCCGTGGCTGCCGCTGTTCCTGGCGCTGACCGCCAACTCGGCGGTGTACCGCAACACCGACACCGGCTACGCCAGCTGGCGCAGCATCCTGTGGGCAGCGCTGGCCCAGCGCGGGACCGCCGCCGCAGTTCGACTCCGTCGACGAGTACGACGCGGTGGTGCGAGATGCTTCACGACGGCCGGCGCGATGCTCGACGACGGCATGGTCTATTGGGACGTCCGCCCGTCGGCCAAGTTCCCGACGATCGAGGTGCGCGTCGCTGACGTGCCGGCGACGGTCGCCGAGACGGTGCTGCTGGCCACGTTGATCCGGGCCAGCGTGATGACGGCGCTCGACGATGAACGACGCGGCGAGCCGACTCCGCCGCTGACGCCGCACGCGCTCAAGGCGGCGTACTGGAAGTCGGCCCGCGACGGTCTCGACGGCGAGGCCATCGATCTGCTCGAAAGCCACGCGCCGCGTGCCCGCGCGGAAGTTGTTGGAGCGCCTGGTCGACCACGTCCGGCCCGCCCTCGAGGCCGTCGGCGACTACGACATGGTGAAGCGCCGAGCTGGCGCGCATCGACGACGAGGGCAACGGCGCGATGCGGCAGCGCCGGGCGTGGCAGCGACGGCACGACGTGGAAGACGTCATCGCCGAGCTGGCCGCCGCGACGCTGTCGTTAAACCAAGGGCAGCTTGGCGAAGGGCGGGCTGGTCGGCTGCGCTGAACCACCCGGGGGTTCGACGGTGAACGCCAGCGTCTGCGAGTCGCCGAGATCGGGCAGGACCGCGGTGGTCGACGGCGCGACGGCCTTGGCGTCCATCGTCCCGGCCGAGTGCGGTCCCTTGTCGTCGATCAGCCACATCTGGTAGACGGTTCCCGGCTTGCGGCGGCGCGACGTTGTTCATCACCAGCACGCCGGCGTTCTTCTCGCGGGAGAACACCACGGTCGCGGTGCCGCCGCGTCGGAATCTGGCCGGACACGGTCCGCACGTCGGGCGCGGCGAACACCTGCTCGGCGGTCGACGGACGTGGGTGCCGGCCGCAGCGCCATCCCGACGCCGAGCGCACCGAGCCCGATGACCAGCGCGGCCGCCGCCGCCAGCACGACGGTCTGCCAGCGCTTGGCTCGCGGGCGCAACGGCTCGCACCGGATCGCCGCTCGACTTCGGTCAGCAGTCGGTCCCGCAGCTGGTGCGGCGGCTCGACGGCGGTGGCCGCCGACACCACCGCCATCGTCTCGCGGACGGCGCGGACCTCGTCGGCGAACGCCTGCGCGACGTCCGGCGGAGCGGCGGCGACGCGTCGCTCGATGTCGGCGAGCTCAGCCTCGGGCACCGCGTGCAGCGCGTACGGCGTCGCGAGGGCGATCAGATCGGGATCATTCGGCTCGGTCATGCGATCCCCAGACACCTGCGCAGGCCGCGGATGGCGTCGCGCATCCGCGACTTGATCGTCGCGAGATTCGCCGACAACCGTTCCGACACCTGGACGTACGTCAGCCCGTCGTAGTACGCGAGCTGAATGCACTCGCGTTGCACGTCGGTCAGCGAGCCCAGGCAGTCGGCCACCTGGCGGCGCTCGTCGCGCAGGATCACCGAGTCGGCGACCTGATCCGACGGCGGATCGACGTTGGCGGCGCCGTAGCGCGACTCACGCTGGCTGGCCGCCTGCTCGGAGCGCACCCGGTCCACCGCGCGCCGGTGCGCCAGCGTCAGCAGCCACGCCAGCGGCGAGCCGGCAGACGGGTCGTAGCTGTCCGCGGTGCGCCATACCTGCAGGTAGATGTCCTGCGTGGTCTCCTCGCTGTAGCCGGGGTCGCGCAGCACGCGGGTGACCAGGCCGAACACCCTGGCCCGGGTGCGGTCGTAGAAGGTGGCGAACGCATCGACGTCCCGGCGGGCCACCTGGCGCAACAACGCGTCGAGTTCGGTGGTCACGAGCGGTAGCCTAGCCACCGGCGTCAATATCGTCATGGTAATCGCGATTTGGGCGGCCTTGGAACGAAAAATGATGTGCGCGAACGATATTCGGCAAAGCCAGGCCGGTTGCCCATGTATTTCTCGGTGAGTCTCGCCCCGGTGGCGTAGACCAGGAAGTAGGTCATCAGCACCGGTGAGAGCACCGTGAGCAGCGAGACCCATGCCGCGATGCTGGCCAGCCACAGCCCCCACCACACGCAGGCGTCGCCAAAGTAGTTGGGATGCCGGGTCCACGCCCACAGGCCGCGGTCCATGATGACGCCCTTGTTGGCGGGGTCGGCCTTGAAGCGGCGCAACTGGTGGTCGCCGACGGCCTCGAACAGCACGCCGACGACCCACAGCACCACGCCGGCGACGAGCACCGGGCGCAACAGCGGCGGCGTCGGACCCAGCACCGCCGAAACCTGCAGCGGCAGCGAGACAAACCACGTCGCCGCCGCCTGCATGAGCGAACATCTTGCGCAACACGTGTCCGGCAGAGAAGTCGCCGCGCAGCAGGTCGCCGTAGCGGGGGTCTTCGCCCTTGCCCGCGGACTTGACGATCATGTGCCACGCCAGCCGAAGGCCCCACACCGCCACCAAGATCAGCAGCAGGACCCGCCGGAACAGGTCACCGGTGCCCACCCCTGCGGCGACGGCCGCGACCGCGACGAACCCGATGCCCCACGCGACGTCGACGACGTTGTAGCGGCCGATCCGGCGGCCGATGAGGAAGGTGATGCCGTGCACCACCACCAGGATCGCCAGCGACGCCGCAGAGACGACGATGAAGTTCATCGGCCACTTCCCGTGGGTGCGAAGGTCCATTGGTACACATCGAGATATCCGGACCGGAAACCGGCCTCGGAGTAGGCCAGGTACAGCTCCCACATCCGGTGGAAGACCTCGTCGAAACCCAACGCCGCCACCGCATCCCGGCGTTCGACGAACCGCTCCCGCCACAGCCGCAGCGTCTCGGCGTAATGCGGCCGCAGCGAGAACATGTCCACCGTGCGCAACCGCGTGTGCCGTTCGGTGATCGCCGATGATCGCCTCGGTCGACGGCAGCATGCCGCCGGGAAAGATGTACTTCTGGATCCAGGTGTAGGTGTTGCGGGTGGCCAGCATTCGGTCGTGCGGCATGGTGATGGCCTGGATCGCGACCCGGCCGCCCGGAATAACCAACCGGTCCAGCGTCTGAAAGTACGTCGGCCAGAACCGGTATCCGACCGCCTCGATCATCTCCACCGAGAGCACCGCGTCGTAGCGCCCGTCGACGTCGCGGTAGTCGCACAGATCGATGTCGACCCGGTCCGACAGTCCCGCCGCGGCCACCCGGTGCCGGGCCAGGCGCTGCTGCTCGGCCGACAGGGTGATCGAGCGGACGTGTGCGCCCCGCGCCGCGGCGCGCAGGCACAGTTCGCCCCAGCCCGTGCCGATCTCCAACACCCGGCTGCCGGGGCCGACGCGCGCGGTGTCCAGCAGGCGGTCGATCTTGCGTCGTTGCGCGCCCGGCAGGTCGGCCGGGGACGCGGGCAGCGTGTCGAACAGCGCGCTGGAGTACGTCATGGTCTCGTCGAGGAACTCCGCGAACAGGTCGTTGGACAGGTCGTAGTGCTCGGCGATGTTGCGGCGCGCCTGTGCTCGGCTGTTGTGCTGAGAACGCGGCGGCCGCACCACGGCCATCGGTCGAAGTCGTTGCAACGCAGGCGGAATCAGCTCATCGACGGACTTGGCGAACTCGGTGAGCAGGCCGACGGGGTCGTCGGAGCTCCACTCGCCTGCCATGTAGGACTCGCCGAATCCGATCAGGCCGTACCGGCCGAGCCTGCGGGCGAACGCGTCCGGACGGTGGATCACCATGGTCGGCAGGGTCGGGTCGGCGGCGCCGACGACCGTGCCGTCCGGATAGACCAGCCGCACCGGTAGCCGAGCCGCCGCGCGACGGATCAACCGGTCGGCGATTACGGCGCTCAGCCGGCCGCGGGGCACTCGGGCCACATCCGGCCAGCGGTCGGAATCGATTGCCGTCGAACCGGTTTCCACGATCTCGATCGTCACAGCTGGTGGACCCTTTCCTTCTCGGTGTGTTCGGGGCGCGGCACGACCGGGACGCGTCGCAGCCACAGCGTTATCCCCTGGACTCGGATTCCGATTGCGCCCATCAGCGGAGCCAGCGGCGCGATGACCTGGAGCTTGAGGAGCTCGCCGATGCCTGCGCTTCGCCTGGTGCCGCGCATGGTGGCGACGAACGCCGGCTGATTGTCACGGTGCAGCGAGATCCGCACGTCCAGTTCGGCATCCGGCAGGGGAGCCCGAACCAGGTAGTAGCCGTCGACGTCGTTGAACGGTGACACGTAGAGCTTCTTGCGGACCATCGCAGGGCGGTCGTCATGGGGTGGCAGCAGGTAGGCGTGCCTGCCGCCGTAGGTGTTGTGCACTTCGGCGACGATGTGGCGCAGGACGCCCTGTGCGTCGTGGCACCAGTACAGCGTCAGCGGGTTGAACACGTAGCCCAGCACCCTGGCCTGCATCAGCGCGGTGACCCGGCCGCCGTGCAGGTCGATGTCGCGCTCGGCGAGGAATGCGTCGATGCGTTGCCGCAGTGAGTCGTTCGAGCCCACCGTCAAGGTGGTCGCGGGCGTCGAACCTGGCGAACGGTCGCAGCCAACGCGGCAGCTGCGGCAGCCGGTCGATGTCGACGTACCAGCTGTAGCCGCTGTGTTCGAAGTAGTGGTGAACCGGAGCGCGGCGCAGATGCGTTATCCGGGTCCGGTACAGCGCCGGGGTCAACACGCCACCGCCTCGGCTCTGCGTGCGGCCGCCGGCCATTGGGCGCCGAGGCGTCGGGCCGCCCGCAGACCCGACGCTGCGCCGTCCTCGTGAAAGCCCCAGCCGTGGTACGCGCCGGCGAAGACCACCCGGTCGTCGTCCAGCGTCGGCAGAAGTTGTTGGGCGGCAACCGATTCCGGGGTGTACATCGGATGGCTGTACGTCATCTCGGCCAGCACCGTCGCCGGGTCGACGTGGTCGCGGCCGCCGAGTGTCACCAGGAACCGACGTGGGCCGTCAAGCCGCATCAGGCGGGTGACGTCGTAGGTGACCAGCACGCTGTCGTCGTTCGGCGTGACGAGATAGTTCCACGACGCCCTGGCCCGGCGATGGCGCGGCAACACCGATTCGTCGGTGTGCAGCTGGGCGTGGTTGGTGCAGTAGGGAATCGCGCCCAGCACCGTCCGTTCGGCGTCGGTGGGTTCGGCCAGCATCAGCAGGGCCTGATCGGGATGGGTGGCGATGACGGCGGCATCGAAAACCCTTCTGACGTCTGTCGTTATCTCAACACCGTCGGCGACCCGTCGCACCGACGTCACCGGGTCGCCGGCGCGCACCTCGTCGACCCGGTTGAGGATGGCCTCGACGTAGTTGGCCGAGCCGCCGACCACGGTGCGCCACGTCGGCGAGCCGAACACCGAGAGCATGCCGTGGTGTTCGAGGAACACGAACAGGTAGCGCGCCGGGTAGCGCATCGCCTCTCCCGGCGGGCACGACCACACCGCCGCGACGAGCGGTGTCATGAAGTGGTCGACGAAGTAGCGGGAGAAACCGTGCCGGTCCAGGAACGCGCCGAGCGTCGTCATCGTCGGCGTCGGTCTGCAGCAGCCGGGTCGCCGCCGCGTGGAAGCGCTTGATCTCGGCCAGCATCAGCAGGTACCGCGGCCGGGTGAGCGTCGACCACGTTGGAAACAGCCCGCCGATGCCGCGTGCGCCGGCGTACTCGAGGCCGCTGCCGTCGTCGCGCACCGACATGGACATGTCGGTCTCCTGGGTGGCGATGCCTAGCTCCGCAAACAGCCGGCACAGCGTCGGGTAGGTGCGGTCGTTGTGCACGAGGAAGGCGGTGTCGACGCCCACGGTGTAGCCGTCGCCCCGATCGATGTAGTGGGTGTGCGCGTGCCCGCCGATGCGGGTGTCGGCTTCGAAGAGGGTGACCCGGTCGCGTGCCGACAGCGCGTACGCGGCGACCAAGCCGGCCACACCACTGCCGATGACGGCGACCGAGCGTTCGTAGGGGTGTATCCGTTCCACGCCAGGTATTCGGAACCGCACGGCGCGCGGATGGGTGCGGTACGTTCCCCGGGTGTCCTCGACGTTCTTCCGTGGCGGAACGATCTGGACCGGCGTCAACGGGCAGACCACCGACGCGCTGTCGGTGATCGACGGAGCGGTCCAGGCCCTCGGCGAAGCTGCACACGCACAAGCCGAGGGCGCCGAGGAGGTCGACCTCGGCGGCGGCTTCCTGATGCCGTCGTTCGGCGACGGACATGCCCATCCGCTGCCCGGCGGACTGGAGGCGGTCGGGCCGCAGGTGCGGCGGTGCAAGTCGGTCGACGAGATCGTCGCCGAGGTGAAAAGATTCGCCGCCGAGCATCCCGACGACGAGTGGATCGTCGGCGCCTCCTACGAGAGCAGCCTGGCTCCTGGCGGCCTGTTCGACGCGCGCTGGCTCGACGCCGCCGTTCCCGACCGGCCCGTCGTGCTGCGCGCCTGGGATTACCACACCGTGTGGTGCAACAGCGTTGCGCTCGAGCGGGCGGGCATCACCGCCGACACCCCTGACCCGGTGCTCGGCGAGATTCCGCGCCGCGAGGACGGCTCGCCGCTGGGCACGCTGCGGGAGTGGGGGGCCGTCGACCTGGTGCACAAGGTGATGCCCGAACGCGATCCGGCGGTGCGCATCGGCGGCACTGCGCACGGCCGCCGAGTACTACCTGGCGCGTGGCGTGACCTGGGTGCAGGACGCCTGGGTGGAGCCTGCCGACGTCGACACCTACATCGACGCCGCCCGGCAGGACGCGCTCGACATCCGGTTCAACCTCGGCCTCTACGCCGACCCCCGCTACTTCGACGCGCAACTCGAGCACTTCGCCGACGCGCGTCGCCGTGTCCAGGACGTGGCCTCGCCGCTGCTGACCGCGAACACCGTCAAGTTCTTCGCCGACGGGGTTATCGAGAACGAGACCGGAGCACTGCTGGCGCCCTATTGCGGCTCGCTGCACAACCACGGCATGCAGGTGTGGGAGCAACCTTGCCGACGCGGCACGCGCCGTCGACGAACTCGGGTTTCAGATCCACATCCACGCGATCGGCGATGCGGCCGCTCGCCAGGCGCTGGACGCGATCGAGCATGTCGTCGCCACCAACGGGCCGCGCGACCGGCGGCCGGTGATCGCGCACGCGCAACTGGTCGACGACGCCGACCTCGGACCGCTTCGCCGCGCTGGGCGTGATACCCAACATGCAACCGCTGTGGGCGCAGCTGGATCCGTTGATGATCGAGCTGACGATCCCGCGGCTCGGCGCCGACCGCAGCGAGAAGCAGTACCGCATGCACAGCCTCGACGAGTCAGGAGCGCCGCTGGCGTTCGGCTCGGACTGGCCGGTGTCGTCGGGCGCGCCGTTGGACGGGATCGCGGTCGCGTGTGGCGCGGGGCGGGTGGACGCCGCAGGAGATCCTCACCGTCGAGCGGGCACTGAGCGCCTATACGGCGGGCGTGGCGTAGCAGGCGTTCGCCGAGGGGCAATGGGGCACAATCGCGCCCGGCGCGAGCGCCGACCTGGTGTGGTTGGACTCAGATCCGCGTGCGACGCCGCCGCACGAGCTTCCGGCTGTCCGCATCCGGGCCACGTATCTGTCAGGAAGGTCGGTTTACTCGGCCACGGCTTGAAAGGGATCGCCATGTCGACAGCGCCGTCGGATACACCCGCTGCCACCCCGCCGCCCACCGGGCCGGGCGAAGGCCACCTGCGCCGCGTTCTCGGCGTGCCGTCACTGGTGCTGTTCGGGCTGGTCTACATGGTGCCGCTCACGGTGTTCACCACCTACGGCATCGTCACCCAGACTGACCGGCGGCCGGCTGTCGGTGGCGTACCTGGTGACGTTGGCCGCCATGGTGTTCACCGCGCGGTCGTACGCGCGGATGGCGGCCGCCTACCCGGTGGCGGGTTCGGCGTACGCGTACACGCAGAAGACCTTCGGCGCACCGATCGGCTTCCTGGCCGGCTGGTCGCTGCTGCTGGACTACCTGTTCCTGCCGATGCTCAACTACCTCGTCATCGGCATCTACCTGAGCGCCGCGATCCCCGCCGTGCCTGCGTGGGTGTTCATCCTGGTCACGATCGCCGTCGTCACGGTGCTCAACATCGTCGGCATCGTCTCGGTGGCGCGGGCCAACTTCCTGCATCATCGCGGTGCAGGCGATCTTCATCGTGGTGTTCATCGTGCTGGCCGTGCGTCGACGTTGTCCGGCAGCGGGCACCGTCGACCTGATGGCTCCGTTCACCGGCGACGGCACGCGCCGGCGGGTTGAGCCCGATCTTCGCCGGCGCGGCGATCCTGTGCCTGTCCTTCCTCGGCTTCGACGCGGTGTCGACGCTGTCCGAGGAGGCCAAGGAGCCCACCCGCAGCGTGCCGCGGGCGATCATGATCGCCACCGTGGCATGTGGGCTCATCTTCGTCGTCCTGTCCTACGTGTCGCAGTTGGTGTTCCCGTCCAACCACTTCGCCGATGTCGACTCGGGCTCGCTGGACGTGATGACGACGGCGGGCGGGCAGTTCCTCAACACGTTCTTCACCGCCGCCTACGTCGCCGGCGCCTCGGCTCGGCGATCACGTCGCAGGCGTCGGTGGCCAGAATCCTGTTCGCGATGGGCCGCGACGGCATCCTGCCGCGGAAGGTGTTCGGTCACGTTTCACTGCGGTTCACCACTCCGACGTGGGCCATCCTGGTGGTGTCGGCGATCTCGCTCGCCGCGCTCTGGATCGATCTGGGAGTCCTAGCCTCGATCGTCAGTTTCGGTGCGCTGGTGGCCTTCTCGGCGGTCAACCTCACCGTCATCAAGCACTACTTCATCGACCAGGGCGAGACGAAGGTGCTCAACAACCTCATCCTGCCGGTGATCGGCTTCCTCCTGACCGTGTGGTTGTGGACCAACCTGTCTGGTTGACACTGGAGGTCGGGTTGATCTGGTTGTTGGTCGGATTCCTCTGGCTGCTCGTCGTGACCCGCGGGTTCCGGCGGCCGACGCCGGTGCTCGACATGGCCGAGTCATGATCTACGCCGGGCAGTAGACCGCATTCAGCATCTCGCCACGCGGATCGTCGGCGAGCGATCGACGCTCCGGCGGGACTGGGTGAAGGTGATCGAAACCGCAGGCTCGTCAAAGCCTTTCGCCATGAGGCTGTGGTAGCCGTCGATGTCGCCGCCGTGACCCCATACCTTGACACCGCAGTCCAGGTCGATACCGGTCAGGCCCAGCCCGTAGTGGAAGGCCGGTCGGCGTCAGTCCAGTCGACGGTGTCCATCATCTCGCGCAGTTGCGCCGGCGGGACGACCCGGCCGTCGAGCAGCGCGGTGATGAACGCTGACGTGTCCTCGTTGGTGGAGACCAGCGAGCCGGCCATGCCCGCCGCGGACGCGTTGAACACCGTGACGTCCTTGCGGTTTCCGTCGATCCATTTCGTAGCCGTGAGCGAACGGCGTACGCAGCCCGGTGTCGCCCGGTGCAGGGAAGTACGTGTCGGACAGCCCGAGCGGCACGATGATTCGCCAGGTGATCTCGTCGGCGGCGGGATGCCCGGTCAGCTTCTCGATCAGCAGTCCCGCGATGACGTAGTTGGTGTTCGTGTACTTGATCGCGCTGCCCGGCGTGAACTGGCACGGCCTGCTCAGCGCCGCGTCGAGCAGCTGATCGCCGGTGACCGGTTCGGCCGGCGGCTCGGTGTCTGCGTCGAAGTATTCGGGCAGGCCGCTCTGGTGGCGCAGCAGCTGGCGCACCGTGATCGCGTTGGCGTCGATGCCCTCGCCGCGGATCCGGCCCGGCAGGTACGTCTCGATCGGCGTGTCGAGATCGACCTTGCCCTCGGCGACGAGCTGCAGGATCGTCGCGGCGACAAAGGTTTTGGTGATGCTGGCGACGCGGACGTGGGTCTGCGGCGCGAGTCCCGGCGCGGGTGTCGACATCGGAGTACCCGGCCGAGGCTCGGGTGATGTCGACCCGTCCCGGACGACGGCCACGCCGCCGGGCGAGGTCATCGCGGGCCACGACTTTGGTCAACGCGTCGTCGACGGCGGCGTCGGCTGGGCGATGCGGGCACACGGCCGGTCACTGCGCGAGAAGGAGAACAGCACCGATGATCGTGGTGCGCACTAAGCCGAGGTTAGTTGCCATGAGCGGGCGGTCGCGACGAGGCCCTGCACCAACTTGGATGTCGCAGGGCTCAGGCCGTCGTCGCCCGGCAGCCCACTTCGGGGGCTGATGCCGCGCACCCGCGGTGACAGTTCGAGTTGGGTGCCGCCGCTGCGGACCCGGTTGACCGGATTGTCGGGGTGCATACCCCGCAGCTCGCGCGGGATCGCGTCCAGGTCCGTGACGACCTGGTAGCCCGGCACGTTGACGTGGCGCGCCAGGTGCTCGGCGAGCTCGCGGTTGCGACCGCCGGCCAACAGCTGGGTGCTGCGCCCGATGCGGCCGTATCCGTGCAGCGACACCACGACCTCGACGTGGTCGAGGAACTCGGCCAGCCGTTCGGACTCCTGCGCGCGGTACCGCGCCGACGGCAGATGGTGCGGATAGTGATCGGGGTGGCGCAGCACGTACACCGACGCGTCTGCGGCGTCGGCGGCCCGCTCGGCGATGACGTCGGTCATCTGCTCCAGCCCGCCGCCGTGGATGGCCAGGAATCCGAACCGCGAGCGCAGCGTGCTGTCCTCGATGACGCTGGGATCGGCCAGCAGCTCCGAAAGTGACCGCGGCGCAGCCGAACTCGATCTGTTGACGCGCATTGGCCAGTGCGCGGGATCCCAGCGCCGCAGGAATTCGATCCAGCGGTGGGGCAGGCCGTGCTGCATCGCGCCGTCAACGATGCGTTCCAAATAGCCGGGCCTCGGGGCGCCCGGGTCGACACGGTGGTCGATGTAGACCCAGGCCTCGGACGGGCCGTCGTCGGTGTGCACGGTCAGCCGGTCGCGGCGATATCGCACCGGAACGCCCTCGGCGCTGTCCAGCGTCGCCAGGTCGTGGTCGGTCACCTGCCACACCACGCCGTGCACTTGGGAGCCGTCGAACGGTTCGACGGTGGCGACGCCGCGCTCGTTGATCAGCCAGTCGTGGTCGGCCAGCATCGCGGGCCGCGGATTGACCGCGCCGGGGCATCGCCGCGCCATCTGCCGCACGCACAGGTTGGACCCGTACGCGAAGTAGCTATGACTCGCCTGCATCAGCCCCGCTTCGTGTTACTGCCGATACATACATGATCGCAGAAGCGAGCACTGGACCTTTGCGTCAACCTCATCCACCAATCGCTCAAGCTGCCACAGTCAGATAGATCAGCACCACGTTCAGCAGACTGATCACGCAGGCGACCGTCCAGCCCGAGGGCCGTGGTCACGCGATGGTTCGTGTCTTCGCCCATCAGGCTGCGGTTGCTGGTCAGCCGCACCAAGGGGATCAGTGCGAAGGGAATCCCAAACGACAGCACGACCTGGGACAACACCAGTGCGCGGCTGGGGTCGAGGCCGATCGCCAGGATCACCAGCGCCGGGATGAGGGTGACAAGCCGGCGCAGCAGCAACGGGTACGAGCGGCGCAGCAGGCCCTGCATGATCATCGCTCCCGCGTAGGCGCCCACCGACGTCGAGGCCAGACCGGAGGCCAGCAGCCCGACCGCGAAGAACAGCGCGACCGTCGGGCCAAGGGTGTCGCGAACCGCGGCATGCGCGCCTTCGATGGAGTCGGTGTTGTCGCGGCCCTGCAGGTTGGTCGCGGCCACCAGGAGCATCGACAGGTTCACGGCGCCTGCGACGAGCATCGCCAGCCCGACGTCCAACCGCGTCACCTTGAGCAACCAGCGGCGCCGCCTGCCGGGTTCGGGGTGGCCGTGCCGGTCGCGGGCCAGGCCGGAGTGCAGGTAGACCGCGTGCGGCATGACCGTCGCACCCAGCATGGCGGTGGCCAGCAGCACGCTCTCGGCGCCCTCGAACCGCGGCAGCAGGCCCGCGGCCACCTCGCCTGCGCGGGGAGGCTCGACGAACAGGCTTGTCAGGAACCCGATCGCGATGATCAGCAACAGCCCGCTGATCACCCGCTCGAACATGCGTTGGCCGCGCCGGTTCTGGATCGCCAGCAGCAGAAGCGACACAAACCCCGTGATCACGCCACCGACCAGAAGAGGCAGATCGAACAGCAGGTGCAGTGCGATCGCGCCACCGACGACCTCGGCGAGATCCGTTGCCATGGCGACCAATTCGGCCTGCAGCCAGTACGCGATGCGGGTCGGGGTGCGGGTGTGGTCGGCGATCGCCTCGGGCAGCGAGCGGCCGGTGACGAGGCCGAGCTTGGCCGACAGGAATTGCACGAGGCCCGCCATGGCGTTGGCCACGATGATGACCCAGACCAGCAGGAAGCCGTACTGCGCGCCGGCACTGACGTTCGCAGCGACGTTGCCGGGATCGACGTAGGCGATGGCGGCGACGAACGCTGGCCCAAGCAGGAGCCAGCTGGGCCGCAGCCGCGGCTCGGTGTCCTGGATCAACTAACCCACTCTCTATCCGATAATTCGAATAGAAAAGTTAGGTTAGCCGAAACCTCTCGATGAGGCTAGGGGCGGCTGGTTACCAACCCCAGCCCCAGCCACCAAGACCGATGGCAAATCCGCCGCCCCACGGCCAGCCCCAATAGTTGTTCTGCTGGGGTGAGGTGACGATCTGTGCGCTGCCGTTGGTCTGGCACTGCGTGGTGTTCGGAGCGGTTGTCGTGCATCTGGGTTGGGCTCCGGCAACCGGCGCCATCGCGATGGCAACCGAGACTCCAGCTGCCGCCAAAAGCGGTGTGAGAGTGCGAATCTTGGTCCGCATGGTTGGCCTCCTTAGTGGGCCAAGGAAATCTTGGGTTAGCGGCGCCCGCCGCCACCACCGATGATCAACGCGGGACCGTAGAACTCGTCATCCCACGGATACACATAAGTTGGTTCGGCCGGGGTGGCGTTGATTTGGACGTTGCCGGGGGTGGTGCATTCGGTCGACGAGCCGCCGAGGGCTTCGGCGCCACCGGTATCGGTGCACGCCGGCAGAGTCGAGGAGTCGCCGGGTTGGGCGACGGCGGCGGGCGCGGTAAGCATTGCCGCTGCCGCGCCTGCCGCGACGATCAGCGGAGTGGAATAGCGCGGGATCCTCCGCATAGGCAAATCCTTCTTTTTCAATTAGCCCCGAGATATAGCCCAGCGTACAGCCCTTTTCCAGTAATCAACGGCAAGTCCAACGTCGTCCTGATTCCCGGCGCGGCATCGACCACGGCGGGGATCGCGTTGACGACGCGCGCGGCGGTGGCGACCAATCCGGCGTGGTTGTGATCGCCCTTGCGGCTGCTCAGACAGAGGTCCAACGCATAGGACGGCTCGCCCGTCACCTCAACGCGGTAAGAACCGCCTTCCTGGGCGGGCTGCGGCCAGTCCGGGCGCAGGTCGTCGCGCAAGCGGGTGACGTGTTCGAGCACGACGACGGCTGGCTTGCCGCCCTTCATGCCACGCACCTCGAACCGCAGCGCGGCGGCGCTGCCTTTGGGGATGTGGCCGGCCGCGATGTCCAAGTCCTCGGGCGCGGGTTCGCGAATGTAGGTCTCGGTGACCTCGTCCAGTTCGATGCCAAGGCCGGCGGCGAGTTGGCGCACAACGGATCCCCACGCCAGGCTGAGCACACCGGGCTGCAACAGCATCGGCAGCTCGTCGAGTGGCTTGCCGAAGCCCATCACGTCGAACATCACCGTGGCGCTGTCGTAGGTGGCGTAGTCGACGATCTCCATGCAGCGGATCTGTTCGATGCTCTGGCAGGTGCCGGCAAGCGCGAGCGGAAGCAGATCGTTGGCGAAGCCGGGGTCGATGCCGTTGACGAACAGGCTCGCGTTGCCAGTCTTGGCGGCATCCTCGATCGGCGTGACGAGTTCATCGGAGAGGGTCTGCCACGGGTATTGGAGGAAGACGGCGCTGCTGCCTACGACGTTGACGCCTGCGGCGAGGATGCGCCGGTAGTCCTCCAGCGCGTCGGGCAGGCGGTTGTCGGCCATCGCGGTGTAGATGGCGCACTCGGGGTTTGTACCATCTGGTCGAGGTCGGTGGTGGCGGTGATGCCCGTCGAATTATCAAGTCCCGCAAGCTCTGCGGCGTCCTTGCCCGCCTTGGAGTCGCTTGACACCCATACGCCAGTGAGCTCGAACCGTGGGTCGGTGATCAGTTGGGTCAGCGCGTGTCGGCCGACGTCCTGTGCCGATCTGTGCGACTTTGATGGCCATGGCTTAGCTCCTCACAGGTCCGGGATGGGTAGGTCGAGGTTCGGGTAGGTGATGCCGCCGTCGACCTCGAGCGTCTTGCCGGTCAGGAAGCTGCCCGCAGGGGAGGCGAGATACACGGCGGCAGCGGCGATGTCTCGCGGATCGCCGAGCCGGCGCATCGGCGTCACCTTCTCCATCGGAGTGCGCAGCTCCTCGTTGGAGGCGACGATCTCGAGCGCGGAGGTGAGGATCGAGCCCGGCGCGATCGCGTTGACCCGGATGCGCGGGCACAGGTCCAGCGCGGCCAACCGGGTGTAGTGCGCGAGTGCGGCCTTGGCGGTGCCGTAGGCGACGAAGCCGCGGCCGGCCAGGCGTCCCATGGTCGACGTGATGTTGATGATGCTGCCGCCGCCGGAGTGCTCGAGCATGAGCGGAACGGCGGCCGCGGTCAGCGCGTGCGCGGTCGAGACGTTGAACGTGAACGCGTCCCTGAGGTCCTTCGTCGAGGTGTTGACCAACGGGGCGGGCATGGTGCCGCCGACGTTGTTCACGACGATGTCTAGTTTCCCGAACGCCTCGACGGCCTGCCCGCCAGCTTGGCGGTGTCCTCGGGATGCGCGAGGTCGGCGACGACGACTTCGGCGCGTCGGCCGGTGGCCCGGATCTGTTCGGCGACTTCCTCGAGTTGGGACTGCGTTCGCGACGCGATCACCACGTCCGCACCGGCTTCCGCGAATGCCAGCGCCATCGCTGCGCCGAGCCCGCGGCCGGCTCCGGTCACCACCGCGACTTGGTCGTCCAGCCGAAACCTGTCAAGAATCACTTGTGTCTTCCTTCCCTCGCCGGGCGAACCGTAGCAGGGGTTGGCTTCGCGCGTGACGTTTTTGAAACACGTTCTAGTTTCAGAATTGTCGCACCGATGTGACAGTATCGAACATATGTAGTGCTTATCTGCTTAAGTGGACTCGATTGTTAGAATTCTCCAAATGTGTTGCTAAGCATGGGTTCTAGCTCAACATCATCGACGGGACACCGCGTCTGGTTTGTGGATGATCAGTTCGCGCAGCGGGTGCGGATCGGTGTTGACGCTCTGCTGCAGCAGTCGGTAGAAGAGCATGCCGCGTGCCGCTGACCTGCGGCGATTGAATCGGAACGTGAATTCGTCGAGGTAGTACTGCAGGTGTTCACGCTCGACGCGGTAGTGATGGGTGCCGGCGTTCCAGCGTTTGAGCAGCCAGGCGACGCGATGCGGACCTGGCAGCATCACGTGCCCCGGTTCGGGTGAGCTATCGCCCGATGTACTCGTGGCGATAGCCGTCGTTGGCCAGGACGCGGAACATCCGGGCGCCATCGGTGCGAATCAGCGAGCCCGGCACCACGGTTGTGCGCGCGAAGTCGACCAGTTGTTTGGAGCCCGGAGAATCAGCAACACCGAGGCGTACCCGACCCAATCGGAGCTTCCGATTCACTTGTGTACCAACATTTTCCACAGCAATCATCACAGGCGCCTTGTCGGTGGAGGCACCCAGCCGGCCCATCGCGCGGGCACCGACGAATGACTCATCGACCTCCACCACGCCGGCCAGAAGCTCCCGTTCGGGGCGAACCATCGCCCGGCGCAGCTTGTGCAGCCACACCCACGCCGTCTCATATGAGCCCAGCCCGAGCATGTCGTGCAGATTCTGCGCCGACGCCCCGTTCTTCTGCGACGTCACCAACCAGCGGCAAACCACGTGCTCAGAGGCGTGCGGGTGCAATGAAAGATGGTTCCGGCCGTCACCGATGTCTTACGGCCGCACGCCACGCACTTCCAACGCTGTGTCGAGGTCTGCCACGCCCGATCACCATCGCATGCCGGGCACCGAAAGCCATCTGGCCAGCGCAAACTCGCTAGATAAGCGGCACAGGATTCTTCATCGGGAAACCGCGCCCCGAAACTCTGGATCAGTACGGGTAATCCACCCCGCCGACCGGACCGCTACCTGCTGCACCCACGCTGACCAGCATAGGTCCAATTAAGCAGATAAGCGCTACATACGTCCGATCAGCCGTCCTACGTCGCGGAGGACACTTCGCAGTCGCAGGCGCCGCCCGAGTGCGGCTACACCCCGTCGCAGGCACTGGGCGACTTTGTGCGGTGCCGGGATCTGACGTGCCGGTTCCCCGGGTGCGACCGGCCCGCGGTGGGTTGCGATCTGGACCATACGATCCCGTACGGCGACGGCGGTCCGACACACGCCCCGAACTTGAAGTACTTGTGTCGCTTGCACCCGGGAATTAACCGCTTTCGGCCGCTGCCTTGATGCGCGCCAACGACGCGTTCATGCCCTCGACAAGCTCACGTTCGAAACTGGGCACGCCGCCGAAGAACGCCTGCACCGCAAAGTTGGCTACCGGCTTGGCGCCGTTCTCCGCGTGGCGGCTCTCGATCACGCGGGTGCCCTGCTCGGTCGGCTGCAGCTCGTAGCTCCAGATCAGGCCGTTGATATCGACCCGGAACGCCACCTTCTTCTCCGGGATCACTTCGGTGACCGTGCATGTGGTTGGCCAGAACTGAAAGTTGCGGCGGTTGATGTTCACCGTCCGGGCGCATGGCCGCAACGGGCCGAACGTCTTCATCATTCGGCATTGTGGGCTCCATTGCGGCATGCGGCTGAAATCAGTGATCAATGACCACACCCTCGGCACCGGAGCGTTGATATCGATCTGCGCTTGCAATAGCGGCGCTGCCGTTGCCTTGAACCGTCCCCGCCGGACCTGCTGATTCGACTTCATGGGTGATCACTGCCATTTCTGCTCGGTGTTGGTTGACCTCGCCCAACCCGCGGGGCTTGCCAAGGTGTGGCCTGATGACACCATCGCCGTGACCTATTAGGTGGGGCGAGCAAAGATGAGCTGGCCCTCGGCGCGGACGGCCCAGATCGGATGGCGGAAGCCCGCGACCAAGTCTCGCACGGTCCCCGGTTGGAAAAGATGGCCTACTGTCCCGATCGCGAAGGCGACTGTGTAGCCGATCACCACCAATCGTATGCGCCTCGTGACGACACCCGCAGCAAGGCCACCTACTTCCACGACATCCGCGACCGTGTGCAACGCGCTGTTGACAGGATTCTCGTGACGGCTCAAATACTGCTCACGGAAGGCGCTGAAGGATTCACTCATCAGATCGATCTCCTTTCAACACGTCAGCGGTGTTACGCCGGATTCACCGCAGTCGCCGGAGGCCAAGACGGAACATTTCGGCTTGCTGGCTACTGCCGTTGAGCCGTCCTGTGGAGTGCACACAGTGGCTGATGAGCTGATGCTCCTCCGCTTAGATGGGTCGGCATACTCTTTTTGCAAATCTTGTGGCCCACAACGGATTCCTGAATGTGGGCTGTGAATATGCTGCCTGTTCGGGCTCTCCCAGCATCGGGCAGATCCAGAAGTGCCAGACCCATTCGACGAATCGTTCAGGTTGCAAAGGTAACGAATAAACGCTCACAGCCTGTGGGCAGCCTGGACGATTGGTGCCAATTCAGTTGGCGGTCGCCGTCAGCCTGCTTCCGTGGGCACCCCGCGCCTGAGAGCGGAACTATTAACGGCACTTTGATGGTTCGGTGTCAACTTCGGGAGATTACCCTCCGGGGGTGGACCGTGACCGTATTCATGCCGCTATAACGCAGGAGCGGCTCTGCATCGCGGATCTGATTGACGATCTTGATGAGGCGCAGTTAGCGATTCAATCGCGAGTCTGTGCGAGGGCTGGGATGTAAAGACGGTTGGCGCTCATCTCATGAGCTTTCTGGCCAAGGGCACCCTCAGGGTGGTCGGTCGCTGGGCGTGCGCCGTCGGAGTCCGGATCGGGCAATCGATGAGCTGGCGCGCCGCGCAGCGCGGGTCCAGCTGCAAATCGCGGCAACTCTGCGCGAGCTCGCTGATCGCACATACTGGCGGCCCCACCGCAAGCACCTGGTGAGCTGGCCGAAGTCTTGTCCCATAGCGGCGACATCAGAATCCCGCTTGGACTTCCCTTCGAACCCGACCTGCAGCTGACTGCGACAGCGCTCGAATTCTTGACTGGCCCGATGCCGATCGGCCTGGTTCCACTAGGACGACTGCGAGGGATTCGCCTGCATGCCAATGACATCGATCGGAAGTGGGGTGACGGGCAGGAAGTCCGTGGGCGGGCAGCCGAACTTATGATGGCCGCGGTCGGACGCACCTCCGCGCTAGATGCCCTCGACGGGCCCGGACTGGCACTGCTGCGGCAGCGAATATCTGGCTAGGAGATAAAAGCCAGCAGGGGCCAGTGTCTTTGAATGTCCTTCGCACTTTCGCTGCCAGCCCAAACTCAACACACACGACGCGCGTGGCTCCTAGAACGTGTTGGGAAAGTGACTCGGCGTGCCTGCGTGACTGATGTGGCTCAAGTGGTCAGTGTGGGCTT
>CAVYPB010000005.1:0-90068 GCA_963770305.1 uncultured Actinomycetota bacterium
ACGTCTCTGCCCGTGAGCAGGTCCACCTTCTTGTTGTCCCGATCATTCGTAAGCTGGTCAACGCCCCAGAACCAGAACTTCTGGACGCCGGTGGCCGCGGTGCCGTCGGGACACGGTTCCCAGTTGTCCACGATGTGATCAACTACCCAGTAGTCGCCGACCGCGCCCGGTCCCTCCACCCCGCCAAGCTTGAGCGGTGCGGTCCAGCCCTGGTCGCTTCTCACCTCGCCGATGCATGTGTGCGGGCTGGTGCAGCTCGAGGTCATGGTCCAGGTCTGAACCACTGTCGGCTCGTTGATGAAGACGTCGTTCGTTTTGGCCCAGTCGCCATTTGACATGACCCGGTACGTCCCGTTGAGCTCAACCCCGTAATTCGAGGCGTGTGCCGGCGTTGCCGTGCCTACACTTCCCACCACGGCGATAGCCGCTAGGGCACAGGCGGTTACCTCAACTGCACGCATAGCTCGCAAGCCTATCGTGGCTGGTAGCAATCCTCTCCGAAAGGGAGAATTTCGTTCCCGCGTATGTGAGAATGACGCGGTGCGATCTATCGTCGCAGTGCTTGCTGCCGTATTCACCGCCGGCTCAGTAGTCGTAGCGCCGTCGGTCGCCGCGGATGAGGCGCCCGAGTGCAATTACCCCAGCTGCACGCCGGGCATTGCGCCAAACATCGTGCTGGGTTCCTACTGTGACAACCCCACCTATTACGCGTTCGGTGTGACGTCATGGGGACGGCTGGTGTTCTGCGGTTCGCCGAGGCGCTATGAACCGCGCTGGTTCCGCTCGCCTGAAATGCACGGAGTCAAGAACGAGAATGACCCGTGTCCCGCCTTCGACGGCGAGGTGGCACAGGCGCCGGACGGCCTGTTCTTGACGTGCGTGGCCTATGAGGGCGCCAGCCGTTGGGTACGCGGGGACACCTAGAAATTCACCCACCGCAAGGCGCCATTTCCATCCGCACACCGAGCGGAAGCCGGCCCGAACCCGAGGGGGCAGACCTGAGGAATCTCATCGCCGTACCGGTCCTGGCAGGTGGATTGATCGCAGCGCTGATCACTCCTGGCGGTACTGCATCGGCCTTTTGCGACGCGGCGGACTGTGTTCCGAACGTGACGCGCAACGTCGTCGAGGGCACGCCCTGCGTTCCTCAACCGGTGTTCGACTTTGGCCTGGACTCCAACTCCAGGACGTTCGTGTGTGCCACGACGGGCGCTTGGCTACCGGCCGGTTCCCTGGTCGGTCTGCGCGAAGTCGCGCTGCCGTGCGACGCGATAAACGAGTCGGCGCAGGACCCCAACGGGATCCCGTTGTTCTGCGCACAGATAAACGGCGGCTTGCGGTGGGCGCATCGCGTCGATACACCGGGGCCGCCGCGGTGCATCAGCGCGGCATTCGGATGTCTTTTCGGACGGGCTTGAGTCCGGTCGTCCGAAAAGACAAACGCCGCGCGATTAGGTTCACAGGAAGCGTTTGAGGAACTAATCGACCGTTTCCTTATTCTCGTGCATCTCCAGCGGGTGTGAATTCGATGTTCAGCTCGGTGAGCCCCCGCAGGATGAAGGTCGGCTCATAGGTGTAGCGGCGCGCGTCGATCGGCCCGTGCTGTTCCTCACCGATCTTGACGTCGGCCAACCGGTCCAGAAGCCGCTCGATCGATACCCGGCCCTCGACACGGGCCAGCGGCGCACCCGGGCAGGAGTGGACGCCGCGGCTGAACGCGATGTGTTCGCGGACGTTGCGACGGTCGAGCTGAAACTCGTGCGGGTTGTCGAACCGGTGCGGATCGCGGTTCGCGGCACCGGGACTGACCATCACGGTGGTGCCTGCTGGCACCCGGGTGTCACCGAGGGTCGTCGTCTTGCGCGCCATGCGGAACACGCTCTTCACAGGGCTGTCCATGCGCAGGCACTCTTCGATGAAGATCGGGATGAGGCTGCGGTCATCGCGCAGCTGCTGCTGGATGTCGGGCCGGTCGCCGAGCACCCGCAGGGCGGCGCTGAGTAGCTTGGCGGTGGTCTCCTGTCCGGCGCCGAACAGGAAGGTGGCGGTGCGGACCACGTCGACCACCTCGGGGGTTGAACCGTCCGGGTACAGCGCCGTGGCCAACCCCGTCAGCACATCGTCGCGCGGATTGCTCCGCCGGTCTTCGATGTAATGGCTGAACTTCTCGTCGGCCCATTCCAGCGGATTGGCCGCGATCGGCTCGTGGTCCAGGCTGCCGATATTCGTGCCGGGCCGCTGAGCCCCGAAGGCCTCGCGGAACTCCTCGTGGTCGTCCTCGGGAACGCCGAGCAGGTCGGCGACGACGAGCAGCGAGAAAGGCCGGGCGTACGCCGCCAGAAATTCGCACTTGCCGTCGTTGATGAACTCGTCGATGTGGCGATCGGCCAGCCGCCACATGAAGTCCTCGTTCTCTTTCAGTCGCTTCGGTGTGAGCAGCCGGCTCAGCAGGGAACGCGCGTCGGTGTGATTGGGCGGATCCATGGTGACCATGTGCTCGTACATCGGGATCTCGGTGCGGTGCTCGTCGAGCTTCGCGCAGATGTCGTCACCCTCGGGCACGAACGGCATCGGGGTGAACGGGCCTGCGACGGCGACGCACGACGAGTAGTTCTCCGTGTCCTTGTAGACAGCGTTGGCCGCCTCCCAGCCTGTCACGGCCAGCACGCCGTTGTTGATCGGGCAGCCGACCGGATTCTTGGTGCGCAGGTAGTCGAAGTAGGGGTGTGGGTCGGGAACGAGCGACGGGTCGGTGAAGTAGTCGACGGAGTCGTAGTCGGTGGTCATTTGAAGCGCTTCCTCCCGGAACCCATGGTTGCTGCGATGGCTGACGCCGAATGTGCTGAGCACCTGCTTAGCATGTTGGTAGAGTCACGGTCAAGGTGACATCGCGGTCTGGCGTCTAACATCTGCGTGTCGACCGTGTAGGCAGAAGGTTTGGGGAGGTGGCATGGCATCGGCGCGAAGAATCGGAGCGCCGGACGCGAAGAATCGCGTCGTGCTGCTCGATGCCGCCGAGCAACTGCTGCTTGAGGAGGGTTACGCCGCGGTCACGTCGCGCAGGGTCGCCGACGCGGCCGGACTCAAGCCGCAGCTGGTGCACTACTACTTCCGCACCATGGAGGATCTCTTCCTGGCGGTGTTCCACCGCAGGGCCGAGGAGGGACTCGGGGTACTGACGACCGCGCTGGCATCGCCGCAGCCGCTGTGGGCGCTGTGGAGGTTCAGCACCAAGCCCGAGGCCACCCGACTGACCATGGAGTTCATGGGGCTCGCCAACCATCGCAAGGCGCTCCGGGCCGAAATCCTTTACTACGCCGAGCGTTTCCGTGAGGAGCAGAACAAGGCTATTGCGGCCGCACTGGAGCGCTACGGGATAAGCACCTCGGATGTCCCGCCGGTCGTCTGGACGGTGTTCGCGACGAGCGTGTCACAGGCCTTGGTGATGGAACGGGCGCTCGGCATGTCCTCCGGTCACGCCGAGACATTCAAGTACTGCGAGGAATGGCTTCGCCGGCTAGAGGGCGAACCGCTTCAGGACAACGATCACCAAGTGCGAATCGAGCAGAGCGCGCCCTTGGGGCCTTGATGGGTCGCGACGACGGCCCCGTCAACAGCGAGCACGCAGTGGATGTTGGGCGTCTTCGTCGACTCTCCTCCGGTGCTCGCGACCACCATCGCCCATTCGTTGGGGTTGGCCAGCCCAACGTCGAGGTTCCATTGCTGGTTCGGGCCGACATCGGCCTCGACCTTCGGGCTGAACTGGTACGGGTTGTGGCTGTAGTCGGCCCAGTTCGGCGGGTCGGTGTCGCGGTAGTAGATCGAGACGTTGAACGGCTGCTCGGCCCACACCGTGTAGTGGACGTTGTGCAGCGGCGGAGGCGGCGGGTCGTCGTCGGCGGCCGCGGTGGCGGTGCCGACGGTCAGACACGCTGCCGCCAGCGCCGTTGCTGACACCATTCCGAGCAACGGCCTGGTCGATGTGGGCGCAGGCGGAAACATCATTTCCGAGATCTTAGAACGTTGTTTCCGCACCCGGGTTCCGAATCGGCGATCTGATTCTTACAGGCTCAGGATCGTCGCCGAGGCCGTGCCCGGCGCGCCGTAGACCTGAGCGAGCCCGACCTGCGGGCTGCCCGGCACCTGGCGATCGCCGGCCTCGCCGCGCAGCTGGCGCACCAGTTCGTGGACCTGGCGCAGACCCGAGGCGCCGATCGGCTCGCCGTTGGCGATCAGCCCGCCGTCGGTGTTGATCGGCAGCGATCCGTGGATCTCGGTGGCGCCGTCGGCAAGCAGCTTCTCCTGCTCACCGTCGGCACACAGACCCGTCTCGGCCATGTGGATCACCTCCGCGCCCGCGTCGGTGTCCTGCAACTGGGCGACGTCGACGTCCTCGGGACCGATTCCTGCCGCCTCGTAGGCGGCCTTCGCCGCGTACACCGTCGGCGACGGGTCCTCGTCCAGTGGCGCCGACGTCGCGTGCACCTCGTAGGCGCCGAACGTCCGTGTCCGGATCTCGGTAGCCCGCACATAGACCGGCTTGTCGGTGAACCTGTGCGCAATGTCGCCGCGGCACATGATCACCGCTGCGGCGCCCTCGTCGGGCGCGCAGAACATGTACTGCGTCAGCGGGTAGTTCAGCACGGTCGAGTTGAGGATCTCTTCCTCGGAAATCGGCTTGCGCCGGAACGCATTCGGGTTCTTCTCACCGTTGCGGAAGTTCTTCGCCGCCACCTTGGCCAGCGTCGCCTGGCTGATGTCGTGGTCGTGGATGTACTTGTTGGCCTTCATGCCGAAGAACTTGGTGGTGACGAACTGCCCGTTCTCGCCATACCACCGGGGCAGCCCCAGACAGGATGGCTCATCGGTGAACGCGCCGCGCGGGTGCTTGTCCATCCCGATCGCGATGCCGATGTCGTACTTGCCGAGCCGGATGGTGTCCGCGGTCTGCTGAATCGCCGACGCCGCGGTGGCGCACGCGTTGAAGACGTTGGTGAACGTGATGCCGGTCAAGCCGACCAGTCGGGTGACGGCGTCCGGGTTGGAGATCTCGTGGCTGCCCCCGAAGCCGAATTGGATGTCTTTCCATTCGACGCCCGCGTCCTCAAGGGCGGCCTGTATCGCCTCGGCTCCCATCTGCATGCAGGTCTTGTCGAACCGGCCGAACGGGTGAAGCCCGACGCCGATGATGGCAACGTCTTTCATTTCTCGTTCCTCTCAGGCGTCGACTGGCTGGAAGGCGAACGTGACGATCTCGTTGCCATCATCGTCGGTCGCGAAGGGCACCATGGTCAGTTCGACCTTCTGGCCGAATTGCAGCTTCGCAGGGTCGTTCTCGGTCAGACGGCCCTCGACGCGGATCACGTTGTCGAGCTGAACCAGCCCGACGCCGAACGGGACGAAGTCCTTGCCGGTCGGGCCCTTGTACGGCGGCCCGGGCGGGAAGCCCTGGGTCGTCCATGCGACGAGGGTGCCGCGTCGGGGCAGCAGCACGTCCGACATCTCCCCGGCGCTGCACTTCGGGCATCGCTGCTGGACGGGGAAGGTGGTGGCCCCGCACTTACCGCACGTGCTTCCGATGAGCTGGGGGTTCTCGTCGGGCCAGGTAGAGATCTCCGGCGCGAGCGCTATCTGCTGTGTCGACACGACGTTGACGATAATCGGAAATGGCGTTCTCGTCTAGAGAGAACAAGACCCGCTAATCGGCGCTGTAGCCCACGACCAGGGCGGTGATATCGCGGCCGACAACCTCGGCGAAGGAGCGGTCTCCGTACGTGCCGGCCGCCCAATGCCGAGCGCCCTCACTGACGAGGGACTGCGCCACATTCGCCAGGTGCTTCACATCGACGTGCGCTGGCAGCTTGCCGTCCTGCTGCGCTTGCTCGAACACCTCGGCGAAGATCACCGAGGTCCGCTCGAGATGGTCGTGGCCGGCCAGAGCCTGGCGGTAGCCCTCGAGGATCGCCTCGATGATGAGTTCGGGCGGGCTGTCGCGCATCGTGTTCTCCAGGCTGGTGAGCACTGCGGCGATGACGGCCGGGACTTCGTAAGGCTTTCCCAGCATCTCCTTTGCAGCGTGGCGCGCGGTATCCGTGGACAGCACGCCGACCTCGAATAGCACGTCCTCTTTGCGCGGGAAGTAGAAGTAGAACAACGCCTTCGACACGCCCGCCGCTCGGCAGATGTCGGCGACCGTCGTGCGGGCATACCCGTTCGCGCGCCACAACGCCGTCGCCGCAGCCACCAGCGATCGCTTGGTCTCATGCGAGCGAGCCTGCTGGAATGAGGCCCGTCGCTGACCTTGGTCAGCTACGGCAGTTCGGGTTATTTCCGTCATTTCCAACACTTTCCCACGAATCACATAGTTGACCCGAGTCTAACTTATCGAATAGCCTGGGCGTGTGGATGCCGACAAAGAGCAGATCGCCGAGGTGCTGATCCGCTACGCCACCGGAATCGATTCCAAGGACTGGCCATTGCTTCGCAGCTGCTGGACCGACGAGATCGACGTCGATTACCAACAGTTGGGCCGCTTCACCAGTGCTGACGCACTTACCGATGTGATGAGGCAGTTGCACGAGAACATGGGGCCGACCTACCACCGCATGTCGAACTTCGTCATTGCAATAGATGAGACTGGGGACCGCGCCACGGTGCGCTCTTACGTCCACGCCGTGCTGATGCTGCAACCCGACGACTCCACCAATTGGGTTGACGCCCTTGGGCATTACGACGACGTCTTCGTCCGTACTCCCGACGGCTGGCGGATCAGCGAACGCGTGTCCCGGACCGCGAGGACGCTCACCGGGGGCGACCTCGCCGCCGCGGCCGCAAAGGGACGGATATGACCGAATTCGCGCAGAAGTACGGCCCATGGGCCGTCATCGCCGGCGCGTCAGAGGGTATCGGCGCCAGCCTCGCTGACCAACTGGCCTCGCGCGGACTGGATCTCGTGCTCATCGCGCGCAACGGAGCATTGCTTGAACAGGTTGCGGCGGGTGTGCGCGAGCGACACGGCGTGCAGGCGCGAGCGCTCGTCCAAGACCTCACCGATCCGGATGTGGGCGCGCGGGTTGCCGATGCGACCGACGGCCTCGACGTCGGGCTCCTGATCTACAACGCCGGCGCCGCGGACCGGACAACGACCTTCCTGGAGAACGAGGTCGAGTACTCGCTCAAGCAGATCAAGCTCGACTGCATCGGCCCCGTCGCGTTGGCGCACCACTTCGGCCACGCCATGCGCGACCGTGGCCGCGGCGGCATCGTGCTCGTCGCGTCGCTTGCCTGCCTGGCCGGTTCGGCGACGCTTGCGATGTATTCCGCTGTCAAGGCGTTCCAGCACAACTTCGCCGAGGGATTGTGGGCCGAGCTCCGCCCGCACGGTGTCGACGTGTGTTGTACACCGCTCGGCATGACCTACACCCCGGCATTTCAGCGCATGGGAATCGAGTACGACCCGGCGGCGCACATGCTGTCCGAGGACGTCGCGCGCGAGATCATCGAGAACATCGGCAACGGCCCGGTTCACGTTGTGGGCGAGAACAATCGGGCGGTCGCTTCAGCGGTCTGGACCATCGATCGGCGCTCACTCGTCGAGATGATGAGCGCTGCCTCGCTGGATTTCGCAAGCCGACGGGCGAACTGATGCGGGCGGTGGTGTTGCGTGATGGCGGGCTGGAGGTTCGCGAGACCGCAGATCCGGTGCCCGGCGCCGGAGAACTTCTGATCAAGCCTCTGTCCGCGGCGATCTGCGCGTCAGACGTGCACTACATGGACCACCCGAACTCCGCGCCGCGGTTCGTGTGGGACTCGGATCGAGACACGATCATGGGTCATGAGTTCATCGGCGAGGTCGTCGGCCACGGCCCGGATTGCTCAGGCGACTTTCCGATCGGCGCGCGCGTGACCAGCATGCCGATCCTGATCCGTGCCGGCGAGGAGCCACTCGTCATCGGGCACCATCCCGACGCGCCGGGCGCGTTCGGCGAGCTGATGGTGGTCTCGGAGGTGATGTCGCGGAAGGTGCCCGACGGCGTCGCGAATGATGCGGTCGCGGTCGTGGACGCATTCGCGGTGGGGGAGTTCTACGTTCGCTGCTCTGGCATTGGCCCGGGTGAGCTGCCGCTGGTCATCGGCGCAGGCGCCATCGGCCTGTCGACGGTCGCCGCATTGGCCTCTCGCGGCGTTAGCCCGATCGTGGTGTCGGACTACAGCGACGAGAGGCTCGCGTACGCCAAGAAGTTCGGCGCCGATGTCTTGGTCAATCCGGCCAACCGCGACCCATATGACGTCTGGCGGGAGACGTTCAGGACCAACGGGATTCAAACGCCGCAGGTTGTCTTCGAATGCGTTGGTAAGAACGGCCTGTTGCAGAGCATCGTCGACTCGTGCGAGTTCATGGCGCGGGTCTACGTCGCGGGCGGGTGGTACGACGCGGGCACCATCGACTGCACCGCCGCCACCCACAAGGGCATGACGATCCAGTTCGGCGGCGGCCCACATCCGCAGGATTGGTACGGAACACTCGACGCGGTCGCCGACGGCCGACTTGATCCATCGCCCAGCATCGGCCGGGTGATCGGCCTCGATGAGGTGCCCGAGGCCATCGACCAGGTGCGCAAAGGCCAGGGGCCACCACGCGTCGTCGTCCACCCGACGGCATCGTGAGCGTCCTGCCCGGACCCATCCGTCAGATCGGGTACGTCGTCACCGATCTCGACGACGCGCTTGCAAGCTGGATCGAGCTGGGCGTTGGCCCCTGGCTCGTCGTGCGTGGACTGCCGATGCGCGCGCTCTACCGCGGTGAACCCTGTGAAACCACGCTGTCCCTGGCGTTATCCAACAGCGGCGAGTTGCAGGTCGAGCTGATCCAACAGGAGGACGACACGCCCAGCATCTTCACCGAGTTTCTCGCGTCCAATGGCCCCGGCTATCACCAGTTGGCCTACTGGACAGAGGATTTCGACGCCACCATGAAGGCTGTCCTGGAGGCTGGCTGGCCCGTCGTATGGTCCGGTGGCGAGGGTTTCGGCGTTCGATTCGCGTACGTCGAGCCACCGAACAGCCCGGCCTACATATCGCAAATCGTCGAGATCTCCGAACTCACGGAGGCGCAAGCGGCCAGCGCGAAGTTCATCCGCGACGCCGCGGCAAGCTGGGACGGCGGCGACCCGATCCGCGAGCTCGGCGCTGACGCTGTCTAGACGCGTGTGGTCTCGATGACGGCGCCCATCGCGGTCCGGGACTCGGCCCGCTCGCCGAGTGTGGTGGCTGTGAGCATGTAAAGCTCATGACCATCCGCGCCACCGACCGCGCATGCGATTGCGTGGCGGCCGGGTGTGTCAACGGTTGCGGTCACCTCACCGCCGGCAAGCACTCGAACGAACCTGTCTGACACCGGACTCGCCACCCACACGCCGTCCTCGGCGTCGATGCCGAGACCATCGGGGTAATCCGCCAGTTCCGCCCACACCCGTCGGTTGCTGAGCGAGCCGTCGTCGGCGAGGTCGAAAGCGACGATGCACTTTCCCCAGCTTTCCGCCACGAGCAGCATCGTCTGGTCTGCGGTGACCACCATTCCGTTGGCCATCCGCAGTCCTTCGGCTACTTCGTGAGTCGAGCCGTCGGGGTCGACGCGCAACAAGGCGGCGGCCGCCGGTGGCGCGCCGCCGCGCATGTCGTAACCGAACTGCCCGACGAAAGCATGCCCGTAAGGATCGACGCACATGTCGTTGATCTCGTATGGCGCGAGTGAGCTGAGGTCGGCGTGCACCGCGAGACCCGAACCGTCGTAACGCATCACGCAGCGGCGCGCCATCGAAGAGATCAACAACGAACCGTCGGGCAGCCAGCCCAGCCCAGAGGGCTGCTCGACCTCCACGACTGTGGAGACGTCGCCGTCTTCCGTCACGCGCAGCACCGCGTCGCCGTGCATGTCGGAGACATAGAGCGCGCCCTCGTACCAACGCGGGCCTTCCAGAAACGCACGGCCAGTGACAAGGGCAGTGATGTCAGTCATGGCCGGATCTTCAGCCCGATCCGAAACCCTTGGCCGAACCTGAGCTTGTGTGCGACTTTCGTCGGAATATGGCGCGTAAGTTCAGATTCGGCGGCTGGCGCTGTCTACTTGCCACGCTTCATCACCTTGTCCGCGGCGGCCCAGTGTTCGTCCGCCACCCACAACCGCGCAAAGGCGGCGACGGCCTCCGTCGTGGAGATTCCCTTCATCACGCGTTTGATCTCGCCGGAGGGGCGGCTGGCCAAGGCCCTGGCGATAGCACGCCAGTCGTCGTCAAAGGACGCCCGCGGTAACACCTTGTCCACCAAGCCGATCCGCTGCGCCTCGGCGGCGTCTAGCACCGTGCCCGTGCCGGCCAGCAGCAGCGCCTTGCTGTAACCCACCAGCGCGACCAGCCGCTCGGCGCCTCCCCATGCCGGCATGATCTCCAGCGTCACCTGATTGAAGCCGATCTTGATGTCGTCTGCGGCCAGGCGGATGTCGGCGGCCACCGCGAACTCGGCGCCGCCGCCAAGCGCATGGCCGTTCAGGGCGGCGATGGTGGGCGTGGGGAAACCGGCGATCCGATCGCAGATCGTGCGCATCCGGAACGCCATGTCCGACGCGTCCAGCTCGGTGCGCAGTGCGCTGAGTTCCTTGAGGTCGCCGCCCGAGACAAACGCGCGGTCGCCGGCACCGGTGATCACGAGTGCGGCGGCGCCCTCGGCCCCGTCTAGCGCCTTCTCCAGCTGGTCCATCGTCTCCAGTGAAATGGCGTTGCGGGCGTGCGGCCGGTCGATGGTGACGATCGCCAGGCCGTCGTCAAATTCGACGTCGACACTCATCCATTCTCCATGCGCGGTATTGGCATTCTCTGTGACGGAGAATAGCATCGCTCTTCGGATCGGAGGTGCGGCGAGGGCCATGCGAAATATCCCTGTCGAGCTGACAAAACGCTATGTCGACGAAGGGTGGTGGACGCAGGACACCCTGGGCGATCTGATCGCACGCGGACTGCAGGCGAGCCCCGGCGCGGCGTTCCATGTGCATTCGGATGTGCGTCCCTTCGCAGGCACCTTCCATGACGTCGAGAACGAGGCGCGCCGGCTTGCTGCCGGGCTGCGCGCACGCGGCGTCGGTCCCGGCGACGTGGTCGCATTGCAACTGCCGAACTGGATGGAGGCCGCCGCGGCATTCTGGGCGTCGGCGTTCCTCGGCGCCGTGACCGTGCCGATCGTGCACTTCTACGGGCGCAAGGAACTGGGTCACATCCTCGGCACGGCCAAGCCGCGCGTCTTCATCACGGCAGAAGAGTTCGGGCGCATGCAGTTTCAGCCCGACCTCTGCGCCGACATCCCGATCATCGGACTGGTAGGACGCGACTATGACGATCTGCTCGACGCCGAACCGCTGGAGGGCACCCTCGCCGCCGACCCTGCCGGCCCGGCGTTGATCGCGTTCACTTCCGGCACCACAAGCAACCCCAAGGGCGTCGTCCACAGCCATCAGACCCTGGGTTTCGAGACACGCCAACTGCTGGAGAACTACCCGGCCGAGCGCGGCCGCCAGCTCACCGGCACCCCGGTGGGTCACTTCGTCGGCATGCTCGGCGCCTTCCTCATTCCGGTGCTCGAAGGCGCGCCAATCGATCTGTGCGACGTCTGGGACCCGGGCAAGGTGCTCAAGCTCATCGAGCGTGACGGGCTCTCGATCGGCGGCGGACCGCCCTACTTCGTCACCAGTGTGCTGGACCATCCCGACTGCACCCCAGAACATGTGCGTCACTTCACGACCGTCGGCCTTGGCGGCTCCACGGTCCCCGCGGCGGTCACGCGGCGGCTCGCCGACCTCGGCATGTTCGTCTTCCGCTCTTACGGCAGCAGCGAACACCCGTCCATCACCGGTTCTTCGCCGACCGCGCCGGAGGACAAGCGGCTCTACACCGACGGCAACCCGCGGCCCGGCGTGGAGATCCGGCTCGGCGCCGACGGCGAGATATACAGCCGTGGCCCCGACCTGTGTCTTGGCTATACCGACCCGGAACTGACCGCCAAGGCCTTCGACGAGGATGGCTGGTACCGCACCGGCGATGTCGGGGTGCTCGACGAGGACGGATACCTCACGATCACCGACCGCAAGGCCGACGTCATCATCCGCGGCGGCGAGAACATTAGTGCGCTCGAGGTCGAGGAGGTTCTGCTCGCCATGCCGCAGGTCGTCGAAGCGGTCGTGGTGGCGGCTCCGGACGCGCGGCTCGGCGAGCGGACGGCGGCGGTATTGAGGCTCCGGGCAGGGCAGTCGATGCCGACGCTTGACGACGTCCGGGACCACTTCAAGGGGGCCGGGGTGGCCGCTCAGAAGTGGCCCGAGGAACTGCACCAAGTGGACGACTATCCGCGCACCGCGAGCGGCAAGGTGCAGAAGTTCCTGGTCCGGCAGAATATTGCGTTGAGCAGGTAGGGAGAATACGATTCTCCCAGGAGGAAAAGGAGTATTCCATGTCGTCGCTTTCGTCGAAGGTCGATATACCGTTTCCGCTCTTTGATGCGGACAACCATCTGTACGAGCCTGAAGAGGCGCTGACCAAGTACCTGCCCAAGGAGTACAAGGACGTCGTCCAGTACGTGCAGGTCAACGGCCGCACCAAGATTGCGCTGCGCGGCCAGATCAGCAACTACATTCCCAACCCCACCTTCTCGGTGGTCGCGAAACCCGGCGCGTGGGAGGAGTACTTCAAGTACGGCAATCCCGACGGCAAGAGTCGGCGCGAGCTGTTCGGCGAGCCGATGCGCGCGATCCCGGCGTTCTTCGAGCCCGGTCCGCGCCTGGAGCTCATGGACGAGCTCGGCCTGGACCGCACGCTGATGTTCCCGACGCTGGCCAGCCTGGTCGAGGAGCGGCTGCGTGACGACCCGGTCGCTATCCACGTCATCGTGCACGCGCTGAACGAGTGGCTCGATGACGTCTGGGGGTTCAACTACCAGAACCGCATCTTCACTACTCCTGTCATCACCCTGCCCATCGTCGAGAAGGCCATCGAGGAGCTGGACTGGGCGGTCAAGCGCGGGGCCCGCGTCATCCTGATCCGTCCGGCTCCGGTGCCCGGCTTCCGGGGGCCGCGGTCGTTCGCGCTGCCCGAGTTCGACCCGTTCTGGCAGCGTTGCGTCGAGCACGACGTGCTGGTCGCCATGCACTCCAGCGACAGCGGCTATTCCCGTTACACCTCCGAGTGGGACGGTGCCGCCCAGGAGATGCTGCCGTTCCAGACCAATGCGATGTCCATGATCAACGAGTGGCGCCCGGTTCAGGATGCGGTGGCCTCCTGGGTGATTCACGGCGCGCTGTACCGGTTCCCGACGCTGAAGGTCGCGGTCATCGAGGCCGGGTCGAAGTGGATGTTCCCGCTGCTCGACAATATGGCCGACGTCTACAAGAAGGCCCCCGAGGCTTTCCCGAGTAACCCGATCGAGGAGATCAAGAACCGCATCCACGTCAGCCCGTTCTACGAGGAGGGCATCGACGACCTGATCAATCTCATCGGCGTGGACCAAGTGCTCTACGGCTCCGATTACCCGCACCCGGAGGGCCTGGCACAGCCGACCCACTACGTGCATGCGCTCGAGAATCTATCCGTTGAAGACCAGGCGAAGATCATGGGCGGCAACCTATCTCGGCTCGTCACGGTGTGACTTACCGACAACCCTGGCAGACCATCCCCGAGATGGTCTTGAGTGCGGCAGACCGTTTCGGCGACGCTGATGCGGTCGTCGACGGCCCGCTGCGCCTTTCCTTCACCGAGGTCGTCGAGCGGATTCGTTGCGCCGCAGGGGCATTCGCCGGACTCGGCGTGGACAAGGGTGAACGGGTCGCCATCTGGGCGCCCAACTCCGCCGAATGGATGATCGCGGCATTCGGCTTGCTCACCGCCGGCGGGGTGCTGGTGCCGGTGAACACCCGATTCAAGGCGGAAGAGGCGGCCGACGTCATCCGCCGCAGCGGAGCGAAGGCGGTCCTGGTCCAGAAGGGATTCCTGGGCCTGGACTACGCCGCCCCCGCGGGTATACCGGTCGTCGACTTGAAGTCCGAGTTCCTGTCCAGCGGTTCACCGTTTCAACGGGACGTCAGCGGCGATGACATCTCCGACATCATCTTCACCTCGGGCACGACCGGCAGGCCCAAGGGCGCCAGGATGAATCACCGCCAGACGCTACGGATGTACGAGGAATGGGCGACTCTCGCAGATCTGCGCGAGGGCGACCGCTACCTCATGATCAACCCGTATTTCCATACCTTCGGCTTGAAGGCCGGCCTGATCGCATCGTTCCTACGTGGAGCGACGATGCTACCGGTTGCGGCCTTCGACATCGGTGGGGTGGTGGAACTGATTGAGCGGGAACGGATCACGATGCTGCCCGGGCCGCCGACGCTCTATCACTCGTTGCTCAGTGTCGGCGACAAGGACAAGCTCGCGACATTGCGAGCCGGCGTCACGGGCGCGGCCGACATCCCGGTGGAACTGGTTCGCCGGATACTCGATGAACTTCCGTTCCAGACACTCATGACGGGCTACGGGCTGACCGAGGCCGGCAACGTGACGCTCTCTCGCCCCGGCGACTCGTTCGAAGACGTCGCGACCACCGCCGGGCTCCCGTGCGAGGACGTCGAGGTGCGCATCGCCGACGACGGGGAGGTGCTCGTGCGCGGCTACGGCGTCATGCAGGACTACCTCGACGACCCGGTAGCCACGGCAGAGGCGATCGACGAAGACGGTTGGCTGCACACCGGAGACCTCGGCAACTTCACCACGGCGGGCCGGCTGCGCATTGTCGGCCGTAAGAAGGACATGTTCATCGTCGGCGGGTTCAACGCGTACCCCGCCGAGATCGAAGGCTTTTTGCTGGAGCACCCCGCCGTCGCGCAGGCCGCGGTGATCGGTGTTCCCGATGATCGGTTGGGTCAGGTGGGCAAGGCGTTCATTGTCGTGAAAAACGGCAAAACCGCCGTCAGCGGCGATGAGCTGATCGCGTGGAGCCGCGACCGGATGGCCGGATTTAAGGTTCCTCGGTTCGTTGAGTTCCTTGACCAGCTACCGTTGAATGCCACGGGCAAGGTGATGAAGGACAGATTGCGCTGAGCGTTCGCACAGCGCGTAAATAGCATTTCCGCAGGAAACGCGCCGTTGGTCCCCATCTGGGGATGCGGTATCGTCGCGGCAATACTCAAAAATGAATAATGCCATTCTCATGTGATAGAGCACTTGCAGACAAGGAGGTCGCTGTGCCGTCTTTCAGGCGCCGCGCGTCGGTGATCGACGATGACCGCGTCGATCAACCGAAGCAGGATCCTGATCGGGCGGCCGACGCGGCAGATGCACTCTCCCTCGCGGAGGAGGCGGAGGCAGAGGCGGCCGAGGCGGAGGCGATTGCTGCAGCCGCGCGTGCCAGGGCCCGCGCGGTTCGGCTGCGCAGGCAGGCCAAGGCCGCTGGAGGCGACGCGCCGGTTGAGGCGGAAGCTACGGCCGTCGAGGTCGAAGCGCAGGCCACCGATGTCGATACGGATGCCTCCGAAGCCACGGACGTTCAGGCCGATGCCGGCCCGGGTACCGAGGACAGCGCGGACGGCAAAGAAGAAGCTGTCGCCGACGAGCCGTCGAAGGAAGAGCCGGTCCGCGAGCGACGCCGCTGGCGGCTTGGCCGGATACTGAAAGTCCTTGCGGCGGGTATTGCCTTCGCCTGCACATGCGCATTGATCACGCTAAGCGTGCTCATGGTGCAGCAACCACCGCCACCAGGCCGCCGAACAGCAGCGCAGCGCCGAGTACGCCGCGGCCGCCCGGCAGAGCGTCGTGACACTGATGTCGCTGGACTTCAACAAGGCGAAGGAAGACGTGCAGCGCATCATCGACAACTCGACGGGTCAGTTCAGGGACGACTTCAAGAACCAAGCGGACGACTTCGTCAAGGTCGCGCAGGACTCGAAGGTGATCACCGAGGTCACCGTCAACACCGCAGCCGTCGAGTCGATGACCAACGACACGGCGGTCGTGCTGGTGTCGGCCACCTCGCGCGTGACCAATGCCGCAGGCGCCAAGCAGGAGCCGCGCTCGTGGCGGCTGTCCGTCAACCTCCAGCGCGACGGTGGCCAGATCAAGATGTCGAAAGTGGAGTTCGTACCGTGACCACCAATGGCACCGCCGACGTGACCGACGCCGACGATACTGACGCCGAGAAGGTCACCGACGAATCCGTCGACGAGGCCACGCAGAACGACGACGCGGCCACCGAAATCGAAACGCAGCCCGAGCCGCCGGCCGGCATCGTGCGGCAGTTGGCGCGCGGTGCCCGGGCCCGACTCGGGGCCATCCTGTTGGCGGCGGCCCTGGTCGCGTCGGCAGGCGTCGCCGCGTGGCTGTACTTCGAGCAGTACCGACCTGACCAAGCAACCAGCCCGGCAGCGGCCACTGTCGCGCTCGACGCCGCGAAAAGCGGAACGGTCGCGCTGCTGTCGTACTCGCCGGAGAGCCTTGACAAGGACTTCGCGGCGGCGAAGTCGCATCTGACCGGCGACTTCCTCTCCTACTACACGCAGTTCACCCAGCAGATCGTCACACCGGCGGCCAAGCAGAAGTCGGTCAAGACGTCTGCCGCCGTCGTGCGGGCCGCGGTGTCCGAACTGCATCCAGACTCCGCGGTGGTCCTCGTGTTCATCAACCAGAACACCGTCAGCAAGGAGAATCCCGACGGCTCGTTCGCCGCGAGCGCGGTCAAGGTGGGCCTGAAGAAGATCAACGACACCTGGCTGATCGGGTCGTTCGACCCCGTGTAGCGTCGGCGCCGTGGCGGAGCGCAAGCCTGCGGACTTGGTGCTGTCGGGCGGGGGCGTCAAAGGGATCGGTCTGGTGGGGGCCGTCGTCGCGTTGATGGACGCCGGGTACCGCGCTCAGCGAGTGTCGGGGACGTCGGCCGGATCCATCGTCGGAGCGGTCGTCGCGGCCGCGTCGATGGGCGACCAGCTCGGCCCCGAGGACGTCAAAGAGCTTGCACTGCAACTCGATTACCACAAGTTCACCGATCCTGGCGTAGTTGAACGTGTTCCGGTGCTCGGCCCGTCGTTGGCGGTGCTGCGTGGGACGGGCATCTACAAGGGCGACTATGCACACGACTGGGTCAGCAGCCAGCTGAGGAATCTCGGGGTGCGCACATTCGGCGATCTGGCCATCGACGACGACAGCCTGCCCGCCGAGCAGCGCTACAAGCTGGTGGTCACGGTCGCCGATGTAACGACGGGGCAGTTGGTGCGGCTGCCATGGGACTACCGCAGGGTTTACGGCCTCGATCCCGATGGACAGTCCGTGGCCGATGCGGTCCGCGCGTCGATGTCGATCCCGTTCTTCTTCCGTCCCGTCACGCTGACCGGCTCAGGCGAATTGACGTCGACCCTGGTCGACGGCGGAATCCTGTCGAACTTCCCGATCGACTCGCTCGACCGCACCGACCGGCGATCACCGCGCTGGCCCAGCTTCGGCGTCACGGTGTTGCCGAACCTGCCCGAGGGCAACGACAAGGTGATTCCCGCCTTGGCGCCCCTCCGCCTGCTCGGTCCGCCGCATCTGCTGGAGAGCGTCATCACCACGGTGCTCGTAGGCCGTGATCAGGCCTATCTGAGTCAGCCGTGGGTGAGCGCCCGCACGATCCGGGTGGACTCGACCGACGTCGGCTTCCTCGACTTCGAGATCTCGGACAACGAGATCGAAGCCCTGTACGCGAAAGGCTATGCCGCCGCAGAGAAGTTCCTGGCCGGCTGGGATTGGGACGCCTACCTCGAGCGCTTCCGCTGATGGCGGTGGACGTTGCGGCGATCGTGCCGGTCCCGGTGACGTTCGTGGACAACGCCGCGGCGGGTCTTCGAACCGTTGGCGGGAGAGCCGCCGTTGGTGCGCGTCGTGCGGGCGATGCGCGGCGTGGCCGTGGTGGCCGTCGCCGCACCTCTGCTCGGCGCCGTCCGCGAAAGCCTTGCGGCCCATGGCTTGTCGGCCGTTGGTGTCGCCGTGGCCGAGAACCCGGGTTCGCGGGCGAAATGCCTGGCGGCCGGGCTGCATTACCTCAAAGAACAGCCGCGCCACGTCCTGATTCACGACGTCCGTCGACCGCTGGCGCCGGAATGCGTTCGGGACCGGGTGATTGCCGGGCTGCAGGCCGGGAGCCCCGTGGTGATGCCGGTGCTGGCGGTGACCGACAGCGTGAAAGCAGTGGACGCGCACGGCTCGGTGACCGGCACCCTCGACCGCTCGACGCTGCGGGCCGTGCAGTACCCACGGGGGTTCACCGCCGAGCAACTGTCCCGGCTGCTGGCTGGGCGCACGTCAGATGAATTCGACGAGCTCAACGAGTCGCTTCGCACCGGCACGCCGATCACCTTCGTCGACGGTGACTCCGACGCATTCGTCGTCGAATTGCCAAGGGACGCCGCCTTTGTCGAGGCGATCATCGCATGCCGGCCTACCGCCGGCTGAGCAGATGTCCCGCGACGGCCACGTCGTGCGGATAGGTCACCTTGAGGTTGGCCTCGTCGCCGGGAAAGGTGCGGACCTGTTCATCGGTGTATTTCTCGATGCATGACGACGTGTCGGTGCCTTCGAAACCGTGCTCGGCGGCGGCCCGATACGCGCGTAGCAGTGGCCGCGCCCGAAACGCCTGCGGGGTCTGCACGCGCACCAATCTGCCTCTGTCGCTGGTCGACTCGATGCCGCCCGGTCCCTGCTCCACCACGTCCGGGATGGTCAATGCCGGTATCGCACCGCCGAACTCGCGGGCGACCGAGAGCGCAGTGACGAACATGTCGCGGCCGGCCAGCGGACGGGCGGCATCGTGGATCAACACCACGTCGACTGCACCCGATTCGATGTCGTCGGCGAGATAGCGCAGCACGTTGAACTCGGAGGCGTGCCTGCTGTCCCCGCCCTCGACCAGTTCCACCGTCGCGGCGGGCAGTTCGGCCGTCACGGTGTCGTGCGCGAGGTGGCGCTCGCCGCGGCGATGCACCAGCACGGTGCGCGCGATCTCTTGGACTCGGGTGACGGCGTCCAATGACCAGGCCACCATGCTGCGGCCTGCCAGCGGCAGATACGCCTTGTTGCCGTCGGAGCCGACGCGCGTGCCGAGGCCCGCCGCGAGCACCACACCGACGGCGTAGGACTCCGGCGGTGCGCTCATGCAGCTATTTTGGCACTGTGCGACGGCCGCTGGAGATCCTGATCTCGGGCGCCGGCATCGCAGGCCCGACGTTGGCCTACTGGCTGGTGCGGCGCGGTCATCGGCCGGTGCTGGTCGAGCGCACCCCCGATCTGTGCGTCGGCGGGCACGCGGTCGACATCCGCGGCACCGCGCTCGAGGTCGTGGAACGGATGGGACTCGACACCGCGGTGCGTGACGCCCGCACGCAGATCCTCACCCTCTCGGCGGTGCGTCCCGACGGCCGCCGGACCTACGACGTGGCGCTGCGGCCAATGCACCAGGCGCGCGGCGATCGCGAGATCGAGATCATGCGAGACGACCTGGTTCGTATCCTTTTCGGCGCGGTGAGCGACGACGTGGAGGTGGTATTCGGCGACTCGGTGCGGGCGCTGTCGCAGGATGGCGCTCGCGTCGCCGTCGAATTCGAGCGCGGCACGCCAAGGGAGGTCGATCTCGTCGTCGGCGCCGATGGCCAGCATTCGGGCATTCGCGAGCTCGCGATGGGCCCCGAGCGCGGGCTCACTCACCATCTTGGTGCGTATCTGTCGATCTACACCGTCGACAATCTGCTTGGCCTGCGTGATCGCGCGGTGCTCTATAACGAACCTGGCCGCGCCGCGGCCATATTCACGGTGCGCGGAAACGAGCGGGCGAAGGTGGTGCTGCTGTTCCGCAGCGCGCCGCTCGACATCGATTTCGGCGATCCCGTCGCCCAACACGACGTGCTCCGCCGGCGCTTCGCCGGAATGGGTTGGCACACCACCCGTTTGATCGAGTCGCTGCCCGACGCATACGACTTCTACTTCGATGAGATGAGCCAGGTCCGCCTGCCGAGCTGGTCGACCGGCCGGGTAGCGATGCTCGGCGACGCCGCGTTCGGCCCGTCGCCGATGTCGGGCCAGGGCACGTCGCTCGCCTTGATCGGCGCCTTCCTGCTTGCCCACCACCTGGGCGCGGCGTCGGATCCGGCAACGGCGTTTGACCTGTGGGAAAGACAGTTTCGGCCCAAGGTCGAGCTCAACCAAGCCCTGGCCATCGACGGGATGTCGACCCTGCTGCCCGCGTCGCGGCTTGGCGTCTTCATGCGTAACCAGTCGATGAGGGTGTTACCGCTGCTGGCTCGGTTTGGGCGCGGCTTCGGTGGACGCATCGAACGCGCCTCGTGCGCAGTCACTCTGCCAGATTGAACGCCTTGCGCACCTTCGTCGGCCTGATGCGGACGACGAGCTCGCCGGGACGCGGTCGACGACTCGGGCTCAGTCCTCCGCGTGGCGGTTGTAATCCCACCGCTCAAGCCGCACCTGCAGGTCGTACAGGCCCAGCGCGGCAAGCGGTGTGCCGACGGACATGCAGATCATCAACAACGCGTTCATGGCTCTCTCGAGTCGTTCGTGGTCTTTCTGACGGAATGAAGCGTATGTAGCGAGCGCATGGAGCCACCAGCGTAGTTTGGTACCTGCTTTTCGGGGCCGTGGGCCAACACATCACGCGCTGACTTGCGCATCGCGCGATACCGTTGGCGCTCGCCGGCGGCCCACGGCTCGGCCCAGCCGGCGAGCAGTTCCCCGGCGCGAAGCAACGGGAGCAATTCGGCGACGAATTGGGGGTCGACGATGCCCGGGGACTCGCCGTCATCGAGCAAAAGCCCGATCTGGTCGAGGGCGTCGTGCCAGTCCACCGACACGCCGGGCGAGAGCGCGATGTATTGCGGATCAACCTGCAGGAGCGGGTCGGCACCCACAGGCCGCAGCCGCCACATCGTGGAGCGCAGGCTTGCGACGGCGCGCCGCGTCTGGGCATGCGGCCACAACATCGCACAGACCCACAGTCGATGTACCGGCCGGCGCTTCAGCGCGACCAGTGCAATCAGTCGCTGGCATGCCGGAGGCAGCTCGACAGGCCGGTCACCTTGGTGAACGGCGAATTGACCGAGCAGGTTCAGCGAGAAGTCATCCGACACACTTTGATCGTCAAGCCGGGACGCGCTGAGGGCACGCGTAGTGCGCTACCTGTTTTCTCCCCGGCGTCGCTATCGGCGTCGGTTCTCCCGAAAGAACTGCGCGGCCCGGCGGATCGAATCGTGGACCGGCTCAGGCTGCCAGCCCAGCTCGCGTTCGGCCTTTCTGTGGTCCAGCGTCGGCCAAATGTGCATTAATCGCACACTCCGACTCGATAGCACAGTGTCGCGCCGGAGCGCTAAGCGTGCGGCGTCTCCCAGGTAGCCCATCACGTACATGGCCCACAGCGGGATGCCGAACCGTGGCGGCTTCACTCCGCTCGCGTCGGCGGCGGTCTCGTACAGCTCGCCAACACTCATGAACCGGTCGGAGATGATGTAGCGCTCGCCGTTTCGGCCCTTCTCCGCCGCGAGGAGCAGGGCGGTCGCGGCGTCCTCGATGCCCACCACTTCGCCCGTCCAATCCTTGACGTAGAAGGGCAATTTTCCGGTGGCGGCCAGCGCGAGCTGCTTCCCGTGGGGCGTCGGCTGCCAGTCGCGCGGCCCGTAGGTGTTCGAGAGTGCCGCAGGCCATCGACGTTGGTGCGGAACAGGGGCGCAGGGTCGCGCAGCCAGGCACGGGTGTCGACGACGCAGTAGAAGACGTCGTCGCAGCCGGCCATGGCGGCACGCAATGCGGCGTCGTGGAAGATGTCGCCGTAGTGGTACTCGACGTCGAGGTCCTCGATCGCTTTCGTCGAGCTCGTGCGGCGGATCAACACCGGTACGTCGTCGCCGCGGTCGACCAGCTGCTGGGTGACATGGGAGCCAGGAAACCCGCTTGCACCGATCACCAACTTCTTCGCGTCGGCCATGGGGTGAAATGTAGCGGTGAAAGGACGAGACCAATGACTGAGGCTGAACCACAGCGGCCGGCAGTGGCGCATCGCATCCGGCGGATGGCGGGTCGCGATCCGCACGAGGAGCATCGCGTGGCGACACCGCTCGAGCTGCTCTTCGACCTGACGTTCGTCGTCGGCTTCGGCATCGCCGCGAACGAGTTCGCGCACATGTTGGCCGAGAACCACGTGGGCGCCGGGCTGCTCGGTTTCTCGTTCGCGACCTTCGCCATCTGCTGGGCCTGGATCAACTTCGCCTGGTTCGCGTCGGCCTACGACACCGACGACTGGATCTACCGGCTGATGACCATGCTGCAGATGGTCGGCGTCATTGTCCTGGCGCTGGGCTTTCCACCGATGTTTGCGTCGATCGAGCACGGCCACTACGTCGACAACAGGGTCATGGTGGCCGGGTATGTGGTGATGCGGATTGCGTTGGTGGGACAGTGGTTACGCGCGGCCAAGCAAGACCCGGCTCGCCGCTCGGCCTGCCTGACGTACGTCACGTTCGTCACGGTCGCGCAGATCGGCTGGGCCGCCACCATCTTCCTGCACACAACGGTGCCCGTGACCTTCGTGGTCGTCGTGCTGCTGGTCGGGGTGGAGTTCATGGGTCCATGGCTGGCCGAAACCCGCAAGGGCAGCACGCCATGGCACGCGCATCACATCACGGAACGCTATAGCCTGCTGACTATCATCGCGCTCGGCGAGAGTGTGGTCGGCACAGTCGCCTCGTTGTCGGCGGTGGTCAGCGCGCAAGGCTGGTCGTTCGACGCCGTCTTCGTCGCGGTGGCAGGCATCGGCCTGACGTTCGGCATGTGGTGGACGTACTTCGTGGTACCGCAGGCCGATATGCTGCGCGCCCATCGCGAGCGGTCATTCTTCTTCGGCTACTTCCACATCGTGACGTTCGGGGCCATCGTCGCGACCGGGGCGGGTCTACATGCGGCCGCGTACTACATCGAGCACCACTCCAAGCTCGGCTCGGTCGAAACGGTGTTGGCCGTGGCCTTGCCGGTCGGGGTCTACATCGTCTCCGTTTACGTCCTTTACGCATGGTTGGTGCGGACGGTGGACGTCTTCCATATGCTGCTCCTCGCGCTGACGGGCGTCGTGCTTGCAACTGCGGTGTGGATGGCCGACGCCGGGATCTCGATGGCCAACTGCCTGTTGGTCGTCACGTTGGCCCCGATGGTGACGGTCGTCGGCTATGAAACGCTCGGGCATCGGCATGCGGCCGACGCGATTGCGAGGAGTCTCGGGGCAGGCGACGAGTAGCGCGTTTAGCGAGTAGCGCGTTTAGCCGCATCGTGTTCGGGTAAGCCACGAATGGAGCCGTTCGAGGTTGCGCACCAGGTGCGCAGCGGGTCAAGAAAGCGGCACGCGTGCACGTGATGCCGGCTTCGGCGGCTACCAACAGGCGTTTTCGATGGAGGAGCACCACGAATGCCGAAGACCACGAAAAGCGGCGCAGCCAAAAAGAGTGAGCTGCCCAGCACGCTGCGCAAGTCGCCACACAAGGCGCAGCGGACGTTCGCCAAGGCGCACGATTCGGCGTTAAAGCAATACGGCGAAGGCGAACGTGCGCACCGGGTCGCCTACGACGCGCTCAAGCACAGCTTCGAAAAGATCGGTGATCATTGGGAGCCAAAATCCCGAAAGGGACCATCCGATTCCCGCGCACGCAGCGGCGGACCCAACCCGAAGGGTAAGTCTGCTGAAGGCGTCGACGCGAACGCATCGAAGAAGCACCTGGTGGACGTCGCGCGGCGGCTGGACATCTCGGGGCGCTCGACGATGAGCAAGGACGAGTTGGTGTCGGCGATCAAGAAGGCCAACCGGCGCGCGACGGCGCGCAGTCGCTAGGGCTTATCGCGTCGTCGGCGCAGCTTCGAAGCCTTCCAGCAGCATCCGTTCTTGGTCCACGCGCATAAGCCTGCGCGCCTTGCGGCGGGTGATGAGGATGCCGACCACCGCGAAGATCCAGATCGGGTACTGCACCGTCCAGGCGAGCCGGAACGAATCGAATGAGAAATCCCCTGCGGCATCGAGGATGAGGCCCATCGCCTGCATGACCAACAGTGAGGCGACGAAGCCACCCATGTTGACCATGCCCTGAGCGGTACCAAGCGTCGCGCTCGGATTGAACGTGCGCGCGAAGTCGAAGCCGACCATCGAGCCGGGGCCGCCGACGGAGATGACGACGATCAGCACGACGAGCAGCCACAGCGGCGCCCGATGCGGCAGCGCAAGGACCACCGTCCAGACCAACGCGTTGGCGACGATGATGCCGAGCACAAGGCGTGACCGTCGATGCGGTACGCGCCCGGTGAAGATCCCGACGAAGATGCCCGACGAGATGGCGGCGACGACCGAGATCGTCAGCAGCCCGCCCGCCACACCCGTCGAAAGGCCTTGGGCCTCCGTCAGGTACGGAACACCCCACATCAATGCGAACACAGTGACGGAGAACTGGGTGCCCATGTGGGTGAAGAAGCCCAGCCGCGTCCCCGGGCGCAGCCACACGGTCTTGACACTGGCCAGCGTCTCCCGGACCGACGTGCTGTGCGTCGGCACCACGGGACCGTTCGGTGTGTTCTTGACGAGCGCGAGGGTGAGCACCATCGACAGCACGCCGATCGCCGCGACCGACACGTAAGCGGTGGTCCAGCCCGCGCTGGTGAGTAGCGCCAAAAACGGGACGGCCGAGAGCACTTGGCCGAGCTGCCCGCAGATTCCGGTCAGCTGCGTCACCAGGGGCACCTGCCGGGGCGAGAACCAGTGCGGCACCAGCCGGAGCACGGAGATGAACGTGACCGCGTCGCCGAGGCCGACCACCGCCCGCGCGGCGACCGCCGTGGGCAGGGATTCGGTGAACGCGAGCGCCAGCTGGCCGGACGCCATCACGGCAGCGCCGGAGAGGATCAGTGCCTTGGAGCCGAATCGGTCGAGCAGCAGACCGGCAGGCACTTGGGCGCCGGCATACACGATGACCTGAAGGACCACGAACGTCGACAGCAGACTCGGGCTGGCGCCGAAGCGATCGGCGGCGTCCAGACCGGAAACGCCGAGCGTGGTGCGGTCGAGGACGGCGACGATGTATGCGACTAGGGCGTGTCTCCCTAATGTGATGCCGGTTGTCGGTCAGTGTGGTTGGCGTGACTCGTGATGCGGTGTTAAGCGATGCGCAGTGGAGTGTGATCGAGCAGTTGTTGCCGTGCTCGGATGGGTTGCGGGGTCGACCGTTTCGGGATCACCGCCAGGTGATCGAGGGGATCATCTATCGCTATCGGTGTGGTGTCCCGTGGCGGGATCTACCTGCGGATTTTGGTCCGTGGCAGACGGTGTGGAAGCGTCATCGCCGGTTCGCGGCCGACGGCACCTGGGACGCGGTGTTGACCGCACTGTTGAGCTTGGCCGACGCCGATGACGTCATTGATTGGTCGGCGGTGGCGGTTGATTCGACGTCGTGTCGGGTGCATCAGCACGGCGCGAGCCTGGCGCGCGACACAGGGGGCACCGTTGAATTACACGAATTTGTGCGATGAACCCGCCGATCACGCCTTGGGTCGTTCGCGCGGCGGGTTGACGACGAAGATCCATCAGCTCTGCGACGGGCGTGGACTGCCGCTGGTGGTGCTCATCGGCCCTGGCCACGCCCACGATTCACCGATGTTCGACCCGCTGATGGGCCAGCTGCGAGTGCCGCGGGTGGGCCCCGGTCGGCCGCGTACTCGACCGGCAGCGGTGCTGGGCGATAAGGCCTACTCCTCGCGCGCGCACCGGGCACGTCTGCGCGCCCGGGGTATCTGCGCGGTCATCCCCGAACAGTCCACCCAAGTCGATCACCGCCGACGCCGCGGCAGCAGAGGCGGTCGCCCGGTCGGCTTGGATGCCCAGAAATACAAGCGCCGCAACGTCATCGAACGATCCTTCAACATCGTCAAGAACTGGCGCGGCCTGGCCACCCGCTACGACAAGCTCGCCCTCACCTACCGTGCCGCAGCAGTCCTCGCCGCCATCTGCGCATGGCTACGACATTTAAGAGACACGCCCTAGTCCGGTGGCCCAGACGATCCAGGGACGCACACCGAACCTTTCACCGCGGGAAGACTTTGTCCTGAAATGCATAAGCGCGTTGCAAGCCCATCATCTTCCATCGGGTCGCGCTGATGCCAATTCCCAGACGGTGAAATCACTCACCCGGGGCTGCCTCGCCCCTCGGCGCCGGATTGGCTGAATTTGCACGCGCTCGTAGGTATCACACGGAACACAACCTCATATTCCCAGATAAACACGTATACCTCGGATAACTAGCAAACAGCATCGCAGCGCTCACGAGTTTGCTCGCAAACATCATTCGACGGTACAGTGGTCGCATGCATTGTCGCGGTGCAAAGCCGAAGCGCACCCCGAGCCGGGTCGGGGTTCGTCGCGTTGGCTGAGTACCGGTTGGACGATTTGGCGCGGATCTCGGGTGTCACTGCCCGCAATATCCGTGCCTATCGGGAGCGCGGCCTGCTCGACCCGCCTCGGCGTGTCGGTCGGTCGGCGTACTACAACGACTACCACCTGTCCCAGCTGAAGACGATCAATCAACTGCTCCGCAGGGGGTTCAACTCCGCCCATATCGCGGAGTTTTTCGCGAGCATGCGCCAGGGCGCCGATCTGTCCGACATCTTGGGCATTCGGCAAGCCATTCAGGGCCCGCGGACCGACGAGGGCGGCGAGGGGCCGGTGTCGTCGAGCGACGGGCCAGCCGTCGGCGTCGACCCGAATGGCGATGAGGCGCGCAAGCTGATCGATTACGGCCTGGCCGAGTTCGTCGACGGCGAGGTGGTGCTGGTCGACAGGGCGATGGGTGCCATCGTGGCGCGCGCTGGCGATCCGGTGCTGTACCTGCGTGTGATTCTGCGGATGTTCGACTCGACGCGGGAGTCGATCGACAAGTTGGCCGCCGATTTCGTCCACGCGCTGGAAGAGCTGTTCACAGCGCGATTCGGAGCGAAGCATGTGCCCAAGGCCGAGGAGATGGCCGAACTGAGCCGAATCGTGCTTGACTACCGCGATTTGGGTAACAAGGTGGTTGCCAACCGCCTTGACGAGGCCATGCGGGAGCAGATCGTGTCGGCGGTATCGGAGTACACCGCCGGAATACTGCTGAGTGGGGAGTGGCCACCGGCGGCGCCAGGCGCGGCTGAGCCGCGCAATGGGAAGTAGTGGCTAAATGCGCGTTGTGGCCGGATCGCCACCGAAGCGCTGCGCGAGCCATACCGGGATGATCGCGACCAGCGTGAGCGCGGCGGCGACGACGTTGATCACCGGAGCCTGGTTGGGGCGGAACAGATTTCCGAAGATCCAGATCGGCAGTGTCTGCACCGTCGGGCCCGCGGTGAACGTGGTGACGACGATCTCATCGAAGGACAGGGCGAACGCCAAGATGGCGCCGGCCACCAGCGCACCGCGCATCATCGGAAAGGTCACGTACCGAAAGGTCTGCCACGGTGACGCGCCGAGGTCGGCCGACGCGTCATCGAGGCTGGTGCCCAGTCGGCGCAACCGGGCCTGGGTGTTGTTGAACACGATGACGATGCAGAATGTCGCGTGGCCGACGATCACGGTCGCCATGCCCAGCGTCACGCCCAGCGCCGAGGTGAACGTCGCGTTGAGCGCGATGCCGGTCACGATCCCCGGTAATGTAATCGGCAGCACCACAAGGAAACTCACAACGTTGCGGCCGAAGAACACGTAGCGCTGCACGGCGAATGCGGCCATCGTGCCGAGCACAAGCGCGATGATCGTCGCACCGAGGCCGACCACCGCCGAATTGGCAAGCGATTTCCACATGCCCTCGCTGTTGGCCGCGTTGACCCACCACTGGACCGTGAAGCCGGTGGGCGGGAATGCGAACGAGCGCGAGGCATTGAAGGCGTTGATGACTACCAAAAGCAATGGGGCGTAGAGAAATACCAGGACCAGTACCGTCCACGCCCTTACCGCTCGCCGCGCTCCGGTCGAGAGCATCACACGTTCTCCAGCGCACCGGTGCGGCGCATCGTCAACAAGTAGGCGATGATCGCGACCAGGGGAATAATCGACAGCGCCGCTGCTAGCGGTTGATTGTTGGCGGTGATGAGTTGGCCGTAGATGATGTTGCCGAGCATCTGGGTCTTGCCACCGACGATCGTCACCGCGATGTAATCGCCCAGCGACAGCGAGAAGGTGAAGATCGAACCGGCCGCGATGCCCGGGAACACGAGCGGTGCCACGACCATGCGCAGCGTCGCGAAATCGGAGGCGCCCAGATCCGAGCTGGCGTCGACGAGCGAATCGGGGACTCGTTCGAACGCCGCGAACACCGGAATCACCATGTAGGGCAACCACAGATACGTCAGCGTGACGACCGTGGCGGCCAGCCCGTAGCCCGGGGTGTACCCCGTCGCCCACGACATCGGACCCTCCGGTGAGAGCAGCACCCGCCAGGCGTAGGCCTTGACCAGGTAGCTCGCCCACAGCGGTGTGGTCACCGCCACCACCAACGCCAGTCGCACCCGCGGTGACGCGACCTTGGCCATGTAGAACGCCAACGGCACCGCAAGCACGATGCACAAGACGGTCACGATCAACGCGACCGAAACGGTGCGCACAGTCGCGGTCCGGAACACCGCGTCGGTGAGCACCCGAACGATGTTGTCGCTGGTGAAGGTGTGCACCACCGCACCGGTGAACGCATTGGTGGTCCAGAATGCCGAAACCAGAAGCACAGCAAGTGAACCCAGATACGCCACCACCAGCCAGACCAGCGGCGGAATGAGCAACAACGCAAGGCTGATGCGGCGGCCCAGCAATATCGACATCCGACCCCGGAGCCGCCTCGCCGGCGACATCCGAGGCCGCTGCGTCACCCCTTGATCTGCTGCCACTTGTCGACCCACTCGTTGTAGGCCGTGCAGTTGTTGCCGCTGCCGTCGACGCATTGCTTCTGAGGCGTGGTCCAGTAGTGGAGCTCGGCGGCGAACTTCTCGTCGGTCGCGTGGTAGATGTCGCAGAAGTCCTTCTGGCTGGTGTGTTCGCACGCTTTGGTTTGTGCGGGCGCCTCACCGAAGTATTCGGCCACCTGGGCATTGACCTCAGGCGAGGTGATCCAGTCCATCCACTTGTACATGCAGTTCGGATGCGCCGCCTTCGCTGAGAGCATCCAGGTGTCAGACCATCCGGTGGAGCCTTCCTTGGGCAGCACGGTGTTGACCTGAACCTTGTTGTCCGTACCGATGGTGTTGGCGATGACCTGCCAGGTGGTGCCGATGACCGATGTTCCGGATTCGAACGCCTGCACCTCCTTGGTGTAGTCCGACCAGTACTCGCTGATGTTCTCGCGCTGCTTCTTGAGCAATTCGACTGCGGCGTCGAGTTGTTCGGGTGTCAGTGAGTACGGGTCCTTGATGCCGAGGTCCGGTTTGGTCTTGGAGAGGTAGAGCGCGGCGTCGGCGATGTAGATGGGGGAGTCGTAGGCGGTGACCTTGCCCTTGTATTTGCCTGCGTCGTCGAACACCGCGCTCCACGAGTTCGGTGCGTCACGCACGACGTCGAGGTTGTACATCAGGAGATTGGCACCCCAGCCGTGCGGAATCCCGTACATCTGACCGTTTACCGAATTCCAGGCCTTGTCCTTGAGGAACGACGAAATCGTCGCGTAGTTGGGCACCAGCGAGGTGTTCACCGGCGCCACGTCACCCGCATAGATCAACCGCAGAGTGGCATCGCCGGAGGCGGACACGCCGTCGTACTGGCCCGTGCGCATCAACTGCACCATCTCGTCGGAGGTGTTGCCGATCTTCACGTTGACCTGGCATCCCGTCTTCTGTTCGAACGGCGTCACCCAGTCGATGGTCTTGTCGTTGGAGCCGTCCTCGGCGTAGCCCGCCCACGCGATGAGGTTCAGCTGGCCCTCGCCGTTGCCGACGGCCGACAGCGGCTCGAGCTTGGGCGGTGTCTCGCCGTTGCCGCCCGGCTGCTCCGAACTCGAACACGCGACCACCAGGGCGGCGCAGGCGGCGAGCGCAAGACCGATTCGCACGGGGGTGGATGTCATGGCTACTCCTCGAATTTCAATTGGTGGACGGCCTTTTCGGGCCAGGCCAGGGTGATCGGCGTTCCGTGGTGCAGGTCTGGCGGCAGCCATGTGGTGGCGGTCAGGACGGTGGCGGCCAGCGTGACACCGGGCGCCGCGATCGCGGCGATGCGCGTCGTGGGGCCGGCGTAGATGATTTCGGACACGGTGGCTTCGACCGTGCGCACCCCGGGCACGGGATCAGTACCGGGCCGGAACACGCCGATGCGTTCGGGCCGGATGGCGAACATCCCCGGGCGGCCCATCAACGCCTCGGCTGCGGCGCCGTCGAGAACGTTGGAGGTGCCGACGAAATCGGCGACGAACCGGTTGGCGGGTTTCTCGTAGACGTCACGGGCATTGCCGACTTGCTCGATGCGCCCGTCGTTGAATACGGCCAGCCGGTCACACAGGGTCAGCGCCTCGTCCTGGTCGTGGGTGACGATGATGAACGTGATGCCGACCTCGCGCTGGATAGCCTTCAGCTCGATCTGCATCTGCTCACGCAGCTTGAGATCCAGCGCGCCCAGCGGCTCGTCGAGCAGCAGCACCCGCGGCCGTCCGACCAACGCGCGCGCCAGCGCGACGCGTTGACGCTGTCCCCCCGAGAGTTGGGCGGGTTGCCGCGACGCCTGGTCGGTCAGGCGCACCATGTCGAGCGCATCGGCGGTGCGGCGGCGTCGCTCGGCCTTGGGCACGCCCTTGACTTTCAGCCCGTATTCGACGTTCTGAGCCACCGTCATGTGCGGGAACAGCGCGTACTCCTGGAAGACGGTGTTGACATCGCGGTGGCGCGCGGGCAGCGCGGTCACGTCGACACCGCTGAGTTTGATCACCCCCGCGGTGGGCTGCTCGAACCCTGCGATCATCCGCAGCACCGTCGTCTTACCCGAACCCGACGGGCCGAGGATCGCGAACAGTTCGCCGTCGCCGACGGCCAGGTCGGCACCCTCGACGGCGACGATCTTGTTATGGCTGTCGCCATAAACCTTGCGGACGCCGACCAGCTCGATCTGTGGATCGTCAACCGGCGCAGCGACATTCGTGTCCGACTGCGGGCTGACCATCCCCGAGGGCATGGCTAATCGTAGGAATTCCACGGTGATGGCGCAGCTTCATTGCGGATATCGTGATCTTGGGCCCATTCGACCACTGGTTTCGCACATGGCCGCGAGTCAGCGGGGCGACACGATGAACATTTTCACGGCGTGCCCCGGCACCCACGTGGCGACGTCTTCCGATGTCACGGTGGTGGTGTGAGCCCACAGATCGCGGACGTTGTACTCGTCGGCGCGGCGTAGGCCGAGCTCAGCAGGGCTGGTCTCGATTTCCGCGCCGCGGAGGCCTCGGTTCAGCAACACCACTGCGACACCGCCGGTCGACATCGGTTTGGCCCAGATCTCGAGCTCCCCGAAGTCGGCCACCTTGTCGCCCTGAACGCCGCCCCAGTTTTGGTCGACCGCGATCACCTCGGGGTTGGTCAGCAAGCCGCGCGTCGTGGCATCCATCAATCGCAGGTCGTTGCCTGCGATCAGGGGCGCGTTGAGCAACGCCCACAGGCTGACGTGGGCGCGGTACTCGTCGGTGGTCATGCCGCCGTTGCCCACCTCGAGCATGTCGGGGTCGTTCCAGCCATGCGGGCGCGAGTACCGCGCAAGACCCGCCTGCTGCTCAACGACGACGACGACGGCGTCCCATGAATCCGTGATATCGCCGAACGTGCGCCAGTAATGCCCGCCGGCGTTGCTCGCCCATCGCCACGACTGCTCGTCGCCCCAGTCAGAGATGGAGTACACGATGTCGCGGCCACTGGCCTCCAACGCATTTCCCATCGCGGTGAACCGCTCCACCGCGGCCCGGCCCGGGTTGTAGCAGTTGTCGTACTTGAGCAGGTCCACACCCCATTCGGCGAACGTCGCTGCGTCGGTGTTCTCATGGTCGAGGCTGCCCGGCAGGTTTTGGCATGTTTCGGTCCCCGCCGATGCGTAGATGCCGAGCTTGAGCCCCCTGGCGTGCACGTAGTCGGCGAGCGTCTTGATACCGCTGGGAAAGCGCTTCGGGTCGGCCTGCAACCGCCCGTCCGCGTCGCGCTGAGGGGCCATCCAGCAGTCGTCGATGTCGACGTAGGTGTATCCGAGCGCGGCCATTCCGGACGACACCATCGCGTCGGCGTTCCCGCGGACCGCGTTCTCATCGACGGCGCAGCCCAGTGCGTTCCAACTGCTCCAGCCCATCGGCGGTGTTGCCGCGAGCAACGGCTTGTCGTCGATCAGTCGTGCGCTTGCCGTCGTGGTGCCGATCACCAGCGCCGAGATGGCGAGGGCGCAGGCCATCGACCGGTTCATCCCACAATGTTCAATCGTCAGGTCCGGATCGGCGAACCATCCCGAAGAATCCGGCGCTGGCGAATCTTGATACAGATGTGACCAGTGGCGTTGGTGTGAAAACTGATGCGTTTGTCGTACCCTGTGGCACGTGTCAGTATCCCGGCGCGACGTGCTCAAATGCGCCGCCGCGGTGCCCGCCGTGCTCGGTCTCGGCGCCGGCCTTCAGGCGGTGTCGTCGGCGCTGGCTGCACCGCGGGCGGCCGCGGCGCCACTGGGGATCCTGCTCGACTACGCGGCTGGGGTCATCACGGCCGGCGATCTGCGGGCATCGGGCGCGCTGGGCGCGATCCGGTACGTCTCTGACCGGCGCCCCGGCGGCGCCTGGATGCTCGGCAAGCCGATCCAGCTCGCCGAGGCTCGCGACCTCTACCACAACGGATTGAAGATCGTGTCGTGCTACCAGTACGGTAAGCAGGACTCCGCGGACTGGCTGGGCGGGCAGAACGCGGGCGTCGCACACGCCAAGCGGGGCTGGCAGTTACACGTGGCGGCCGGCGGGTCGTACGGCGCGCCGATCTACGCGTCGATTGACGACGATCCCAGCTACGAGCAGTACAAGAGCCAGGTGGCGCCCTATCTGCGCGGATGGGAAGCGGTGCTCGGCCATCAGCGCGTGGGGGTGTACGCCAATTCCAAGACCATCGACTGGGCACTGCAGGACGGGCTCGGCTCGTACTTCTGGCAGCACAACTGGGGCTCACCGCAGGGGTTCACGCATCCGGCCGCACATCTGCATCAGGTCGAGATCGACAAGCGCAGTGTCGGGGGCGTCGGGGTCGACATCAACCACATTCTTCAACCCCGGTTCGGGCAGTGGGACTAAACCCTACTGATCAGTAAGTAGGTCCAGCAAACTTTTGTTGGTGGTTGGCCGCCGCGAGAAGACAAATCGCGTCAAGTTGTTGACTCTGAGCACCTGATTGTGACTGGTGAGACGAGTCGAAATTTTTACATAACGATTACATAACAATACTGCCTTGATCTGCACTGTTGTGCCTACTCGACCGTAACCACCTGCATGCAGGACGTTTGTCCCGGATGCGTTCAGCCCGTCTGCGAGCGGGTGTTATCGAACCAGTGGTTACCCATGCGTAGAACTCGCCAGTAACCATTTGAGGCGCGAAAATGGTGCTGTCTCTTATGACACTCTTAGTGCGGGTGGAGTGTCCGCTGGGGCCGTCAACGAGGACTGTCGGATGACCCGTGCGCCGTACGCGCCTCAACCAGTCGAGATTCGACGCCGAATCGCATGGCCTCCGCAGGGGAGCGCAGGCCATACAGCTTCAGACGCAACCGCTCAAAGAACGACGAGCGAGACGCGCGAAACGCATACCGAGGGAGATAACACGACGTGACGATCAACGAACAGAGTAGGGCGACCACCACCGACCGCAAGAACCAGCCCTCGCAAGCGCTGGCTGGTACGCACGCCCTGGTCGATCGTTTGAATGCCGGTGAGCCATATGCGGTGGCCTTTGGCGGCCAGGGCGCCTCCTGGCTGGAGAACCTCGAAGAGCTCGTCAGCTCGGCGGGCATCGAATCCGAGCTCAGCGAGGTCGTCGGTGAGGCCGAGCTGCTGCTCGAGCCGGTGGCCCGTGAACTGGTCGTCGTGCGACCGATCGGCTTCGAACCGCTGCAGTGGGTCCGCGCCCTGGCCGCCGAGGAGCCATTGCCCGCCACCAAGCAGCTGGTCACCGCCGCGATCTCGGGCCCGGGCATCCTGCTTGCTCAGATGGCCGCGATCCGCGCGCTGACGAGGCAGGGACTCGACCTGCATGGGACTCCGCCGGTGGCGATGGCGGGGCACTCACAGGGCGTCATCGCCTGCGAATCGCTGCGGGCCAAGGGGGCCAAGGACGCCGAGCTGCTGGCGCTGCTGCAGCTAATCGGAGCGGCAGGTTCGCTTGTGTCACGCCGCCGCGGCATGGTCGGCCGGGGCGACAAGTCGCCGATGGTGTCGGTGACCAACGTTGACCCGGACCGCATGGCCGAACTTCTCGAGGAGTTCTCCCAGGACGTTCGCACTGTCTTGCCGCCGGTGCTGTCGATCCGCAACGGCAGGCGCTCCGTGGTCATCACCGGTACGCCGGAGCAGCTGGGCCGCTTCGAGCTGTACTGCAGCAAGATCACCGAAAAGGAAGAGGCCGAGCGGAAGAACAAGATCCGCGGCGGCGCGGTATTCAGCCCGGAGTTTCACGGTGTGCAGGTCGAGGTCGGCTTCCACACCCCGCGGCTTGCCGACGGCGTGGAGGTCGTCGACCGGTGGGCCGCCAAGTGCGGCATCGACGCCGAACTCGCGCACGAGATGACCGAATCCATCTTCGTCCGCCCGATCGACTGGGTTGCCGAGATCGAGCGGCTGCACGACGCAGGAGCGAAGTGGATCGTCGACCTGGGCCCGAGTGACACCGTGACCCGCCTGACCGCCCCGGTCATCCGTGGCCTCGACGTCGGCATCGTCGCGGCCGCCACCCGCGCGGGGCAGCGCAACCTGTTCACCGTCGGCGCCGAGCCCGAGGTGCCACCCGCATGGTCGAGCTACAAGCCGACGGCGGTGAAGCTGCCGGACGGCTCGGTCAAGCTGTCCACCAAGTTCACCCGGCTGACCGGACGCTCGCCGATCCTGCTGGCGGGCATGACCCCGACGACCGTCGACGCCAAGATCGTCACCGCGGCCGCCAACGCCGGCCACTGGGCCGAGCTGGCCGGCGGCGGCCAGGTCACCGAGGAGATCTTCGAAGACCGCATCGCCGAACTCACCGGGCTGTTGGAGCCAGGCCGCGCCGTACAGTTCAACTCGCTGTTTCTCGACCCGTACCTGTGGAAGCTCCAGGTGGGCGGAAAGCGGTTGGTGCAGAGGGCTCGTCAGTCCGGCGCGCCGATCGACGGCGTCGTCGTCAGCGCCGGCATCCCCGATCTCGAGGAAGCCGTCGACCTGATCGACGAGCTCAACAGCGTCGGCATCAGCCACGTGGTGTTCAAGCCGGGCACCATCGGCCAGATCAAGTCGGTCATCAAGATCGCGACCGAGGTTCCGGGCAAGGACGTGATCGTGCACATCGAGGGTGGCCGCGCCGGCGGTCACCACTCCTGGGAGGACCTCGACGACCTACTGCTGTCCACCTACGCCGAGCTTCGCAAGCTGCCCAACATCACCGTTTGCGTCGGCGGCGGCATCGGCACCCCGGAGCGCGCGGCTGAGTACCTGTCCGGCCGCTGGGCCGAGGACTACGGCTTCCCGGCCATGCCCGTGGACGGCATCCTGGTCGGCACCGCGGCCATGGCGACCCTGGAGTCCACCACCTCGCCGTCAGTCAAGCAGATGCTGGTCGAGACCACCGGCACCGACCACTGGATCAGCGCCGGAAAAGCCAAGGGCGGCATGGCGTCCAGCCGCAGCCAGCTCGGCGCAGACATCCACGAGATCGACAACGCCGCCTCGCGCTGCGGCCAGCTACTCGACGAGGTAGCCGGTGACGCCGAGGCCGTTGCGGCCCGCCGCGACGAACTCATCGCCGCGATGGGCAACACCGCCAAGCCGTACTTCGGCGACATCGGTGACATGACCTATCTGCAGTGGCTGCAGCGTTACGTCGAGTTGACGATCGGCGACGGCGACAGCACCGCCGACACCGCCTCACCGGACAGCCCGTGGCTGGCCGACACCTGGCGCGACCGCTTCGAGGAGATGCTCAAGCGCGCCGAGGCCCGCCTGCACCCGCAGGACTTCGGCCCGATCGACACGCTGTTCGATGACTCCGCCAAAGGCACTGCGCTGCTGGAGAACCCGGAGGCAGCGATCGATGTGCTGCTGGACCGCTACCCGGATGCCGAGACCGTCAAGCTGCATCCGGCCGACGTGCCGTTCTTCATCACCCTGTGCAAGACGCTGGGCAAGCCGGTGAACTTCGTGCCCGTCATCGACAAGGACGTGCGCCGCTGGTGGCGCAGCGACTCGCTGTGGCAGGCGCACGACCCGCGCTACACCGCCGACCAGGTGTGCATCATTCCGGGCACCCAGTCGGTGGCCGGCATCACCCGCATGGACGAGCCGGTAGGTGAGCTGCTTGACCGCTACGAGCAGGCCTCGATCGACCAGGTGCTGGCGTCGGGCGTGCGGCCGACCCCTGTGGTGTCTCGCCGCCAGGCGCGCGCCGACGTCACCGGTCCACTCGCGGTGGTGCTCGACTCACCGGACGTGCTGTGGGCTAGCCGCACCGCGATCAACCCTGTGCACCGCATCGGTGGGCCCAACGAATGGCAGGTCAACGAAAACCGCAGTGCCACACACCCGTCCACCGGCGCGCGGCTGGAGCTGAACGCCGACGGCGTGGTGACACTGGCCGTTCCGCTGTCCGGCATCTGGATCGACATCCGATTCACGCTGCCGTCCTGCACGGTCGACGGCGGCATGCCCGTCGTGACCGTCGAGGACGCGTCGACCGCGATGCGCTCCGTGCTGGCCATCGCCGCCGGCGTCGACGGGCCCGATTCCCTTCCGACCGTGCATGACAACACCGCCAAGGTCACGGTGGACTGGGATCCCGAACAGGTCGCCGACCACACCGGTGTCACCGCCACGTTCGGCGCTCCGCTGGCCAATGGCCTGACCCTGGTGCCCGACGCACTTGTCGGCCGCTGCTGGCCCGCGGTATTCGCCACTATCGGTTCCGCAGTCACTGACGACGGCTTCCCCGTCGTCGAGGGCCTGCTGAGCCTAGTGCATCTGGACCACGCCGCGCACCTACTGACGGCGATGCCGAAGATCAAGGCCGAATTGACCGTCACCGCAACGTCTTCGGCGGCCACCGATACCGAGTACGGGCGCGTCATCCCGGTCTCGGTCAGCATCGCCGATGCCAACGGCACGGTGCTGGCTACGCTGGAGGAGCGCTTCGCGGTCCGCGGCCGCACCGGCGCGGCCGAGCTCGCCGATCCGGCGCGTGCGGGTGGGGCGATCACCGACAACGCGACCGACACGCCACGTCGCCGCCGCCGCGACGTCACTGTCACGGCGCCGACCGACATGAGCGCGTTCGCAGTGGTCTCCGGGGATCACAACCCGATCCACACCGACCGCGCCGCCGCGCTCCTGGCCGGACTGAAATCGCCCATCGTGCACGGCATGTGGCTCTCGGCGGCCGCTCAGCACGTCGTCACGGCGACCGACGGCAAGCCCGCCCCGCCCGCCCGCGTGGTCGGCTGGACTTCGCGATTCCTTGGCATGGTGCTGCCCGGCGACGAGATCGACTTCCGTGTCGACCGGGTCGGAATCGACCGCGGCGCAGAGATCATCGAGGTGGCCGCTCGCGTCGGCTCCGAGCTCGTGATGTCGGCGACCGCGCAGTTGGCCGCCCCGAAGACGGTCTACGCGTTCCCGGGGCAGGGCATCCAGCACAAGGGCATGGGCATGGAGGTCCGCGCCCGGTCCAAGGCCGCCCGCAAGGTGTGGGACACCGCCGACAAGTTCACCCGCGACACGTTGGGTTTCTCAGTGCTGCACGTGGTGCGGGACAACCCGACCACCCTGATCGCCAGCGGTGTGCACTACCACCATCCCGAAGGCGTGCTGTATTTGACGCAGTTCACCCAGGTGGCGATGGCGACGGTGGCCGCGGCGCAGGTCGCCGAGATGCGTGAACAGGGCGCCTTCGTCGAAGATGCGATCGCCTGCGGGCACTCCGTCGGTGAGTACACCGCGTTGGCCTGCGTCAGCGGTGTGTACGAACTGGAGGGCCTGCTGGAAGCGGTATTCCACCGCGGCAGCAAGATGCACGACATCGTTCCCCGCGACCTCCAGGGCCGATCCAACTATCGGATGGCCGCCATCCGGCCGTCGCAGATCGACCTCGACGATGCCGACGTCAAGGATTTTGTGGCCGAGATCGCCGAGCGGACCGGAGAATTCCTCGAGATCGTGAACTTCAACCTGCGCGGTTCGCAGTACGCGATCGCCGGCACGGTGCGCGGCCTGGAGGCGTTGGAGGAAGAGGTCGAGCGGCGCCGTGAGATCATCGGCGGCAAGCGGTCGTTCATCCTGGTGCCGGGCATCGACGTTCCGTTCCACTCCTCCGTGCTGCGGGTCGGAGTCAACGACTTCCGCCGTGCGCTGGAGCGTGTGTTGCCCCGGGGCAAGGATCCGAATTTGGTTATCGGGCGCTACATCCCGAACCTGGTGCCGCGGCCGTTCACGTTGGATCGCGACTTCATCCAGGAGATCCGCGACTTGGTGCCGGCCGAGCCGCTCGACGAGATCCTCGCCGACTACGACACCTGGCGAAACGAGCGGCCGGACGAGCTGTGCCGCAAGATCATCATCGAGTTGCTGGCCTGGCAGTTCGCCAGCCCGGTGCGCTGGATCGAAACGCAGGACCTGCTCTTCATCGAGGAGGCCGCGGGCGGTCTTGGCGTGGAGCGGTTCGTGGAGATCGGCGTCAAGTCGGCGCCAACGGTTGCGGGCCTGGCCACCAACACCCTGAAGCTGCCCGAATATTCGCACAGCACAGTGGAAGTGTTGAACGCGGAGCGCGATGCCGCGGTGCTGTTCGCAACGGATACCGACCCCGAGCCGGAGCTGGACGGCGACGAGGCGACTCCGTCCGAGGAGGCTGCGCCGGTCGAGGCCGCTGCACCGGCGGCGCCTGCGCCGGCACCCGCCGCTCCGAGCGGTGGCCCGCGCCCAGACGACATCGGCTTCGGCGCGGCGGATGCCACGATGGCGTTGATCGCTCTGTCGGCGAAGATGCGCATCGACCAGATCGAGCCGTTGGATTCGATCGAGTCAATCACCGACGGTGCGTCGTCGCGACGCAACCAGCTGCTGGTGGACCTGGGCTCCGAGCTCAACCTCGGTGCCATCGACGGCGCGGCCGAGGCCGATCTGGCAGGGCTGAAGGGACAGGTCACCAAGCTGGCCCGGACCTACAAGCCTTACGGGCCAGTGCTTTCCGACGCGATCAACGATCAGCTGCGCACTGTGCTCGGCCCGTCCGGCAAGCGTCCGGCCTACATAGCCGAGCGGGTCAAGAAGACGTGGGAACTCGGCGACGGCTGGGTCAAGCATGTGACGGTCGAGGTGGCGGTGGGCACCCGCGAGGGCTCCAGCGTCCGCGGTGGCGGGTTGGGCGGTCTGCACGACGGTGCGCTCGCCGACGCGGCGACCGTAGACAAGGTCATCGACGCCGCGGTCGCGGCGGTGGGTGCGCGCCAGGGGGTCGCGGTGTCGCTACCGTCGGCCGCCGGTGGTGGCGGCGGCGTGGTGGACTCTGCCGCGTTGGGTGAGTTCGCCGAACAGGTCACCGGCAGCAACGGCGTGTTGGCGTCGGCGGCCAGGCTGATCCTGGGCCAGCTCGGCCTGGACACCCCGGTCAGTGCGCCAGAGGCGACTGACGCCGAGCTCATCGACCTGGTCACCGCCGAACTCGGTTCGGACTGGCCGCGTTTGGTGGCTCCCGTGTTCGACGGCCGTAAGGCGGTACTGTTCGACGACCGCTGGGCCAGCGCCCGAGAGGACCTGGCCAAGCTGTGGCTGCTCGACGAGAGCGAGATCGACACCGACTGGCCGCGCCTCTCGGAGCGGTTCGAGGGTGCCGGACACGTCGTCGGCACGCAGGCCACCTGGTGGCAGGGCAAGGCCCTGGCTGCCGGCCGCAACATCCACGCCTCGCTGTACGGGCGTGCCGCGGCAGGCGCGGAGAACCCCGGCAAGGGCCGCTACACCGACGAGGTCGCGGTCGTCACCGGAGCGTCAAAGGGATCCATCGCCGCATCGGTGGTGGCCCAGTTGCTCGACGGCGGTGCGACGGTCGTTGCGACCACGTCCAAGCTCGACGACGACCGGTTGGCGTTCTACCGCACCCTCTACCGCGACAACGCCCGCTTCGACGCGAAGCTGTGGGTGGTCCCCGCCAACATGGCGTCCTACACCGACATCGACGCGCTGGTTTCGTGGGTCGGCACCGAACAGACCGAAAGCCTTGGGCCGCAGTCGATTCACCTCAAGGACGCCCAGACGCCGACGCTGTTGTTCCCGTTCGCGGCGCCGCGGGTGGCCGGCGATCTGTCCGACGCCGGGTCGCGCGCCGAGATGGAGATGAAGGTGCTGCTCTGGGCCGTGCAGCGGCTGATCGGCGGGCTGTCGCACATCGGGGCGGACCGTGACATCGCTGCACGACTGCATGTCGTGCTGCCCGGCTCGCCGAACCGCGGCATGTTCGGCGGCGACGGCGCGTACGGCGAAGCGAAGTCCGCGCTCGACGCGGTGGTGTCGCGGTGGAAGGCCGAGTCATCGTGGGCGCAGCGAGTTTCGTTGGTGCACGCGCTGATCGGCTGGACAAAGGGCACCGGGCTGATGGGTCACAACGATGCGATCGTCGGTGCGGTCGAGGACGCGGGAGTGACGACGTACACGACCGACGAGATGGCGAGCATGCTGCTCGGCCTGTGTGACATCGAGTCCAAGGTCGCGTCGTCCCGCGCGCCGCTGCAGATCGATCTGACCGGGGGGCTGGCCGAGGTCGACCTCGATCTGTCCGAGTTGGCCGCCAAGGCACGCGAGGAGATGACGGCCGAAGTAACCGACGACGACGCGCGGGACGACGGAATCATCCGTGCCTTGCCATCGCCGCCGCGCGGTTACAAGAGCGCGCCGCCGCCGGCGTGGGACGACCTCGACGTCGACCCGGCCGACTTGGTCGTCATCGTCGGTGGTGCCGAGATCGGACCGTACGGTTCGTCGCGGACCCGCTTCGAGATGGAGACCGACAACGAGCTCTCGGCAGCGGGTGTGCTCGAGTTGGCCTGGACCACAGGGCTGGTCAAGTGGGAAGACGATCCCACCCCTGGCTGGTACGACGCCGAGACCGGCGAGCTGGTCGACGAGGGCGAACTGGTGGAGCGCTACCACGACGCGGTCATCGAGCGGGTCGGCATCCGCGAGTTAATCGACGACGGCGCGATCGACCCCGATCACGCCGCGCCGCTGCTGGTTTCGGTGTTCCTCGACAAGGACTTCACGTTCGTGGTGTCCTCGGAGGCCGAAGCCCGCGAGTTCGTCGAATTCGACCCCGAGCACACCGTCATCGCGCCCGTGCCGGACAGCGCCGACTGGCAGGTCACTCGCAAGGCAGGCACCGAGATCCGGGTGCCGCGCAAGACGAAGCTGTCGCGCACTGTCGGCGCACAGATCCCAACCGGTTTCGACCCGATGGTGTACGGGGTCAGCCAGGAGATGACGAACTCGATCGACCGGTTGGCGATCTGGAATCTCGTCACCACCGTCGACGCGTTCCTGTCCGCTGGCTTCAATCCCGCGGAGCTGATGCGCTGGGTGCACCCCAGCCTGGTGGCCAGCACTCAGGGCACCGGCATGGGCGGCATGACATCGATGCAGACCATGTACCACGGCAACCTGCTCGGCCGGAACAAGCCGAACGACATCCTGCAGGAAGTCCTGCCGAATGTCATTGCCGGACATGTGGTTCAGTCCTACATCGGGAGCTACGGCGCGATGATCCACCCGGTCGGCGCATGCGCTACCGCAGCGATATCGGTCGAGGAGGGCGTCGACAAGATCCGGCTGGGCAAGGCCGAGTTCGTGGTGGCAGGCGGTTACGACGACCTCACGCTGGAGGCCATCATCGGCTTCGGTGACATGGCCGCGACCGCGGACACCGAGATGATGCGGGCGAAGGGCATCAGCGACTCAAAGTTCTCGCGCGCCAACGACCGTCGTCGGCTCGGGTTCGTCGAGGGACAGGGTGGCGGGACCATCCTGCTGGCCCGCGGCGACCTCGCGGTCAAGATGGGTCTTCCCGTGCTGGCGGTGGTGGCGTACGTGTCGTCCTTCGGCGACGGTGTACATACGTCGATCCCCGCTCCAGGGCTTGGTGCGCTGGCCGCCGGTCGCGGCGGCAAGGATTCGCAGCTGGCGCGCTCGCTCGCCAAGCTCGGCGTCGGCCCCGACGACATCGCGGTGGTGTCCAAGCACGACACCTCCACGCTGGCCAACGATCCAAACGAGACCGAGCTGCACGAACGGCTGGCCGACGCGTTGGGCCGCTCCGCCGGTGCACCGCTGTTCGTGGTGTCGCAGAAGAGCCTGACCGGTCACTCGAAGGGTGGTGCGGCGGCATTCCAGATGATGGGGCTGTGCCAGATCCTGCGTGACGGCGTGATACCGCCCAACCGAAGCCTGGACTGCGTCGACGACGAGCTCGCCGGGGCCGCCCACTTGGTCTGGTTGCGCGACACCCTGAGGCTGGGGGAGAAGTTCCCCCTGAAGGCGGGCCTGGTCACCAGCCTCGGGTTCGGTCACGTGTCCGGTCTGGTCGCGCTGGTGCATCCACAGGCGTTCCTGGCGGCGCTGGATTCCGAGCAGCGGCAGGACTACAAGGCGCGCTCGGAAGCGCGGGTGCTGGCCGGTCAGCATAGGCTGGCGTCGGCGATCGCCGGTGGGCGGCCGCTGTACGAGAAGCCCGCCGACCGCCGGTTCAGCAATGAGGCGCCGGAGAAGCGGCAGGAGGCCGAGATGCTTCTCGACCCGGCGTCGCGGCTTGGCGACGACGACGTGTATATGCGGCCAGAGGTGTGAGATAACGTTTCGGCCATGGCGGTAGTCGGGGTGGGGATCGATCTGGTCTCCATTCCCGACTTCGCCGAGCAGGTCGACCAGCCGGGCACCGTGTTCGCCGAGACGTTCACCCCCGGTGAGCGCCGCGACGCCGCCGACAAGAGCTCTTCTGCGGCGCGGCACCTCGCCGCGCGATGGGCCGCCAAGGAGGCGGTCATCAAGGCGTGGTCGGGCTCGCGGTTCTCCAAACGGCCGATGCTGCCGGAGGGCATCCACCGCGATATCGAGGTCATCACCGACATGTGGGGTCGGCCGAAGGTCAGACTGACCGGCGCCATCGCGGAGCACCTAAAGAACGTGACGATTCACCTGTCGTTGACGCACGAGGCCGACGTCGCGGCGGCGGTCGCCATTCTCGAGGAGCGGTGAATTCGCGCCGAAACGGTATTCCATCCGCGAAAGTGCGAGTAGGGGCCTGCCGGAATACAGTTTCGCGGCTAGCGTCATTGCCATGAGCGATCTGGTGGAGCGGGTGCGCGAGGTGCTGCCGTCGGTGCGGCGCGACCTGGAAGACCTGGTGCGCATCGAATCCGTGTGGGCCGACCCGGGCCGAAGGAGCGAAGTGCAGCGCAGCGCGGAGGCAGTGGCAAAACTGTTGTCCGAAGCCGGGTTTGGAGATGTGCAGATCGTCAGCGAAGGCGGCGCGCCTGCCGTCATCGCCCGGCACCCCGCCCCGCCGGGAGCGCCGACGGTGCTGTTGTACGCCCACCACGACGTACAGCCGGAAGGCGATCCTGGTCAGTGGCAGTCGCCGCCATTCGAGCCGACCGAGCGCGACGGCCGCCTGTACGGCCGCGGCTCGGCAGACGACAAGGCAGGGATCGCAACGCATTTGGCGGCGTTCCGCGCTCATGGCGGTGCGCCGCCCGTCGGCGTGACGGTGTTCGTCGAGGGGGAGGAGGAGTCGGGTTCGCCGTCGCTGTCGCGGTTGCTTGCCGCCCATCGCGCCGTGCTGGCGTCCGACGTGATCGTCATCGCGGACTCCGACAACTGGAGCACCGACGTGCCCTCGCTGACCGTGTCGCTGCGTGGACTCTGCGACTGCATCGTGGAGGTCGCGACGCTCGATCACGGCCTGCACTCCGGAATGTGGGGCGGCGTGGCGCCCGACGCATTGAGCGTGCTGGTCCGATTGCTTGCCAGCCTGCACGACGACGACGGCAACGTCGCGGTCGCCGGGGTCTACGAAGGGACCGCTTCGGACGTCGACTACTCACCGGAGCGGGTGCGCGAGGAAACAGGCCTGCTCGAAGGCGTGTCGGAGATCGGCTCGGGCTCAGTGCCGCAACGACTTTGGGCCAAGCCGGCGATCACGGTCATCGGGATCGAGACCACATCGATCGACAAGTCGTCGAACACGTTGATCCCGCGGGCACGGGCGAAGGTCAGCATGCGCGTCGCGCCCGGCGGTGACGCCCGCGAGCATCTGGGCGCGCTGACCCGCCATCTCGAACAGCACGCTCCATGGGGCGCGCGAGTGGCCGTTATCCCCGGCGACATCGGCCAGCCGTACGCGATTGATGCCGACGGCCCGGTCTACGACGCCGCCCGCGCCGCGTTTCGCAAGGCGTGGGGCAACGAGCCCGTCGACACAGGGGTTGGTGGTTCGATCCCGTTCATCGCCGAGTTCGCGGCGGCCTTTCCATCGGCGAAGATCTTGGTCACCGGCGTGGAAGACCCGCAGACGCAGGCGCACAGCATCAACGAAAGCCTGCACCTGGGCGTCCTGGAACGCGCGTCGACCGCCGAGGCGCTGCTGCTGGCGAATCTCGGGTCAAACGGACAGGTCGCGCCGTAGCTTGGCGACGTGCCCGGTCGCCCGGACGTTGTACTGGGCCTCTGCGATCTTGCCCTTCTCGTCGACGACGAATGTCGAACGGATCACGCCGAGAACGGTCTTGCCGTACATCGTCTTCTCGCCGTAGGCGCCCCATGCGGTGAGCACCTCGCGGTCCGGATCGGACAGCAGTGGGAACGTCAGCTTCTGGTCGTCGCGGAACTTAGCGAGTTTGGCAGGCTTGTCGGGGGAGATGCCGACGACATCCAGCCCGGCGTCGTTGAGTTTGCTCAGGCTGTCCCTGAAGTCGCACGCCTGCTTGGTGCATCCCGGCGTCGACGCGGCGGGGTAGAAGTACACGATGACCTTGCGGCCGTTGTAGTCCGACAGCTTGACCGTGTTGCCGTCGGCATCGGGCAGGCTGAACGCGGGGGCTTTGTCGCCCACCTCGAGTCGCGGGGTCTGCGGCATCCGGAAATGTCCCTTCCTCGACCGGTGCACTCCGATGAGCGCGGGCTCATCTAGGGTAGTTCGGCAGGGCAGCGCTAATGGAGCGGCTTGGAGGGAAGAAGTGGCGGACCGCGATCCCGACACCATCAAGCGGGACATCGATCAAGCTCGTGACCAGTTGGCGTCGACCGTGGATTCTCTCGCCGAGCGTGCCAACCCGCGGAGGGTTGCCGAAGACGTCAAGGCGGGGGTGGTGCGATTCGTCAAGAAGCCGGCGGTGGCCGTCTCGCTGGCCGGCGTTGGCGCCCTAATGCTTGCGCTTCTCGTCCGCCGTATCCGGCGGCGCTGACGGTTCGGGTCAGCGGCGACGCGCGGAGCGGAACCAGTCGGAGAACGAGAAGCTCGGAGGGTTGGCGACTCGGCCAAGGCGATTGCAGCTATACACCATGATGGGCCGTTGCGCAGTTACGTCGTCAGCTGAGCTCGCGCCGGACGCACCCGCGGTGAGTGATGCGTCTATGGTCGACACAGCTAAAACCTCGTTTCGTACTGTGCACGGCCGTCACCAGCCCTGTAGCGCCTTGTAGCTAACTAGAGGCTAGCATCCTTACATCTTTTTCCGCAGCGTAACTGTTGTGAAATGATATGTCCGTTACCGTCAGCGATGTTGAGAAGTTCGCACTCGCAAGGATGCTTTTGTGAGTCGTAGCACATTCTGGAGCACCGGCACGACCGATCGCTCTAATTTTTCGCTAGCGTTAATCGGCTACTGCGCGATCATTGCCTGGACAAGACTTGCCGGGGTTATTTGTTGGCGGTGATCAGGCTTTTCGCAGCTCAAGGGACCACGTCGAACGAACCGGTTTGCCGATCGGGCCTCGGCGCGCACATTGTCGGGGTTGATGCGATGATGCCGACGTGATCGATGAAGCCAACACAGCGCAGGCGAGGGAGCTGCTGCAGTCGCTGCACGCCCACGTCGACGAAATCTCTAAAAAGGTGGAATCGGCTGAAGGCCGCACGCGGCGAGTGCAGGGTCACGCTGCTGTGATTGCCCGGCGCCGGGTGGCCAGCCTTCGTCACGAACTCTACGAAGCGCACCGACTCATCGACGGGCTGCATCGACGCTTCCCGGACGCGCGACCCCGGCGAGTGGCCGGGCCGCGGACTGAGTTTTCGCGCTGAGTGCGCCGTCAGGGTTTCGAACCCCGGACCCGCTGATTAAGAGCGGGCGGTTGGGGTCGGTTCCCGTCGGATTCGGTCGCGTGCCGTTTGCGCTGGACAGTGGCAGTTTGCATACACGGGTGCATCGGTTGAGGCGGGTCGGTTTCGGTCCGTTCGCTGCATTTACGACGCATAAGCGTCACCTGGACTTATGCCGCTTAGCAAATTAGCTGAATCGCGACGAAAGTCCGTCCAACGGACGGTGGGTACCGAGATACCATGCCTGACAGAGGGGACAACATGGGGAAGCCGTTGGCACCCCGGGTGGTATCCCGACCCGAACGGAAAGCGGGCAAACAAGCTCTACTGGGACGGCGAGGACTGGCACACCGCGTCGCCACCTGCGCCGTCTGCCAGGCGCTAGAAGCCGCGCATCTGGCCGTGCGTGCTTGTACTGTTCCTGATCGGTCGGTGCTCCGACTGCGGGCATCAAGGCTCGCAGACCTCGCCATCGGCAAGTCCAAGCGCAAAGCTGCGCTGTTCGTCAGGAAGGCGGCGCACTGATCACGTGACCACTTGACCCCCAGTAATCGCGGTAACGCGTTTCCGCTGGTCACTGTGGGTGTGGTGCCGGTTCTGGGCGTGCAAGACGTTCGCCGATGCGCAGGTCGTTCACCACCGCGCACCACGTGTGGTCCCCAACTGGTCCTCAAGTCGCATGGCCCCCAATAAGAACGACTATGCGAATCAAACCACTGCATGTTGGTTGTGCGCCAAGCCATTTCACGGGATCGGGCATGTTACGTCACCACACTGATCGGCATCCGCCATCTCCTCTAGACCGCTGGGAAAGCAATGTTGACGATGGGGCGGGGCGCGTACCTGGGCAACGTGCCAGAGGGGGAACCAACTACAACCTCATCTTCGAAGGCTTGTCTGCAGGGCCCGCTGCCCTCCTTGCAGTGTCGAGTAACTATGATTATCATAGTTACGGGTCGCCGTCCAGCCGCGAGGTTTCAGCAGACGACGCCAGACACCGAAAGGACACCGGTCCCGATGCGCACACGATCATTTGCGGACATGAGTTGTTCAATCGCCGGCGCGCTGGAGCTTGTGGGCGATCGGTGGACGTTGCTCATCGTTCGCGACTTACTCTTTGGTCTCTCACGTTTCGACGATCTCCAAAAGTCGACGGGAATACCGCCCCAGACACTGGCGGACCGCTTGCGTCGTCTCGAAGCGTCGAAGGTCATCACCAAGCATCGCGCTCCAGCGGCCAAAGGCTACGGGCTCACTGAGATGGGCCGCGATCTGCTGACGGTCATAACCGCGTTGCGCGAATGGGGCGATCGATGGCAATTGCATGGCACCGTGGGTCCGCCCGTAGAAATGTTCGACGTCCACAGCGGTAGCCCAGTTCAGCTCGCGATGGTTGCGAGCGAGACCGGGCGGCGCGTGCACCGCAATCAACTAGTGCGCAAGCCGGGGCCCGGTGCTGATGAGCTCATGCGGTTTCGACTCCGCGCCGGGCAGCCCGAGTAAGTGATGAAAAAGGCATCGACAGATGAGGACGGGTGAACCCTCACCGATGTCCAACGTGACCTCTACCAACTCGCCGCGGAGAGCCTCCTCCTCGGTTTTCCTGGCGGGCACATCGACACCTACACAGACTCTTTCGCACACTCCCCCGCCCGGGACTGCTTCGAGCACTCGGAATCGAGCCCACAGCGACGTCCCAGTGAGCACTCGGATCGAAATGATCCGCTCTGTTCGGCCGACACGATGTGGCCACCGCGGGAACTGGACTGGCGGTCCCAACAAAACGTCGTTAAGCGGCAACGAGTGTGGACTGAAATTCTCCGCACCCTCAAACGCGCTGCGTTCGCCCTGAACTAATCACACACAATCAAACCTAGGAGCCCACCATGACATCACAACCTCAACACTCGCCAGCAACGTCTTCCCACGCCACCTCCAATATCTTCGTCATCGGCGGCACAGGAGCCCAAGGCATCCCGATCGTCAGCGCCCTCGTCGCCGACAAGAAATACGCCGTTCGAGTCCTCAGCCGCGACTCCACCTCCCCGCGAGCCAGGGCCCTCCTCGAACTCGACAACGTCTCCTTCCTCGAAGGCTCCTTCGCCGACGAAGCCATCCTGCGGGAAGGATTCCGCGGTTGTGACGGAGCATTCGTCAACATCGACGGGTTCAACGCCGGCGAGAAAACTGAAACCTACTGGGCGATCCGCAGTTACGAGATAGCTATCGAAGAAGGAATTAAATTCTTCGTGTATGGAAATTTAGACTACGTGCTTAAGAAATCAGGCTATGACTCCAGATTCCGCACCGGTCACTATGACGGCAAGGGTCGTGTGGGCGAATGGATCTTGTTTCAGAATCAAGTGAATAAGGATCGGATGGGAGCAGCGGTCTTCACGTCGGGTCCGTACATCGAGATGGTGATCTCACCGGGGACGCCCATGACACCTACTGTGGAGGATGGGGTTGTTACGTGGAGAGTTCCGCTTGGTGAGGGAGCCGTACCACATGTGGCTCTGGAGGATTGCGGCTATTATGTTCGCTGGCTTTTCGATCATCCAGAGCGCGCGAATGGCATGGACCTCGAAGTCGCTATTGAGCATGTGGCGTATGCGAATCTTGCTGCGGCATTTGAGAAGGTGACCGGACATCCGGCACGGTACATCGACACGAATTTGGAAACGTACTGGCGGAAGGGTCCGTTCAGCAGACGCGCTGATGTGCCTGCCGGATATAACGCGGACCCCAATGACAAAAGCACCATGAGTGTCCGCGACAATTTCACAGGTTTCTGGAACGTATGGAAACATGGAATCGTCAAAAGAGACTATGCCTTCCTGGACGAGATTCACCCCAATAGAATTAAGACAGCTGAGCAATGGTTCAGGAGAGAAGAACAGTTGGGCAGAGAGCTTGGGAAGGGAAGTCTTTGGGAGCGAGTGCAACCCGAAAACTGGCGTCCAGACTCTCCGATTCTAAAAGGCACTACAGATAGGAGGCAAGGAAAGTTGTAGCGTTTGCACCCATTGCCAAGAAGCAGTGATCTCGCCGGACTGCACAATCGTCGGATCGGGCGTAATCAAGAGGCATTCACCAAGCGTCGGCCACTGAAGTTGTGCCCAACGGTGCACCTCAACGATGACAGGGCCATCGTCGGTGATTAGCAGAAAGTCCGGCATTTATGCCGCCGCGGAACGCTCTCGACAGTCGCGCACAGAATTAACGGTTGGGCGAACACCCCTGACGCGAAAACATGACACCGAGATCATCGAGAGGAACCCCGTGCTCGCCCCGCTTAACGAATCTGTTCTGCCGCATGGCATTCGAAGTCGGCTCGTGGCCGGCATCAACGGCCTTACGGTCCACGTGCTCGAGGCTGGATTCGAGACGCCGCACCGACCGTTGGTGCTACTGATTCATGGTTTCCCCGAACTTGCATTTAGCTGGCGCAAGCTGTTGCTGCCCCTGGCCGAAGCGGGATTCCACGCGGTGGCACCGGATCAGCGCGGGTATGGGCGTACGACAGGTTGGGTCGCGGACTTCGATGACGATGTAGCCCCCTTCCGATTGCTGAACCTGGTTCGCGACGCGCTCGGACTCGTGTCGGCCCTCGGATACCGCCGGACGTCGGTGGTCGGCCACGACGTGGGCTCGGTGGTGGCGGCGTGGTGTGCGCTGATAAGGCCGGACGTGTTCAACTCGGTGGCCCTAATGAGTGCGCCGTTCGGCGGCCCCCCGGCATTACCCTTCGACGCCCAGGCGACGGCGCGGCCGGCTCCGTTTAGCCATGACATCGACGCGGACCTGGCCGCTCTCAACCCGTCCCGCAAGTACTACCAACGGTACTTCGCCACCAGGGAAGCGGAATCGGACATGAGGGACTGTCCGCAGGGGCTGCATGACTTTCTCCGCGCCTATTACCACGTGAAGAGCGCCGATTGGGCGGCCAACAAGCCGTTCCCCCTCGCGAACGTGTCAGCGACCGAGCTCGCGAAAATGCCCACCTATTACGTCATGGAGCGTGACCAAGGGATGGCGGCGACGGTGGCCGCTCATATGCCTTCCGAAGCCGAGATCACCGCCTGCGGCTGGCTTCCTAACCACGAACTACGTTTCTACAGTGGTGAATTCGCGCGCACCGGCTTGCAGGGCGCACTGCAGTGGTATCGCTGCGCGACCAGCAGCCGATTCGTGCCTGAGCTGCAGTTGTTTTCCGGCCGCGCCATCGACGTACCGTCGTGTTTCATCGCTGGGGTGAAGGACTGGGGCATCTATCAGTGGCCGGGTGCGGTGGAGGCGATGCAGGGGGTCGGGTGTACCGACATGCGAGTGTGTCGATTCGTCGAAGGCGCCGGGCACTGGGTCCAGCAGGAGCAGCCACATGTGGTCAGCGCGGTGCTGCTGCAGTTTCTGACCACGAACCCGTGGATGGAGCCCGGAGGGGCCAAGTGAAACTCCTCGAAATTCAGTCGTCACCAAGAGGCGAATGTTCTGATTCGATCACCCTCACCAAATCATTCATCGAGGCGTGCAAATCCTATAACACCTCGATGGTTGTGGATACATTGAACGTCTGGCATGAACGGCTACCGGAGTTCGACTACGACGCCATTGGAGCGAAGTATAAAGCCGTGAAGCACGAAGCGATGACTGAGGCAGAGTCCGACGTGTGGGAGCGTATTCAATCGTTGATGCAACGCTTTCAGAACGCCGATCGAATCATCTTAGGAACTCCGATGTGGAACTTTGGCCTGCCCTACAAGCTCAAACAATTGATTGATCTCGTAGCGCAGCGAAACTATCTGTTTGCTTATGACGGCAAGCAGTATGGTCCTCTTTTGAATGTGGAAAAGGCAATCATCGTTTGTACACGCGGTTCACGTTTTCTAGAGGGTAGTCCTATACCGCCCTCTTTCGATCACCAGGCGGCCTATTTGGACTTTTGGTTGCAGCTTGTGGGTGTTCGAGATCTTCGGAGCGTGATTGTTGACAACGCGTGGAATCGAGATCGTCAGGAATCAGAAGAGAGCTTGGCGAAGGGCAAGGCGACTCTGGAACGACTGGTTGAGTGGTTTCTTACGCCGACAAGATCATCGTCAACGAAGAGGCCGTAGTGGTAAAAGACGGTACCTAGTGTTTGTTACGTAGCGGCTGCCGCGTCGCGCAGGCAGGCCCAGCGTCGGCGTTGGCCCCGAACTCACATCCATCCGGCAGTGATGCGACGTGCCGTTTGGCGGCGGTGCTGGAAGGTGCGACGGCCGCGGTCCTGGAAGGTGGGACGGCCGCGGTCCTGGACTGGGCGCAGAATGAGGCGGTGCCGTCTTCGGGCGGACCGCCGGCTATGCCGGAGCCGCCGAGCAAACATTGGGCGGCGATAGTGCCCGGAAGAGTGATGCCGCCCAGGTCGCGGGCCATCGGCCTTGATCATCTAGGTTTCAAAGTTGCGGATCGTAACGAGTTGCAGCGATGGGTGACGCACTTCGACGCGAAGGGTGTATCGCATTCGGGAATTATCGACATAGGGTTCGGGCCCACGGTGGTCCTTCGCGATCCGGACAACATCCAGCTCGATCTCTTCGTACACCCGAGCACCGACGAAATGTCGGGCCTACTGACTGACGCTGATTCAGCTGAGGCGCAGCGGTTGATCGCAGCTGAACAGGAACGAACCAGGAGCGAAGCCGAAACGGGAGCAGACTCGCCGGTCTCCTGATGTGACTGGACGCTCGAAGAGTTAGAGGATGTCCTGCGCGTTCTTTCCGACATCGTCTGGGCGCGGCTCGAAGCCGCGAAGACATTGCCGGTGGTGTTGGTGCGACCGCGCCGCCCATAAGCTCAGAATCGCTTCCTTGTCGGCCCGTCATCCTGCTTGGGTGGCGGGCAGGCTGCCTATTAGCTGTGTGATCGGTTGCCAATTAGCTGGGAGCCAGTCGATTCGCTTCGCGCAATCCACAGACCGGCGTACGGTTTGGTCCGCACGTTCGGGGAACGTCTGTCAGGGGGCGGCCGAGAACGGCTATCAGGGGCGGCGCAGTGCGCCGAATGGGAGGGATCAGTGGAACCAAACCGGAACCATGCATGATCCGTGTCACAAGGCAACCGCCACACATTAGGGAGGCCATGACCGTCGTCGGGTTAACGACGATCCACCCGAGCATCTGCCTCACACTCTAAGAGCGTTCGCCGAACTTAAAGACTGTCGTAGACACAATACGAAGGAGAGACTTCTATGGTATCAAATCCTATCGACAAATTGATCGAAGACGTGGAGCAGGAGCGAGCTGAGGAGTACTGGGAAAGAATTGAGCGCTTTAAAGCCCAGGAGGAGGAGCAGAAAAAAGTCGCGCGAGGCCCGCGAGCAGAGATACTTACTCCTCCATTGGGGAATGTCTTGAAATACGGGCTGCATCGCAATAACCGGTTGCCGCCGTTGAGCTGGATGCTAACCCTTTCGGGAAGCAGAGTTGACCTGGAATGTGGCCGATCCGTTGAGGTCAACGAAAGCGGCTTTTTCGAAGGTGCCTGGGCTGGCTCATTCCATTCGTTCGATTTCGACACCAGCGCAAGCGTGTTTGGTTCCGGCGGCAAATTGACTTCCGAGGGTTGGCTCGTAGTTCCGCCATCCCATACGCTAGACGCCGTCTATATATTTAAGACAGGATCCGGATGGCTTGCCTCAAACTCCTTAGCGTTTCTGCTCACCGACCTCGATGCTTCGATCAAAGTCGCCTGGCCCGAGACGCTTATCGAGTTCGTAAAGATCATCGACGGGCTGCGCTTTCAAGGTTGCGTAAGCACGACCGCAGGTGTCGTGGCGATATTGCGGCATCATAACGCGGTTCTTGGCGAGAATTTGCAACTGCGACCAAAGCCGACCGGGATTCCTTTCTCCGGATTCAATGATTACAAAGAGTATCTTTTTTCAACTCTGCGCGCGACCGCGCAGAATGTTTGCGACAGCTCTCGACAATCGGGGTCCTATACTTTGACCGCTACAGTCTCGACCGGTTACGACTCTGCGGCGGGCGCAGCACTTGCCAAGGCTGCTGGTTGTCAGGAAGCTTTTGCGATAGCGCGAACAACATTGGGCGAGAATGATGACGGTAGCCAAATCGCCCAGACGCTCGGATTGCGTGTCATGAAAATAGACAATGTAGTTCTGTCCAATACGATTTTTGATGATGCTGACAAAATTGCTGAGTTCTTGGCTACTGGTATGCTGGGCGACGATCTACCCTTTATCGGCTTTGGCGACAAGCTGAGCCGGCGGCTGCTTGTGACAGGCTTCCACGGCGATGCGGTGTGGGGACTATCCGGAGCTCCGAGCACGGAAATAGTAAGGCACGACGTCTCAGGTTCAAGCCTAGGAGAATTCCGGCTGCACTGCGATTTCATCCACCTGCCATTGCCGTTCGTAGGCGCCTGCCAACATCCGTCGATTCAAAAGATCTCCATGTCCAACGAGATGGACCCTTATCGTATCGGCGGCAACTATGACCGCCCCGTTCCGAGACGGATTGTTGAGGAAGCTGGCGTTGCTCGCTTGCTGTTTGGTCAGACCAAAAAGGCCGCAACGCCGATTACGCTGTTTTGGCCACAATGTCCTGCCGAAGTAAGCCGGGAGGTCAAAAAGCGCATAGACCGGCAGCCCTTCGTCGCACGTGCACTATACCGCGTCCGGGCCCTGCGTTGGGTGACTGGAATGCTCTGTCATACGACAATGCGTCCATTGGCTCGCTCCCTCCCCCCATCTCTCCGGGTACAACGCATCGGCTCCGCGATGCAGTGGCTGTTGATACGCTATCGATGGCGCAGATTTATTTATCTTCATCCGTTCGGCGGCTATGCGACACAGTGGGCGCTCATTCGTGTCGGGCTGCGCTATCAATCCGCACGACTGTCTGGCAAGCGCTCAAAGTCTTGTTGATCAGGGTTAATGGATGGGACGGGTCCCGCTCTCGGTCACCTACCGGAAGGTCGTCGTGCACACGACCAATCCGGATCACCTGATTCCTTCCACCGGTACACCCTTGGACAGGCCGCCCCTTCAGATAGCTCTCCGATACCGGCCTTTGACGTCACACCGGCGCTCGCACGCCTCTACCGGGCTTCCGGGCAGGACATTCCGGCCAGTAAGCGGATCCTTGAACTCAACCCGGATCATCCGCTCGTCACCGGCCTGCGCCAAGCGCACAAAGACCGCGGTGACGATCCGTCGGTCGCTGACACGGCCGAATTGCTCTACGGCACAGCCCTTCTCGCTGAAGGCGGCGCACTCGAAGATCCGGCACGGTTCGCCGAGCTGCTCGCGGACCGTTTGGCCCGCACGGTCTAGGGCGGCGACCTGCAATCGAAAGGTAGTGGCGGTAGAGCTCCCTGGCACAACAGAAGACAGGCAACGACCGCAACTCTTCGGACCAATCGGCCGGTAATCCGTTGGTCGCGGGTTCGAGTCCGGCCGCCCCACAGCCAGAAAGGCCAGAACATACGTGGTTTTGGTGCCGCCTCGTCAAATTGCATCAGGCCGGTTTTGTGCGCTCACCCCGCCACGCAGTCATGGTATGAAGGTGACAACGTCGACGCAGCAAACACGATCGAGCAGTCACCAGATTTGAATCGCCGCTGAATCCAGCACCTTGAGTTGATCAGCCGCGTTCTCGATAAGGGATTGTTTGCAGTGCTTGTGAGACGGACTGTAAATCCGTCGGCTTACGCCTACAGTGGTTCGAATCCTGTACCTGCCACCAGCATCGCCGCTGGTCAGAGCTAGTTTTGACGCTAGCCTGACCAGCGCGTGCGATGAGCCTGCGATCCCGATCAGCTAACCACCCCCTCGTGGGGTTCGCTGGTGGGTCGCCAGCTACCTACCCGCTACCCCAAGGCCACGCCGTTCCTGCACATGTTGCGGTCATCAGTCGCCACCACAGATCCGCACCGGTCGCGAGAACCGTAATGTCGTCAGGATCGAACTGGGAAACCATTCCGGCAGCCACAGCACGGTCGCGAGCCTGGGCGGCCTTCGGCGGCGGTCTGGCGCTGGCCCTTCAGGGCCGCAACGACGCTGCGGTCGCCGTCGCGCGCCGCGGCTGCGATGTCGAAAACGACGTCGACGGCCTGCTGCGCTACCTCATCGCGTACGGCGAGATCAACGCGCTCACCGCGGCAGGCGATTTCGAGACCGCCGAGATCCGCTCCGCCGATATCGTGCGGATCTCCTCACCGGTGCAGTACCTGGCGTGGGGCCTGGCAAATGTGTTGGGCGGCAAGGTCGAAGTGGCCCGCGGCCGCTTCCCCGAAACCGTATCCCGGATGGAGCAGACCGTCGCCGCGCTGACCTCGGAATCGGCGGCGTCATGGAGCTTCCCGGCGAGGTTACTGCTGGCCCAGTCGTATTGCGCACTGAGGCGCGTCGAGGCCGGCGCCAAGATGGTCGCGGAGCTGCGCATCCGATATGGCAGGCACGTCGCGGTTTTCGGGCCGCAGCTTCGGGTCACCGAAGCGTGGCTTGCCGCCGCGGAAGGAAATGTCAGCGCGGCAATCGATTTGGCGCTTGAGGCGGCCGAGCTGGCCCTGCGGTCCGGCCAGACTGGCATCGAGATGACCGCCCTGCATGACGCGATCAGGTTCGGTGACCGCACGTCACTGCAGCGACTGGTAGACGTCTGCGGGCAGGTCGATGGCCGACTCGCCGAGATCTACTCCGCGGCGGCCACCGCGCTGCTGGATCGCGACGCCGACGGGATATATTCCGCGGCACAGCAATTCGAAGAGATCGGCTCGCTGCTGTCGGCCGCCGACACCGCCGCGCAGGCGGCCGTCCTGTTCGAGGCCAAGGACGACCGCCGCGCGACGACCGAGGCCGCGGCGATGGCCGACCGGCTGGCCACCGCGTGTGGCGGCATCAAGACTCCTGCGCTGATCCTGGCCGCCAATCCCCTGCCGCTGAGTACCCGCGAACGCGAAATCGCCAATCTGGTGGCCGCCGGGCCGTCCAACCGTGAGATCGCCGAGCGGCTGACGGTGTCGGCCCGCACGGTCGAAGGCCACATCTACCGGGCGTGCATCAAGCTCGACGTGTCAGACCGGGAGGGACTGGCCGCGTTAATCCGCGACGGCAAGTCCAGATAGATCGGGCGTCTCCAGCTTGGGTTCAACGACGGGATTTTCCTTGGCCTTCAGCTCGTCGACCTGCCGCTGCACGTCTGCGAGCAGTTCGGGGATCCGGTGCAACTTGGTGTCAGAATCGCGGACGGGTTTGGTCTCAGAATCGAGGATGCCCTGCAACGCTGTCACCAGATGAGGAACGGGCGCATCCTGTGGCGATCTGACTTTCGGCAATATCATGGACGCGCCGACATCCTGCAGCAGACGCAGGATCAACTCCGCGGCGTCCAATCGCCCCCACAGGTAATCGTTCTCGCGTGACTTCGCGCTGAAGAACCCGGCGAAGTGCGATACCGGTATACCTTTGAGCTTCGTGGCTGGACCCTGCTCGGTCTTCTTCCAGAACAGCGGCCACCTGCGCTTCGGCTTTTCCTCCAGCGGATCGAGTTTCGTCGCCATCAACGGGCTGAACTGCTGAACTCCGATCTGGGTCAGTTGCGGCACCCGGGTCAAAGTCAGCGTGGGGAAGATCATCGCATCCCAGAGCGGGAACCCCAGATATCGAGACAACAGCGCCTGCTTGTCGTCGTCCAACCAGCCATTCGTGTGTGTGGTGAATGCCTTCCACAGTTTGTCGCTGCCATCTCCGATTCGGTCTATCAGCTTCGTGCTGTACGTGTCGAAAAGCGTCTGGAACTCGGCCTTGTACGTGACAGCGAAATCCGCCGGATTCGCCAGCAGTGGGTCATCTTGACGGGCCGCACCAGACGGTGCCTCCAACTTGAGGAAATCCACCGTCGCCGGTTCCAGATTGTCCACGACGTCCTTAGCGGCTCCGCGCAGATCGACGAGTAAGTCCCAGGCCTCGCCTTTGAGAAGGTCCAGTTGCGGACGCGGTGGACCCTGGCGTGGGTCACCGTGGTCATCCTTCTGGGGTTTATACAACTCCGCGATGCCGGCCAGGATGAATACCAGCCTGCGATCCCGGTACGGCACATCGATGGGGCGAAGCAACTCGCCCAACACGTCACCGGGCGGCTTACCGACGGTGTCGTTCGGCTCAGAGGACCAGAATTCCTGCTGGCGCGCCCATGCCGCCGTCGCTGCGTCGATGAAGTCGGCCTGCGCGGATGTCTTGGCGAACCCGAACTTTTCGGCTAGTTGATCGGCAAGTTGTCGAATCGCAGCGTCGAACTTCAGGCGCTGGTAGGTCGAGAAGGACGGATAGAGCGCATCCTTGACCCAGACGTGCATGTTGTCTGTCAGCGTTTGAATGCCCGCGTCCGTTGTGCTGTCCAGCAGGGTGGTCGTTGCCCGCGTGCCGTAGTTGATCGGAACGTCCGCGGGCGGCTCCCATACGCCGTTCGATGATGTGCGGGCAATTGCGATCGCCTCGACGACGTAGGCCTTCTGGCGTTCAGTGATCGCGCTGACTTCGCCGATCCACTTGTTCAGATCGCGCAGGTCCAGGAGGTCCCGCAGGAACGGATGGCTACCCTTCACCTTGTTCACCGCCAGCAGGTCGCCGAGCCAGCGACGACGCGACGGGGCCGTATCGACGGCCGCGGCATACAGATCGTGGCCGGGGTCGGGCTCGATGTAGACGAGTCGCCGATAGACTTCCGCGTCCGCTCGCCGACGACTGATCGCCGAGATGACGATGTCGAACGGGGCGTTGTCCAACACGCCCCCGTCGACGAACGACACCTTTTCCCGACGGGCAGGCTCCTTCAACACCGGGGATTGGTAATGAAAGACGTCTGTGTGGAAGTCCAGGTCTTTGCCTGTCTCGGTCTTGAACGACTCCTGGCTGACCGGTGCGAACGCGCCGGGAAAACTCGCCGATGCCCGCGCAGCGAACGCGAGATCTGCGGTGTGCGACTTGCCGAATTGTTCCTTCGCAAAGCAGAACTCGAAGACCTGCGCGTTCTGGCGGTCCTGATTGCTCGCGCCACCGGCACCCGACGGCACCAGAACGTCGAAACCGTCGAGATCCGTTGCCGGAACGTACAACTCCAAACTGCCGCCCGGCGGTACGAGCGAGTCCTCATGCGTCCTGTCGTCCATCTTGCCCAAAGCATCGAGGATCAGCTGGGACATCTTTTCGCCACGCAGTGGTGTCTTGGCGCTGGCCAGCCGGAAAACCTGGCAGCTGGCGGCGATCAGCGCCTGTACCGGCAGCCCCCATGCCGGCGCCCGCAAGAGCGCCCGGATATCACCCTCATCGATCCATACGCGCTTCAGCGGTTCCTGGCTGGCGCCGGTGCGCCAACCCCTTGCTCAGGGCGATGCCGTTGATGCCCCCTGCGGAGGTACCACCGATGATGTCGATGCTCACCCTGAAATTCGTGCCCTTGCGGACGCCCTTGGTGGTGGCGAGGTCCTGCAAGGCGGCGAAGTAAGCGGGCTCAGTACCGATGGCGTGCGAATCCGTCAGCCGCTTCGGTGTCTTGTCTTCGAAGGCGCGCGCGGCGCGGATCAGGCTTTGGAGTTCCTTGGTGACACCGTGCATGTATACGGCCAGGGACACCCCCCCGTAGCAGACCAGCGCCAAGCGCAGTTCGGCGTCCTGAACTTCCGATTCCATTTTGCTCCCCCGTTTTCCGCTGATTTGTTCTTACAGAAGCCCATTCGTCGTCTGCCCGACGATGGCCGCCAACTGATCACGATCGGTCACGTCGAGCTTGGCGCACGCCCGGTAGATGTGGCCTTCCACCGTCCGCACCGACAGGAAGAGCCGTTGCGCGATTTCGGAATTGGCCAGCCCCGACGCGACGAGTCGGGCAATCTCGGATTCCCTGGCGGTCAGCGGTGACGGATCGGGTATCGCGCGCAGCGCAGGTGTCGTCACATCCCCGCACAGCGCGGCGATCCGGTATGCGGCTGTGCCCGCAGCTGCCGCCCGGCTTCGGTTGCCGTCGGCCTCGTGCCGGCCGGCGGCCTGGGCCAGCGCATCGGTCGCCGACAACAGGGCCCCGAGTGCTTCGAAATCGCGTCCGCAGTCCTCCAGTGCTTCGGCATCCTGATCATCCAGGGCGAGCGCGTGCCTGGCGTACAGCGGGACCAAGTCGCCGTCGACCGAAGCGGCCAACTCGGCCAGCCTTTCGTGCACAGACCCGTCGCCGAACCGCGCTGCAGCATGCAACGCCTCGGCCTCGATCGCGTACTGGTGACATTCCGTCGCGCATTTGGCGGCGACATGCGCGAGTTCGATTGCGCGCGAAGCTCCGTCCTCGGTAGCTGCGATCCAGGCCTCGGCGACCCGCATCTGGGGTTCGAACACAGCCAGGTGGGCGCCGAACCGGCGCCAGGCATCGGCCAGGATCTGGCGAGCCTCGTCGGCCCGCCCGACTACCGAATACGCGTGTACGAGGGAAATTCTCGCCGGATACAACCAGGTCGCCGCCGACTCCGGCAGCAGCGCCGCAACCGCCGGTTCGAGTCGTTCGACCGCGGGCCCGAAGCTGCCCGTCGCGACGTCGACAAAACCTCCCATCGTGTTGGCCAGTCCCCATGCCAGGGACTGGCCCGATGACGAGAAGTCCAGGTATTCCGTGGCACGCTGTCGCGCCTTGGCGAATCTGCCGGTGAAGGCGAGTGCCTGAACTTCTCCGAACGCGGCGGGATACCGCAAGAGGCCGTCGATGTGACTACCGACGGCACGCAGCCGATCGGCGATCTCGTCGACTGACGCGCCGCGCCCCATCAGCGCCAGCGAACGCCCGCTGCCGACCGTGGCCCAGCCCACCGCCCAGGTCGGGACCCGCGGCTGGCTCAGGACTTCCGTGCCGATGCGGACGGCTTCGTCGAGATCGTTCTTGTGGTGAGCGCAGGCAGAGACGATCGCCTGGACCACAGCCATCAATTCCGGAGCGGTGATCCGATCTTGCAGCAGTGCCAACACCTCATCGCCCGAGGCGGCGTCGCCCAACGCGAAATAGAAGTTGCAGATCCGGGTGGCGCCCCAGCGCAGCAGTCCGTCGGCGTCGAGATCGTCGACGGAGAAATCGGCCAGCGCCGCCTCGACCTCGGTTGGACGCGCCTGCCATAGCAGCGACCTGGCAAGCAGATCGGCCGCACTGATCCCGCCGCCGCGTTCGACCGCGGCGCGCGCGAATCGCTCACCCAGGGTGACATCGGCGAGCTCGGTCGCGATGCGGGCAGCATCGCCCAAAAGGTCGACATCCACGGATTGGTCGCTACCGAGCGCCAATTCGGCCAGCCGGACGGTGTCGGCTTTCGTGTTGTGCCCGCTTGCCCGCATCGCGGTGACGATCTCACCGCGCAGCCGACGCGCCCCGGCCACTCCGAGCGAACGGCGGACAACTTCGCCGAACATCGGGTGGGTGAACCGGGCGTTGAGTTGCGCGCCATCCTCGACAACGCGCACCAGCTCGCGTCTTTCGGCCTCTTCCACCGCCTCATCGCCCGCCAAGGTCGACAGCACGCCGATGTCCATCGGCTCGCACAAGCTCAGCAGCCGCAGAGCCCGCTGGATCTCGGCCGGCAGCGCCGTCACACGATCCCCCAGCAGGCTGGCCAGTTCCGAGGTGACTCCAGCCTGCCCGCGCAACTGCCACACCCCTTGGACTCGGCGCAAGCTGCCCGATTCCAGCGCAGCCTCGACGAGATGTCGCAGATACAGCGCATTTCCGCCCGATGCCTTCCACAGCAGATCGGCGCTGAGGCCTTCCAACTTCCCGTCGAGCACCGACTCGACCAAGTCGATACTCTGCGCTCTGGTGAAGGGCCGAAGCTCGATGCGGTTGAGATGCCCGTCCTTCCACAGCGAGGTGATGGCATCCGGCACCCGTTCGCCACTCCGGACAGTCGCGATGATGTGCGCTGACCGGTCAATCGCGAGCTGTAGCAACAGCGTTGCCGAGAGCTGGTCAAGCAGGTGCGCGTCGTCGACGCCGATCACCGCCGAACCGGCACCGACGAGCGAGGTGCGCGCCTCGGTCAAAAACGTGACCGGGTCGCGCAACGCTGCCTGACCGATGAGATGACCGAAGGCGCCCAGCGGTACATTGCGCGCCGATTCCGTTCCGGCCACCCAGCGCACATTCGCATCCGTGAGGGTGCGGGCCGCGTAGCGGGCCAGCGTCGTCTTCCCCACCCCGGCATCACCGGTCAGAACCACCCCGGTCGCATCTCCGCGGTCACCGGACGCGCTTACCGCATCACGAATTTGGCGGAAAGCCTGCTCCCGCTGGACCATCGGCCAGGACACGTCCATGCTCGAATCCAGATCCTTGTCTGTCTCCATCTGGGACGTACACGGTGACCTGCTTAGTATTAAGCAGACCTGACACCTGCGCTCAGGTAGTCGACTACCTGTTTTTGCGGATCCGCGCCGTCAGCCTGTGTCCTCGCTCGACATCCCTCCGACCTCCGAAGACCCCGAAGGCACGCATAACTTCGTGCCGTTGGGGCTCCAGGTTGAGAAGAGGGATTACACGCATGCCGCGGAGTACGCTACGGAACGCATCGCACGACATGCCGTTGGTGTAGGCGACGAGCCGCGCGGCGGCTTCGTAAACCACGTTTCCTCCGGCGGGCTGTCGATGTCCGGCGCTGTCAGGTAGTAGGCATTGTCTTCGCGCACGACCCTGACGTTTCCCGATGGCAGAAGTTCTGCGAGGTCCCGCAGAGCGAACGGATCCCCTTCGAGCGACGCCTTGTCATACCCGTCGAGCCTACGTCGTACAGTGACGCGAGTTTGCTGTGGCGAACGTCTCCCCGCAGCGTGGAAGCTTTGTGGAGGCTTTTGGGCGCCTCAGTACCCTGTTCGGGTATGCGAGTACACACGCCGAGCGACGCGGAAAAGCAGCTTGACCTGCGGCTAAGGCGTAGTGCGCCGTCAGGGTTTCGAACCCCGGACCCGCTGATTAAGAGTCAGCTGCTCTACCAACTGAGCTAACGGCGCTGCGTGTGCGACAGTAACAGGCCCTGCGGCAGAGGGTGAAATCGTTACTCTTGCCGTTGCTGGGACCGACGCTGCGCTTGTGCCCCCAGCTAAATTTGCCCTTAGACTACTGCCAACAATCGTCGATGTGCTGAGTCCTGGTTGCGAGGTGGAGCAAAGAATGTGGCAGGTCCAGAAAGTGGCCCGTCCGCGTCGTATGCGTGCCTGGGTGATGGCGATCGCGTTGGCTCCCGCCATCGTGCTCGGGCTGTCCGCCTGCAACAGCAATCCCGCCCCGCCGCAGCCCCAGGTCATCACCGATAAGGGCACGCCCTACGGGGACCTCCTGGTGCCCAAGCTCACAGCGTCCGTCAAGGACGGGGCCGTCGGCGTGAGCGTCGAGTCGCCCGTGACGGTCAGCGCCGAGGACGGTGTGCTGGGCGCCGTGACCATGGCCAACGAAGACGGCACCCCGATCGCCGGCCTTCTCAGCCCCGGCGGCCTGACGTGGTCCACGACAGAGCCGCTCGGATACAACAAGCGCTACACGCTGAGCGCGCAGTCGCTCGGCCTCGGGGGGATCGCCAGCCAGCAGATGACGTTCCAGACGCATTCGCCGGAAAACCTGACGATGCCGTACCTGCTGCCCAACAATGGCGAGGTCGTCGGCGTGGGTCAGCCCGTCGCGGTCCGGTTCGATGAGAACATCTCGAACCGGTTGGCGGCTCAGAAGGCCATCAAGATCACCACCAACCCGCCCGTGGAGGGCGCCTTCTACTGGCTGAACAATCGCGAAGTGCGTTGGCGCCCAGCTCAATACTGGACGCCGGGCACGACCGTGGACGTCGCGGTCAACACCTACGGCGTCGACCTCGGTGACGGGCTGTTCGGCCAGGAGAATGTCAGCACGCACTTCACAATCGGCGACGAGATCATTGCGACGGTCGATGACAACACCAAGATCGTCACCGTTCGACACAACGGCGAGGCCGTGAAGACCATGCCGACTTCGATGGGCAAGAACAGCACCCCGACCGACAACGGCGTTTACCTCGTCGGCGACCGGTTCAGGCACATCGTCATGGATTCGTCGACGTACGGCGTTCCGGTCAACTCGCCCAACGGGTATCGCACCGACGTCGACTGGGCAACCCAAATCAGCTACAGCGGCATCTTCGTGCACTCCGCGCCGTGGTCGGTCGGAAGCCAGGGCTACTCGAACACCAGCCACGGCTGCCTCAACGTCAGTCCGAGCAATGCCGTGTGGTTCTACGACAACACCAAGCGCGGTGACCTCGTGGAGATCATCAACACGGTGGGGTCGACGCTGCCCGGAACCGATGGGCTGGGCGACTGGAACATTCCGTGGGAGCAATGGAAAGCGGGCAACGCCAATATCTGACGTTGCCCGCTTCACCCGGGGTGGCTGACGGGACTCGAACCCGCGACAGCCAGGATCACAACCTGGTGCTCTACCAACTGAACTACAGCCACCATTGCCGCTGAGCCGTCTGGCACATGCGGCCCGTCGATATTAGCCGCTCGGACGCTCGGCAGCCGAATCGATTACCTCCGAGTCGCCGATGGGCGGCCCGAGTTTGGCGGCGATCTCCGCGATCTCGCTGGTCGACGGCCCTGGCGGCGCGACGAACGCGGTACGGCGGTAGTAGCGCAGCTCGCGGATCGATTCGTGGATGTCTGCCAGCGCGCGATGGGCGAGCCCCTTCTCGGGCTGGCCGAAATAGATGCGTGGATACCAGCGGCGGCATAACTCCTTGATGGAGCTGACGTCGATCATCCGGTAGTGCAGGTAGTCGTCGAGCCTGGGCATGTCACGGGCGATGAATCCGCGGTCAGTGGCGATCGAGTTGCCCGCCAGGGGGGCGGTCTTGGCCTGCTTGACGTGGGTCCGGATGTAGTCGAGGACCTGCTCCTCGGCCGCGGCCACGTCGATGTTCGACGCGCGCACCTCCTCGATCAGCCCCGAGCGGGTGTGCATGTCGGTGACCACAGGGATCATCGATGACAACACGGCGTCGTCGGCGTGGATCACCACGTCGATGCCGTCGCCCAGGATGTTGAGGTCGGCGTCGGTGACCAGCACCGCGATCTCGACGAGCCGATCGGTCTTGAGGTCAAGGCCGGTCATCTCACAGTCGATCCACACCAGTTCGTCACGCACAGGCCCACATTAAGCCGTCGGCCGACAACCAGCCGCCCACACCCACCTGGCGGGGCCGCCGCCCAGTAATGTTCGGGCCATGACCACTGAGTCGACAGCCACCCCAGCTCAGCAGATCGCTGCAGGTTATGCCACGCAAGGCTCGGCTCTGGAACTGGGCACCGTCGTCGTCGACGGGGCCTGTGATCCGACCGCGCAGGTGCGTATCCCGCTGGCCACCGTCAACCGGCACGGCCTGGTCGCCGGCGCCACCGGTACCGGCAAGACCAAATCACTGCAGGTGATTGCCGAACAGCTGTCCGCCGCCGGTGTGCCGGTGATGATGGCCGACGTCAAGGGCGACCTGTCGGGCCTGTCGCGGCCTGGTGTCGCCAACGACAAGACCGAGCAGCGGGCCAAGGACACCGGCGACAACTGGACCCCCACGGCCTTCCCGGTCGAGTTCATGTCGCTGGGCACCACGGGCATCGGCGTACCGGTGCGCGCCACAATCACCAGCTTCGGGCCGATCCTGCTATCGAAGGTGTTGGGGCTCAACCCAACTCAGGAGTCGACGCTGGGGCTGATCTTTCACTGGGCCGATCAGAAGGGTTTGTCGCTCCTCGACCTCAAGGACCTGCGGGCGGTCATCCAATACCTGACCAGCGACGAGGGCAAGCCGGAACTCAAGAATCTGGGCGCGGTGTCGCCGACCACGGCGGGCGTGATCCTGCGGGCGCTCGTCAACCTCGAGGCAGAGGGCGCCGACACGTTCTTCGGTGAGCCAGAGCTGGAGCCCAAGGATCTGATGCGGACCGATGCTCAGGGCCGCGGCGTCATCACGCTGCTGGAGCTGGGCAATCAGGCCGCGCGTCCGGTGATGTTCTCGACCTTCTTGATGTGGGTGCTCGCCGACCTGTTCACCACGCTGCCCGAGGTCGGCGACGTCGACAAGCCGAAGCTGGTGTTCTTCTTCGACGAGGCCCACCTGCTGTTCACCGACGCGTCGAAGGCGTTCCTGGAACAGGTGGAACAGACCGTGAAGCTGATCCGCTCGAAGGGCGTCGGTGTGTTCTTCTGCACGCAGCTGCCGACCGACGTGCCCAACGACGTGCTGTCGCAGCTCGGTGCGCGCATCCAGCACGCGCTGCGTGCGTTCACCCCCGACGACCAGAAGGCGCTCGCCAAGACCGTCCGCACGTATCCGAAAACCGATGTCTACGACCTCGAGTCGGCGTTGACGTCGCTGGGCATCGGCGAGGCGGTCGTCACCGTGCTCTCGGAGAACGGTGCGCCGACACCGGTGGCGTGGACAAGGATGCGGGCCCCGCGATCGCTGATGGACACCATCGGCCCCGACGCGATCGGCGCCGCGGCCAAGGCCAGCCCGCTGCAGGCCGAGTACGGCCAGACCATCGATCGCGAGTCGGCTTATGAGCGCCTCAACGCCAAGTTGCAGCCCGCTCCTGCAGCGCCCGACGCTGCTCTGCCGCCTCCGCTGCCCGTCGACATCGGGGCAGCCAGCGCCGAGGGCGAGGTGAAGTCGCGGGGGGCCGCCGAACCCGGGATGTTCGACAAGATGATGAACAGCCCGGCGTTCAAGAGCGCGATGCGGTCGGCGGGCACCGTCATCGGCCGCGAGATCACCCGCAGCATCTTCGGCACCGGGCGCCGCCGCTAGCCGCCGCCGAGTCTCTTGTAGACCGCGCCGACGATCGGCGTCACGATGGCCCGCGGTGTGTAGCACGTCGCCACCGACATCGCCTTCGACGTGACACCGGGCACGACGCGCATCTTGTTGCGCTCCAAGCCATCCAGCGACACCTTGGCGGTGTATTGGGTGGAGATCCACAGGAAATCCGGGATGAGCTTCTCGACGAGCGACTGGTCGTCCGGATCCGGTAGCTCGGTGCGCACCGGACCGGGGGCCAGCAGCGTGACGTGTACGCCTGCGCGCTTGACTTCGCCGCGAAGCGACTCGCTGAACGTGTTGACGAACGCCTTGGTGGCCGCGTAAGTGGCATTGTTGGGGATCGGCGAATTGCCTGCCGCCGAACCGGAAATCAGAATTCCGCCGGCCCCGCGCTCGACCATGCCGGGCAGCACGGCGAGCGCAAGGTCATGTACGCCAAGCACATTCAGCTGCACCTGAGCCTTTTCCGCGGCCGGGTCCAGCGTGGCGACCGGTCCGAACGTCGCGGTGCCTGCGTTGGCGCACAGGATCGAGATGTTTCGTACGGCAAGCTCGTCACACAGCTTGACGCGCTCGGCCGGGTCGGCGAGATCTACGGGACGCACCTCGACCGTCACTCCATACTGCTGGGTGAGCCGGTCCGCCAGCGTTCTCAGCACATCCTCGCGGCGCGCCGTGATGATCAGATGGTGTCCGCGGGCGGCTAGCTCGATGGCCAGCGCTTCGCCGATGTTCTGCGACGCACCGGTGACGACGGCACGGGCATCCGCGCTGGGAGCGGGTACTGGCATGGGCCGGACTATATCTTGACGTCCTCCCCGGACTCATGTCCGGGGATTTCACTCCCCATCCCATCGGCTTACGCGGCAGGAGTAGCGAGGTGAGGTTCAGGGTTCGCAGACTGCCTAGTGGCGAGGTCTCCCCGTGCGGTCACCGCCCGTCCGGCGGCGATGTTGCGTGCAGCGTTGACGTCGGCGTTGCACCGTCCAGCGGTGCAGGCTTCGCACTGGAAAACCGCTTGGCTCTTACGGTTCCCCGGAGCGACGTGCCCGCACGCGGAGCATCGTTGCGACGTGTACGCGGCCGGAATCTGTTCGACCCGACCGTGAGCCTTGTGCTGCAAACGCGCGGCCAGAAGGCCCCAACCGCTCCGGCTGATAGCTCGGTTCAGCCCGCGTTTCTGAGCAACACGCACACCGGGCTGCTCGACAGTTCCGCGCGCAGTGCGGATCATCGCACGCACGTCGAGGGCTTCGATGCGGATCGTGTCGAAGCGACGCGCGAGGTCAGTGGTGACTTTTTCGACCCAGTCCTTGCGCCGGTCGGCCTCACGCGCTCTCAGATTCGCGATCGCCAGCTTCGTTCGGGCACGCCGGTTAGAGCCACGGTTGGCCCGGGCGAGCCGCTGCTGCAGCACCTTCAACCGCTTGGTCTCGCCGAAGCTCAGGCCAGGGGCGCGCAACAGTTCACCGGTCGACAACGCTGCCGCCACCGCAACGCCGCGGTCGATACCAACCACGCTACGATCGCCTGGACCGGCGATGGGTTCAGGAACGTGGGCGAACGCCACATGCCAGCGGCCAGCCCGATCACGGGTGACCCGGTAGGACTTGACGCCCGCGGGCACCGGCCGCGACACGCGAAACCGCACCCAGCCCACTTTGGGCACCCACACCCGACCAAAGCGACGGTTGACGCGCTCGACGTGACGCGGTTTCAGCGCGACCTGCCGAAACCCTTCATGCACACCAGCTTTGCGCCACGTCGGGCGACGGTGAGTGCCGCTGAAGAAGTCGCGCATGGCCTGTGCGAAATCCCTCTATGCCTGCTGCTGCACCGTCTGACTTCCGGCACGAAGCCACGCGTACTCAGCGCGGGCCTCGGTCAACTGCGCGCACTGCTGCAAATAGCCAGGGGCTTTGCGGCCCGGCTGCCAGTGCCGCTGCTGCTCGACCGCCAGATTCCACACGTACCGCGCGTCCCGGCAGTGACCCAATAGCGCCTCCTCCTGCTCATCTGTCGGCAGCAGCCGAAACCGCGACATAACGTCACCGTAATTACCACCACCGACATCCCTGACGTAGCACGTCTGCGTCGCACCGGAGATCGGCTTCCTCCCCGGACTAGAGTCCAAGGTTTCCAGCCGAAGGAGATTCGATGAGCGAATCGCGGCCGCCCGCGCAAACCGCGGGCCGGTCGCGGGTGCTGGCGTGGGCACTATGGGACTGCGGTTCCACCGGGGTCGGCGCAATCGTCGTGACGTTCGTGTTCTCCGTGTACCTGACCCGCACAGTCGGTGACGACCTGCCCGCCGGCACCAGCCCGGCGAGCTGGCTCGGCTGGGCGCTGTTCTTCTCCGGTGTAACGGTCGCGTTGCTCGCCCCCGTCACCGGAGTCTGGGTTGACGCGCCGCATCGACGCCGACGGACGCTGGGGATCCTCACCGCGATGGTGGTGCTGCTGACATCGGCAATGAGCCTGATCCGCGACGACGCCAGCTACCTGTTGGCAGGCCTTCTGCTGCTCGGGTTCACCGCGGCGTGCAACGACCTGGCGAGCGTCCCTTACAACGCGATGCTGCGGCAGCTGACGACACCGGAGACGTCCGGCCGTGTGTCCGGATTCGGTTGGGCCGCAGGCTATGTCGGCAGCATGGTCTTGCTTCTTGTGATCTACGTGGGATTCATCGCGGGCGACGGCCCAACGGTGGGGCTGCTGGACATCCCGACCGCCGACGGGCAGAACGTTCGCGCGGCCATGCTGGTCGCCGCCGCCTGGATGGCCGCGTTCGCGCTGCCGGTGCTCATCGTGCCACCACCGCCGGCCGACATCGAACCGCCGGCGCCGTCGTCGACCGGAGTGCTCGGCGCCTACCGCAAGCTCTGGGCGGACCTGACCTCCGAGTGGAGGCGTGATCGAAATTTCGTCTATTACCTGCTCGCCAGCGCGGTGTTCCGCGATGGATTGGGCGGCGTGTTCACGTTCGGCGCGGTGCTCGGCGTGATCGTCTACGGCATCTCAGCGGCGAATGTGCTGCTGTTCGGCGTGGCGGCCAACGTGGTGGCAGCGGTAGGCGCGGTGCTCGGCGGGCTGCTCGACGACCGCGTCGGCTCGAAGACGGTCATCCTCAGCTCGCTGGCGGCGATGATCGCCGTGGGCTTGACCTTGATGGCGTTGTCCGGTGCCGCGGCGTTCTGGGTGTGCGGGCTGCTGCTGTGCCTGTTCATCGGGCCGACGCAGTCGTCGGCGCGCACACTGCTGCTGCGAATGACATCCCACGGCAAGGAGGGGATGGCGTTTGGCCTCTACACCATGACCGGCCGGGCCGTGGCGCCCCTTGCGCCCTTCATGTTCTCTACGTTCGTCGCCGTCTTCGGGGCGGATCGCGCAGGCATCGGGGGTCTAATGCTGGTGTTGGCGGCGGGCGCCATCGCGATGGTTGCGGTGCGGGTGCCGCGCCTGGCTGTGGCGGTCTAACCGGCCGCGGTGCAGATCGTCAGGCCTGCGCCGGTGCGCTGCTGCACCTGCACACCGTTGACAGTGATCGAGCAGTTCACTTCACGGCCGACGTTGATGATGCTGACGCTGGCGGAGTCCTCGGCCGGCTGGGCCAGCTCGACCTCCTTGCTCCACGGCAGCATCACGTTGAACTCGGTCTGCAACACACCGCCGGTATCGACGTAGGTGATGTTGATGGCCCGACCGTCGCCCGAGACGTCGTACACCACGGTTTCGGTCGCGCCCGGCGTGGTCGGGGCGGTGGTGGACGGTGTGCTGGGCAGCGTCGGCAGCGGGAAGACGGGGATGGTCGGACGTGGCGAAGTCGTCGGCGTTGGGGTGGTGAAGCTCGGCTCCGTCATCGACGGCAGCGGCGCGACGACAGTCTGCTGGCGCGAACTGTTGACGATCACCAGCGCGATCACCAGCCCGATCACCATCAGGACCGAGATCCCGGCTACAAACCACAGCCAGCGCGGCGACTTCGGGCCTTCCGGCGGTGGCGGCTGCGGCGGTTCCCCTGGCGGGTACGGCGCGCCATATTGGCCGGTCGCATACGGGTCATAGCCATACGGCGAGTAGGCGGGCAGCTGCTCGGTGGGCGCCGGGGCAGCGGGTGCCTGGTAGGTGGGGCCGTACGGCGCCTGACTCGCATACGCCGGATCGGTGTATCCGGGATAGCTGTTGCCGAGCGGTTGGGATGGATCGGGCCCGTCGCGGCGCGGTGAATCGGTCATACCCACCTCATGGCTGCAGGGTACCTGTGCAGCTCGTTGTACGGCTTTTCGTCGCGGCGACCTATTCTGGCGAAAGAGACAGCTTCAGCGTTTACCGGCAACAACCGCGGTTAACACTGACGTAACTGCGCGTCAATTACCGTGGCGAAATGCGAGGCGTCATGCCGCGAACGATGGGCGTCGAGGAAGAATTCCACGTCGTCGACCTGAAGACCAGACGGCTGACGGCCCGGGCGCCTGTACTGCTCGATGAGTTGTCCGACAGCTACGTCGCCGAGTTGCAGCGCTGCGTGGTCGAAATGAACAGCGGCGTGGTCGACACCCTCAACGGACTGCGCGCCGATCTGCAGGACCACCGCAAGGTGCTTGTCGACGCCGCCGCCAAACTCGGCATGGGCGTGGTCGCCGCCGGGGCCGTGCCGCTTTCGGTTCCCGCCGAAATGCAGGTCACGCAGACTGTCCGCTACCGGCAGATGCTCGCCGATTACCAGCTGCTGGCCCGCGAACAACTCATCTGCGGCACCCAGGTGCATGTCGGCGTGGCCGACCGCGACGAGTCGGTCGTCGTGGCCAACCGGGTGTCTGCGTATGTGCCAACACTGCTGGCGCTGTCCGCCAGTTCGCCATTCTGGTCCGACGGCTCCGACACCGGCTACTCCAGTGTGCGAACCTTGGTGTGGCAGCGCTGGCCAACGACGGGGCTGGCCGCGCCCGTGTTCTCAGCCGCCGAATACGACAAGCTCGTGGCCGAGCTGGTGGCAAGCGGAGCAATCGCGGACGCCGGGATGGTGTACTTCGACGTGCGTCCGGCCGTCGCCGCGCCCACGCTGGAACTGCGGGTGTGCGACAGCTGCCCCTCGGTGGACACCATCGTGCTGATCGCCGGGCTATTCCGGGCTTTGGTCGAACGCGAGGTGGAGGGGCTCCGGGCGGGCGTCCCCGCCATCGAGGTTTCGCCGCCGCTGGGCCGCGCGGCGCTGTGGCGGGCGGCCCGCTCGGGTCTGGAGGGCGAGCTGGTCGACATCGACGGTCCGGTCAGCCGCCCCGCCGGAGACGTCGTCACCGAACTCGTGCGCTCGCTGCGTCCGCAGCTGGAAGCGGCGGGGGACTGGCAGATGATCGTCGAGCTGACCCGGAAGGTGCTGATCGCCGGTACGTCGGCGGCCCGTCAGCGACGGGCTTTGCGTCGCCGCGGCCGGCTAACCGATGTCGTCGACCAGCTGATCGCCGAAACCGCGGGCACCTGGCAGGACACGGCGTCGGCCGTAATCGAAGACCCCACACTGCTGTTCGGCTACCAACCCGACCGCGAGTACGACCCAGCCGACAAGGCCGCCGCGGTCAGCTACGACGAGGCCGTCGACCCCACTGGGCGGCCGCGGCCCCACTACGAAAAGATCCTGCACGCCGTCGCCGACCTCGGGGTCGCGGTGTTGCGGTCCCGGGAGGGCGACATCGAGCAGGACCAGCGCGCCGAGAGCATCACATTCAGGGTCAGCGGCCAGAACCGCGCCCAGGTGTTCCCGCTCGACCTGATGCCGCGGTTGGTCGCCGCCAACGAGTGGGCAGCACTCACCGCCGGTCTGGGTCAGCGGGCCAAGGCGCTCAACGCGTTCCTGCGCGACATCTACTCCGAGCAGGCCATCCTCGCCGACGGCGTCATCGGGATGGACACGCTGGACCGTGCACCCGGATTCCGTTCGACGGGCCGGCTGTCGCGCGACCCCGTCCGTGCCCACGTCAGCGGCACCGACCTGGTTTGCGACAGGGCCGGTAATTGGATGGTGCTCGAAGACAACCTGCGCATCCCCTCGGGCACCGCCTATGCGATCGCGAACCGGCGGCTGCTCACCAAGCACCTGCCCGAGCTCGAGCGGCCCGCCGAGCTCGACGACGTGGACCAAGTGCCGGCGATGCTGCTGGAGACCTTGCGTGCCGCGGCGCCGCCGCGGGCCGGGGACGAACCGTCGGTGGCGCTGTTGTCCGCTGGCTGGGAAGACTCTGCCTGGTTCGAGCACACCTTCCTGGCTGAAGAGCTGGGCATCGCGCTTGTGCAGACCTCGGACCTGTCGGTCCGCGACGGGAAGCTGTTCCGCCACATCGGTTCTGACGTTCACCCTGTCGACGTGCTGTACGCCCGGATGGACGAAGACATGCTGCTGTCGTCCACCGGATACGACGCCAGCGCGTTGCGGCCCGGTCTGCTCGAGGCGGTCACCAACGGGACGCTGACCGTAGCCAACGCGCTGGGCAACGGCGTCGCCGACGACAAGGCCGTCTACGCGTACGTGCCGGCGATGATCAAGTATTACCTCGGTGAGAAGCCGGCTTTGGCGCAGGTGCCGACGTGGATCTGCGCCGAACGCGCGCAGCGTGATTACGTGCTGGACAACATCGCCGAGTTGGTGGTCAAACCGATCGACGGGCACGGCGGTACCGGCGTGGTGATCGGGCCGGAGGCCGCCGCCGACGCGCTGGAGGTCCGGCGTCGCGAGCTGCAGAGCCAACCGGAGCGCTACATCGCCCAAGAGGCGATCGCGCTGTCGACCCACCCGACATTCGACGGAGAGGGAATGTATCCGCACCACGTCGACCTGCGTGCGTTCGTGCACCTGCGCCCCCGGTCCGACGATACGGTGACGGCACACGTCATGCCGGCCGGGCTGACCCGGGTGGCAGCACGCGGATCCCGCATCGTGAACTCATCCTCGGGCGGCGGCAGCAAGGACACCTGGATCTTGACTGGTGGCCGACACGACCAGGCGGCGCCGTAGAACGGAAGGCAACATGTGCGGCATCTGCGGAGAAATCCGCTTCGACGGACAGTCGGCCGACGTGACCGCGGTGACCCGGATGACGGGCGCCATGGCGTCCCGCGGCCCCGACTCCGAAGGCGTCGTCGCGCACGGCCCGCTCGCGTTCGGGCACAGGCGCCTGTCGATCATCGACCTGTCCGCCCGGGGCGAACAGCCGATGGTCGACAGCGCGCTCGGGCTGACCCTGGTTTTTAACGGCTGTATTTACAACTACCAGGATCTGCGTAAAGAGCTTGAATCTGTTGGCTACCAATTCTTTTCGACTGCTGATAGCGAGGTCGTGATCAAGGCGTTTCACCGGTGGGGCACCGGTTGCGTCGACCGCTTCAAGGGCATGTTCGCGTTCGCGATCGCCGACCGCGAAACAGGTGTCGTCACGCTCGCCCGTGACCGGCTGGGCATCAAGCCGCTGTATCTTGCCGGAACGCCGGGCTGGCTGCGGTTCGCCTCAACCGTGCGCGCGCTGCTGAAGGCCGGTGACGTCGACACCGAACTCGATCGCTACGCGCTGCATCACTACATGAGCTTTCACTCGGTGGTGCCCGCGCCGCGCACCATCTACCGGGGCATCCGCAAGCTACCGCCCGCCACCGTGCGGGTGGTCCAGCCCGACGGCTCGTATGACGACACCGTGTACTGGACACCGGTTTTCGAGCGCGACCCGGCGCGGGCGTCCTGGACCACACGCGACTGGGAGGACGCGTTGATGGCGGCGTTGCGCACCGCGGTGCTGCGACGGATGGTGGCCGACGTCCCCGTCGGGGTGCTGCTGTCGGGCGGCATCGACTCGTCGATCGTGGTGGCGCTGTTGGCCGAGCAAGGCCAGCACGGGCTGGCCACGTTTTCCATCGGATTCGACTCCGTCGGTGGCGAGTCCGGCGACGAGTACTTCTATTCCGACCTGATCGCCAAGACCTTCGACACCGACCACCACCGCATCCACATCGACAGCTCGCGGCTGCTGCCCGCGGTGCCGAAAACCATTGCGGCGATGAGCGAACCGATGGTCAGCCACGACTGCGTGGCGTTCTACCTCCTGTCGCAGGAAGTCAGCAAGTCGGTCAAGGTGGTGCAGTCCGGGCAGGGCGCCGACGAGATCCTGGCTGGCTACGACTGGTACCCGCCGCTGGCCACTGTGGCCCGCGAGCAGACCACGGAGGCGTACGCCAAGGTGTTCTTCGACCGCGATCACGCCGACGTGCTGGCGATCTTCGCCCCGGAGTACACGGTTGACGCCGAAGACCCCAGCCGCGAGTTCGCCTCCGAGCACCAGTTCGCACCTGGTGCGGAGACGGCCGTCGACGCCGCTCTGCGGTTGGACACCCAGGTGATGCTCGTCGACGACCCCGTCAAGCGGGTGGACACCATGACGATGGCGTGGGGCCTGGAGGCCCGGGTGCCGTTCCTCGATCACGACTTCGTCGAGTTGGCTGCCAGCTGTCCGGCCGAGCTGAAGCTGGCATCGGGCGGCAAGGGAGTGCTCAAGGACGCGTCGCGGGCGCTGCTGCCCGCCGAGGTGATCGACCGCACCAAGGGATACTTCCCGGTGCCCGGCATCCGGCACTTGCACGGCGACATGCTGGACATGGTCCGCGACGCGCTGACCAACGACGCCGCCCGGACCCGCGGCCTGTATCGCAGGGAAACCGTCGACGCGCTGCTGGCCGCTCCGAACGAGACGCGTACCACGCTCGGCGCCAACGCGCTCTGGCAACTTGCGGTGCTCGAAATGTGGTTGCAGAGTATGGAAAATTAGTCCCGTGGGACGGCAGGTGCGCGCAAACTATGGTGCGTCGCTGTCGCCGGATGCCACCGCGTTCGCCCATCTTGTCGACGACGGCGGCTATCCGCGGGCGGTGCAGCGCTTTCTGCGTGGCTGGCGCGCGAGTTCGTCTCGTGACGTCGAACTCCCCGTTGAAGGCCCCGTCACCCGCGTTATCCACTCCGCCGACGGCCATTGGCTGGCCTGTCAGGTCGCACCCGACGGCGCCACACGCAGCCAGATCTGGGTCGTGACAACCGATCCCGACGACCGCGACGCGCGTCGTATCGACCATTGGCCCGCTGGCGCGCAGGACGGCACCGCAGAACTGATCGCTTGGGACGGCAGCCAGGTCGCCGCGATCCTCACCGGTGAGGACGGAGTCGGCAGTTCGTGTCTGATCGATCCGTCGGACGGCACCACGGTGGTGCTCGACCGCCGCTCGGGCGGCCGGCTGGTCGACGCGTGGGCGGGGGCATCGCTGGTGCGGGTCGGGCCGCGCGGCTACCGCGATCTGATCATGCTCCGCGGCCTGACCGAAATTGCGCTGCTGCCATACGATCCCGGTTCCACTACCGATGCGGGGATCATTCTGGACGACCACAGTCCGCGCCGCCTGCGCGCAGGGTCGGAAGGCGAACTCACCGAGCTGTACCAGCCCGCGAAGATCTACGGTGTCAACAGCCCCGAAGGCTATGTCCGCGCCCTTATCCGCAGCGAGAACGGCACCGACCACGCCCGGCTGTTGGAGGTCACCACGACCCCCGATGGGGTGTCGTATCAGGTGGTTGCCGAGCGCCCTGGCTACGAACTCGACGAGTTCACTGTGAGTGACGACCTCTCGACAGTGGCGCTGTTGTGGAACATCAACGGCGCCAGCGAGTTACAGATCCTCGAATACGCGGACAACACCCTGTACGATCCGATTCCGTTGCCCGGCATGGTGGCCAGCGAGTTGAGTATCAGCGCGGGCGGGTCGATGCTCGCGATGACGGTGGAAGGTCCATCGATGCCGCCGACCGTCGAGCTGGTCGATCCCCGCACCCGCGAATGGGAACCTGTCGACAGGGAACCCAGTAGCGGGCCCGTCGCCGCCGACCCGACCCTCAAGACCCTCGCCGCCCGCGATGGGCTGGAGTTCACCGGCTGGTTGTTCCGCCCCCCGCGGGGCGTCGAACCGATCGGCGCGATGATCTTCCTGCATGGTGGGCCGGAAGGGCAGGGCCGCCCCGGCTACAACGAGTTTTTCCCGCCCCTGCTGGAAGCGGGCATCACCGTGTTTCTTCCGAATGTCCGTGGTTCCGGGGGATTCGGCCGAACGTTCATGCACGCCGATGACAAGGAGCGGCGATTCGCGGCGATCGACGACGTCGCCGACGCGGCGCGCTATCTGGTCGACCGCGGACTCGCGCCTGCGGAACGCGTCGCCTGTTGCGGGTGGTCGTATGGCGGGTACTTGACGCAGGCGGCGCTCACTTTTCATCCGCAGTTATTCGCCGCGGGAATCAGCATCTGCGGGATGAGCGATTTGAACACCTGGTACCGCAACACCGAACCGTGGATCGCCGCGGCGGCCCACCCCAAGTACGGCCATCCGGTCAGCGATCGGGAATTACTCGACCGGTTGTCACCACTGCTGCGCGCGCACGCATTGACCGCGCCCCTTCTGCTGGTGCACGGCCTCAACGACACCAACGTCCCGCCCACCGAATCGCAGCAAATGTACGACGCATTGCGTGCGCTCGGCCGCAGCGTCGAGCTGCTGCTCTTCGAAGACGACGGGCACGAAATCGACAAGCGGGAACACCGGGCTGTGCTGGTCAGGGCCATGTGCGACTGGCTCACCACGGCGTTCGCCGGGCCGCTGATTTCTTGATCAATCCGTGACTGACTCAAGGTTTGGACAAATTGTCCGCCGGGTAAACACGCTGCGTGCGCCGTTGAGGCGCTAACACGAATGGAGGCGCGGCGTGAGAGGTGGTGGAATCCTCGGCGTCATCGTGCTCGTCTGGTTGGTGATCGGGGTGGTTGCCGCATACCAGCGGGATTACTTCAAGGGTGGCGAAACCAACTGCGCCACAGCCGGCAGCATCGCATTGACCGTGGTCGCCGGACCCCTCAACTATGCGGGGGTCAACCCGAAGGTGACCAACTGCAACGTTCCTCAGCCCAGCCAGTAATCAACCAGTAATCAACTGGCAGTTAACAATTCGGAAGAAATGGAGTAACCATGATCGTCCTGGGAGCCATCCTGCTCATTCTTGGGCTGATATTCGGCATCTCGATCCTGACCTACATCGGCGTGGTGTTGCTCGTCATTGGTGCAGTGTTCTGGATCCTCGGGTCCGTCGGACGGCCCGTCGGCGGCAGGAAAGCCTGGTACTAAACCCCGGCACGCCCGGCCGAGGTCAGCGCTGCGACCGTCATTTCCCGCAAGACGGCACGCGAGCTGGCCTCGGCCGTTTTCGTGGCACCGGGTTTCATGCTGTGTGGTGTTGAATTCAGTAACCCGAACGCCGCGTGCGCCATCAGCCGCGCATCGGCCTCGCTGAGGGTGTGGTCCAACCGACGCAGCACATCGACCCAGATCTCGACGTATTGCCGTTGCGCCTTGCGCACCTGCCGCTTGGCCGTCGGCGGCAGATGGCCGAGGTCGCGATCCTGAATGCGGATCAAGTCTGACTCGCCGAGCGCGAAGTCCAGATGAAAGTCGATGAGCCCACCCAGCGCCGACGACGGGTCCTCGGCCCGCGCGACGACGTCCGTGGCGCCGGCCAGCAGCCGGGTACTTATCCCGACCAGCAGCTCGACAAGCAGCGCCTCCTTGTTGGGGAAGTGCCGGTAGATCGCGGGACCGCTGACGCCCACGGCGGATCCGATGTCTTCCAACCTCACCGCGAGAAAACCGCGCTCGGCGACAAGGCGTTCCGCCGCGGCGATCAGCTGGCTGCGGCGGTCGGATTTGGCCCGGCTGCGCCGGGTGGTGGCAGGCGTCGGCACAGACAAAGGGGCCATGTGTCATTCCGTCCTGGTGGACACTTGAGTTAATCGCGACTAACATACCACGAGTTAGTCGTCATTAACTCAAACGAACGGGTTCAGCGATGACACCGCCGGTATCACATCGCGACGCGCACCTCGCGCTGGTCGACCAGTTGCGCACGAAGCTGGCCACCGCGGCGCTGGGTGGCCCCGAGCGCGCCCGCGAGCGTCACGTGAGCCGCGGCAAGTTGTTGCCCCGCGACCGCGTGAACGGTCTACTCGACCCCGGCAGCCCCTTCCTGGAGCTGGCGCCGTTGGCCGCCGACGGCATGTACGACGACGAATGCCCCGGCGCGGGAATGATCGCAGGCATCGGCCGAGTTTCGGGCCGCGAATGCATGATCGTGGCCAACGACGCAACGGTGAAGGGCGGCACGTATTACCCGGTCACCGTCAAGAAGCACCTGCGCGCACAGGAGATCGCCGGGCAGAACCGCCTGCCGTGTATTTACCTGGTCGACTCCGGGGGAGCGTTCCTGCCGCGCCAGGACGAGGTGTTCCCCGACCGCGAGCACTTTGGTCGCATCTTCTACAACCAGGCCAACCTGTCGGCTGAAGGCATCCCGCAGATCGCCGCCGTGCTCGGATCGTGCACCGCAGGCGGTGCGTACGTGCCCGCGATGAGCGACGAGGCGGTGATCGTGCGCAACCAGGGCACCATCTTCCTCGGCGGCCCACCGCTGGTGAAGGCCGCTACCGGCGAGGTGGTGACCGCCGAAGATCTCGGCGGCGGCGACCTGCATTCCAAAACCTCCGGTGTCACCGACCATTTGGCGCACGACGACCGCGACGCGCTGCGGATCGTGCGCCGCATCGTCGCCACGCTCGGGCCGCGCTGCGGGCTGCCTTGGGACGTGGAGCCGACGGTCGATGCGGTGGCCGACCAGACCGAGCTGTACGACGTCGTGCCCGTGGATTCCCGGGTTCTCTACGACGTGCACGAGGTCATCACCCGGATCGTCGACGGCGGCGAGTTCGCCGAGTTCAAGGCCGAGTACGGCAGCACGCTGGTGACCGGCTTCGCCCGCATTCACGGCCACCCTGTCGGGATCGTCGCCAACAACGGCGTGCTGTTCAGCGAATCCGCTCTGAAGGGTGCACATTTCATTGAGCTGTGCGACAAGCGCATGACCCCGCTGCTGTTCCTGCAGAACATCTCGGGCTTCATGGTGGGCCGCGACTACGAGGCGGGCGGCATCGCCAAACATGGCGCCAAGATGGTGACCGCGGTTGCCTGCGCCAGGGTGCCGAAGCTGACCGTCGTCATCGGTGGCTCCTACGGCGCGGGCAACTATTCGATGTGCGGCCGGGCGTATTCGCCTCGTTTTCTGTGGATGTGGCCCAACGCACGCATCTCGGTGATGGGTGGTGAGCAGGCGGCCTCGGTGCTGGCGACGGTGCGCGGCGAGATGACCGCCGAGGAGGAGGAACGGTTCAAAGCGCCGATCCGTCAGCAGTACGAGGACCAGGGCAACCCGTACTACTCCACCGCCCGGCTCTGGGATGACGGCGTGATCGACCCGGCCGACACCAGAACTGTTCTCGGTTTAGCGCTTTCGGTTGTCGGGCAGGCGCCGCTCGAGTCGGTTTCCTACGGCGTGTTCCGGATGTGACGCGATGAATTCCCGAAGGCGACCACGAGTGAGGATCGCAGCGAGGCACGAGCGAGGACCGGAGCGAGTGGGAGACGAGGCATGACCTTCGATACGGTTCTGGTAGCCAACCGCGGCGAGATCGCCGTCCGTGTCATCCGCACGCTGCGGCAGATGGGCATCCGCTCGGTCGCGGTTTTCAGCGACGCCGACGCAGGTGCACGCCACGTGGCCGAGGCCGACGTCGCGGTGGCCATCGGCCCCGCGCCCGCGCGGCTGAGCTACCTCAACATCGAGGCAGTCGTCGAGGCGGCCCGGCGCACCGGCGCACAGGCGGTCCACCCCGGCTACGGATTCCTCTCGGAGAATGCACAATTCGCCGCGACCCTACAGGAGGCCGGCATTGCGTTCATCGGTCCGCCTGCCGCGGCGATCCAGACCATGGGTGACAAGATCGCCGCCAAGGCCGCGGTGTCGGCGTTCGGTGTGCCGGTCGTGCCCGGCGTGTCCCGGCCGAGTCTGACCGATGCCGACCTGATCGCCGGCGCGGACGAGGTCGGGTATCCGGTGTTGGTCAAGCCGTCGGCGGGCGGTGGCGGCAAGGGTATGCGGGTGGTGCACCAGCCCGCTGAGTTACCGGCTGCCCTCGTCTCAGCGCGCCGGGAGGCGGCGTCGTCGTTCGGCGACGACACGCTGTTTCTCGAGCGGTTCGTGTTGAACCCCAGGCACATCGAGGTACAGGTGCTCGCGGACGGGTACGGAAACGTCATCCACCTCGGCGAGCGCGAATGCAGTCTGCAACGGCGTCACCAGAAGGTCATCGAGGAGGCGCCTTCGCCTCTGCTGGACCCGCAGACCCGGGCTCGCATCGGCGCGGCCGCCTGCGACACCGCCCGCAGCGTGGACTACGCCGGCGCAGGCACCGTCGAGTTCATCGTCTCCGCGGACCGGCCCGACGAGTTCTTCTTCATGGAGATGAACACCCGTCTGCAGGTCGAACACCCGGTCACCGAGATGGTCACCGGCATCGACCTGGTCGAGCTGCAGGTCCGCGTCGCGGCAGGGGAGAAGCTGCCGATCGGGCAGGACGACATCACCATGCGCGGCCATGCGATCGAGGCCCGCGTCTATGCGGAGGACCCCGCACGCGGCTTCCTGCCCACCGGCGGCGAGGTGCTCGACCTCGCCGAGCCCGAGGGCCCTGGTGTCCGCATGGATTCCGGCCTCGCGCCCGGAATGGTGATCGGCAGCGAGTACGACCCGATGCTGGCCAAAGTCATCGCCCACGCCGATGACCGGCAGGGCGCGCTGCGTGCGCTCGACCGCGCGTTGGCCGATACCGCGGTGCTCGGCGTCACCACCAACATCGAGTTCCTGCGCTTCCTGCTCGCAGATCCGGACGTCGCCGCAGGCCGCCTGGACACGGGGCTGCTCGACCGCCGGACACCCGACTACCGTCCTGCGCAGAACGGCGACGACGAGTTGATCGCCGCGGCGGCCTACAAGTGGCTGCGCGGCTGGCCCGCACCGGTCGGTGACTTGTGGGAGGTGCCGTCGGGCTGGCGCTTGGGGGAGCGGGCGCCGACGACGTTCAGGCTGCATGCGGGTGAGCGAACCGACCATGTGTATCTTGCCGGCACACCGAGAACCGCCACCGTTCGAGTCGAAGACGGCGAATCGCGTTCGCTCACAGCGTCTCTCGACGGTGATCGGCTGACCGTCACGCTGGATGGGTTGCGCACCGAGTACCTTGTGGCCGCATCCGACGGCCAGATCTGGCTGTCGGGCGGTGGGCGTACCGCGATGGTCGAGGAGGTGCGGGAGGCACCCGTTCGGCCCGACGACGAAGAGACCGGTGATGCGGAGCTGACCAGCCCGATGCCGGGTTCGGTCGTGGCCGTCGGTGTGCAGGATGGTCAGCGCGTGGACGCGGGCGCCGTCGTCGTCACCGTCGAAGCCATGAAGATGGAGCACGCACTGACCGCGCCTGTCGACGGCGTGGTCGAACTACTTGTCGCCGTTGGCGACCAGGTCAAGGTGGGCCAGCCGCTGGCCAGGATCACCGCGAGTACGAAGGAAGACGAATCATGAGCGATTTTCTGGCTACCGGAATGCTGCCCGATCATTACGAACAGCTCGCCAAGACCGTGCGTGACTTCGCCCGAAGTGTGGTCGCGCCCGTCGCGGCCAAACACGACGAGGAGCATTCGTTCCCCTACGAGGTGGTCTCCGGGATGGCCGACATGGGGCTGTTCGGCTTGCCGTTCCCCGAGGAGTACGGCGGCATGGGCGGCGACTACTTCGCGCTGTGCCTGGCCCTGGAGGAGCTCGGCAAGGTCGACCAGAGCGTGGCGATCACCCTCGAGGCGGGCGTGTCGCTGGGAGCGATGCCGGTGTACCGGTTCGGCAATGAGGATCAGAAGCAGGAATGGTTGCCGCTCTTGGCAAGTGGTAAGGCGCTCGGCGCGTTCGGGCTGACCGAGGCCGGCGGCGGAACCGATGCGGGTGCCACCAAGACCACGGCCCGCCTCGATGACGGGCACTGGGTCATCAACGGCTCCAAGCAGTTCATCACCAACTCGGGCACCGACATCACCAAACTGGTGACCGTCACCGCCGTCACCGGAGATGCCGGTGGCAAGAAGGAGATCTCGTCGATCCTGGTGCCGGTGCCAACCGAGGGGTTCACCGCCGAGCCCGCGTACAGCAAGGTCGGCTGGAATGCCTCGGACACCCATCCGCTGTCCTTCGACGATGTCCGGGTGCCCGCCGAAAATCTGCTCGGTGAGCGCGGTCGCGGGTATGCCAACTTCCTGCGCATCCTCGACGAGGGCCGGATCGCCATCGCTGCGTTGTCGGTGGGCGCTGCGCAAGGTTGTGTCGACGAGTGCGTGAAGTACGCGAAGGAGCGTGAGGCGTTTGGCCAGAAGATCGGCACCTATCAGGCCATCGCTTTCAAGATCGCGCGGATGGAAGCCCGCGCCCACAGCTCCCGCACCGCTTATTACGACGCGGCCGCACTCATGTTGGCGGGCAAGCCGTTCAAGAAGGCCGCGGCGATCGCCAAGCTCGTCGCCAGCGAGGCCGCGATGGACAACGCCCGCGACGCCACCCAGGTGTTCGGCGGCTACGGCTTCATGAATGAGTACGCCGTCGCGCGTCACTACCGTGACAGCAAGATCCTCGAGATCGGCGAAGGGACAACGGAGGTGCAGTTGATGCTGATCGCTCGGGAGGCCGGTCTGTGACCGACAAGAAGGTCGTCGTCCAGCGCGGTCTGTGGTTCGAGGAGTTCGAGACAGGAGTCCTGTACCAGCACCGCCCGGGCCGCACCATCACCGAGGCCGACAACGTGCTGTTCACCACGCTCACGATGAACACCCAGGCGCTGCACCTCGACGCCGCGTTCGCCGACGCGTTGCCACCCTTCAACCAGCGGCTGGTGAATTCGATGTTCACGCTGTCGACGCTGGTAGGTTTGTCGGTGGCGCAGCTGACGCAGGGGACGATCGTCGGCAACCTCGGCTTCGGTGAAGTCACGTTCCCCAAACCGCTTTTCCACGGTGACACGCTGTACGCCGAGACAGAGGTGACCGACAAGCGCGAGTCGAAGAGCCGTCCCGGCGAGGGAATCGTGACGTTCGCTCATACCGCCCGCAATCAGCACGGCGACATCGTGGCGACCGCATCGCGAAAGACCATGGTTCGCAAGCGCCCCGCTGAGGAGAACTGATGGCTCTCAACCAGACCGGCCCGGCTTGGTTGTTCTGCCCGGCCGATCGCCCTGAGCGATTCGAAAAGGCCGCCGCGGCAGCCGATGTGGTGATCCTCGATCTGGAAGACGGGGTTGCGGCCAAGGACCGGGAAGCCGCCCGTACCGCGCTGACCGAGACGCCGCTGGACCCCGACCGCACCGTCGTGCGTATCAACCCGAGCGCGACCTCCGACCATCAACTCGATCTCGAAGCGCTGTCGCGCACCTCCTACACGGCCGTGATGCTGGCGAAAACCGAAGACGCGCAACAGGTTCGTGACCTCGCGCCGCTGGATGTGGTAGTGCTGATCGAAACTCCGTTGGGCGCGCTGGAGGTCAGCGAGTTGGCGCGGATGGATAACGCGCTCGCGTTGATGTGGGGCGCCGAAGATCTGTTCGCCGTGCTGGGCGGCACCGCCAACCGTCACACGGACGGAACCTATCGCGACGTCGCCAAGCACGTGCGGTCGCAGACGCTTCTGGCGGCCAAGGCGTACGGACGCATGGCGCTGGATTCGGTGTACCTGAACATCAAGGACCTCGACGGCCTGGCCAAGGAGGTCGACGATGCGGTGGCCGTGGGTTTCGACGCAAAGGTTGCGATCCACCCGTCGCAGGTCGCGGTCATTCGCGCCGGCTATGCGCCCATCCCCGACCAGGTCGAATGGGCGCGACACGTGCTGGCGGCTGCCCGCGATGAGCGGGGCGTCTTCCAATACGAGGGCTTGATGGTCGATGCCCCAGTACTTCGGCGCGCCGAACGGATTGTTGCGCTCGCACCGAAGGATGGTGGCTAGGAGCCATCCTGGAGGTGCGGGTCGCCCTGCGGAGTTTGGCGGTTTGGTCGACGTCGGTCGGTGTGAATCGGCGTACCGCCTAGTGCTGCTTCGCGGGCACCGTCATGCGTCCGCTGGCTTGACAGTCGATCCGGCGACCTCCTGGTAAAGCTTGGCGGTCTGCAAGGCGATGCTGGTCCAGTCGAAGTCGGAGATGGCGCGTTGCCGGCCGGCCTCGCCCATCGCGTTAGCCCGCTCCGGATCGCGGGCCAGCGTGTTGAGCGCATCGGCCAGCGCCTCCGGCTCGTCCGGCGGCACCAGCAGGCCGGTCTGGCCGTCTGCAACCACCTCCGGGATGCCGCCCACATTTGACGCGACGACCGCGGTACCGCAGGCCATCGCCTCCAGGTTGACTATGCCGAGCGGCTCGTACAACGACGGGCAGACGAACGCAGTGGCGTGGCTGAGCAGCTGGATCACCTCGTGCCGGTTCAGCATGCCCTCGATCCAGATCACTCCAGATCGGGTGGCGCGCAAGATGTTGACGAGGTCGGTCACCTCCTGTGCGAGTTCGGGCGTGTCCGGCTGCCCGGCGCACAGCACAAGCTGCACCTCGGGGTCGAGCTGGGCAGCCGCGCGCAGCAGCACCGGCACGCCCTTCTGCCGGGTGATTCGACCCACGAAGACCACGTTGGGTCGATTGGGGTCGACGCCGTACTGCTCGAGCACGTCAGTGCCAGGGTCTGGGGCGTACTGCTGTGCATCGATTCCGTTGTGGATCACCCGCACCTTCTCCGGGGCCACCGAGGGGTAGGTGGACAGCACGTCGGCCTTCATTCCGTTGGACACGGCGATGACCGCCGCTGCGCTCTCCACGGCGTCGCGCTCGCACCAGGACGACAGCGCGTAGCCGCCGCCGAGCTGTTCGGCCTTCCACGGCCGAAGCGGCTCAAGCGAGTGCATGGTCAACACGTGCGGGATGCCGTAGAGCAGCGATGTCAGGTGTGCGGCCATGTTGGCGTACCAGGTGTGCGAGTGCACCAGGTCGACGTCGCCCATGTCGGCCACCATCGACAGTCCCGTGGAGATCGTCTGCAGCGCAGGGTTGGCGTTCGTCAGCCGGTCCCACGGCCGGTGCGCCACCGCGGTCGGCCGGTCGGCGCCCTGACAGTGCACGGTCAGGTCGACGTGCTTGGACAGCTCCTTGGCCAGGTACTCCACGTGCACGCCGGCGCCGCCGTAGACCTCGGGCGGGTACTCCCTGGTACACAGTGCGACCTTGAGTCGGTCACCTGCCTGGTTGGGCTGGCTCACTTGGTCACCTCCTGGCTCTTGCCGACGACGGTCACGCCGCCGTCGGAGACGACGAATCCGCGCGCCCGGTCGTGGTCTTTATCCACCCCCACCTGCGCCCCCTCAGGTACCACCACGTCCTTGTCGATGATCGCGTTCTGTACCACGGCGTTGGCGGCGACGACGGTGTTGTCCATGATCACTGAGCGTTCCACGAGGGCGTAGTCCTCTATCCGCGCGCCGGGAGACAATACTGACTCGCGCACCAGCGCCCCAGAGACGATGACGCCGTTGGAGACCACGCTGTTGACCGCATGGCCGACCCGCTCGCCGTCCTCGTGCACGAACTTCGCCGGTGGGTGCGGCGGGATGTGGGTGAGAATCGGCCACTCACTGTTGTACAGGTTGAATACCGGCACGACAGCGCAGAGGTCCATGTGCGCGTCGTAGTAGGAGTCCAACGTTCCAACGTCCCGCCAGTAGCCGGCGTCCGCGGGGTCGGCACCGGGCACCTCGTTGCGTTGAAAGTCGTAAACCTGTGCCATGCCTCGGTCCACCATCATCGGCATGATGTTGCCGCCCATGTCGTGCTTGCTGGACTCGTCGGCGGCGTCCTTGCGCAGTGCCTCGACCAGCACGTCGGCGGAGAACAGGTAGTTGCCCATCGACACGAACGTCTCATCGGGACGACCTGGTAGCCCCGGCGGGTCGGGCGGTTTCTCCAGGAACGCCTCGACCTGCTGCCCGTCGGAGGCGGTCTTGATCACGCCGAAGGCGCTGGCCTCCTTGCGTGGCACCGGAATGCCGGCCACCGTGGCGCCCGCGCCACTGTCGAGGTGCTGCGCGATCATCTGCCTCGGGTCCATGCGGTAGACGTGGTCGGCGCCGAACACGATGACCAGATCCGGCTTCTCGTCGTGGATCAGGTTCAGTGACTGGTAGATCGCATCGGCGGAGCCGGTGTACCACTGCGGGCCAAGGCGCTGCTGGGCGGGCACCGGGGTCACGTAGTTGGCGAGCAGGCTGCTCATCCGCCAGGTCGTGGTGATGTGGCGGTCCAGGCTGTGGCTCTTGTACTGGGTGAGCACCGCGATCCGCAGTACCCCGGCGTTGACCAGGCTCGACAACGCGAAATCAATCAATCGATACAGCCCGCCGAAGGGGACGGCTGGCTTGGCCCGGTCGAGGGTTAGCGGTGAGAGGCGCTTGCCCTCACCACCGGCGAGCACGATGCCGAGCACGTTTGGATCGGCCATCTGACGTCTCCTTCAGTTGAACGCATTGAATGCGCTGTTGACGATCTTCCGGGCCTCCTGCTGGATCCGGGGCAGGTGGGGTCCGGATCGGCGAAACGTACTCGGCGCTCCGCGTCCTAAGGTCCCCGAGCCGTCCACCGGCCCCGGCACAACCACTTGAACCCGGTCTCGTGGGAGGCCTCGGACTACGACTCTGGTGGCCACGAGAACACGGTGACGACTGCGGGTGCGGTCTCGGTGAGGATGCGGACCTGATCGCGGATAAGGGCACGGAGCTGTGGTCGTCATATTCGGCGCCCCCCTCGTCATTGAGAACCGTTCGGATCCCCCGGCGTGTGATCTAAATCACGCTACCCAGGTCGTGCCGCTGAGGGAATGGTTGCGCGAGCAGGAGGATTCAGACCGTTCAGTCCCTGGTGAGTCAGCTGGCCGCCCGATCGCGGGTGGCCCGGTCCGGCAGCGTGCCCCCGGCCGTCCGACGGTCAGCGCCGCCGACAGCGCGGCGACCTTGAGCACCTCACGTAGTACGTCCGCACGGATGTCGCGCAGTTGGCGGCGCCGGTGTCCGCCGTGCAGGCAGCTCTTCGACCCGTTCACCGTTGTCCGACTCGTTAGTTGCCCTCCAGGGCACATTAGGTGCAATAGTCAAAGCTGCTGCGTAGGGAGTGACGGAAATGACGCGGAGCAACCAACCCACCAGCCCGCATCTGCCGCCGCCTATGGCCGACCTGAACCGCTTGCTGGCCGGCGAGCACCACGACCCGCACTCGATCCTGGGCGCCCACGAATACGGCGACTACACGGTGGTGCGGGCCTACCGACCCGATGCTGTCCAGGTGGCGGCCCTGGTCGGCGTCGAGCGGTACGCGTTCAGCCGCATCGAGTCCGGACTGTTCGCGGTGGCGCTGCCGTTCACGAACCTGGCTGACTACCGGCTGGAGACCAGCTACGAGGGCGGCGGCGATTCGCCGAACGTCCACACGGTGGCCGATGCCTATCGTTTCCTGCCCACCCTCGGCGAGATGGATCTGCACCTGTTCGCCGAGGGCCGCCACGAGCGTCTGTGGGAGATCCTGGGAGCGCATCCGCGTAGCTTCACCACGCCCGACGGCGTGGTCGACGGGGTCTCCTTCGCGGTGTGGGCGCCGAACGCCAAGGGCGTCAGTCTGATCGGTGAGTTCAACCACTGGGACGGCAACGAGGCGCAGCTACGCGTGCTCGGGTCGACGGGTGTGTGGGAAGTGTTCTGGCCGGATTTCCCCGTGGGCGGGCTGTACAAGTTCCGGGTGCACGGCGCCGAGGGCTCGGTGACCGACCGCGCCGACCCGATGGCGTTCGCCACCGAAGTGCCGCCGCAGACGGCGTCGAAGGTGACCCAGAGTTCCTACACCTGGGGCGATGGCGACTGGATGACCCAGCGCACGCGGCAGAATCCGGTGTTCGAGCCGATGAGCACCTACGAGGTGCACCTGATGTCGTGGCGACCTGGCCTGAGCTATCGCCAACTGGCCGAAGAACTCACCAATTACGTTGTTTCCCAGGGCTTCACGCACGTCGAGATGATGCCGGTCGCCGAGCATCCGTTCGGCGGGTCATGGGGCTATCAGGTCACGTCGTATTACGCGCCGACGTCACGCCTCGGCACGCCCGACGACTTCCGCTACCTGGTGGACAGGCTTCATCAGGCCGGTATCGGCGTGATCATGGACTGGGTGCCCGCGCACTTCCCGAAGGACTCCTGGGCGCTGGGCCGCTTCGACGGCACCCCGCTCTACGAGCACTCCGACCCGAATCGTGGTGAGCAACTCGACTGGGGCACGTATGTATTCGACTTCGGCCGGTCCGAGGTGCGCAACTTCCTGGTGGCCAACGCGCTGTACTGGCTACAGGACTTCCACATCGACGGGCTGCGGGTCGACGCGGTCGCGTCGATGCTTTACCTCGACTATTCGCGGCCAGTGGGCGGCTGGACGCCGAACATCTACGGCGGTCGCGAGAACCTCGAAGCCGTGCAGTTCGTACAGGAAATGAACGCCACGGTGCACAAGGTTGCGCCCGGCATCGTGACGGTCGCCGAGGAGTCGACGTCATGGCCAGGCGTGACCCGCCCGACCAACATTGGCGGCCTTGGCTTCTCGATGAAGTGGAACATGGGCTGGATGAACGACACGCTGGACTACATCAGCCATGATCCGGTGCACCGCAGCTACCACCACCACGAGATGACCTTCTCGATGCTGTACGCATTCAGCGAGAACTACGTCCTGCCGATCAGCCACGACGAGGTGGTACACGGCAAGGGCACACTATGGGGCCGGATGCCCGGCAACGACCACGTCAAGGCGGCGGGGCTGCGCGGCCTGCTGGCCTACCAGTGGGCGCATCCGGGAAAGCAGCTGCTGTTCATGGGCCAGGAGTTCGGGCAGCGCGCCGAGTGGTCCGAGGAACGCGGGGTGGACTGGTATCAGCTGGGCGAGGAGAGCTTCTCCAACGGGATCCAGCGGATGGTGCGCGACATCAACGGCATCTACCGCAGCCGGCGCGCGCTGTGGTCACGCGATGCCAGCCCCGAGGGATACTCCTGGATCGACGCCAACGACTCGGCCAACAACGTGCTGAGCTTCCTGCGCTTCGGCGACGACGGCTCGATGCTGGCGTGTGTGTTCAACTTCTCCGGCTCCGAACACACCCGCTACCGGCTGGGCCTGCCGCACGCGGGCACCTGGCGCGAAGTGCTCAACACCGACGCCGACATCTACAACGGCACCGGAGTAGGCAACTACGGCGCGGTGGAAGCCACCGACGAGCCATGCCACGGCCGCCCAGCGTCGGCGGTGATGGTGCTGCCCCCGCTGGCCGCGCTGTGGTTCGAACCCGCATAGTCTCGGCCAGGCCCGTACCCGCATCAATGGCCGCAGGTTCAAATCCAGCAGGCCGACACAGTCAGGCCGACCAAATTCAAGCAGGTCAGAGGTAGTTTCGGTGTACTCCGGGACCGTCTCGATTGCGTTCCCGGCCCCGAACACCCTATTGGTACCTCGCGGCAAATCGTGT
>CAVYPB010000006.1:0-58628 GCA_963770305.1 uncultured Actinomycetota bacterium
CTGGCCGATGTTCATCCGTCGCGGCACACCGTGGGTGTTCAGGATGATGTCCACCGGGGTGCCGTCCGGCAGGAACGGCATGTCCTCGACGGCGAGGATCTTGCCGATGACGCCCTTGTTGCCGTGGCGTCCGGCCAGCTTGTCACCGTCGGAGATCTTGCGCTTCTGCGCGACGTAGACGCGGACCAACTCGTTGACACCGGCAGGCAGCTCGTCGTCGTCCTCGCGGGAGAACACCCGGATGCCGATGACCTTGCCGGACTCACCGTGCGGCACCTTCAGGGACGTGTCGCGGACCTCGCGGGCCTTCTCGCCGAAGATCGCGCGCAGCAGCCGCTCCTCCGGGGTCAGCTCGGTCTCGCCCTTCGGGGTGACCTTGCCGACCAGGATGTCGCCGTCGCGGACCTCGGCGCCGATGCGGACGATGCCGCGCTCGTCGAGGTCTGCCAGCACCTCATCGGAGACGTTCGGGATGTCCCGGGTGATCTCCTCGGCGCCCAGCTTGGTGTCGCGGGCGTCGATCTCATGCTCCTCGATGTGGATCGAGGTGAGCACATCCTCTTCGACCAGACGGTTGGAGAGGATGATCGCGTCCTCGTAGTTGTGGCCCTCCCACGGCATGATCGCCACGAGCAGGTTCTTGCCAAGGGCCATCTCACCGTTCTCGGTGCAGGGGCCGTCGGCGATGACCTGGCCGGCCTCCACCCGCTCGCCGGCGTCCACGATCGGGCGCTGGTTGGCGCACGTGCCGTGGTTGGACCGGGCGAACTTACGCATCCGGTAGGTATGCCGGGTGCCGTCGTCGGCCATCACGGTGATGTAGTCGGCGGAGACCTCCTCGATCACCCCGGCCTTGTCGGCGACGACGACATCGCCCGCGTCGATCGCGGCGCGCAACTCCATGCCGGTGCCGACCAGCGGGGCCTCGCTGCGCACCAGCGGAACCGCCTGGCGCTGCATGTTGGCACCCATCAGGGCCCGGTTGGCGTCGTCGTGCTCGAGGAACGGGATCATCGCGGTCGCCACCGAGACCATCTGGCGCGGCGAGACGTCCATGTAGTCGACCTCGGTGGAGGAGACGTACTCGACCTCGCCGCCCTTCCGGCGGACCAGGACGCGCTCCTCGAGGAAGCGGCCCTTCTCGTCGATCGGCGAGTTGGCCTGCGCCACAACGTGGCGGTCCTCCTCGTCGGCGGTCAGGTACTCGATGTCGTCGCTGACGACACCCTTGACCACCTTGCGGTACGGCGTCTCGATGAAGCCGAACGGGTTCACCCGCGCGTACACCGACAGCGAGCCGATCAGGCCGATGTTCGGGCCTTCCGGCGTCTCGATCGGACACATCCGGCCGTAGTGGCTGGAGTGCACGTCGCGGACCTCCAGGCCGGCGCGCTCACGGGACAGACCGCCGGGGCCCAGCGCCGACAGGCGGCGCTTGTGGGTCAGACCCGACAGCGGGTTGTTCTGGTCCATGAACTGGGACAGCTGGCTGGTGCCGAAGAACTCCTTGATCGCCGCCACGACGGGACGGATGTTGATCAGGGTCTGCGGCGTGATCGCCTCGACGTCCTGCGTCGTCATCCGCTCGCGCACGACCCGCTCCATGCGGGACAGGCCGACCCGGATCTGGTTCTGGATCAGCTCGCCGACCGTGCGCAGGCGACGGTTGCCGAAGTGGTCGATGTCGTCCGTCTCAACGGGGACCTCGACACCGCCGGGCACCGTCATGCTCGTCTGCCCCTCGTGCAGGCGAACCAGGTACTCGATGGTGGCGACGACGTCCTCTTCGGTCAGCGTCGAGCTGGTGATCGGCTGGCCTGCGTTCAGGCCGAGCTTCTTGTTGACCTTGTAGCGACCCACCCGGGCCAGGTCGTAGCGCTTCTCCTTGAAGAACAGATTCTCCAGCAGGGTCTGCGCGGACTCCTTGGTCGGCGGTTCGCCCGGGCGCAGCTTGCGGTAGATGTCCAGCAGCGCTTCGTCTGTGCCTGCGGTGTTGTCCTTCTCCAGCGTCCCCATCATGATCTCGGAGAAGCCGAAGCGCTCGACGATCTGCTCGTTGGTCCAGCCCAGCGCCTTGAGCAGCACGGTGACCGGCTGACGGCGCTTGCGGTCGATGCGCACACCGACGGTGTCGCGCTTGTCGATGTCGAACTCCAGCCACGCACCGCGGCCGGGAATCACCTTGACGGAATGCAGCGTCTTCTCGGTGGACTTGTCGATGGTCTCGTCGAAGTACACACCCGGCGAGCGGACCAGCTGGGACACCACGACACGCTCGGTGCCGTTGATGATGAAGGTGCCCTTCTCGGTCATGATCGGGAAGTCGCCCATGAAGACGGTCTGGCTCTTGATCTCACCGGTGTTGTTGTTGATGAACTCGGCCGTGACGAACAGCGGAGCCGCGTACGTCATGTCCTTGTCTTTGCACTCGTCGACCGGTGCCTTGACCTCGTCGAAGCGCGGGTCGGAGAACGACAGCGACATCGAGCCGGAGAAGTCCTCGATCGGCGAGAGCTCGGTGAGGACCTCTTCGAGGCCGCCGACCGGGTTCACGTCGCCGCGCGCCTTTGCCTTCTCGCGCCACTCCTCGGCGCCGACCAGCCACTGGAACGACTCGGTCTGCACCTCAAGAAGCCCCGGAACCTCGAGCGGCTCACGGAGCTTTGCAAATGAAATTCGGTTAGGTGCTCCGGGAACGGAGTTATTGGTGGTAGCTACTGCTGACTTGTTGGGGCGGGACCCTGCCAAGATGCATCCTTCCAGCACCTCATGCGACGATCTGATGCCGGGCTTCACCGGTTCCATATGTCGCTGTATCTGCGTTTGTTCGGCTGGCCTCTCGAGACCACAAGCTTCCCGAACGCACGGCACGCGACTAGATCACTGAGCGGGGCTCAGGCTAGGACATCGGTGTCAGGTGCGGGTTTAGGTGGGCAGGATGCAGCCAGCGCAACGTCCAACAGTACCGCAGGACGGCGTATTCCTCAACCACCGCATGCAAAAGTCACCGGGCGCTGGCCGGCGTCCTTAACCCGTGCACACATGCTGCCCAACAGATTGGCGCGTTTGCCTCCGTCCGTCAAGAGATAACGCCGTGTTTGGTGTGGAGTTTTCCGTTAAATCTGGGTTTGCGGCGTCGTCGGCGCCGCAATTCGTCGGGGTCCGCCGCGCAGTTGGCGGAACTGGAGCCCGTCGTCGACTCCAGAACGGTAAGCACGATCAGATCAACCAGCGTCAGCCGCCAAGCAGCATCACCGTCGACAGCCCGGCGGCGAGCACACCCGCACCCCACCCACTGCCGCACCCGGTTGGTCATGCCTCCTCGCTTCCTCGGTGGCATCGGCCACGCGTCGCGCCGACGGCGACACTGTCCGTCGACTTCGCGAGTTCCGCTGCCAGCAACGCGTCGACGTCGGCCGCACAGTAACCGAACCGCAGGTTGCCGATCTGCCCGTATAAGTAGCTCACCAGCGACTCGAAGAAGGACAGCTGGTGCAGCGGCCCGCCGAGCCCGACGACGTGGGCGGTGCCCGATTCGGTCAGGATGTCCATGGCGGCTCCTGGCGAGGGATACACGCCGGTGTCCGGGCCCGTCGAGAACATGTCGTTGATCCAGCCGGAGGCGACTACCTTCACCGCTGCGGCGTTCTCCGGTTTCGGGAATCCCAGGAACAGATCCATGAAGAACTGCGGGAGTGGGTTGGTTCCCTGCGACACGTCGGTGTGGAGGCCGCCGATCAGGTGGACGCCGGTGAACTGGTTGGGCCGGAGCCGCTTGATCAACCCGCTCACCTCGTCGAAGTTGTCGATCAGGGACGGATCGCCACCGAGGTAGTACACCGGGGTCGTCAGCGGCACCTTCGCGATGCCGCGCGCCAGAAATCCGCCGATGTCGTTGGTGTCGAACAGGATCACGCCGGCCAGGTCGGGCGACCCGTTCGGCCCAGCGAGTTGCGATGCGTAGCCGGCGACGCCCGCCGCCACTTGGGCGCCACCGGAGTGGCCGGCGAGGACGTACTTCTGCGGCAGCGCGATGTCCTCACCCGGAAAGGCCTCGTCAAGGCTGGCGTTCAACGCCGCGCGGTCACCGGAGAACAGCTTGGCGATCGCGAAGTGCATCGGGTCGCCGACGAGGAAACAGGCATCGCAGGCGAAGATGTTCGACGTGATGGTGGGCGCGATGACGATGCTGTTCGTCGACTCCGCCAACGCGGCGGCGGTGACGTTGTAGTAGCTGGCATTGGCCAGGATCCCGTGCTGAAGGTAGATCAGTCCCTGCGGCGGCTTCTGGCTGATCGGCACGTACCAGTCGGCGTCAGCCGTGTAGCCGTCCCCGCAGTCGATCTGCAGCGTCGACCGTCCGACTCGCACGTTGCTGTTCGGCGGCACCACCGGTGGACCCGCGATCACCTTCGTGAACATGTCGAACAGGCCGAAGAAGATGGTCCCGATCACATTGATCAGCGTCGGCCCGGCCGGCGTGGCGGCCGGTTCCGGTTCCGCAGCCGCCAACGCGACTGCAGTCGTGGCGGTAGCCTGCCTGGTCTTCGCCGCACTAACGCCTTCATGGACCGGGCCGGCCGAGTCGGCGGCCAGCGCCGCGAATGCCTCCGTCTGCGCTGGCACTTCGGCGTCGTCGGCGGCCTCGACGGCGTGCTTGGCTTCGCCCGTCTCGACGTCCTTCTTGACGTCCTTCTTGACGTCCGTCTCGACGTCCTTCTTGACGTCGGGCTTGGCAGCAGCCGTGGCGGTCTTGTCGCGCCGGTCTGTGATCGCGTGTGTCACCGACCCGGCTGCGTCGAGGTCGCTTCCCTTCTCCACGGCGTCTTCCCCGGCGATCTGGCGTACCGACGGTTTTTGTTCATCGATCGGCGCTACCTCCGATGGATCCTTGCCCGTCGTACCCCGGTCCTTGGCCGGCTTTCCAGACGCGCCCTCGGTGTCTTTGCCGTCGGGGCCGGACTGTCCGGTGCCCGTGGGCTTGTCCGCGTTGTCGTCGTTGTCGTCTTTCTTCGGGGCCGGCTTGGAGCCCTGCTTCTCCGAACCCGGTTTCTTTCCAATCGAATTCGAGGGTTCCGACGATGTCCCGGCATCATCTCCAGCCGTCGCGCCGTCGTCGGCGGCCGCGATGCCCGCCCCGGAAACCATCGCCATCGACATGCCGGCGGTGACGACACCCGCACTCAGCCACACCAAGCACCGGTCAAACATGCTGCCTCCCACTGTCACCGCAGCAAACGATAACCCAAGCCTTATGTCATGTGAGGCGGTTTACGCAAGGGAGTTGGCGTGTCACGATGCGAGACGCTCCATCGACGAGGCGGCGACGCAGGTCGGCTCGGCAGGACCGCATGTCGGTTCGAACGTGAAGAATCCATTGAGCAGCGGTACCAGTGCCTGCAACGGGTTCAACCAGAAGTCCTTTGTCAGCGACGAGGGAAGTGCTATCGCGGTGGCCTGGCCCGCGAGGGTGTCGATCGTGATCTCGCCGGTTGGGTTCGCATAGACGCGCTTGTCATGGGTGCCGGCAAACATGTCCTTTACCCAGCACCACCATCAAAACCTGAGCCGCCGCGGCGTTCTGCGGCTCGGAGAAACCGGCGACCAGTTCCTGCGAAAACTGGATCAACGGGTTCCCACCCCGCATCGAATCGACATGTGAGCCGCCGGCCAGCACGACACCGACGAACTGGTCGGGCCGCGCCGCGAGCAGCGTCGGTGCCGACGCCGAACTGGTTCCAGAAGTACTTCGGCGCGCCGAGTTGGTAGATCGGAATACCGCATTCATCGGCCATCGGCGTGCGGCAGATCGGTTTATGCTCAGGTCAGGTGGACACGGCGCCGCCGTGGCGCCGTTGATATCGAGATGACCGATGGCCAACAGCGACCCGCTGCCGACGCAGGGGGATATGCACGCCGGGATCCCGGCGGAGTTGCTGGCTGCCGGATTCACTGAACCCGAGGAGATCGGCCGAGGCGGATTCGGGGTGGTGTATCGCTGCAGCCAGCGCACTCTGGACCGCGTCGTCGCGGTGAAGGTTCTGACCGCGGATCTCGAGCCCGACAACCTGGAGCGGTTCGTCCGCGAACAGGTGGCGATGGGCAAGTTGTCCGGGCATCCGCACATCGTCAACATCTTCCAAGTCGGGACCACCGCCACCGGGCGGCCTTACATCGTGATGCAGTACCACCCGCACGGTTCGTTGGAAGCCAAGATCCACGACAACGGGCCCGTCGGTTGGGGGGACGCGCTACACATCGGAGTGAAACTCGCGGGCGCGCTGGAAACCGCGCACCGACGCGAGACACTGCACCGCGATGTCAAACCGGCGAACATCCTGCTCACCGAGTACGGCGAACCGCAGCTCACCGATTTCGGAATCGCCAGGGTTATCGGCGGTTTCGAGACGTCGGACGGCGCGGTCATGGGTTCGCCGGCGTATACCGCCCCCGAGGTGCTACTCGGCCAAACACCCGACGTGACCTCGGATGTCTACAGCCTGGCATCGACATTGTTCTGTGCCGGCACGGGCCACGCCGTGTTCGAGCGCCGCAAGGGCGAGCAGATGGTGGCCCAGTTCCTGCGGATCACGAGGCACCCGATGCCGAACCTGCGGGACTCCGCCCTGCCCGTCGACGTGTGCGCGGTGATCGAGCAGGCGATGTCTCGGAATTCCCAGGACCGACCGGCGACAGCGGAGGCTTTCGGCGAGCAGTTGCGCGAAGTGCAGCGGGTGCACGGTCTGCCGGTCGACGACATGCCGATACCCATACGGGCACCGACGATCCGGTACAACCCGACGCGATCGCTCGGCACCCCATCCAGTGGATATCCCGCGCGGACGTTGACGCCGCCGATACCGGCCACCCGGTTCCAGTCACCGGTGTCGACGAAGGAGTTGGTCGATCGCGCTCGGTTGATCGAAATCCTGCGCGGCGGACACCGCAAGAAACTCACGGTGATTCACGGCCCAACCGGATTCGGAAAGAGCACGCTGGCCGCACAGTGGGCGAAGCAGCTGACCGCCGAAGGCGTGGCGGTGGCATGGCTGACCGTCGATCATGACGACAACAACGTCGTCTGGTTCCTGTCGCATCTGATCGAGGCCATCCGCGCGGTGACGCCCGCGCTGGCGAGCGAGCTGGGTGAGGTGCTGCAGGAGCACGACGACGAGGCCGAGCGTTACGTCCTTACCTCGCTGATCAACGAGATCCATCAGAGCGGCACGCGCATGACGCTGGTGATCGACGACTGGCAGCGGGTCACCGACCCTGCGACTATCGGGGCACTGCTGTACCTAGTCGTCTACGCTTCTGATGATTTGACCGTGGTGGTGACCAGTCGCAACCAGAGCGGCCTGCCGATGAGCCGGATGCGGATGCAGAACGAACTGGTCGAAATCGACGCCACCGCATTGCGTTTCGATGTGGCTGAATCGGAAAACTTCTTGGTCGAGCTCAGTGGGCTGGACCTCGACCACGCCGACGTCGAGGAGCTCACCGCCAAGACGGACGGCTGGGTGGCCGCACTGCAGCTGGCATCACTGTCGCTGCGCGGCCGCGACGATCCTGTCCGGCTGATCGGCACGATGACCGGCCGCCACCACGCAATCAGCGAGTTCCTCGCCGAGAACGTGCTCGACACCCTCGAACCGTCGATGCTCGACTTCCTGCTCGCCACCTCGATCACGGAACGGATCTGCGCCGACCTGGCGTCCGCGCTGTCCGGCGTGCCGGACGGGCAGGCGATGCTCGAGCAGGTCGAGGAACGCGACCTGTTCCTGCGCCGGATCGACGAGCAGTGGTTCCGCTACCACCAGCTGTTCCTCGACTTCCTGCGGCACCGACTGGGCCGGGACGAGCCGGAGCGGGTCGTGCGGCTGCACCGCGTGGCTTCCACATGGTTTGCCGAGCATCATCTGGTCAGCGAGGCGGTCGATCACGCGTTGGCGGCCGGTGATGCAGAGCGCGCGGTGCAGCTCGTCGAGAATGACGGCATCGATCTGGTGGCGAATTCGCAAATGGCCACGCTGATCGGCCTGGTGGGAAAGCTGCCAGCCGCCGTGGTGAAGTCGGATCCGCGGCTGCAACTCGCCCTGGCCTGGGCCAATATCGTGTTGCACCGGATTCCAGCCGCAGAACAGGCACTGACCCTCATGGAATCCGGGCTGAAGAAGTCCGACGTCAGCGATGATGAGATCGCGGACCTGCGCGCGGAAGGCGGAGTCGTGCGCGGGGTTGCCGACCTGCGCTCGGATCGGCTCGCGGGCATCGACGAGCACATCGCGCCGTGTCTGGCGCGACGAGACTTCCTGCGTCCGTTCGCCGTCGGCGTGGCCGCCACCGTGTCGACCTTCGCCGCCGCATATCACTACAACCTCGACGAAGTGAACCGGATCCAGGCGTGGGCCGCACCGTACGCCGAACGCCACCGGGACACGTTCAACACGGTTCACGGACTGTGCTACACGGGGCTCGCGCATCGGTTGATGCTCGACATCCCGACAGCGGAAGCGTGCTTCCGCAAGGCCCTCAAGATCGCCAAGCGGTCCGGCGGCAGTCATTCCTACACCGCCCGGTTGGCGAGCTCGGCACTGGGCGAATTGCTCTACGAGCGAGGCGATCTCGACGAGGCCGACCGGCTGCTGGACGAGGGCTACAAGCTCGGGCCGGAGGGCGGCTCGGTCGACTTCAAGATCGCCCGATACGTCATCGCCGCCAGGATCAGGGCGCTGCAGGGCGACCGGCATGCGGCCGGCCAACGGCTCGACGAGGCCATCCGGGTCGCGCGGGCGCTATCACTGAACCGGCTGCGGGCGATGGCGGAACACGAACGCACTCGCCTCGGGCTTCCGCCGCACCCGGATTCTGAGGCATGGCCGACGCCCTCCTACGAACGGCGCCGCCAGCCCGTGGACGCGATCGACGAGATCACGGTGCAGTTCGAGGAGGCCTCGGTCATCCGGCTGCTGATGGCGGCCGATGATCCGGACAAGAAGGAGCTCGCCTGCCGGTGGGCGCAGGACTGGGTGGATCGAACCACGTCGCCCAACCGCCCACAGGCGTTGCTGCGAGCCCGTCGTCTGTTGGGTGCGAGCCTGTCGGCCGCCGGGCGCGTCGACGAGGCGAAGGCTACGATCGCGACGGTCGCGGCGCAATGTGCGCAGTTGGGGATGTTGCGTTACCTCGTCGACGGCGGTCCGTATGTCGCCGCGACGCTTTCGGAATTGCAGGCCGATGAGCGGTCCGGTCAGTGGCGCCCCGAATGGCCCGAGATTCCGACTGATTTCCTCGACCAAGCGGTCAATGCCGAAGTTGCACAGCGGGTTTGACCGCTGCGCGTCGACGAGATCGTAGTGGAAGACGAGCACGTCCACCGTTGCGGACGCTATTGCGCGAGGTATCCCCCGTCGACCGGCAGGACGGCGCCGGTGATGAAGGAGGCGTCGTCGGAGGCGAGGAAGAGAATGGCGCTGGCGACTTCGGCCGATTCGCCGATCCGGCCCATCGGGTGCATCCGCTCGACCGCCGCCAGGTACTCCGAGCCGCCCGGCTCCTCCGGGAACCGCATGACCCGCTCGGTGCGAATCGTGCCAGGTGCGACGGCGTTGACCCTGATCCCGCGGTCGGCCCACTCGACCGCCAGGTGCTTGGTCAACCCGGTGGCGACGAACTTGGCCGGTCCGTAGGCCGCCTGCCGCTTCTGCCCGGCCAGCCCGGAGATCGAGGAGAGGCAGACGATGGCGCCGCCGCCGGTCGCCAGCATCGCCTCGATGGCGAACTTGCAGGTCAGGAACATGCCGCGCCCGTCGACGGCCATCACCTCTTCCCAGTCGGCGGCGGTCACCTGTTGCGCGTCGCCGAGCGGGATGATGCCCGCGTTGGCGACCAGCACGTCGAGCCGGCCGAAGCGATCGACCGCTGCCCCAATCATCCGCCGCGCGTCCGCCTCGACCGAGACGTCGCCGACGACCGCCTCGACCTCCGCACCGCCGCGCTGCAGCTCGTCGGCCAGCGCCCGTAGAGGTTCACCCTGAATATCGGTCGCGGTCAGGCGCGCGCCCTCGCGCGCGAAGAGCTCGGCGGTCGCCCGACCGATGCCGAACGCCGCGCCGGTGACCACAACCGATTTTCCGAGCAGGCGTCCGAGTCCTTGGGTCACAACCCTATGCAACCACGCAGCGCCAACCATCCGATCCCAAACCGATCACCCGCAGACGCCCGCCACACGAGACCGAAGCTACGAGCGTGACACCCGCACCGGCACTCCGGTCAGGCGGGCCATCCCGGCCAGCCTTTCCAGGTCTTCGGGGCGCGCTGGACATCGGCTGATTGACGTTGGCGCCGCCCGCACCGTTGGCCACCTTCCAGCCGCCGGTGCCCTTGTGGCCCCCAGCCGTGCGGAACCGCGACCACCCCGGCGACGATGTCCTTCGTCACGATGACCGGCAGCTCGATCTCGCCGTGCAGCGAGGCGATCCGCACCCTGTCGCCGTCGACGACGTTGGCGGCGGGTTTCGGCTTCGGCGTGCCCGCATCGCCCTTGTCCGAATCCGCTTTGTTTTCAGTCGGTTTCGCCGATTCCGATGAGGTCGTCCCCTTGGTGTCTGAGGCCGGCGGATTGTCGGCGCTCGCCCTACAGCAATGGCGTATGTGTCAGGAATCGTCGGCACGCCGCCGCAGGCCGTCGACGATGAGGTCGAGCACGTGATGCGCGCGTTCATCGGCCTCGTCGTGGTCGAGGCGCGACAGGAAGCTGATGAGCAGGATGACGTCGCGGGCGTCGACGTCGGGCCGGATGGTGCCATCCGCTTTCCCGGCGTCGAGCAGCATCGTGACCGCGTCGCCGATCGGCCCGAGGCTGTGACCTGAAAGATCCTGCTGGACAGCCAGTTTCACCGCGGCGAACACTCCGCGCTTGACCCGTGCATAGTCGGCCACCCGGCGGAACCACAGCGTCAGCGCCTCGAGCGGCCGCTGTTCGGCCAACAACGCGGGCGCGGCCGCGACCAGCGCGTCGACATCGTGGCGATAGACCTCGGCCAACAGGTCCTCTCGAGTCGGAAAGTGCCGGTATAGGGTGCCCTGGCCGACGCCCGCCCGTTTGGCTACTTCGTTGAGCCTCAGGTCATCGGAACTCATGACGAGGGCTTGCGCGGCGTCGATGATCCGGCCGCGGTTCTCGGTCGCGTCGGCGCGGCGACGGGGCGAATTCATGGCTCCTCATCAGGACGCTTGCTAAGCGGACACATGTCCGCTACCGTCGAGTGACGTAAGCGGACACGTGTCCACGTTAGTGGGAAGAGGATCGCAATGTCACGGATCGCCGGAAAAGTCGTCGCCATCACGGGTGCCAGCAGCGGTATTGGAGAAGCAACAGCGCGGGTGCTCGGCGAGCGTGGCGCGAAGGTCGTGCTCGGCGCCCGCCGGGTGGCGGCCCTCGACGCCGTCGCCGCCGAAGTGCGCGATCGAGGAGGACAGGCCATCGTCTGCGCCACCGACGTCACCCGCGGCGACGATCTCGAGCGGCTCGTCGGCACAGCCGTGGCGGAGTTCGGGCGCCTCGATGTTCTGGTGAGCAACGCCGGCATCAGCAAGATCGGCCCGATGGCAGACCTCGACGTCGAGGGTTGGTCGGCGATGATCGACGTCAACCTCAAGGGCGTGCTGCACGGTATTGCCGCGGCGCTTCCCGTGTTTCGGCGACAGGGCAACGGCCACTTCGTCACCACGGTCTCGACCGCGGGTCTGAACATCGTGCACAACATGGCGGTCTACGCGGCCACCAAGAATGCCGTGCGCACAGTGCTGGAGGGACTTCGCCAAGAATCCACCGACGGCGTGGTCCGCACCACCGCTGTATCGCCGGGATTCGTGAACACAGAGCTAGACAGCTCGATCGACAACGCGACCGTCCGCGAGGAGATCCGCCGAAACATGGATGCCTTCGGAATTCCGCCGGAAGCGGTGGCAGAAGCCATCGCGTTCGCGGTCGATCAGCCCTTCGGCGTGGAGATCGGCGAGATCACCGTTCGCCCGACGGTGCAGAACTAAGAGTCACCCGCACCGGCACTCCGGTCAGGCGGGCCATCCCGGCCAGCCTTTCCATGTCTTCGGGCGCGCTGGACATCAGCTGGTTGACGTTGGCGCCGCCCGCGCCGTTGGCCACCTTCCAGCCGCCGGTGCCCTTGTGGCCCCAGCCGTGCGGAACCGCGACCACCCCGGCGACGATGTCCTTCGTCACGATGACCGGCAGCTCGATCTCGCCGTGCGGCGAGGCGATCCGCACCGTGTCGCCGTCGACGATGTTGGCCGCGGCCGCGTCGTCGACGTGCATGCGGGCATGCTGGACACGGTCGCCACGCATCAGAAGCGGCGCGTTGTGCATCCAGGAATTCTCCGAGCGCGCCTCGCGCATGCCGATCAGCCGCATCGGATACCCATCGGGGGCCCGCCGGCGCGACAGCGCCTCGACCTCGGCCGCGATCTCGTCGTGCCGCAGCCGCACCCGCCCCCCGCGGTAGACGACGACCTTGCGCAGCACGCCGTCGCGCAGGTTCTGCGCCAGCACCTTGCCATGCGGATGGTCGGCCGTCAGGCGGGAGAACGTCAGCCCGCCGCGGCGCAACCCGAACAGGTCGCCGCCCTCACCCAGCCGAATCACAGCGTCCACAAGCAGTCGTGGCGTCAGCCGAACACCGAAGAGCGCCAACGCCTTTCGCATCGACGCCAGCGCGACCAAGCCCGGCGTGCGACGCCACATCCGACGGGTGAGGTCGTCGATCACCTCCCATTCGGCGCGGGCCTGCCCGGCGGGGGCGACGACGGCCTCGGTGGCCTGGCGGAACGGGGTGGGCTGCAGTGTCTGGAACGGCAGCGGGAAGTCGTCGCGCTCGTACATCGTCGCGGCGGGCAGCACGTAGTCACAGTGCGCGAGCGTCTCGTTGACGTAGAGGTCGACACCGACCATGAGCTCGAGGCCCTCGAGCGCTTCTTCCAATTCGTCGCCGTTGGGCACCGAGAGCACCGGGTTGCCTGCGCTGACGAACAGCGCCCGGACCTGGCCCCGGCCCGGTGTGGTGATCTCCTTGGCCATCACGCCCGCAGGCTCCGACATCAACACAGACGGGAAGCCACCGATCCGGGACCGCCTGCGGGTGTAACTGGTGCGCATCAGCGCACCGAGTGCTTTCATCCCCCAGCGTTCCCCCGGCATGCCGAAGCTGCCGAACATGCTGCCGCCCGGCTGGTCAAGATTGCCCGCCACCAAGTTGACCGCGTCGAGCAAATACGTTGTGAGCGTGCCGTTTTCGCCGGTGCTGGTTCCGACGCGGCCGTACACCGCCGCGCGCCGCGTGCGGGCCAGATCGTGCGCCAGTGCGCGCACCGTGTCGGGGTCGACCCCGGTGCGTGCCTCGGTGACTTCGGGGCTGAACGGCCTGGCCAGCTGTTCCAGCCAGACCCCGCCGTCGGCCTGGCGGGCGAGATGGGCACGGTCGGTGAGGTTCTCGCCGAACAGCACGTGCAGCAGCGACAGCAGCAGGTAGGCGTCGCCGTCGGGAATGATGCCCAGCCATTCGAACTGCGCGGCGGTCTCGGTCTTGCGCGGATCGATGACCAGCACCCGGCCACCGCGTTTGACGATGTCGTGCATGCGGTCCTTGATCCGCGGCACGGTGAGCACGCTGCCGTGGGAGATGATCGGGTTCGCGCCGATGACGACAAGCAAGTCAGTGCGCAGCACATCGGGTATCGGCAGCGCCAGCGGCGACCCGTACAGCAGTTGGCTGGCCACGAAGCGGTTGTTGACGTCTTGGGACCCGGCGGTGAACACGTGCAGCCGTGGTCCGAATCCGACCATGAACGTGTTCAGGCTCAGGGTGTGGGAGTAGCTGAAGGCGCCTGGGTTGCCGTAGTACCAACCGATCGCTCCGGAGCCGTGCCTGCGATGGATGTCGGCCAGTCGGTTGGCGATGTCGGTCATCGCCTCGTCCCAGCTGACGGGTTCGAAGCCGCCTTCGGATGAGCCGCTTGCGCGAAGATCGTCGGCGCGAGCCCTCCGGCGTAGCGGGGTCGTGACGCGGTCGGGATCGTTGACGACCTCGGTGAACGCGATGCCCTTCTGGCACGCGAAGCCCGCCGACAGCGGATGGTCCTTATCGGGACGCAGTGACACCAGTCGACCGTCGTCGACGGTCGCGATCATGCCGCACAGCGGCTCACAGATGCGGCAGAAGGTCGGCTTCTGCTGGCGCGTCATACCTGGAGGTTAGCTCTTCGCGCTAGCGCTCATCGGCGAGGTTAGCGCTCCCCGGTAACCGGGATCCGTCCCGTCGGCGCTTCGTCGTCGTGACGATGGCGAGACGTCGCGTCGTCGGGAATCGTGTGCACGGCGTACTTGTGCGTGCCCTCGAGGTCGTCGCGGATCGCTTCCTGAGCTGCCGGCGGCAGCGTGTGCATCATCTCGCGCACCCGCGCCTGGCGACGCCCAACGGCCTGGCGTTCCGGCATGCCCGGGGTGGCAAGGATCTGCGGCGGCACGCCCTCGATCTCCTCGACACCGCCGTCATGGTGACCGGCATCGACCATGGCCTGCTCTTCGGCCATCGTCGACTCGTCCTTCTCCTCGGACATGCCGATGGGCCCGATGCGGCGACCGTTGAGGAACTGCCGAACGACCGGCTCGTCGCTGGTCAGGAGCACCTCGCGGGGGCCGAACATCACCAGGTGCTTGCGGAACAGCATGCCCATGTTGTCCGGCACCGTGCGGGCGATGTTGATGTTGTGCGTGACGATCAGGATCGTGCAGTCGATCTGCGCGTTGATGTCGATGAGCAGCTGGGACAGGTAAGCGGTACGGACCGGGTCCAGACCGGAGTCGGGCTCGTCGCAGAGGATGATCTGCGGGTCGAGCACCAGCGAGCGGGCCAGGCCTGCACGCTTGCGCATACCGCCGGAGATCTCGCCGGGGAACTTGTTCTCGTCACCGCCCAAGCCGACCAGCTCGAGCTTCTCCATGACGATGTTGCGGATCTCGCCTTCCTTCTTCTTGGTGTGCTCACGCAAGGGGAAAGCAGTGTTGTCGTAGAGGCTCATCGAGCCGAACAGGGCACCGTCCTGGAACATCACGCCGAACAGCGTGCGGATCTCGTAGAGCTCCTTGGCCGAGCACTCGATGATGTTGGTGCCGTCGACGATGATCTTGCCGCGCTCCGGGCGCAGCAGGCCGATCAGGGACTTCAGGAACACCGACTTACCGGTACCGGACGGGCCAAGGAGCACGCTGACCTCGCCGGCCGGGACCTCCATCGTGACGTCTTCCCAGATTCGCTGGGGCCCGAAGGACTTGGTGAGTCCTTCGACCTGAATTCCAATGCCCACGCGCGATCCTTCCGCCAATGCCTGGTCCCCGCCACATGCCTCCCGCCTGTGGCTTGAGTCACTGTAGCTTACGCCGAATGACGGTATCACCCGTCTGAGGTCACATTATGACCGCTGGCAGATATGACTGTAGGGCCGATCTGTTTGCCAGATCGACCCCACAGCGTGCATTTGGCGGCATCGCCGACGTGCGCGGAAACTACTTGACGGTGACCGTCGCGCCAGCGGCCTCGAGCTTGGTCTTGGCCTCCTCGGCAGCCTCCTTGGCGACCTTCTCGAGCAGCGGCTTGGGGGCGCCGTCGACCAGATCCTTGGCCTCTTTGAGGCCCAGGCCGGAGACGATCTCGCGGACAACCTTGATGACGCCGATCTTCTTGTCACCGGCACCCTCGAGGATGACGTCGAATTCCGACTGCTCCTCGGCGGCCTCGGCGGGCGCACCGCCGCCGGCGGCGGGAGCGGCCGCGACGGCGACCGGGGCGGCGGCGGTGACCTCGAAGGTCTCCTCGAACTTCTTGACGAACTCCGAGAGCTCCAGCAGCGTCAGTTCCTTGAACGCGTCGAGCAGGTCGTCAGTGGACAGCTTGGCCATGGTGTGGTCCTTCCTTATTTTTCTTCTGGGCTAGTGGGGTAGTGCTTGAGGAGGCTTCTACGCAGCTTCCTCGCCGGCCTTCTTCTCTTGCAGCGCGGCTGCGAGCCGGGCGACCTGCAACGCCGGAGCGTTGAACAGGGCGGCGGCCTTGGACAGGTTCGCCTTCATCGCGCCGGCCAGCTTGGCCAGCAGCACCTCGCGCGACTCCAGGTCGGCGATCTTCTCGATCTCGGCGACGCTCAGGGGACGGCCGTCCATGAAGCCGCCCTTGATGACCAGCGCTTTGTTGTCCTTGGCGAAGGTCTTCAGCGCCTTGGCGGCGTCGACGGCCTCACCCTTGACGAACGCGATCGCCGTCGGACCGACGAACAGCTCGTCGAGACCGTCGATGCCCGCCTCCGCCGCGGCACGCTTCACCAGGGTGTTCTTGGCGACCGTGTACGTGGCGGAATCACCGAGCGACCGGCGCAGGTCTTTGAGGTTGGCGACGGTCAGCCCGCGGTACTCGGTGACGAGCGTGGCCGTCGACCCCTTGAACTGCTCGGCGATGTCGGCAACAGCGGTGGCCTTGTCAGCCTTGGCCATGCATGCCTCCTCGTGGTTGGTATCGGCTGCCCCGCCTCCAACCGCCCCGGAAATGACGAACGCCCCGACGCAGACAGGTCGGGGCGCGCATATAGCAGTAGCCTCGTCCTCCTGCGTGGGCCGCCGGGTAATCCCGGACCTTCAACCGATTTCTCGGTGACCAACGGTCTTCGGTGGAACGGGTCAAGAATAGCGTGCCACCCGCCGATCAGCCAAAACACGATGCGGCGAGGCTTCGCCCGCCGCCCGCGAGCGTGCGCGTCTGCACGCAACACGCCGCGAAAATGTGGCATTTTGCGCACGCTCGCGGCTTACGAGTGTGCGCTGTCGAGCAGCGCCGCGGCGCCGACCAGGCCGGCATCGCTGCCGAGTTCGGCGGGCAGCACGCGAAGGCCGCGCAGAAAGTCCAGCCGCGCGTAGGTCGTCAGCGCCTCACGCACAGGGTCGAACAGCAGCTGGCCGGACTTGGCCACGCCACCGCCGATGACGACGAGATCGAGATCGCACACCGCCCCCACCGAGGCGATCATCGTGGCCACCGCCGTCGCGCCGCGGCGGAACGCCTGGAGCGCAACCGTGTTTCCCGCAGTGGCGGCGTCGGCGAGTTCCTTGGCGTCCGCTTCGGGCGGGGCCTCCCAACCATGCTCGCGCGCCCACTGCGCCATCCGCGGACCCGCGGCGATCGTCTCGATGCACCCCCGGCCACCGCAGGAGCACGGCCCGCCGTCCGGGTCGACGACGACGTGGCCGACGTGCCCGGCGTTGCCGGTCCGGCCGTCGTACGGGACGCCGTCGAGCACCAGCCCGCCGCCGACACCGGTCGACACCACCATGCCGAGCAGAAACTGCGCACCACGGCCCGCGCCGCGCCACCGCTCGCCCAATGCCATGCACAGACCATCGCCGCCCAGCCGCACGGGCCCACCGGTCAGCGTCGACACCCGCTCGACGATCGGAAAGCCTTGCCACTCAGTGATATTGATGGGGCTGACGGTCCCGGCAGGAAGGTCGATCGGACCGGCCGAGGCAATGCCGACACCGCGCACACGTCCGCCGGCCTCGGCAAGGGCCTCGGTGACCAACGTGTCGACCACCGTCCAGACCGCTTCGGCGTCGCCGTCCGGTGTCGGCAGCTTGGCGTGATGCACCAGGGTGCCCTCGACGTCGACGAGCCCAGCGGCGACCTTCGTGCCGCCGATGTCGAGCGCCAGCGTGACGTCCATCAGTGCCTATGGGTGTTGTCGGGCTGACGTGGGTCGCCGGGGTGCTCGTACCCCGGCGCAAGCTCGACCAACTCGGCGCACCGCTCGTCGAGCCACAGCCGGAACGCGCGGCGCCGGGCCGCGCCACGCAGGTGGTCGGCGATCTCTGCGGTGTTGCCGAAGCGCCGCGGGTTGCGCTCGAGATAGTCGCGCACCTCGGCGTCGGTGACGTCGACGGCGGCGGTCACGCTCGCGAACAGCGCACGGGCCAGCGGATCGGCCAGCACCGACGCGGCGATGCTGCCGATCTCCAGTCGGGTCGTCGTGTCCGGCAGCAGCTCGTCCACGCTCGGCGCACCGTCGGCCGTCAGTTCCCGCGTCGCCGCCTCCGCCGCGACCACGCGCTCCGTCACCAGCAGCTGCGTCAGCCAGCGTCGCAGCTGCCTGCCTTCGCCGGTGCCGCGGCGTGGCAGCGACGACGCAAGTCGTGAGCCACGCAACCGGTCTTCGCGGGCATCGACCTCGTCGATGTACACCGGCACGCCTCCGACCGTCGCCGCGACGCTCAACGCACCGTCACCTTCACCGCGGAGGAGTAGACAAGCCGACCGGCGCAGCCGACCCGGACCAGCGCCCACCATTGGCCGGCTTGCAACCACGGGGGCGGCGTCACGTCGAAGCCGAGCTCGACCGTTCCGCGGGCAGGCAACTCCGCGCCAAGGACGGCAGGCCCCAACCACTCCCACGTCCCCCACGGGCTGATCAGATGTGCCTCGACGGCCAGATCCGTGTGCGCGTCGGTGCCGACGGTGGCCGCCAGCCTTGCCGTTTCGCCGGCTTTGACGTCGACGGGCTCCGGCTCGCTGACCAGTCGCAGCAGGCTGTCTTCGGCGGGCGTTCCGACCGTGACGACGCATACGTCCTCGACCACCTGGCGCCACGCAGGCGGCATCGGCACGTGGCTGCCCGTCAGTGCGAGTTCCGCTCGCACCGGGTACAACCCGGGCACCGCTGCCGAGGGGGCGATCAACGACACGTCTGTCTCCAGGTACTCGCCCGGTGGCAGGACGAACGACAGCTCGGTGGGTTCGGCCGTCCAGCCGTCCGGGCACAGCAGCCGGACCCTGCCGTGCAGCATCGTGTCGCTGCAATCGCTGGATGCGGTAAGCCGCAGCTGCACTGGCGAATTCGGCTCAACCGCGATGTGATGCGGGTGCAGGTAGGCGACCGCGGGCAGTCCGCCGAGCGCCGCGGGGCCACGGTTGTGCAGCCAGTACCGCGCGTAGAGCGGCTGCGCCGCCTCGGTGTCGGGAGCCAGCACGGCGTGGTCGGCCTCGAGCACCTGTGGCATGTTGAGCCGGGTCAGCACGGTGGCGATCTCGTAGCCGTGCAGCGTGAGCCCGTCGGACGCACGGGGACCCCACATTGTAGGGGCCTGCTGCACACGTGGCTGTTCGAGTAGGTCGACGCGAGCCGCGGCCGATACCCGACGCAACCCCGAACGGACGGTGACATCGGTTGTGGTACCGGATGTTTCGACCAGGCGAACCGCGACGCCGTCCGACGGGTGGATGGTCTGGCTGCTGCCGGAGGCCAACGGGTTGCCCGCCGCCTTCAGTGCACCGAGTTGCACCGTGCCCGCGGGCTCGATCTCCAGCAGTGAGCCCCACGCGGGCAGCCCGCCGTCGGCCCTGGTGTTCTGGCAGACCGCCAACAGCGGACGTGAGAACTCTGCACTGCGGGCCGGGATTCCCGCCTCACGCCAGTCCCCGTCGCCGGACACCAGCGCGTAGTCGAAGGCGTGGGTCCAGTGCTGCAGTTGAAAGTTCGAGCCGTCAGGCGCGGTGCGGCGCGGCGGGTCGATCCAGGTGCCGGACGGCCAGCCGGTGCACGACCGCATCAGCGACATGTGCAGCGTGCCATCGGAATCGACGGCGAAGCCCGGCATCCCGCGGTTGAGCACCGCGACGGTCCGCGACTCGAAGGGCGCCGACTCCGTCGGCACGTCTTGGTCGACCGCGATCTCGGCGTCCGCGAGGTCCTCGACCACGGCGGCCACCGCGGCATCGAGCGCAGCTCCCGCGACGACGAGCACCGGCAGCGCGCGCACTCCGCGGAGGTCGGCGTCCGGAACCCATTCGTCGGCCAGCGGCGCGATGGACGGCACCCACACCCTGGCCGCCCCGGCGGTGTAGACCTGCCGCTTGAGCTCCTCGGTGTACACCGGGTCGGCCTCGGCCAAAACAGCCGCGGTGAAAGCGTTTTGGTCAGGTCCTCCAAGCGCAATCCGCGCGTCGGGCAGGTTGGAGTCGACCTTGAGGTCGCCGTAGCGCGGCTTGTCGGCGCTGCTGCAGGTGGCCGTGACGCCGGCACGCGCGAGCGCCACCATGAGGTCACGCGCGAGCGGGGCCGATGCCGACTCCGTCGGCGCCACCACCTCGGCCACCGACATCGCGCGGACGCCCTGGTTATTCGTGCTCCTCGCGTCCGCTCTACCGACGCGGATGCGTGCCGCGGAGGACAACCCGAACCAGCCGTACGCCGGGTTGTCCAGCGTCCACGGGTGCAGCGCGGAGTCAACGGCGGACTGGGTGCCGTGGCCCGATGTGGCCGGCCGACCGGCTCCGTGCTCATGCATCAAGCCGAAGCCGCGGCCGATCACCGCGTCGCCGACTTCACTGACCGGAAGTGCGCCCGGCACCGCACACGGCCAGCGCAACCGAAGCAGGCGATCCTCGCCGACGAACTCATCGATCGTGGTTTGGCAATCGACGCGGGCCACGCCCCGCCACAGTGTGAGAATCTGCGTGTAGCGCAGCACATCATCGATGCGGCCGCGGACGATCACCCGCTCACCCAGTGGCCCGCGGAACGCATCGACCGCAGCGGTATCCGTCGACGAGCTGACGACGGGCCCCTTGGGCAGCAGATGCCACGGGCCCTCGCCGGCCTCCGGGTGCGCAGGGTACTCGTCGTAGACGGCCAGCTCATTGCCGACCTTGCCGTCGGCGATCAGCTCGCGACCGGATGCGGTCTCGACCAGTGAGCTCACCCCGCCGCCGCGCGCCGGGTCCACCCGCAGGCGGTAATGGTCGTTGGCAATCTGATTGCCGTCCAACGGCTCCCAGCCCGACGCGGTATCCGTCGCGGAAAAACGGTACGACTGCCAGCCGAGCGACGGCACGTCGCGTACCAACCAACTGACCGACCGTCCGCCGTGTTCCACGTGCGCATGCAACTCGGCGCCGTCGGAGTCGAACACCCGAACCCCGGCGCCGATGGCCTGATCAAACCGGGCCGTGACGATATCCGTACGCTTGTGCGCCAACGCATTCCACACCACGACCGAACTGTCGACGGCGCTGGATAGCAACGCGAGCGCGGTGTCGCGCGTCGTCCGGCCGAGTTCCCACGCGTCGCGCCAGCCGGTTAGCAGATCGAGGTACACCTGGTCGGATTCAGAGCCGGTGATCGCGTCGTGGTGGGCGCCGTATGCGAGCTGCACCCACGCCTTGGCCAGCGCGGCCTGCGGATAGGTGGCGCCGCCCAGCAGGCCTGCGAACACCGCGAACTTCTCGGCGTCGAGCACCGCGTGCTCGGCGGCGCGGTTGGCCTGTTTGGTGTCGATGTACGACACGTCCTTGCCGGTGTAGATCGGGTTCATGTCCCGGGTCTGCGGCGAGGCGTCGACACCGCGTTCGGAAAGCTCGTCGCGCACCGCGGCGAAGAACTCCTTGGGTAGCGCGCACACGAACCTCGGCCACGTGTAGCGCGCATTCCAATCGCGGTGAATCTCTGTGACCCACTTGTTCGGCGGCGTGTAGTCGGTGCCGACCGGCAGCAGCACGTTGCGCGTCAGCGCCACCTTCTTCAGTGACGCGAACAACTCGAACGTCGCGCTCTCGGCCTCTTCAAGCGTTGCGGCCGAGTCCATCCACCACCCCGCCGAATAGTGCGCAGGCATGTAGTGCGTCAGCAGGCCGCGTCCGGACGGGGCGATCCATTCGAACTCGCTGCTGAACTGCATCCGCTCCGGATCGCCCTGTTGATGCATAGGGCCCCACTGGTGGTGCGGGCCGCGGGCCCACGAGCTGGAGGTCAGCCCGGCATCGGCCGCCATGCCGGGGAACTGCGGGTCGTGCCCGAACACGTCGAGCTGCCAGGCGGTGGCCGGGTCGGCGCCGAGCACGTCGCGCTGAAAGCCCATGCCGTGCACGAAGTTTCGGATCGTGGTCTCCGGGCTCGTCAGGTTGGTGTTCGGCTCGTTGTAGGCGCCGCCCATCACCTCGACCCGGCCGTCGGCGATGAACCGGCGCAGGTCGGCACGGTCTTCGGGATGGGTGTCCCAATACGGCTTGAGGTAGTCCACCTCGGCCAACACGAACTTGTACTCCGGCGCGCGGCGGGCCATTTCGAGGTGGGCGGCCACCAGCTGGAACCCATTGGTCTGGCGGGCCCGTCCTGGCGGATCCTCGCTCCACACACTGGTGTAGGCGGCCTGGGTGTTCCACCACACCGGGTCGTAGTGGAAGTGGCTGATCATGTACATCGTCCAGCCTGGCTCGGCGATGGTGAACACGAAAGGCGTGCGGGTGTCTCCGGTGACGACGCGCGCCGCTCGCTGCTGCCCGACGACCGGATCGGTCACCGCCACCGGCACGTCGACCGTGCCGTCGCCTGGCTGGGCCGTTGCCTCTCCCGAAAGGCCGTCGCCCTCGATATGGATCGGCGCCGACGCGGGACAGCCGGCGTAGCTCACGCGCACCAGCTGCAAGGGCGCGTCAGGCGGCCCAACAAAGAGCTCCGTCGACTCCGCGGAGATGACGTGCACCCCAAGAACACTACGGCGTCGAGTGGTTCAACTGAATGCGTTACAGACCGTTGCGACGGCCAACAATCAGATCCTTGATCTCGGCGAGCTGCTCGTCGACGGAGCGGAACGTGGCTCGCGTCTCGGTGCGAAAGTCGTCCAGCCCTGTCTCGACTACCCCGAGCCTTGCCTCGACTGCCGCTAGCCCTGTCTTGACCGCCGCAAGACCGAGCGCGTGGTCCCGCTGGTTGGCGCCCAATGCATTTACCGCTGCCAGAACCGCACGGTAATCAGCCTGGGAAGCTTCAAGCGCCGCGATGCGCGCTTCGAGGTCTTCCAGTGTGGCCACGCCACCATCGTATGGGCCGCGATGCCATCCGGGCAGCGCTTATCCACGGCCTCACGCTCTCGAAATGTCGATGACAAACGCCCGATGGTCCGAGACCGGCAACCGCGGCGCCGAGCATGCCTCAACCCGCAGGCTGGGGTCGTCGGTCAGGATGTAGTCCAGCTGATGGCCGGGCTCGTCGGCCGGGAACGTCGGTGCCTCACCGAGCGATCGCATTCGCGTCCAGCGGCTCGGCGTCGGCGGGGTCATATTGAGATCGCCCATCAGCACTCGTGGGCCCGGGAAGCCGCGCAGGTCTCGGACCAGTCGCCGCAGCTGCGCCCGGTTCCAGCCGGGCACGAACGACAGGTGGGTGTTCGCGACGGTCAGCGGCCCGAGCGCGGTGTCGAGTTGGGCGACCATCGCTGCCCTGGGCTCCTCATGCACAACCTGCACACGGCGCGGCCCGGGCAGGTACATCGGGAACCGCATCGGAATCCGGGGCAGCCGCACCACCTGCCACGTCGACGCGAGAAATCGCGACAGCAGCGCGATGCCGTAGGCGGCGGTGCCCGGCTGTTCCCGCCCGGTGGCCGCCATCCACGTCGCCCCCGGGGTGCCGCTGATCGCCGCCACGAACCGGTGGCTGACCGCGCCCATGGCTTCCGCGGCGACCGCCGTCAGGTCGTTCCAATGTGCTTGCACGAAACGATCAGCTGCGCGACGCGCTGCGGCGAGCCGCGTCGGCGCTCAAGGCGCAAGGGCCCGAGTTCGCCCTTGCGGGCAGCTATGCGTTGTGGGTACACGGTGGTCCAGAACCCGTGCACGACGTGGACTTCGTCGTCGCCGAGGAGGACGCCGACACGGCGGCCAAGACACTCGAGGAGGCCGGCTTCCGGATCGATCGCACGCCGGAAGACTGGCTGTTCAAGGCCTGCACCGGGGGTGTTGTTGTGGACATGCTGCATCGGCTCAACAATGTGCCCGTCAACACCGCGACGATCCGCGGCGCCGACGTAGTCGAGGTGCTCGCAATCGCGATGCCGGTGCTGCCGCCGACGCTCGTGGTGACCGAGAAACTGTCGTCGCTCAACGAGCATCACTGCGATTTCGCGGCCCTGCTGCCAGGCGTGCGCGCCGTGCGTGAGCAGGTGAACTGGGACCGGGTCCGTAGCGACACCGCCGACAACGATTTCGCCGCGGCGTTCCTGTTCCTCACCGACCGCCTGGGTATTACCGTCTAACCCGCCGCGCGGCGCAGCCGCTCGGCGAGCGAACCCACCGCCCGCACCACCTCCCGCGGCTCGAGCACCTCGAAGTCGCAGCCGACGGTCGCGAAATAGAAGACAATTCGTTCCGGATCATCGGCGCCGGCGGTGACGATGCAGGCATCGGGGCCGTCCGCCTCGATGGTGACCGACGCCGAGGAGAAGTGCTGGGCCACAAGGTGTTCGGGCGCCTGATACCGCACCCGCGCGACGTAGCGGTAGGGCGACGCGCTGATCGACCGTTGCACATAGGCCGCCGCGTCCGGCGCATCACGGGCGACGAACGTGCTGCCGAGCGCGCGAACGTCGGCCATCCGGTCCAGCCGCAGGCTGCGCCAGTCCTGCCGGTCGCGGTCGTAGGCCAGCAGATACCAGCGCCTGCCCGTCGTCACCAGCTGATACGGCTCCAGCCGCCGCTGGGTTCCGCTGCCGGCCCGGTCGACGTACCCCGTGGTGACGTGCTCGTGGTCGCGGCAGGCCCGCGCCAGCGTCATTAGCACGTCGGGTTCGACGGGTGAGTCCGAATAGTTCGGCAGGGTCACTGTGGCGTCGTGCACGGCGGCCACCTGCGACCGAAGCCGCGCGGGCATCACCTGGTCGAGCTTGCTCAGCGCGCGCAGCGCCGATTCGCCGACGCCTGCCACGCTGCCGCCCGCTGCCAGCCGCAGGCACACCGCCATCGCGACCGCCTCGTCGGGTTCGAGCAGCAACGGCGGCAGCGCAGCGCCGGCGCCCAGCTGATACCCGCCGCCGTGGCCCTTGCTGGCGTGCACCGGATAGCCGAGGTCACGCAGCCGTTCGACGTCGCGTCGCAGGCTGCGAGTCGTTACGGCCAGCCGCTCCGCCAGCTCCTCACCCGTCCACACCCGCCGCGATTGCAGCAACCCGAGCAGCTGCAGCACACGGCTCGTCGTTTCCGACACACAATCACCCTGACACATTCATAGGACAGAAACTGTCCGCTATGCGTGTCAGGCTGAAGTCATGAGCGACTGGACCACCCAATTGGCCGACCAACTCGACTACCACTGGACGAATCAGCTGCGTCCCCGGCTGGACGACCTGACCGACGAGGAGTACTTCTGGCGGCCGGTGCCGGACTGCTGGACGGTTCATCCCGACGGCTCGATCGACTTCACCTACCCGGAGCCGCAGCCGGTCCCGTTCACGACCATCGCGTGGCGTATGGCCCACGTCATCGTCGGCGTGCTGGCCATGCGCAACCACTTCCACTTCGGCGGGCCCGAGGCGAGCTACCAGTCCTGGAACTACGCCACCGACGCAAAGACGGCGCTGCAGCAGCTCGACGCCGCATATGCGAACTGGATCACCGGGGTACGCGGCGTCGACGCGGAGTCTCTAGGACAGCCCATCGGCCCCAACGAAGGCCCGTGGGCCGACTACGCGATGTCGGAACTTATCCTGCACATCAACCGGGAGGTCATCCACCACGGCGCCGAAATCGCCTGTATCCGAGATCTTTACGCACGCACCACAACCAAGAAAGGCAACTGACAATGCCCGGAATGCCACCGCCCGCCTCCAGCGAGCGCCAGACATTGCTCGAGTTCCTGCGGTTCAACCAGGACGCGTTCTTCGCAGTGGCCTACGGCCTGACCGATGAGCAAGCCCGCTCGAAACCGTCGGTCAGTTCCCTGTCGCTCGGCGGCCTGATCAAGCACGCCACCGGGGTGCAGCGAGGATGGATGGACCGCGTCGCGGCGGCCCCCGACTTCCCGCCGAAAGACGAGCGGCCGATGGAAGAAATCATGGCCGAGTACGCCGACCAGTACGTGATGCGCGACGACGAGACCCTCGAGGAACTGTTGCAGGGCCTGTGCAAGCAGAACGAGGAGACGCTACGGCTGTTCGCCGAGGCCGACTGGGAAACGCCGGTGCCGGTGCCGCATGACGTGCCGTGGTTTCCGCAAGACATCGACAACTGGACCGTGCGCTGGGTTGCGCTGCATCTCATCGAAGAGCTGACCCGGCACGCCGGGCACGGCGACATCATTCGCGAATCCGTCGACGGCGCAACGATGTACGAGTTGATGGCCGCGAACGAGGAGTGGCCGGAGACCGACTTCATCAAGCGCTGGAGGCCGGCTGGGGTGAGCTAGCCAGCTCGTCGAGCGCACGCTTGTTAACACTGCTTCTCGCGTTTGCGTTAACAAGCGTGCGCTCAGCGAGAGTTATCCACAGGTGCGCAGCGGGGAGATTCGCCACGACGAGGTCTGCGCCGTCGACTGCATCAACTGCACTACACCCGCCAGAACTGCATACGACCTGGGACGGCGGTTGCCGTTGGAAACCGCCGTTATTCGCATCGACGCATTGCTCAATGCGACGAAAGCGTTGATCTCGCAAGTCGAGTCGCTCGCAATCCGCTACCCCGGAGCACGTGGTATTGGGCAGTTACGTACTGCTCTGGACCTCGCGGACGCGGGTGCAGAGTCTCCGCAGGAGACCCGCCTGCGGCTGTTGCTCGTGCGATCAGGACTGCCGCGGCCCGTGACGCAGATCCCGGTGACCAATGATTGGGGCCGCGTGGCCAGGCGCATTGATATGGGTTGGCCAGAGTGGATGGTGGGCGCGGAATACGCCGGGGAGCATCACTGGACGGATCCCGCCAGGCACGCCGAGGACATCGAGAGGCGGGATTCCCACGCTGACTGGTCATCGACCGCACGGTTGTTTACGGCATTACTCGACGAACGCGTTCAACATCCGTGCGCTCGGCGTAGACAGATAAGGTGCAAACCCGAAGCGGGACGGCGGTCTGCGGGGACGTCGAGATCTTCTACGAAGACCTCGGCGACCCGGCCGACCCGCCAGTCCTGCTGATCATGGGTGTCGGCGCGCAGCTGCCGATGTGGCCCGACGGGTTCTGTGGGCAGCTGTTCAAGCACGGATACCGGGTGATCCGGTTCGACCACCGCGACACCGGACTGTCCACGAAGATGCACGGCAGGCGCGCGAAAGGTTCGGTCTATCCACGGGTACTGCGCTACCTGGTCGGCCGGACCAGCGCGGTGCCCTACACACTCGTCGACCTCGCCGACGACGTGCGGGGACTCCTCGACCATCTCGGGATCGAACGCGCACACGTCGTCGGTGCGTCGATGGGCGGGATGATCGCGCAGGTGCTGGCAGGCCGCCACCCCGACCGGATCCTGTCGCTTGGCCTCGTCATGACAAGCGCGGGCAGGCCATTCTCATCGGTGCCGCGGTGGAAGGTGATCAGGTTGGCGTTCGGCGCACCCGCGAAAGACGCGCCGACCGAAGAGAAGCTGGCGTACGAGGTCCGCAACATCTCGATCATCAACGGCCCGAATTTCCTTCCGCCCGTTGACCAGTTGCGCCGCCGTGTCGACGAACTGACTGCCCGCAGCCACTACCCACAAGGCATGCTGCGCCAGTTCGACGCGATCCTTGGCACTGGCAGCCTGCAGCGCTACACACGCCGCATCACCGCGCCGACGGTCGTCATCCACGGCTCGGAGGATCCAATGGTGCGGCCCCGGAACGGTCGCAACGTAGCGCGCGTCATCGACGGCGCCCGCTACGTCGTCGTCGATGGCATGGGCCACGACCTGCCCGAACCTGTCTGGCGGCCGGTCGTCGAGGCGCTGACGGAGAACTTCGCAACGGGGTGATGTGACGCGCGTCACTTCCCCGAGTTTGAACCCTCTGCCGCTCGAACGGGTTGTCCCGAGCATGACAACGATAACCGAGCGGAACTCCCAGCCGACGCGTACAGAGCTGGTGGACAGTGCGGTAAAGATCCAGCGACTACTAGGAAAGCGGTTGGCCGACAGCGATATTCAGCGCAGACAGACGGACGACGCGATCGATGCACTCAGCGGCGCCGGTTTCTTCCGGCTGAACAAGCCACGCAGATTCGGCGGCTATCCGGTCGATCTTCGGACGATTCTTCAGATCACCGAAACCCTCGCCGAGGCCGACGGCTCAGCTGCTTGGGTGGTAGGGATCGCGTCCACCGGCGCGTGGGCGACCGCTCGCGGTTCGCAACAGTTGCAGGAGGAGATTTTCGGCGCCGACGCCGACGCGCGTATCGCAGGCAGCGGCATGTCATGCGAGGCCCGCCGCGAGCAAGGTGGCCTGCGCTTGACCGGGCGCTGGGGGTACGCATCGGGGTCGCCGCATGCCACGTGGGCCGCCCTCGTAGCGACGGTGACCGACGATCCGGGCCAACCGCCCGAGGCGTACTTCTGCCTCGTCCCGGCCGCGCAGCTGCAGCTAGAAGACACCTGGCGCACTGTGGGTATGCGTGGCACCGGGAGCAATACGTATGTCGCCGAGAACGTGTTCGTTCCGGAGCACCGGTTGATCGCCGTGACCGAACTGAGCGAGGGGTCCGCAACCAGCGACGAGCCGATGCACCGGCTGCCGTTCGCGCAGGTCGGAACGCTCGCGCTGATCGGCACGCTGCTGGGGTTGGGGCGCGCCGCGCTGGCGCTGACCATCGACAAAGCGCCGTCGAAGTCCATGCACCACACATTCTTTGCCCGGCAAAGCGATTCGGTCGGGGTGCAGGTCCAAGTTGCCGAAGCGGCGCTGAAGCTACAAACCGCCCAGTTGCATGCATACCGCGCCGCCGACGACCTGGACAGCGCCGCCGCCAATGGACACGACCTGGACTACGGGCTCCGAGCCCGGGCGCGGGCCCAGGTCGGCTACACGGCGCAGCAGGTGCTCGACGCCATCCACATCCTGGTGAACGTCCACGGTGCCGCCACTTTCGCCGAGACCAGTCTGATGCAGCAGTACTGGCGGGATGCGAACACCGCGGCGCGCCATGCCGGCTTGAACGCGGTCGTGGGCTACGAGGTCTTCGGGAAAGAGCTGCTCGGGGTGCCGGAGCGCATCAGCCCGATGGTGTGATCAACGCCGAGAGTGCGGGTTGTGACGGAATCCAAGCGAGATTTTCGTCAGGAACCGCACTCTCGCGCACGCAGGCGTAGCCAAACAAGTTCGCGGCCGAACGCCGCCGCACTGTGACCCCGTGCACACAGATTCGGAGCATCAACCGGGTCTTTGAGACACTGCAAGGATGAGTACGACTAAGCACCGCGAGGTAGCCAAGCTGGACCGGGTGCCGTTACCGGTCGAGGCCGCCCGCATCGGCGCGACGGGTTGGCAGATAACCCGCACCGGCGCACGGGTCGTCACCACGCTCGCCGGTAAGGGCTCGCTGCAGCAGAAGATCATCAAGCAGATCCCAAAGACGTTCTCCGATCTCGGACCCACCTACGTCAAGTTCGGCCAGATCATTGCGTCCAGCCCGGGCGCATTCGGCGAATCGATGAGCCGCGAGTTCCGCAGTCTGCTCGACGCGGTCCCACCGGCCGACGAAGCCGAAGTGCACAAGCTGGTCCGCGAAGAGCTCGGCGAAGAGCCGTCAAACCTGTTCGCCACGTTCGACGCGACACCGTTCGCGTCCGCGTCGATCGCCCAGGTGCACTACGCGACCCTGCACAGCGGCGAGGAGGTGGTCGTCAAGATTCAGCGGCCCGGCATCCGCCGCCGCGTCGCCGCCGACCTTCAGATCCTCAAGCGAGGCGCGCAGATCGTCGAGCTGGCCAAGCTGGGCCGGCGCCTGTCCGCCCAAGACGTCGTCGCCGACTTCGCCGAAAACCTTGCCGAGGAGCTCGACTTCCGGCTCGAGGCGCAGTCGATGGACGCGTGGGTGTCGCACATGCACGCCTCCCCGCTGGGCGCCAACATCCGGGTCCCCCAGGTCTACTGGGACCTGACTTCCGAGCGGGTGCTGACGATGGAACGCGTCCAGGGCATCCGCATCGACGACGCCGCCGCCGTCCGCAAGGCCGGCTTCGACGGCACAGAGCTGGTGAAGGCGCTGCTGTTCAGCGTCTTCGAGGGCGGCCTGCGCCACGGCCTGTTCCACGGCGACCTGCACGCGGGGAACCTCTACGTCGATCCCGACGGCAAGATCGTGTTCTTCGACTTCGGCATCATGGGCCGCATCGATCCCCGCACGCGCTGGCTGTTGAGGGAGTTGGTGTATGCGCTGCTGGTCACGAAGGACCACGCCGCGGCGGGCAAGATCGTGGTACTGATGGGCGCGGTCGGCACCGTAAAGCCCGAGGATCAGGCCGCCAAGGATCTGGAGAAGTTCGCCACCCCGCTGACCATGTCGACGCTGAGCGATATGAGCTACGCCGAGATCGGCAAGCAGCTCTCCACGCTGGCCGACGCCTACGACGTCAAGCTGCCGCGCGAGCTGGTGCTGATCGGCAAGCAGTTCCTCTACGTTGAGCGCTACATGAAGTTACTGGCGCCCAAGTGGCAGATGATGTCCGACCCGCAGCTGACCGGATACTTCGCCAACTTCATGGTCGAGGTCAGCCGCGAGCACACCGAAGAGGTCGAGGCGTAGTGGAGATCCGTACCGGCTCGGCCAAGTCGGGCGACTCTGCTAACCCGATTGACATCTACTACGAGGACATGGGCGATCCCAACAACCCGGCCGTCCTACTCATCATGGGTCTCGGAGCGCAATTGTTGTTGTGGCGCCCCGAGTTCTGCGAGAAGCTCGTCGACCAGGGCCTGCGCGTCATCCGCTACGACAACCGCGACGTCGGCCTGTCGACGAAGGTGACCGGCCGCCACACCGGCGCGCCGCTGGCGCCGCGGATGGTCCGCTCGTTTCTCGGCCTGCGCAGCCCGGCGGTCTACACCCTGGAGGACGTGGCCGACGACGCTGCCGCGCTGCTCGATCACCTGAGGATCGACACAGCCCACATCGTCGGCGCGTCGATGGGCGGCATGATCGCTCAGGTCTTCGCGGCCCGGCACAAGGTACGCACCAAGACACTCGCGATCATCTTCTCGAGCAACAATCAGCCGCTGCTTCCGCCACCAGGACCCAAGCAACTGCTGGCCATCCTGCAGCGGCCGAAGGACGCCACCCGCGAGGCGATCATTGAGAACGCGGTCCGCGTCAGCAGGATCATCGGAAGCCCGGGCTATCCGGCACCCGAGGACCGGATCCGCGCCGAGGCCATCGAGGGCTACGACCGCGCCTACTATCCGGCGGGGGTCGGCCGTCATTTCGCCGCGGTCCTGGGTTCCGGCAGCTTGCTCGGCTACAACCGGCAGATCAACGTCCCGACCGTGGTGATCCACGGAAAGGCCGACAAGCTGATGCGGCCGTTCGGCGGACGCGCGATCGCGCGCGCCATCAGGGGTGCCCGGCTGGTGCTGTTCGACGGCATGGGCCATGAGTTGCCCCGCGAGTTGTGGGACGACATCGTGGGGGAACTCAAGACCAATTTCGCCGAGACCGGGTAGGACCTGCGGCTGAGCGTCTCGAGTCGTTAGCTATCGCAATGGCCGCGTAGCATGCGAAGTTGACTGCTTCAGGGCTTGCAAGTCAACGGCGACGCCGGCAGGGCTCTGAACAGCCAGAAAGGCACCGAAAATGGCTCGACCGGCCAAATTGAAGCCCCACTTCGCGGACGTCCAGGCCCATTACGACCTGTCCGACGAGTTCTTCGGGCTGTGGCTGGATCCCACTCAGACCTACAGCTGCGCGTATTTCGAACGTGACGACATGACGCTGGAAGAGGCGCAGACCGCCAAGATCGACCTGGCGCTCGGCAAACTCGGCCTGGAACCAGGCATGACGTTGCTCGACGTCGGCTGCGGCTGGGGCTCGACGATGATGCGGGCCATCGAGAAATACGATGTCAACGTCGTCGGCCTGACCCTCAGCGAGAACCAAAAGGCCCATGTGGAAAGGCTTTTCGCCGATTCTGACAGTCCACGCGGCAAGCGGGTGCTGCTGGAAGGCTGGGAGCAGTTCGACGAGTCGGTCGACCGGATCGTCTCGATCGGCGCGTTCGAGCATTTCGGTTTCGACCGCTACGAAGAATTCTTCAAGATGGCCTACGCGGCGCTGCCCGATGACGGAGTGATGTTGCTGCACACCATCACCGCGCTAACGCTGCCGCAGATGGCGGAACGCAAGATTCCGTTGACGTTCGAGGTGGCTCGGTTCGTCAAGTTCATCCTCACCGAGATCTTCCCCGGCGGCCGGCTGCCGTCGATCGAGAAGGTCGAGGAATATGCGACACCGGCGGGCTTCAGGCTGACCCGCACCCAGTCGCTGCAGCTGCATTACGCCCGGACCCTGGACACCTGGGCCGCGGCACTGGAGGCGCACAGGGACGAGGCCATCGCGGTGCAGTCGGAAGAGGTCTACGACCGCTACATGCACTACCTCACCGGCTGTGCCAGGGGCTTCCGCATGGGCTACATCGACGTCCACCAGTTCACGCTGGCCAAGTAGACGTCCCAGGGAGCACCCGGTTCCGGGGCGTAGCATCCCCTCGCAGCATCGGCGCCACCCGGAAGGCGGACGCTTCATGGCCGACCTCACTCCTCGTTTCGAGGATGTGCAGTCGCATTACGACCTATCGGATGACTTCTATCGGCTGTTTCTGGATTCGACGCAGACCTACAGCTGCGCCTACTTCGAACGCGACGACATGACGCTCGGCTGGGCAAGCTGGGCCTGCAGCCCGGCATGACATTGCTCGACATCGGGTGCGGCTGGGGCGCGACCATCCGGCGGGCCGTCGAACGCTACGACGTCAATGTCGTCGGGCTGACGCTTTCGGAGAATCAGCATGACCACGCCGAGAAGGCGTTGGCGGCTCTGGGCAGTCCGCGGTCCATGCGGGTGCTGTTGGAGGGTTGGGAGCAGTTCGACGAGCCGGTCGACCGGATCGTCTCGATCGGCGCCTTCGAGCACTTCGGTCACGACCGTCACGACGACTTCTTCGCGATGGCGTCCCGCGCGCTGCCCGAGGACGGCGTCATGCTCCTGCACACCATCACCAGGTTGACGCTGGCGGAGCTCAAGGAGCGGGACATACCGCTGACGATGGATGACGCGCGGTTCGCCAGCTTCATCTCGAAGGAGATCTTCCCCGGCGGGCACCTGCCGACGATCGAGGCCGTCGAGGAGCAGGCGACGCCCGCGGGCTTCACGATCGCCCGCATCCAGTCGCTGCGGTCGCACTACGCCCGGACCCTGGAAACCTGGGCGCAGGCGCTGGAAGCGCAGCGCGACGAGGCGATCGCCGTCCAGTCCGAAGAGGTCTACCAGCGGTACATGAGATACCTGACTGGATGCGCGGACATGTTCCGGAAGGGCTATATCGACGTCAATCAGTTCACGCTGCAGAAGTAGCGCCTAATTGGAGTCCTGCCCCTGCTAAACGCTATGGTTTACCGCTTGAGACGCGTGTTCGCACGTCGACGGACCGTGCCGGGGTACGGTCGCAGCACCACACATACGTGATGGGCTGCTGGCCGCAACGCCACCGCATCACCGAGAAAGGCCTACCAGGGAAAACATGTCTGATAACTCAACCGGCACGAAGGATATGCGCCCCCACTTTGAGGACATCCAGGCTCATTACGACCTGTCGGACGACTTCTTCGGTGTGTTTCAGGACCCGACACGCAAGTACAGCTGCGCGTACTTCACCGGCCCGAACGCCACGTTGTCGGAGGCGCAGGTCGCCAACGTCGACCAGCACCTCGACCGGCTCGATCTCAAGCCTGGGATGACGCTGCTCGAGGTCGGTTGCGGCTGGGGCCTGACGTTGCAGCGCGCGATGGAGAAGTACGACGTCAACGTCATCGGCCTCACGCTGTCCAAGAACCAGCAGGCCTACTGCGAACAACTGCTGGCCAAGGCCGACAGCGACCGCACCTATGACGTGCGGCTCGAGGGCTGGGAGCAGTTCCACAGCCCCGTCGACCGGATCGTGTCCATCGAGGCCTTCGAGCACTTCGGCAGAGATCGCTGGGACGACTTCTTCAAGACCTGCTTCGACATCCTGCCCGACGACGGCCGGATGACGATTCAGAGCAGCGTCGGCTATCACCCATACGACCTCGCCGAGCGCGGCAAGAAGCTGACCTTCGAACTGGCCCGGTTCGCCAAGTTCATCATCACCGAGATCTTCCCCGGCGGCCGGGTCCCGACCACCCAGATGATGATCGACCATGGCGAGAAGGCGGGCTTCGTGGTGCCCGAGACGTTGTCGTTGCGCAACCACTACATCAAGACGCTCGGCATCTGGGCCAGCCGACTCGAGCAGCACAAGGACGAGGCGATCGCGGCCACCGACGAGGAAAACTACCACCGGTACATGAAGTACCTGACGGGCTGCCAGTACTACTTCGTCGACGAAGCCATCGACGTCAGCCTGGTGACATACCTGAAGCCGGGCGCGGTCGCATAGCTGCACACCAAAGGAAATCCCCCGCCACCACCCCAGGTGTGACGGGGGATTTGCTTATTCGGTCAGGCCGCGGCCTTGGCCGAATCGGCATCCTTCTTATGGGTATCGTTCTTCTTCTCGTCGTTCCTCTTGTCGTCCGCCTTCTTCTCGTCGGCCTTCTTCTCGTCGGCCTTCTTGTGGGTACCTTCGTCGCTCCGTCGGCCTTCTTCTCGTCGGCCTTCTTGTCGTCGGCCTTCTTGTCGTCGGCCTTCTTGTCGTCGGCCTTCTTGTCGTCGGCCTTCTTAACTGCGGCTCGCGGGTTCGGGTCGTCGGACTTAGTCGCGGGCGGATCGGCCGGAGTCGGCGTCTCGGGCTCGTCCGCCGTGGGTGGCGTCGACCCGCCGGATAGCGACGACTTCTCCTCGACGTCCGGGTCCTGCGCGTCCACCTGGTTGTCCTGCTTGTCCAGGGTCAGGGCCGACGTGGGCGCTGATTTCTTCGAAAGCGTATCGACGCCCGTCGTCGTAGGACCTGCCAATGCCTGACTGTCGAACGACGACACCGTCGAGGAATCCGTGATCGGCCCATTCGGCCCGACCAACGGCGGAGGGCCGCCGTTCAGTGCTTGCTGAATCCCCTGGGGGATCGCGGCGATGACGTCAAGGGCCAGCTTGATCGGGTCGAAGACCGGGAACAGCCGGAACGGGGTCGGTTGGCCGTACGGAATGCTTCGGTCGTACCCGGTTTCCTCGATGATCACCCGCAGCGCGGGCTCGATCAGATCGGCCAAAAAGCCCAAACCGAGGGTATGCAGCGGCACCACCAGCGGCAGAACCTTCGGCGTGACCGTGATGTAGGTCGTGTCGCTGCCCGCGCCCCTCGGCTGCACGGTGACGAGGTCGGGGCGGTTCTCGGCAAACCACTGTGGGTCGTCCATGATTGCCTGCCACTCCGTCTGCGTGTACCCACCCACCAGGCCGGTGGGGGGCACGCCTTCGGGATTGGGATACGTGCCGTGGTTAATTCCGAAGCCAGGGCCGCCGATGAAAGCATTCAGCAGTGCCAGACCATTGCCCGGATAAAGCGGCGCGTCCGCGATGATGTCCCACTTCAGGGCGATGTCAGTGGTCTCGATGCCGGTGTCGGTCGGCATGGTAGGGCCGAACGGAAACTCGACGATCGGAATCGTCACACCGGGTAGGCGTCCATTGAGGCCGCCGTTGGGCCGCGACACATTGCCGATGACCACGATCTGAAGCCTGTCCTGCGGGATGGTGGGGTCGTCCGCCAAGCCGCGCTTTTCGATCGCGAGAATGGCACCGCTCTGGGAGTATCCGAACATCACGACGTTGGCGTCGTCGGTTTGCAATTGATCCCTCACGGCCGCGTCGTAGATCTCGACACCGTCCAGAATCGACTGTTTCCACGTCCGCGCAGTCAGGCCGCCGTACAGCGGCCAGGCCTCTTCGGGGGTGACGATCGACTTGAGCGTGCAGTTGTCGGGTTGGCATGCCGAATTCGGGAAGATGTAGTAGCTCGAGACGTTCGGCACGTAGCCCACCTCTTTGTCCGGATCTGGCGTGCCGGATCCACCCATGATCAGCGCTGTCGCGGTCGTCTCGGCAAGCGAAAGGCCCGCCGACGTGAGGATCGTCGTTACACCGAGGACGACCGCACTCAGCAGCGTCAGAAAAGCGAGAACAATTGACCGTGCCGTTTTACGCATGCGTCAACGATCACACAACGGCGGGAAAGCGGTCGGCGGAATAAGGAAGTTGATTCCGCAAAGTTCGCTGCGGCTGTCGGATTCGCGCGGTGCCGTTCGTCGGAGGGGTAGAGAGTGGAGCACAAGGGTTTCCGCTCACTTCCGGAAGGTGACCACCATGCACTACTTCGCCCTGCTGCTCGGCCCGGAGCCCACGTCGGCGCCGGACCCCGACGCACATGCCGCCGAGATGGCGGCCTACGAGGCGTTCCATGCCAAGGCCGCGACGGCGATCCGGGCCGGCGACGCGCTTACCCCGTCGGCGACCGGTGCGCGGATCACCGGTGGGCCCGACGCGCCGACCATCACGGACGGCCCCTTTCCAGAAGGCGCAGAGGTGGCCGGCGGCTACTACGTGTTCGAGGCCGAAAACCTCGACGAGGCACTGGCACTCGCCCGCGACATCCCCGCCGCGAAGTACGGTGCGGTCGAAGTCTGGCCGATCGTCGAGTACTTCCCGCCGAGCAAGCCCTTGGGCAGCAGTTGGCTGGCGCTGCTGCTCGAGCCGCCGGCCAACGCCCACGCACCCGGCACCCCGGAATGGGACGCTGGCATTGCGCAGCATCAGAGGTTCGGTGCCGCAGCGGGCGATCGCACCAACGGCGGCGCGGCCCTGCACCCGCCCGCGACGGCGACGACCGTTCGGGTGCGCGACGATCAGATCCTGCTGACCGATGGCCCGTATATCGAGGGTGCCGAGGTGGCGAACGGCTTCTACTTCATCGACGTAAGCGACCGCGACGAGGCCGTCAAGGTCGCGTCGATGATTCCGGCGACGACCGTCCAGCTGCGGCAACTCATGGGCATCTCTGGGCTCTAGCCGCTTCAATGACCAACCTGGACGGCGTCTTTCGGCGCGAATGGGGCCCGGCCGTCGCGGCGCTTGCCCGCTGGTCCGGCGACTTCACGGTCGCCGAAGACGCCGTCCAGGAGGCCTTCACTGAGGCGTTACGCGCCTGGCCGCGCGACGGCGTGCCCGACAACGCCGGCGGATGGATCGTGGCGGTTGCCCGCAATCGCGCCCTTGATCGGTTGCGACGCGAATCCGTCCGCCCGGGAAAGGAACTCGCGGCCGTGGTGGACGACATCCGAGCGCGTACCGATCGCGTCGACGTGGATCCCGTGCGCGATGACGAACTGCGGATGATGTTCACCTGCGCGCACCCCGCGCTCGACCCGACCTCACAGCTGGCGCTGACGCTGCGGTTGATCTCGGGGCTGACCGTCGCCGAGATCGCGCGGGCACTGTTGCAGTCGGAATCCGCTGTCGGTCAGCGGATCACCCGCGCCAAGAACAAAATCCGGCACGCCAACATCCCGCTACGGGTGCCGCCCGCCGACCTCCTCCCGGAACGCACACCGCATGTGCTGGCGTGTATCTACTCGGTGTTCACCGAGGGCTACTGGTCGACGGCAGGACCGTCGGCCATCCGCGACGAGCTGTGCGATGAGGGCGTGCGCCTGGCCGGTGAAGTGTGCTCGTTGATGCCTGACGACCGCGATGCGCAGGCGCTGGCCGCGCTTGTTCTGCTGCATGACTCGCGACGCCAGACGCGCGTCGACGCCGACGGTGCGCTGGTACCGCTCGATGAGCAGGATCGCACCCGATGGGACCGAGGCCGAATCGCGCGGGGGCTGGACCGGCTTCAGCGGGCCGCCGGCGCGAAAGGCCCCTACCTGCCACAGGCGGTGATCGCGGCGCTGCACGCGACGGCGCCGAGCTGGCAACAGACCGACTGGTCGGCGATCTGCCTGGCCTATGACCGGCTGATCGAGGACACTCGCTCCCCCGTTGCTCGGGCCAACCGCGCGCTGGCGATCGGCTTCCGCGACGGGTTCACCGCCGGCCTGGCGGCGCTGGACGAGGTGGCCGACGACCCCAGGCTGGCCCGGTCGAACACCGTGGCCTCGATCCGCGCCGATCTGTTGCGCCGTGCAGGCCGGCGTGACGAGGCCCTTAGGTGGTACCGCATCGCGCTGGGCCGCAATGGCTCGGGACCGGCAAGAGAGTTCCTCCGGCGCCGCGTCGCCGAATGCGCAGGGCACCGCTAACACACATCGTCACGCCAGAGTCGGTGGCGAGCGTCGCGGTCGATCACATCCTCACCTGTCGCCAACCTGTAGGGAAACACCCGATTCCATCGCTACCGATGCACCGCTACCTTCGGTTCATGGACTCCGTTCCGGAGGTCGGGTACTACTTGGCCGAGTGGTACCTGCCAGAGTTGACCGAACAATCGGTCGACGACGTCGTGGCGAAACTCGACATCGCCGCCATGAGCGTCAGCGATGAAGGCACGCCGGTCCGGCTGGTCGTCACACTCGCAGTACCCACGGATGAAGTTCTGTATGGCGTGTTCGGTGCACAATCTCCCGACATCGTCACGACCACGTGCCAACGAGCCAACATCCCGCATCAACGGCTATCTGCCCACGTCGGCACGCGGATCAGAGAAGAATCACTGGCCACCATGGTCGGAAAATCCTGCACCAGAAGTAGCGTGGAACCCGAACCCACGCCGCAATGATGCGCTGATTGCGGTTCAGCAGATTCGGGTACACCACAACCGTTCAGTTATCTAGCTGCTCTAGCGGTGCGTAGCAATGTCGCCACTTTTCGCTGGCAGCTGATGTAGTCTGCGTTTGCTGGTTGCTATGGGTGGGGCTGAGAGATCGCGGATGATCAGCCGCTCGGCTGAATTTCGGGCGGTTGCTGACTTCTTGCTGTCCGCAGAACTACAGCCGACGGGACTGGTCATCGAGGGCGAGGCCGGTATCGGGAAGACCACTCTGTGGCTGGCCGCAGTGGACCAGGCACGCGAGCGTGGCTTCCGCGTATTCAGCGCCCGTGGCGGGCAGGCGGAGTCGGTCCTGGCCTATGCGGCAGTGGCCGACCTCATCGGCGACGTCGATCCTGCGGTGTTGGCGGGACTGCCGGACATGCAGCGGATCGCCGTCGACCGGGTGTTGCTACGCGCCGGCGGCGAGGGGCCCGCCACTGATCAAGGCGTCGTCGCCGCGGCGTTCGCCACCGTCATCGACCGCCTTTCCGTGGACGCGTCCGTGCTGGTCGCCATCGACGACGTGCAGTGGCTCGATCCGTCCAGCCAGGCCGTCGTGGAGTACGCGGCCCGGCGGCTCCGTGGCCGCGCCGGGATGCTGCTCACCGAGCGATGCGATCCGAACGACGGAAGGGCAGTGACGTGGCTCCATCTGGCCCGACCCGAAGGCATAGAGCGAATTCGGGTGGGGCCCTTTAGTCTTGGTGGACTCCACGCGCTGATTTCGACGCGGCTGGGGCGGTCGTTCTCCCGTCCGACGATGGTGCGGATCGCCGAAATCTCCGGCGGTAACCCGTTTTACGCACTCGAATTGGCGCGCGCGATTCATGTGGGCTCTACCAGGGCGCAGCCGTCGCTGCCAGCGACACTGGCCGAGTTGATGCGCCTTCGGATCGGCAGTCTCGAGGGACCAGCAGGCGATGTGTTGCTCGCGGCGGCCGCCATGGCGAATCCGAAGGTCGCAGTGCTTGCGCAGGTTGTCGACACCACCGTCGATCACGCTGTGGAGCTCCTCGAAGAGGCCGAAAGCAAGGGCATTATCGCGATTGACGGCGATCGCGTACAGTTCTCCCACCCGTTGTTGGCGCAGAGCGTCTACACCGACGCCAGCCCGGCGCGACGCCGGGCCACGCACCGGGCACTGTCTGAAGTCGTGGTCCTACCTGAGCTCAAGGCCAGGCACATGGCATTGGCTGCATCGCGGGCGGATCCCGAAACCTTGAAAGCCCTCGATACTGCGGCCGATGCCGCACGCGCCCGGGGTGCTCCGGCTGCGGCGGCCGAATTGCTGGAACTGGCAATCGGACTCGGCGGGAACTCACCGTCGCGACGAGTCCGCGCGGCCGAACACCACTTCAAGGCCGGCGACGCCGACCGGGCACGCACGCTGCTGGAGCCGACGATCGACGAGCTGCGGTCCGGGCTGTTGCGCGGAGTTGCTCTGAATCTGATGGCCGGCATCTGCATGTACAACGACACTTTCGTGGAAGCGGCCGCGCTCCTCGAACGTGCGCTCGACGATGCCGAAACCAATCCCGCCCTGTTGGTCCAGACACTGTTGTCGTTGGCGTTCGCTCAGGGCATGTCGGGCAAGTTCGAGGAATCCCTGCAAAACGCTCGACACGCCGTTTCCCGCGCGGAGGAGATCGGCTATCCGCCGCTGATCGGTCGGGCGCTCGCCATGTTGGTCAACGCGTCGTTCCTCTACGGTCACGGGGTAGACGAGGACAGCCTGCGACGCGCTGTGGAACTTGAAGAACCCGACGAAGACGTTCCAATCCCCTTCTGCCCCAGCGCCGTTAACGCATTGATCTGCGCATGGACAGGACAGTTGAACATAGCGCGCAGGCAGATGGCGGCCGTCAGGGACCGATGTGTCGACCGGGGCGCCGAGAGCGACTTGATGGCCGTCGCCGGATACTCGACCCTCATCGAGATCTGGCGAGGCAACTTCGCCGAAGCCGCGCTGCTCGCGCAGGACACCGTGGAACGCGCCGAGCAGGTCGGCGGTTCGCGCACGATCGCGCTGACTGTGCGCGCCGCCGCCGCGGCCTACATCGGACGGGAACAAGACGTCCGCGCCGATGCCGGCGCAGCCCTGGCGATCGCTCACGAGTGCGGCGTACCGCGACTGGCGGAGTGGCCGACGATGAGCCTTGGCTTCCTTGAGGTTTCGCTCGGGCGCTATGCCGAGGCGCTGACCACGCTGCAGCCGATGCTGGACATCTTCGACGAGCTCCCCGGCAGTGAGATCATGACCGCCACGTTCATTCCCGACGCCGTCGAGGCCATGGTCTCGACGGGCCGTCACGCCGACGCGGTGCCGCTCATCGAGGAACTCGAACAGAACGGCGCCCGCCTCGACCGCCCCTGGATGCTGGCCGTAGGCGCCCGCTGCCGCAGCATGTGGCTGGCAGCCACCGGCGACATCGCGGCGGCAGCCGAAATGGCAGAGCAAGCGATGGCTGAACACGCGCGGATACCTATGCCGTTCGAACGCGCCCGCACCCAACTCCTGCTCGGCCAGCTGCAGCGCCGCCAACGGCAAAAAGACGCGGCCACCACCACGTTTCGCGAGGTCCTGCAGGCCTTCGATGCGATGGGCACACCACTGTGGGCCGACCGCGTTAGGGCCGAGCTCGCCCGTGCCAAGGTCGTCCCCACAAACGACCACACGCTCACACCCTCCGAGCGACGGGTGGCCGAGCTGGCGGCATCAGGCATGACCAACCGCGACATCGCGGCCGCACTGTTCATCAGACCGAAAACCGTCGAATCCAACCTTGCGCGGATCTACCGCAAGCTCGGCATCAACTCACGCGCGGAACTCGGCCGCGTCATCGGGGATGGCAACTAACCTCGTCGCGGTCGATCACATGCTGACCAATCGCTGCGCCGCTACCGCCGTCCGCACGCTGCCCATCAAAGACTCCGACCACCGGGCCCTGCTGGCCCTCGTCCAGCTGCCGAAGTGACTGCCTCGGCCCCAGCCGCCAAGCCGTAGGGAACACCCGATTCCGGGGCGGCTGGTAAACGCTACCGTTAATATAATTGTCATGGACGCCGCTGACGACCTGGCGTACTACCTCGCCGAGTGGTATCTCCCCGAGATGACCGAGACGTCGGTCGACGACATGGTGACCAAGCTCGACGCCGCCGCCGTCACCGTCAGTAGTGAGGGCACCCCGGTACGGTTGGTCGTCACCCTTTCCGTGCCGACCGACGAGGTGCTCTACGGAGTCTTCGGCGCACACTCACCCGACAGCGTGTCGAAGACGTGCCTTCAGGCCGGCATGCCACACCAGCGGCTTTCCGGTGATGTCGGCGCGCGGATTCAGCAACCGCCCGCCCGTGAGGTTGCCGATCGCCACGCAATCTGATTGACCGCCGCTCGTCAAAACTGCGATCTAGCTGCCAAGCGGTCGTGTTGTAATGCCGCACGGCCAGCTGGCGCGCGATGTAGTCTCGGTTTGCTGCAGGCGATTGGGGGTGGTCGTGAATGTCCGGCGTGGTGAGCCGTCCGCTGGAGTCCAGGGCAGTTTCGGAGTTCCTGCGGTCGGCGGCACAGCAGCCGTCCGGACTGGTCATCGAGGGCGAGCCGGGCATCGGCAAAACCACGCTGTGGCTGTCCGCCATCGAGCAGGCGCGCGACAAGCGGATACCGGGTGTTCTCCGCGCGGGTGGGGCAGGCGGAGTCGGTGCTCGCCTATGCGGCGGTAGCAGACCTCCTCCGCGACATCGACGGCACCGTTCTCGCGGAACTGCCCGAAGTACAGCGCGTCGCCGTCGACCGGGTGCTGCTGCGGGCCAGCAGCGAGGACCACACCACCGATCAACACGTCGTGGCGGCGGCCTTTGCGTCTGTATTCGACCGCCTCGCCGCAGACTCGCCCGTACTGATCGCAATCGACGATCTGCAGTGGCTCGATCGGTCCAGCAAGGACGTGGTGTCGTTCGCCGCCCGGCGGTTCAAGGGGCGGGTCGGATTGCTGGTCACCGAGCGGTCGGATGCAGAAGGCGGGAAGGCGGTGACGTGGCTGCACCTGTCCAGACCTGATGGCATCGACCGGGTGCGCGTCGGCCCACTGAGCCTTGGCGGCCTGCATGTGCTGATCTCCACGCGTCTCGGGCGATCGTTCCCGCGGCCGACGATGGCGCGAATCGCCGAGATCTCCGGCGGAAACCCGTTCTTCGCACTCGAGTTGGCCCGCGCGATCGATGTCGGGTCCTGGAACGCGCACTCCGGGCTTCCGGGCTCGCTGTCGGAATTGATGAGGATGCGGATCGGACGGCTGGACCGCGACGCACGAAAACTGTTGCTGGCCGCCGCATCCGTCGCCAACCCGACCGTGGAGCTACTCGCTGCGGTCACCGGCGCCCCGGTCGAGTTGCTTGGCGAGGCAGAAGCCAAGGGCATCGTCGGGATTGACGGCAATCTCGTGCGATTCGCCCACCCCCTGCTGGCCCACAGCGTCTACACCGACGCGAGTCGGGCCGAGCGCCGAGCCATGCACCGGTTACTGGCGCAGACCGAGACGCTGCCCGAACTGAGGGCCAGGCATATGGCGCTTGCGGCCTCCAGCGCGGACCCGGAAACACTGCACGCTCTGGACACCGCGGCCGATGAAGCGGCGGCCCGGGGCGCGCCTGCCGCTGCGGCCGAGTTGATGGAACTCGCAATCGGCCTCGGCGGCGACCAGCCCGAACGCCGAATCCATGCGGCCGAACACCATTTCAACGCCGGCGACCCCGAACGAGCCCGCGCGTTGCTCGAAGAGACCCTGGACAAGCTGTCGTCTGGGACGCTGCGAGGAACCGCGCTCAACTTGATGGCCGGAGTACACCTCTACGACGACAACTGGACCGAAGCCGTCGCTGTTCTCGAACGCGCGCTGGACGACGCCAAGGACAGCCCGGCCTTGCTTGTGCAGACCCTGATCGTGCTGGCATTCGGCCAACGAATGATCTCGAAGTTCGATGAGTCGTTGGTCAGTGCGCGCATGGCGGTGACATACGCCGAGCAACTCGGCGATCCGGCCCTCATCAGCAGGGCGCTCGCAATGTCGGTCCAGTTGAACTTCATGTACGGACACGGGGTCGACGAGGTCAGTCTGCGACGGGCGGTGGAGTTGGAAGATCCCGACATCGACGTGCTCACCCCGTTCAGCGCCAGCATGATCGAGGGTTTGGTGCTGGCTTGGACAGGGCAGTTGGACGCGGCCCACGCCAGAATGGAGGCGCTGCACCGCCGATGCACCGAGCGCGGCGCCGAGAACGATCTCACCGCCGTCGCCAGCTGCGACGCGTTGGTCGAGATGTGGCGAGGCAATCTCGTCGAGGCCGCGCGCCTGGCCGACGAAGCCATGGAGCGCGCCGAGCAGGGCGGCGGTTCTTTGGCCATCGCCCTTGCCATGCGGGCAATGGTGTCTGCTTACGTTGGGCGAGAAGATGATTCGCGCGCCGACGCCCAGGCCGCCCTGGACATCGCGCGCCGCAGTGTGTCACCGCGTCTCACCGAGTGGCCTGTAATGACCATGGGCTTTCTCGAGGTTTCGGTCGGGAACTATGCCGAGGCGCTCGCAGCACTGCAGCCGATGCAGCGCACATTCGAGGCGATCCCCGGCACGGAGATAATGACGGCGTCGTTCATCCCCGACGCCGTCGAAGCCATGATCTCCCTGGGCCGCAGCGGCGAGGCCGAGCCATTGATCGAGGCGCTGGAATGCAACGGCCGCCGGCTGGACCGTCCATGGATGCAAGCCACCGGCGCCCGCTGCCGCAGCATGTGGCTGGCTGCCCGGGGGGACGTAGAGGCGGCCGCCCGCACGGCGCACGACGCGATGGCTCAGCACGATCGACTACCGATGCCGTTCGAACGTGCCCGCACCCAGCTGTTGCTCGGCCAGCTGCAACGTCGTCAACGCCAAAAGGAGCGTTCCCGCGTGATTTTGCGCGAGGCGCTGCAGGCCTTCGAAGCGATGGGCACACCGCTGTGGGCCCACCGCGCCCGAGCGGAGCTCGCGCGGGCCGAGGCCGTCCCCACCGACGACCTCGCGCTGACACCATCCGAGCAGCGAGTCGCCGAGCTGGCGGCATCGGGCATGACGAACCGCGACGTCGCGGCCGCGTTGTTCATCAGCCCGAAGACCGTCGAAGCAAATCTGGGGCGGATCTACCGCAAGCTCGGCATCAACTCACGCGCGGAACTCGGCCGCCTCATTGGCGACTCATAAGGCCGAGCAGACACAACAGGCCCAGACACTGGGGCGGGTTCACACGGTCGTCCCAACACACTCGATTGACGAGGTTGCGGCGATCGTGTCTTTTCGTGGGACTGTGCTCGATTTGGTGATCGGCTGGCGCAGCTGCTCCGTGCGGCTAGCCGCCCCGGCACCAGTAGTCGGCAAGCGTCTCGGCCGGCTCAGTCAGCAGAGCCAATGGACACAGTTGACCGAGCAGACGTTCGTCGAACGTCGGTTGGATCTCTGTCACGGCACTTCGCAGGATCGCCAGCCGACCGCGGTACCCGTCAAGCACAGCCTTCATGGTCTCTCGGGGCAGCTGCTGGTGGAGTTTGACGTGAAGCAAGACAAGTCCGGTCGTCTGGTGGTCGGTGATCTCCGGGACGATGATGACCGGCCTCCCGTCGCTGCGCCCAACGGCAACGAGCGCTTGGCGCTGTTCGGCGACAAGGAGTTTCGTACCCAGTAATCGATGGTCCCATTCGGTACGCGAGGGCAGTGCTTCCGCAATGCCGCTGCGGCCGGTGACGGTGATGTACTGGTCCTCAATCGCATAATGAGTGGTTCCGATGACCTCGGACACTACCGGGTCCAGAGCGGCGACTGTGCGAACAACGTTGTAAGGCAGCGCGGCTCGCTGTGCCCCGCTGTCCAGCACCACCTGTAGGAGCGGAACGCTCAATATTGCTTCGTCGCTGCGGCTGGTTCCGACTGTCACGGTCTTGGCCTGGTGACGGATGGTGTCGATGGTGCGCGACACCTCGTTTGTCCCCGCGGTGAGGGCGGCGATCAGCTCCCTGATGACTCCTGCCGGGCCGCCGTACTGCGACAGAAGGCTGTCCTCCGAGCGAGTGGTGATGGCGTGCAGAGCAATAGCGATTTTCGCTGCAGCTCCCGCACTTAGCGAGCCGTCAAGGCGGCCGGCATCCAGCCTGGCCATGAAATCGCCGCACGAAGGCAACAGAGTGGTGGTCAGCGCGACAAGCATCGCCGCCGGATCTCTGCTGTGTGCCTCCGCCGCCTGCTCGATCGCTGCTCGCGCCTCGCGCAACGGCATTGCCTGCTCATCGATCGCCAACGCTGCGTAGTAGCCGAACAGGTGACCGGCCATCGCCGAGAGTACGAATGCCAGATCGGGATGAAAAGGGGGCACCCAGATGACCCCAGCAGCGGCGGTGAATCGCTCATCGCCTTCGGTGGCGACGACAATCGGCACCCCGTTGTGCGAGGCGAAGATTTCCACCTCCTTGGCTATGTCGTCCGCGGCCGAGCCCGTCATGCCGGCCGCACACACCAACGTGAGAGGTTCGGCGGACAGATCGATGTGCTTCTTATCTGACGACTCGTCGCACGAGATCGATCGGTACGTGAGTTCTGAGCATTTGATGCGGATCTCTTCAGCGGCAATCCGATTGCGCGCCGACCCGACGACCGCCCAGGACCTTCGCAGCGGCGCGTACTCCTCAGCCAGCGCCGCGATTTGCTTTTCGCCGTCTAGCACCTGTTGCAGCGCGTCGGGAAGCATCAACAGCGCCGACAGCAACTCGTGTTCGTCAGCCGTACCGGCGCCGTCAGCTGCCCGCCCCAGTGCACACGCAAGCAGGATGCCAGCGGCGACCTGGCCATAGAAGGCCTTCGTGGAGGCAACCGACATCTCGACGTCGCGACCGTCGGCCGTATACAGCACGCCATCCGCCTTGGACGTCAGATCGCTGCCTCTGCGGTTGACGATCGCGATGACGATTGCGCCGCGCTGCCGGACCAGGTCCACAGTGCGGTTGGTGTCAGTTGTGGTGCCGGACTGGCTGATCGCGATCACCAGGGTGTCCGACATGTCCGGAACAAGGCCGAATCCGGACAATTCGGTTGCCGTTGTCGCCCTCACATCGACGTTCGCCCGTGCAAGGGCAGCAGCCGCGGCAGCCGAGATCGCTTGTCCGGCAACAGCGGCGGTGCCTTGTCCGATGACAATGACCCGCCGGATGGCGCCGTCGGCAATCCCTGTCAGCAACGCGGGCGGAAGCACATCGTGGCCAAGCACCGCGCGTAGCGCGCCGTTGACGGAGGCGATTCGACCGCGCAGCGTCTTGCGCATCGAATCGGGCGCTTCGTGCAACTCCTTGTCAAGGAAGTGCTCGTGACCGCGCCGGTCGATGTCCCGTGTGGTGATCGACGCCGCCAGGATGTCCGCGTCGGTGACGGGCCGGACAGATCCGTCGTAGGACCACCGGCTAAGCGCCCTCAAGTCGCCTGCGGTAGTGCTGTCGATCGCAACGACCTCCCCCGAGTTGCCGTCGAGCCGAATGTATTCGCGACAGTGCTCCACCAGGCCGTAGAGTTCGGAGGCGACGATCGTCATTCCCTCTGCCGCACCGACGAGAAGAGATTGGCCGCTGCCGCGTTGAGCGAGCAGAACTTTCTCCGGGTCTGCCGCACAGTTGGCGGCGATGGCAACCGAACCGTCGAATTGTTGCACCGTGCGGCGGAAAGCAGTCGTGGGATCGAGGCCATCGGCGATGCGTCGCGCGATGAGGATCGGAATCACTTTTGCGTCAGTGGAAATTTCCGGCGCGATCTGAAGATTATGGTCAGCGATGAGGTCGGCATAGTTGTCCACGTCGCCATTGAGAGCCGCGACCACGTAGTCGGTGTCCGCATGCCGCCAAGAACGGGTGAGTTCCTCGCTAGTCAGGGGATGCGCGTTGGCCTGGTTGATCATCCCCACACTTGCCCAGCGGGTGTGCCCGACAACCGAAACACGAGCTGTGGGCGCCTTTAATGCTTCCGCCAGCAGTTCGTCGTCAGCGATCGCGGCGCGCAGCGCGCGGCCGTTGTCGCCAAGCCGGCCGATTTCAGCTGCGCATTTGTACACGATGCTCAAGTGGCCAGCGGGCGTCCGCACGGCGGTGGAGGTGAACAGCGGATCGACGCACCGGTCGGCCAACGTCGCTGCGATGCGAGGCTCGCTGAAATCGATGTCGTGGCCGGTGACCATGACATGAAGACCGGCCGAATCGCGGCCGCGCAACTCCAGCCGGTCCAGCGACGACAGCGCCACCTGAATCGCCGCGTAGGCGTCCAACGCCGCCCCGCTAGGGCTTCCACCCGCCAGCTCGGCTACCTGGGTGGCGAAGCCTAGGCGGTCTTTCCCGATCGCCCACCACGCATCTTTCAACGTGACCATGGCGGCATTGAGCCGCTCGAGGTCCTCGGCCGGCGCGATGGGTTGTTCGATCGTGGCCTCGAGCCCCTGAATCTGCGCACCGATGTGGGCCGAGAGGTCGGCGATCGCGTCGGCGACGGCAGGTTGGTCGAGCAGGCAGCGCAGACCCGGGGTGCCTCGCAACTCGGCATCAATCCCGGTCAGGATATCCGCGACGTTCTCGACATCAACGGCTCCCGGCGGCTGCTCGGTCAGGTCAGCGAGGTGGTCCCGCGCCGCCTTCATCCGATCCACAAGGTCGCGACCGTCGGGAGCGCAGCGGTCGGTTCCGCTGTACAGGACAGCGACGATTCCACACATGCCCTACATCCCTTCCAGCGGTATTTCGGGCCGGAACCCAACCCGCTGACGATCGCGGACGTCAACTGAGACAGAACGCATGCTTGGTATCTCCTAATTGTGTTGGCTCGGTGTCACAACGGGACGACCGGATTGGTGGTGATGATCCGAGTCCATGGGCCGGCGGGGACGTCAGCGTGTTCGACGAATCGCCAGACCGACTGTTGCAGATGACCGACTCGCCGGTGGTGCGGGCCAACCGCGCGCTGGCGCTGGGTTTCTGGGACGGCCCTGACGTCGGGCTGGCCGCACTGGAGCAGGTGACGCACGATCCGCGGCTGAAGCGTTCGAACCTGGTCGCGACGGTGCGGGCCGACCTGCTGCGCCGAGCGGGGCGGCCGGCCGAAGCGCTGCTTTGGTATCGGGAAGCGCTGCACTTCAACGCTTCTGAGCCCGGCCGCGCCTTCCTGCGCTGGTGCATCGCGGAATGCGGCGGTCGAGCGGCATCGCGGCGATCGATCGTCAACTGACTGCACACGATTTCGCTGCTTCCCGAACACCGTTCGCCAGATCGGGATCGTTGGCCGGGGTTTGTGCGGTCGGGTAGTTGGTCGCGATGCTCCACGCGAACCACGCGAGGCCACCTACCCCGGCGCTGCAGTAGCCGCGAGCTTGAGCCACCATGTCGGCGGGGGTTGGTGGATCGGTTATTGCGCCGTTTTTTGCTCGTCGCCCCCCGAAGGCCTGGGCGATACCGAGTAGTGGCTGCTGACTCGCGTCCCAGCCGTTGGCTTGCAGGCTGCCCTTGATTTCCGGAAGCAAGCCCCGCATCTCCCAGTCGATGCCTGTCAGAGGGGGGTCGCTTTCATGCCGCGAATCGGCGTAGACATAGGTCGCCACGAAATCGCAACCCGCGGTCGTGAAGTTCGCAGCGCGTCCCGGTTCCCAGTAGTTCTTGCCATTCGGCCCGAGCCCAGCACTGAACCCACAAATTTTTGGGCGGCCAGCGGGAATCAAACTCGCCACTTCATTGAGTACTGGCTTCAAACTGCCGAAATCCCAGTCCGGCGTGTCGTCCAAGACCCAGTATCCCGCGACGAGGGGGTTCGCGCTGTCTCGCTTGACCAGTGCTGCCACGTCGTCATAGAGCTGTGATTCAGAGTAGCCAGGGTCGCGGGCGCAATAGGATTCCGCCCGCGACTCGCCTGGTTGAGGTGCGACAGTGTGGGTGCGCGTGCACTCATACGCGGAAACCAGGTCAGCGACCTCAGCGCTGATCACTCGCATGTCGGTCTGGATCAGGGACTGCCCTAGCGGGCTTGACGGGTCGGGCGGGGGCCCATAGAGAAACACGTAGTTCAACCCAGCCGCACGCGCGGATTCCACCATCTCCGGCGTTGTTAGGCCCCAAGCCGCAAGCAAGGGTTGGCTGAACGGTGTGGCTGGAGTGCTATTGGCCCGCTCCAATGACCATACCCCCGCGGCAATCACCACTATGGCGAGGATCGTGGCGATGATTCCCCGGGTTGGTCGCCGACGAGCTCCAGCACTCTTGAGCAAGTTGGCGAGGTGTTCTGTCCCAAAACCCCTGCTATGGAGCGACATCCAAATCCATCTGGTAGTCGTCGGTGGTCAATGTGCCGACGCTGGCCAATTGAAGACCGAAGCTGAGCCTGTTTGCGTCAGCCGGAATTGGTGGCGTCTGCCAGGAGAACTGCTTCCACTCAGTGGATGTATCGGTTTGTGGCGACTGCACCCAAAACACCCATCCACCTTCTGGTTTGCGATAGAACACAACGAGACTGGTGGGAGCGGTCGAGGTGTACCAGGCACTTAGGGTAAACGTCTGGCCGGGCTTAACCGAGGGCGCACAGGCCCCGCTGTCTTCCTCGATGATCAGCTTCTGATCACCCGAACTCCGCGAACCTATTGTGACCTGCTCGGCCCATCCCCCGGTGTGCGTCGATGACACGCGGGCCCATGTCGCGGTATTGAAGCCATATCCTGACCGTTGCCAGCATTGGGTCTTGATATTGGTGTCTCCCTTTACGTCAGGTGTCTCGAGGGACGCATTGACCAGTTGCCCGTCTGGTCGCTGATCGACCGGCCCATCGACGAGATTCTGGACGTCGCCCCCGATGACATGATTGACGGTGACCACAGAGATTCCATGGCTTGCGTGCGCGTCGAGCCAGTCCAGAAGCTCCGCAAAATCATTCACGGACATCCCCATGTCCGAGCAATGGTCGCAGATTTCATGGAAGACGATCGGCACCCATCCCCCGCCGTGCCTTTGGGCATCAATGATCTGCTGCTCGATCGACGAGACCGCCGTCGTGCTAGTCACAGGAGTGGCTGTCCGAACCGAAAAGGGATCAGCAGGAGGCGTCGATTCCGCGAATGCGCACGTACCACACGCGCCACCTGCGAAGAGCCGACTCTCCGACCGCGCGCTGTTGTAGCCGCAGCTCTTCACTATTTCTTCAGTGCGTGAATCAAGAGACGCAAACGGATACGCGAACGACGTTACGGTAAGCCCATTTTGCGCAAGCGCGACACGGTCATCGCAGATCTGACGTGCCTGTTCAGCCTGATCGAGCATCGGCAAATGCAGGTGGTTGACCGTATGCCCACCGATCTCATTGCCGTCAGCCTGAATCGCCTGGATCTGGGCCAGCGTCAAGCGACGGTCCATTCCTATGAATCCGCTTGGAACATAGAATGTTCCATTCATACCGTGCTGGGCCAACACGTGCTGTGCATTGATCTGTGAAGCGTAACCGTCATCGAAGGTCAACGAAACCAACGTCGTTGCGCCGCTCGGAGGACTGGCCACGCCTGGCGGTGACTCGACTGTATCGTGGCGCAGCAGTAGGAAAGCGCCGGCGGACACTGCACTTACCAGCAGAACCACTGCGGTAAATGTCGCCGCGAGCCGGCCCATCGCTGTTGCCTTTTCGTGTGGGGTGCTATCTTGCCGGCGATGAGTGCCAACGCCATTACTTCGCACCTGCCACTTCCTCACTTCGTACTTCCTTCAATCCGGTGGTGACGGAGCGACCTAACCCGCATCCAACCAATATAGGTAAGTGTTGGCGTCAGCACGGCGAAGAGCAGTGCCGCACCGACAAGGGGCCACACGGGGAATGGCTTCGGCGCCAAACTCATCGCGTAGTCGTCGGTCGTCAAGGTACCGACAGTCGCCAACTGCAAACCGAAGCTCAGTTGACGCGCATCAACCGGAATGGGCGGGAGTTGCCAAGAGAGCTGTCTCCACTCGGAGGAAGGAGCGGCTTCAGGAGACCGCGTCCAAAAGACCCAATGGCCGTCAGGGTTGCGGTAGTACACCACGAACCGCGTCGGGGCGGTCGATGTGTACCAGGCGCTCAATGTGAATGTCTGGCCAGGCTTCACGGATGGAGCACACAAGCCGGCGTCCTTTTCGATGGTCAGCTTCTGATCACCGGAACTAAGAGATCCTATCGAGACTTGTTCAGCCCAGCCACCAGAGTGCGCCGACAGAACACGGGCCCATGTGTTGGTGTTGATTCCATAGCCTGACCGTTGCCAGCACTCGCTTTCATCTTCTGCAACTGCGATTGCCCCGTCGTTACGCGAGCTTGATATCTCTAGGGATGGATTGACGAGCTGACCATCTGAGCGACGCGGATAGGGCGGCCCGTCGACGAGGTCTTGCACCCGGCCTCCGATGACGTGATTCACCGTCACCACGGAGATTCCCATGCCGGCCTGCGCCTCGAGCCAGTCCAGCAGCGCCGCAAAGTCGCTCACAGCGATCGCCATGTTGGAGCACCCGTCACAGACTTCATGAAAGACAACAGGCACCCATCCGCCGCCATGGCTTTGCGCATCTATGATCTGCTGTTTTATCGAGGAGATTTCTGTCGGCGGTGTGACCGGAGTCGCCGTCCGAACCGCATAGGGATCGGCAGGAGGGATCGATTCCCCGAACGGGCAAGATTCACATGTGCCCTCTTCCGACAGCCCCTCTTCCGATCGTGCACTGTTGTACCCGCAGTCCTTGACGATCTGTTCCGTGCGTGGATCGAGGGAAGCGAACGGGTAGGCAAACGATGTCGCCGTGAGCCCTTTTCTTGAAAGTGCGACACGGTCGTCACAAATTTGACGCGCCTGTTCGGCCGGATCGAGCATCGGCAAGTGCAGGTGGTTGACCGTATGACCGCCGATTTCGTTGCCCTCAGCTTGAATCGATTGAATCTGCTCAAGCGTCAAGCGTCCCTCGAGGCCGATGAAGCCGCTGGGAATGAAGAACGTTCCCTTCATGTGATGCTGAGCCAACAGCCGCTGAGCATTGACTTGCGAAGAGAATCCATCGTCAAATGTCAACGACACCAATGTCGGCGAAGTATCGTTTGGTTCACCGGCCGCCGTTGTTGGCATAGCTATCGCGCTCAGCGCGAAGGCCGTCAGAAGCACCACGATCGCTGCGGCCGCCAGGCGTAACCGACCCGGTTGGCTTCGAACAAGCTTTGGACTCACTGCTGTCCTTTCCTCAATAAGGCGCGTCGACCCAGGCTGTGATCGGAGCAAGCAGCGCACTGCTGTCCTTTCCTCAATAAGGCGTGTCGACCCAGGCTGTGATCGGAGCAAGCAGCGCTCTGCTGTCCTTTCCTCAATAAGGCGTGTCGACCCAGGCTGCGATCGGAGCAGGCAGCGCTGGCCAAGTCTGTTGTCTCTCTCGCAGCAAGCATCGCGATGGATGGCTCCAATGACGCCGGAAGTGCGAATCCGTCGATGTTTTCGTCGCGCTCGTACAAACCGCTGACGTCATCGCCTGTAATGCCGACCGGACCAACCCGACCCGCAGCCAACTCCGGACTATCGACGTCAGAATTATCGAAAGTTCCAAATGCGGCCTGCTGTGCAGCCACCGCGTTCGGGTCGACTTCACGAGTCCGCCAGCGGTTGTCGAAGAGCTTGCCCAGGGCGATGTAGCGAATCTGAATCAGGAGGAACGCGTTGAGAATTATAGCCCCGGGTGTTCCAACGACCCAGCAGAGCAATTTGTCGCGGCGAGACAACATCGGTCGGCCAATGAGGTATAGGGCGGACCCGGCGTAGCGAACGATCAAGTATGCGCCGATGTAGGCGACCAGAACCCAACCATGACCCGAGTACCTGCCACCTACTGAGACGGCCGTTTGGATAATGATGTACGCGGTCATCGCGGGTGTGATCAAAAGCTGCGTTAACCCGTACAGCGGACTTAGCAACTTCTTCAAGGTGAGGTGCCGGAAGACGTACGGCAACATCCACCACCAAGATCGCGCCCACCGAAGCCGTTGCCGGTAGGTTCCCCGCAGCGTGTCAGGCATGTCAGTTTCAACGCACGCTTCGGCAACGGCCACAACCTCACCACGCCGCAGAGCTCGCAGCGCAAGCCATCTGTCGTCACCCGTCCCGCACTCCACAGCGTATGCATCGAGGTGGTCATACAACAGTTCGCTCCGGTACAGAGCCAATGCACCCGAGGTTGTTTCGAGTGCGCCGAGCATCGAACGAGAGGCTCGCATCATCACGCATGACGTGCCGATATCTATGTCGGCTGCCAAGCTGACCCAGTTCGAACGGTAGTTACGGATATATATCATGCCAGTCGCCGCTTGTACGCGAGAGTCAGACATTGCACGAAGCAGATGCTCGCAGGCATCTGGATACGGTTCAGAGTCGGAATCAACTGTGAGAATAAATTGGTAATCGTCGCGCGAGAATCTACGTAGCACGTTCACTTGAGCACCGCGCTTGCCTGTGTTCTCTTGCCATAGCCAGGTAACCCTAGGATGGTGCACGGTAGGCGTCACTGGGACCACTGAACCGTCATCGATTACCACGATGTCGACGGGAACCGTCTGCGCCAGTAGAGCTTTCACCGTCGCGTGCAAACCGCCAGGATCCTCATTGTAGCTAGGAACGATGCACAGAACTCGACCTTGGGCGACGGGGTTATCCTTATACCTCCGCCCGATGACGAAAGCGATGAGGCAGGTCGAGATCACCGAAGCCCCAAGGTACCAATAGGTAAGCAGGATGAGGTCATCGGTTTGGTGATGCACGAGCACCGTCACTGCGACCAGCACGCAAATGGCTACCGCCGATACCGCGGCGCGGCTAAGCTGTCTAATCATCTGACACCCAGCCCCGCCATTTCGCGAGCGCACGGAACACCGGAACCCCTCCTACTACCGCTAGGAATCCAGTTCCGATAATCCAGTCCAAAATGCCGGTGCCGCTCCAGTGGGCGGCCGCGAAGTAAGTCGTTCCCATGATCGTTCGCTCCGTTGAGATTTCGTTGGTCAGTTTGTACGGTGACCGACGGTGTCGGCCACTCGGAATGTCATATCGAGGACGACCGACTGCTTGGCGAGCCAGCCATAGTCCACACCAGCGTGCAACGTGTGGACCAGGACGAGGTCCCACTTTGTGTCACTCGGATCTCGCTCGCGCATCAGAGTGCCCGCGCTCGGGGTATCGAGAAACTCGATCAGGGGGTCCGCGAAAGCGACTGTGGCGCCGGCCTCCGCGAGTTGATCGATTATTTCTATAGCAGGTGATTCGCGGAGATCCGCGACGCCCGGCTTGTACGTCACTCCCAATACCAGTACTCGCGCGCCTCGCGTTTGACGGCCAGCGTCACCGAGCATCTGTTTCGCCTGTATCGCTACATCGCGGGGGCGCGTCGCGATCGCTGTCATCGCCGTCCGCATCAGTGGCGAATCAAAACGACGCGCGCGCAATTGCCACAACAGATAGTGCGGATCGCACGGAATGCAGTGTCCCCCAGCACCGGCACCGGGATAGAACGGCATGAAGCCGTACGGTTTGGTGGCCGCGGCTCGGATCACTTCGATAATATCGACGCTCAATTCCTCTGCTGCATTGGAAAACTCGTTCGCTAGCGCGATGTTGACCGCGCGGAAAGTGTTCTCAAGCAGCTTCGTCATTTCTGCCGCTTCTGGCGACGACACGCTGTGCATCACGCTGGCGGTGTGACGCAACACCTCCATCGCACGCCGTGTACATCCTTCGGTAACGCCGCCAACTACGCGCGGCGTGGTGTCCGGGGTATGAGCTTCTACGCCTGGGTCAATGCGCTCGGGACTGAAAGCAACGAATACATCACTGCCGACAAGGAGACCCCGTGCCTGCAACGGTCCGACGAGAAGTTCGCGGGTGCACCCGACGTACGTGGTGGAGGTCAACACGATGGTTTGGCCAGCTCTGACGTTTTCAACCACACTCTCGCAAGCGGCAGCCAATGCAGTTAGGTCCGGGGTCTGATGAGCATCTATCGGTGTCGGCACGCACACCAGGATCGCCTCAGCCTTCGTGATGGCCGAAGGTTCAGTCGTCAATTTGACCTGTTCACCTTGCAGATGCCGCATCAGGCGTTCACGGTCCCGGACCAGCAGGTCCACCCGCCGCGACTTAATCTCAGCCAAGCGACTCTCGCTGATATCAAACCCGATGATTTCTGCGCCGTGGTCAGCTAAGGACAAAGCAGTCGGAAGCCCGACGTAGCCCAACCCCACTACCGCAATTCGTCGTCCCTGGAGCGTATTGACAGCCCCTGCTCCGGCAACCTTCGCTACGACTTTGGCTACTTGCTCGGCTGTCGGCGCGGCTTCGTCGTCATAAATAGAATCGATGAGCGTTGGCTCACCCGTCCCAATGCCCTGTCCCATTGTGAACACGCCCTTCTGCTGTGTGCCTTCGCTGTCCGAAGCGCGACTGATTCTCGGCACGCCGTAGGTCTCTTCACCGCCGCGCTGGATGGATTGACGGATGGCAGACGCGCGAAGTGATGTGGTCTGCGAGCCGCGGCTACCTCGGAACATCAACGCCACCACCTGTCGACGAGTCATGAACTCTGGACCCTTCCGCGCCGACGATCCAAACGGGTCGCGTGCCGGAGATCGCATAGATCACCCAGTACGCATCGACCGCACCGAATGATCTGACCGTGGCCGGAATCAGTTGGGCCAGAACCTCTTCGTTGACAGTCACGCGATTCGCGGCAATCGTCGCGCGCCAGCCGGCCCTTTCTAGGGCGTTGCGAGCCTCGCCGATGAGAGAGATGCCGGACAGCACCCTTCCCACTCTCTCGACGGTGTGAATCTCGTCTGTCGGCGTCACCGCCGCTAGCTCGCCGTTTTGGAGTTCATCCCCGGCACGACAGGTCAGGGATTGGCGCCCGCGGAATTGAGGTTCCACGGGCCCGGCGACCGGCAGGTCACCGAACGGCTGCGTTGCTGTGGCGCTCGCTGTCACTTCTCTAACTCACTTCTCGTCGTGGAAACCGTGCCCCGCAGGCAGCAGCGCAGTCACGCTTGATCAGCGTGCTTACATCGCCTGTCGGCAGGAAACCTGTACTGCCAGTTCGTGTGCCCCACAAAGGCTGCCCAGCCGATTAGCTGGGTACTGCAACCCCTGTTGTTAGCACACGCAATGTTGGTTTGCGCGGGACCACAAAGTAATCGGGTGTTTCCCAATGCTTTGAGACCGGCCACCCTGGCTTGGCAAGTCAAGGAGCCCACACGTGCCGGTTACCGTTCGGTATACCTGCAACTGTAGGAAAATAACGGCAACTGTGTCAATTCGTTGACAGTATTTTCCGAGTGAGATGGCTCACAACGGCTCGAACGTGAGTCTGATGGATGCATAGATTTCTTTTAACTTCCTTCTCTCGACATCCGCACTGTTGTGCGACGTGGGCTATTGGGGTGCTCGCACACGAAAAGTCCAACGAACTAGCGAACCCGGAAGACGGCAAAACGACCGTGTACGTGCTCACGGCCGGCAGCGGCGACAGCTTAGCTGGCGACGCGTCTCTTATGGCCTTCTCATCCGGCCGCAGTTCGCCATTGGAGCGGATCGATACCACGAGTCCCCCAATCGCGTACCGGGGAGATGGGCAGCCGTCGGTCCCGGACGTCGCTCCCACCGTCTGAGCTCTTCCGCCAAGTGCGTTTGCCCAGCGAGTTACGTCCGCCGTAGGCGCCTTCCCCTTGACGTCCCGCTACGCGGTCGTCGTCGTGAATCCCGAGGACCTCAAAATCGCGCATGAATCTCATCAGAGTGTTTTCGGACTCACCCGATCTCGTCAACGAGACTTGCCAGCGCCTGGCATTCCACCCCAGCGGCTCACGCCGGACGTAGGCACGCGCATACAGCAGGCGCTACCGGCCACGGCCGGAGTCGCCGCAGAAGCCGAACCTATTGTCGCGCTGGCCATGCGGGCGATGGTGGCCACTTACCTTGGGCGCGAACACGAAGCGCGTGCTGATGTCCAAGCCGCTCTCGACATTGCTCGCCGCCGGGAGGCACCGCGTCTATGGAGTGGCCCCTCGGGACCCTGGGATTCCTGGAGGTGTCGCGCGGCAACTACGCCGACGCCGCATCGGCCCTCCAGCCACCAGTGCGCGAATTCGAAGCAAATCCCGACACGGACATCGCGAGCGCGTTCTTCCTCCCCGATGCCATCGAGGCACTCGTCTCACTCGGCCGCCATACCGGAAGCCGAGCCGCTGATCGAAGCGTTGGAAGCCAACGGCCGCCGAAGCGACCGTGCCTGGATACATGCCGTCGGCGCGCGGTGCCGCAGCATGTCACTGGCCACCCAAGGTGACGCCGACGCGGCCGAACGAATGGCGCGCCAAGCCATGGTCGAGCACGACCGGATCCTGATACGTTTCGAACGCGCGCGCGCCCAGCTCCTGCTCGGTCAGCTGCAGCGTCGTCAACGCCAAAAAGGCACTGCCACAGAGACGTTGAAACAGGCGCTTGCCGCGTTCGAGGACATCGGAACTCCGCTGTGGGCAGATCGCGCCCGCGCCGAACTCGCGCGCACCGAAGTCGCCCCCGGGCCAAGACGTGTGCTGACCCCCTCTGAGCGACGGGTGGCCGAACATGCAGCATCGGGCAAGCCCAACCACGATGTCGCAGCGGCCTTGTTTATCAGCCCGAAAACCGTCGGAGCCAACCTGGGGCGGATCTACCGCAAGCTCGGCATCAACTCACACGCCGAACTCGGCCGCCTCATCGGCGACTCATAACGCCGAGCTATTAAG
>CAVYPB010000007.1:0-93571 GCA_963770305.1 uncultured Actinomycetota bacterium
CGCCGCCAGCGCGCGACCGATCAGCGGGTCGACCTCGGTGTCGGTCATCTGGCCCACCGACTTGACGTGCCCGATGTTCTCGGCCACCAGCGCGATGACCGCAGGCAGGAACATCGGCAGCACCGCCAGCGTGAATGTCGGCGTCGGAACTTCGGCAGTCCCACCCAGCCTGCGGTGGCGATCGCCGACGTGTCGACGTCGCCGAGGATCAAGGCCAACACATAGCCCGTGACGACGGCCAAGAAGATCGCCAGCCGGCCGACGATGCCGCGAAAGAACGCGAGCGTCGCGACAAGGAGCACCAGAGTGACGAGTCCGACCAGCGGGCCCTTGAAATTCGACTTGGCGGCAGGCGCCAGGTTGAACCCGATCAGCGCGACGATCGCCCCCGTGACCACCGGCGGCAGCGTGACATCGATCCAGTGAGTTCCCACCAGGTGCACGGTGACCCCGATGACGATCAGCACGACGCCGACCGCGACAAGTCCGCCGAGCGCGCTGCCGGTGCCATGCGAGGCCATGGCAGCAGTCACCGGCGCGATCACCGAGAAGCTCGAGCCCGGATAGCTCGGCAGCCGGTTGCCGGTGATCACCAGAAACAGCACGGTGCCGACGCCCGAGAACAGCAGGGTGGTCGCAGGCGGGAAGCCCGTCAGCACCGGCACCAGGAAGGTGGCGCCGAACATCGCCACGACGTGCTGGGCGCCGATGCCGATGGTGCGGGGCCAGCTCAGTCGCTCGTCGGGGGCGACCACAAGGTCGTCGTCCGATGGTGTCTCGACGGGCTTCCATGTCAGCGGGATCACGGTGAGTATCTTGCCTGGACGACGTACGCGGCGGCGCCGATCGCCACTACGGCCGCGCCCACCAGAACCGACGACACCGGCAGCAGAAACGCGAGCACCAGACAGCTGACGAAGCCGATCGCGGGAATCACTTTCCGGCCGAGTGTGAATGCCGACGCATTCGCGATCGCGTAGTACATCAGCACCGCGAACGACGAGAAGCCGATCGCGCCGCGCACGTCAACCAGCGCCGCAACCGCGGCCACGACGACGCCGACCACGACCTCGGCGCGGTGCGGGGTCTTGAAGCGCGGATGCACGGCAGCCAGCGCATGTGGCAGATGACGGTCGCGCGCCATCGCCAGCGTGGTCCGGGAGACCCCGAGAATCAGGGCCAGCAGTGAGCCAAGCGCCGCCACCGCAGCACCCGCCCGCACCACCGGCTCCCAGCCGGGAAAGCCCGCCGCGCGCACTGCGTCCGCCAGCGGGGCTCTCGCCGAAGCCAGTGCGGCACTGCCCAATTCGCCCAGCACGGCGATCGCGACGACCGCGTACACGATCAGCGTGATGCCCAGCGCGATCGGTATCGCGCGCGGGATGGTGCGAGCCGGGTCGCGCACCTCCTCGCCCAGTGTCGCGATCCGGGCGTACCCGGCGAACGCGAAGAACAGCAACCCCGCGGCTTCCAGCACGCCGCGGATGCTGACGTCGTCGCCGAGTTGCAGCCGTGCGCCGTCAACGTCGCCGAAGCCGAGAACGACGACCACCACCGCCGCAAGCACCGCAAGTACGATCGCCACGATGATCCTGGTCAGCATCGCGGACTTCTGGATGCCTGCGTAGTTCACGGCGGTCAGCGCGACCACGGCGGCCACCGCCACCACGTGCGCCCCGTCCGGCCACACGTAATAGCCGACCGTCAGCGCCATCGCCGCGCACGACGCCGTCTTGCCGACGACGAAGCTCCACCCTGCGGTGTAGCCCCAGAACTCACCGAGACGCTCGCGCCCGTACACGTAGGTGCCGCCGGACTGCGGATACAGCGCGGCCAGCCGGGCCGAAGATGTTGCGTTGCAATAGGCGACGACGGCGGCGACGGCGAGCCCGATGAGCAGACCCGAGCCTGCGGCCGCCGCGGCCGGGGCCAGCGCAACGAAGATGCCTGCGCCAACCATCGAGCCCAGCCCGATCGTCACGGCGTCGAATGTGCCGAGCCGCCGTTGCAGCGCAGGGCCGTCCGGCGAGCTCACGCCAGGTGATGCTACTTCAGGCGGCTCGGTCTTCCCCGAATACCGATTCACGGCCCCAAGCGGTGGCCGCCACACCCCCCACGACGACGAGCACAATCGAACCGACCGCCACGAGTGGAATCGCCCACAACCGGCGCAGTATCAGCGCGGTCTCGCATTGGTCAACGTAGTTGTGCTGGCCAGCCGCGGCCGCGGCCTGGCTCAGATCGGAGGCGAATCCCGTCCCGCACTCGACCTGGAAGCCCCACTGGTCATAGGCGTCCAAGAAGACCGGAAAGTTGAGCGCCAGGAGCCCGACAGCGATCAGGGCGGCACAAACGACGCATATGTAGAACGCGCGATGGTGATAGTGGTGCAAATCTTCCCCCGTTCAGGTCATGCAGACGTCGGCGATGAGCAGTACCGGCCAGGAAACGATCGACCCGAGATGCGCGACGACGGTCAGTTCACCTATCGTCACCTGATACCCCAACAGCCGTCGCACCGCGCCGAGCATGCCCACTATGTTAATGGCCATTCTTGTTGAATAGACGAATTGACAATATTTATCAACAGAACTCGGCACTTATGTAGGCGTAACGTCGGTTATGGTGATGGCCATGCCGCGCACCAGGCCCACCCGTGCCGACGGTGTCCGCCGTCGGCCAAAGGATCGCAGGGCGCAGATCGCCCGCGCATCGGCCGAGGCGTTCAGTGTGCTCGGCTACTACGGCGTCAGCATGGAGACCATCGCGACGCGCGTCGGCATCTCGGCTACCGCGCTGTACCGCCACTACTCGAGCAAGTACGAACTGTTCTGCGACGCGGTGCTCAGCCTGGGTCAGCAATTGGTCGACAGCACGGCATTCGCCGACGACGCAACCGGCGATCCCGAGCTGATCGTGCGCAGGCTCGTCTCGGCGCTCATCGACACCGCAATGGCCAACCGGGAGTCGGGCGGGCTCTACCGCTGGGAAGGCCGCTACTTGCGCGGCGACGATCAGGCCACGCTGATCGCACAGATGCGCACTGTACATCGCCGGATCCAGCGGCCGCTCATGGCAATTCGGCCGGAGCTGACGTCGCGGCAGAGTTGGACGCTGTCGACATCGATGCTGTCCGTCACCGGCAGCATCGTCGATCATCGCGCCAAGCTGCCCGCCATCCAGGTGCGCGCTTTGCTCGCCGACCTCGCCGACGCGGTGCTGACCGCCGATGTGCCTGACGTCGCGGACAGCGTTGTCGAGGCGGTTGAGCCCGCCGCCGCAGTCACGGAGACGTCGAAATACGAAGCGCTGCTGAACGAATCGATGCGTCTCTTCAACCTCAAGGGCTACCGCGACACCAGCATGGACGACATCGCGACGGCCGTTGGCATGCCTGCGTCGGGCATCTACCGGTATTTCTCGGCCAAGAGCGACATCCTCGCGGCGGCATTCCGGCGGGCGGCCGACCGACTGTCGGCGGAGCTGTCGGCCATCGTGGGCACAGTTCCCGATCGCGAGGAAGCACTGACCGCGGTCATCGACGCGTACGTGACGAGATCGTTCGACCAGCCCGAACTGGACTACGTGTATTACACCGAACGGCTCAACATGACGCCGGCCGACCAGAACATCCTGCGTAATCTTCAGCGGGCGACCGTCGAGTTGTGGGTGGAGCTGGTGCTCGCCGTGCGGCCGGACTGGACACCGGGACAGGCGCGCTTCGCCGTTCACGCCGCGATGTCACTGGTGATCGACCTCGGCCGGTTGATGCGGTACGAGAATTCGGCGCAGGCCCGCGAGGTCGTGGAACGGCTGGTGGATCTGACGCTGCTCGGCCGCTATCGGTTGCGCGCCGCGTTGCCCGCCAAGTAAGCCACGTAACCGATGGTCCCGACGATCGCCAACGGTCGGGTCTGTCGTGCGGAAAGGCCAAGCCCGAGAGCCGTTTCGATGCCGCCGTTGACGTAGAGGTGCTGGCGACTGTTGCGCGGAAAGGCTTGCTTGGTGATCCCGTCGAACAGTTGCGGGCTGGTGAAATGGGCCAGCCCTGCGCCTGCGACGGCCAGTCCGCCGAGCTTTGCGGCACGCGAGTTCTTGACCTTCTTAGTCGGCACAACCGTTGATCCCTTCTGCTCACGCGATCTGGTAGTCGCTCAACGGATACTCCGACGCTTCTTCGACCGCATCTTTCGTCGACATCGGCCGCAGCAGCGTCGGCTCGCCATGGGGATTGAAGTAGTAAGACCGCGACGTCGCACAATTGCCGATCGTCCACAGCGAATCGCCAAGTAATTCGGTCATCCGATCCCGGTACTCGTGTTGGCATCCTCGGTCACCTCGAACGTGGTGGCGCCACGCCGCTTGAGTTCACCGAACAACCGGTCCATGTGCCGCATCTGGTATTCCATCGTGTTGAAGAAGTTCAACCCGAGGAAAGCGAACGGACTGGCAAGGCTGAGGAAGTTCGGGAAATACGGCATCGTCACACCCTGGTAGGCCTGGAATCGGGTGTCGCGCCACCACTTTCCGAGGTTGCGCCCGTCGCGGCCGATCACCTCGATGCCGGGAAGTTGGCCTCCCACAGGTCGAACCCGGTCGCCAGTACCAAGGTGTCGATGACGGTCTTGGTGCCGTCGGCGTTGACGATGCCGTCGGCCTCGACACGGTCGATACCGTCGCTCTGCAGATGCACATGCGGCTTGGTGAATGCGCGGTAGTAGCCGTTGGAGAACGTCGGCCGCTTGCAGCCGAAGTCGTAGTCCGGGGTCAGCCTGCGACGCAACTCCTTGTCGCGGATCGACGCGAAGCGGTGCATCTTCGACAGGTCCGCCGCGGCGATGTTGAGCCGGCGGAACTGCCGGTGGTGAATGACCGCGGTGTTGATCGCGACTTCGTAGATCGAATCGGTCAGCCAGCGAATGGCGCGCTGCGTCAACGGGATCCGGGCGAACAGCCGCTTGGCCCGTTCGCCGAAGCGCAGGTCGATCTTGGGCACCACCCAGATCGGGGTGCGCTGGTAGACGGTGAGGTCGGCGACCTTCTTGGTCGAGTTCCGGGATGAGCTGCACGGCGGTGGCGCCGGTGCCGATGATAGCCACCCTGCGACCCTCGAGCGGATACTCATCGTCCCAGTCGGTGGTGTGGATGACCTTGCCCGCGAAGTCGTCGACGCCAGGGATATCGGGCACCTTCGGCTGGGACAGAAGCCCGTGGCGGTGATCAGGTACCGCGTGGTCAGTGTCTCGCCGTCGGCCAGCGCGACCCGCCAGAGCTTGGCCTCTTCGTCCCAGCGGGCGCCCTCGACGATGGTGTTGAGCCGCATGTGCCTGCGCACATCGAATTTGTCCGCGACGTCGTCGGCGTACTGCTTGATCTCCGGGCCCGGTGTGAACAGCCGCGACCAGTTCGGGTTCGGCTCGAAGAAATAGGAGTAGGTGGTGGTCGGGACGTCGACGGCAAGGCCGGGGTAGTGATTGACGTGCCAGGTCCCGCCGAGGTCGTCTTCGCGGTCGAGGATGACGAAGTTCTCGTAGCCGAACCGCTTGAGCTGAATGGCCGCTCCGATCCCGCCGAAACCGGCCCCCACGATGACCGCGTCGAATTGCTCCGCAGTCATGTGCAGACCGTACCTCAGGTACCGGACTTTGGCCCCGGCTCAGTGGGAACGAGCTCAGCCCGTGAGCGATCCCGTCCGCGGCGGGTCAAGGGTGGCGATGCAGGTCACGGCCCTGTCGCCCTGCGCCCACGTTTCGGCGGTCGGATACAGCACGTACAGCTGCACCGAGTCGTCGGTGATCGCGTCGGGCGCATACGAGGACAGTTCCGGCGCGCACTTGTTCTGGTACTCCTCGATCGCGGACTGCCCTGGGTAGTCGCCCCCCGGCATCGTCAGCACCGCGAAGACCTCGCCGGCGTGCGATTGGTCGCAGCCGACTGTGTCGACGGTCAGCACCCGTGTGCTGCTTGATCTCCTTGAGGCAGTCGCCGACCTTGACATCCGTCGGCGTGACCGTGCCCTTGCCGATCACGAAATAGAAGGCGATGCCCGCGGCGAACACCAGCACCCAGAGCCCCGACAGAACCAGCCCGGCGATCGCCAAACCGCGCCCGCCCTGACCCTGCTTCGCCTTGTTCAGCCCGACGATGCCGCAGATCACGCTGATCAGGACGCCGCCGAGAACGCCGAAGATCAGCGCGACGATCGCCCACCAGTTGGTCTGCGCCGGGGGCGGCGCGGGGTAGCCCGGCGGCGGTGCCTGATAGGGCATCGGGGGCGGCGCGGGATAGGGGCCTTGGGCCGGCTGGCCATACGGACCCTGAGGGCCATACGGTCCCTGCGGTTGTTCGCCGTATGGCGGAGGATAGCTCGGCGGCACGGTCACCCGTTGAGATAGCGTCACTCGCGCAGCGTGACCACCGCTCTGCGTTGTTCGCGCGCAGCGGGCGGCGCGTGCAAGGAGGAGTGCCGCGTCGACGGCGAGTGCAGGCACGTCGAGGGTCTTGGAGCCGAGGTCGTGCCGCGCGCCGGTGATCTCGACGACTTCGTCGGGGCCGTGATCAGCGCGGCGGCGGCCTCAGCTCGGCGATGCTGCCGAACGGGTCGGCGGTGCCGTGGGTGAACACCGTCGGCACGACGATATCGGGCAGGTGTTCGGTCCGGGCCCGCTCCGGCTTGCCCGGGGGATGCAGGGGATAGGAGAACAGCGTCAGCTCAGTTCGGCGCTGTGGCGGCGGCGCACCATCGAGGTCATCCGCCCGCCGTAGGAATGACCGCCGGCGATCACCGGACCGTCGCCCAACGTGTGGGCGAGCTCGACGGCTTCGACGATGCCCGGCTGGTCGCTGGCGGCCGAATCCGACGGCGGGCCCTTCGGGCGCCGCCGGCGATACGGCAGGTTGTAGCGCACTGCCAGCCAGCCGCGGCGAGCCCACTCGTCGCAGATCCGTCAGCAACGGCGACTCCCGGCTGCCGCCAGCGCCGTGGGTCAGCAGCACCACCCCGGCCGGATCACCGGCGGGCTCGTGTGCGATGCCCGCTATCTCGTCCAGGGTCATTGCTGCAACCTGAACAGGGCCGACACCGGGCCGTGGCCGTGGCCCAGCGGATAGGCCGCGCGGATGCATTCGGTGACCCAGGATTTCGCGAACGCCACCGCGTCGGGCACGGTGTAGCCGTGGGCCAGCGCGCAGGCGATCGGCGGCCGCTAGCGTGTCACCGGCGCCGTGATCGTGGCCGGTGTCGATCCGCGCCGCGTCGAACTCGTAGAAGTCGGTGCCGTCGAAGAGCAGGTCGGGGCTGTTCGTCGACGACCGCAGGTGCCCACCCTTGACCAGCGACCCACCGCGGGCCGAGGGCATGCAGGGCCTGGGCCGCGTCGCGCTGGGACGCGTCGTCCACGACGTCGATGTCGACCAGCAGCCGGACCTCGTCGAGGTTGGGGGTCACCAGGGTGGCGATCGGAAAGAGCTGGGTGCGAATCGAATCCAGCGCCGCGGGATGCAGCAGCGGGTCGCCGTGCATCGACGCGCACACCGGGTCGACCACCAGCGGCACGGTGCCGGCCAGCCCTGTCTCGCTCGCCAGGTGTCGGCCACCGTCGTCGATGATGTCCGACGACGCCAGCATGCCGGTCTTGGCGGCCTGGATACCGATGTCGGAGGCCACCGCGCCGATCTGGCCGGCGACGATGTCCAGCGGAATCTCGTGGAACGCCTTGACGCCCAACGAGTTCTGCACCGTCACCGCGGTGACCGCGACGCAACCGTGCACAGCCGCAGCATGGCGAAGGTGCGCAGGTCGGCCTGGATGCCCGCGCCACCGCCGGAGTCGGACCCGGCGATGGTCATCACCCGCAGCGGGGTCTGGCCCGGCGGGCTCAACGGTAGGTACTTCATGTAGCCAAGGGTAGGTAGATCTGGTTGCCGTGTTCGGCGAATTCCCGTGACTTGTCGGCCATCGCGTCGCGAATGTCCTGGGTGATGCGCATCGAGCAGAACTTCGGCCCGCACATCGAGCAGAAGTGCGCGGTCTTGGGCAGGCTCGGCGGGCAGGGTCTCGTCGTGGAATTCGCGCGCGGTGTCGGGATCAAGCGACGAGCGCGAACTGGTCATGCCAGCGAAACTCGAAACCGCGCCCTAGACAATGCGTCGTCACGCTCCTGTGCGCGGGGATGACCCTTCGCGAGGTCGGCGGCGTGCGCGGCAATCTTGTAGGCGATCACCCCGTCCTTGACGTCCTTGCGATCCGGGAAGGCCCAGGTGCTCCTTGGGCGTGACGTAGCACAACATCGCGGTGCCTGCCTGCGCGATGATCGCCGCGCCGATCGCGCTGGTGATGTGGTCGTAGCCCGGAGCGATGTCGGTGGCCAGCGGGCCCAGTGTGTAGAAGGGGAGCCTCCTCGCACAGTTCCTCTTCCAGGCGCACGTTCTCGACGATCTTGTGCATCGGGATGTGGCCAGGTCCCTCGATCATCACTTGCACACCAAGGGATTTGGCGATCTTAGCTGAACTCGCCCAGCGTCCGCAGTTCGGCGAACTGCGCCTCGTCGTTGGCGTCGGCGATCGATCCCGGCCGCAACCCGTCGCCCAGCGAGAACGTCACGTCGTAGCGGGCCAGGATCTCGCAGAGCTCCTCGAAATGGGTGTAGAGAAACGACTCGCTATGATGCGCGAGCATCCACGCCGCCATGATCGAGCCGCCCCTGGACCACTTCGGTGACCCGCTTGACGGTCAGCGGGATATAGCGCAGCAGCACCCCAGCGTGCACGGTCATGTAGTCGACACCCTGCTCGCACTGCTCAATCACGGTGTCGCGGTATATCTCCCACGATAGCTGTGTCGGGTCGCCGTTGATCTTCTCCAGCGCCTGATAGATCGGAACGGTGCCGACGGGCACGGGCGAATTGCGCAGAATCCACTCGCGCGTTTCGTGGATATTGCGGCCGGTGGACAGGTCCATGATGGTGTCGGTACCCCAGCGGGTGGCCCACACCATCTTGTCGACCTCCTCGGCGATCGAGCTCGTGACGGCCGAATTACCAATGTTGGCATTGATTTTCACCGCGAACGCCTTCCCGATGATCATCGGCTCGCTCTCGGGGTGGTTGTGGTTGGCTGGGATCACCGCGCGCCCTGGCGCTTCGACACCTCGTCGCGCACCAGGTCGGCGGGCACGCCTTCGCGGGCGGCGATGAACGCCATCTCCGCGGTGATCTCACCGGCCCGGGCCCGCTGCAGTTGAGTACCGCGATCGCGCACGACACCCGACCGCGGCGGCAGACCCTTGGCGTGGATCGATCTGCACGCTTCGGGTCCGTGTACGGCCCGGACGTGTCGTACAGGTCGAGGTGCTCGCCGTTGGACAGGTTCACCCGGCGAATCGGCACCCCGTCGATGTAGACCTTCGTGCTGCCCACAATGGGGCCGGTGGTGACAGACGGATCGACAACAACATCACTCATGAGATCTCCCTACGCCGGCATTACCCGGTCAGGTTCATACGGTCGACGGCACCGCTTCGCCGGGCGAACAATCCGGCTCGAGCCGTCCTCTCAGCGCACTCGGTGTGACGCTGCCACGTTAGCAGGGGGAGCCTCGCGGGAACCGCGAGCGCAGGGACACGAATTGCCCCCGGCGATGCTTTGTATAGCTAACATATGTGTTTTGGGCTTGACGGCGCCGTGGATGCGTAAGCGAAGCAGATGACGACTGAGATAGAAATGACGAAACCCCCGCTCGTGGCGAACGCCGACGTGGCTGTCGCAGAGACTGCTCGCCGGCGCAGGCGAATGGACCACGACCACCCCTTCTACAAGTGGGTGGTGCTGTCCAACACCACGCTGGGCATGTTGTTGGCGTCGATCAACGCATCGATCGTGCTGATCTCGCTGCCCGCGATCTTCCGCGGCATCGGTCTCAACCCGCTCGCTCCTGCCAACGTCAGTTACCTGCTGTGGATGTTGATGGGATACCTGGTCGTCACGGCGGTGCTGGTGGTGCCTTCGGTCGGCTCGGCGACATGCTTCGGCCGAGTGCGCATCTACAACGTGGGCTTCGTCGTCTTCACCGTCGCGGCGATCGCTTTGTCGTTCGACCCCTTCCACCTGCGGTGGCGGCGCAATGTGGCTGATCGGCTGGCGGGTGGTGCAGGGCGTCGGCGGCGCGATGCTGATGGCGTCGTCGTCGGCGATCCTGACCGACGCTTTCCCGTCGAACCAGCGCGGCATGGCGCTCGGCGTGAACATGGTGGCCGCCGTCGCGGGATCGTTCCTTGGATTGTTGATCGGTGGCTTCCTCTCCGAATGGCATTGGAAGGCCGTCTTTCTGGGTCGGTGTGCCGATTGGCATCCTTGGCACCATCTGGAGCATTCGGTCTACTCAAGGAGCTCGGTGTACGTACGCCCGGCCGACTGGATTGGGCCGGAACCTTGTCGTTCGGCATCGGTCTCACGGTGCTGCTGACCGGAATCACGTATGGCATTCAGCCGTACGGTGATTCGACGACCGGCTGGACAAGTCCGTGGGTGCTGGGGGCGATCGCATTCGGCCTGTTGTCGCTCGTCGCGTTCTGCTTCATCGAACTGCACGTCGAGTCTCCGATGGTCGACATCCGGCTGTTCCGGTCCGCCTCATTCGGAATGGGTAACCTGGCTGGGCTGATGTCATCGATGGGTCGTGGCGGCCTGCAGTTCATGCTGATCATCTGGTTGCAGGGAATCTGGTTGCCGTTGCACGGCTACAGCTTTGAGTCCACCCCGTTGTGGGCGGGTATCTATCTGCTTCCCGTCACGATCGGCTTCCTGGTGGCCGGGCCGATCGCAGGATCGCTGTCCGACCGTTACGGTGCGCGGCCGTTCACCGTCGGCGGGATGCTGTTGATGGCAGGGTCGTTCGTTGCGCTGGTACTCATTCCGGTCGACTTCAATTACTGGGTGTTCGCCGTGCTGGTGTTCCTCAATGGCCTCGGCGGCGGAATCTTCACCGCCCCCAACACTGCGGCGATCATGTCGAGCGTGCCTGCTGCCCAGCGCGGCGCCGCGTCGGGCGTGCGGGCGACGTTCTTCAACGCGGGCTCATCGCTGTCGATCGGCGTCTTCTTCTCGCTGATGATCATCGGGTTGGCCAACACGCTTCCCAGCGCGATGAGCACCGGCCTGCAGGAACAAGGCGTGTCCGCTTCCGTCGCGCACGACGTGGCGAACCTGCCACCGGTCGGCAGCTTGTTTGCGGCGTTCCTCGGGTACAACCCGATCGCCGAATTGTTGGCGCCGTCGGGCGCGCTGCAGCAACCGGGTGTCAAAACCGAGTTACTGACCGGCAAGACGTTCTTCCCGCACCTCATCACTGAGCCATTCCATTCGGGATTGGTGGTTGTGTTCACCGCCGCCGCGGTGATGATGGTGATCGGCTTGATCGCGTCGTTGTTCAACCCGGGTCGCTATGCCGACGCACCCGGCGCTGACAACGAGGCGTGACTCTCAGCTAGTACGGTGGTTCGTCGTCGCGTTCTTGCGGCGACCGGGGTGGCGGTTCCCAGTCCGGTGGAAGCTCTTCGGGTTCGAAGGGGTCGTTCACCCAGGTGCACCATGGACTGGTACTCGGCTCGCGACCTTTGAAAAGGATCTTCATCCTGCGCATGTGGTTGCGCCACTTGCGAAGACCGATCTCTTCCCGGCGGGCGTAATTGATGCGCCGCGTCTCGGCGTTGACTGGCCGCTGTTCTCGAATCTTGCTGCGGGCGCGGGCAATCCGCAGCGCCTTGCCCCGCGTTCGGCTGCGTTCCTTCGGCTTGGGCGCAGCACACGCTTGGCGTAATTGCGGGAACAAGTCATACCCGGCTGGGGTGCTGCGATACTCGCGACCGGTCGGCGAGGTCCAGACGATGGTGCCGTCGGGCAACTGCTCGTCACGCCACCCAGCCGGTCCGCCGTGAAAGGTCTTGAGCCGGTGATGGTAGCGACTTCGCGAAGGACACTTTAGCGAATTGCATCGACACCACCACGACGCGGAATCGGCCCGTCATCCTGTTTGGGTGGCGGCCTGATCCGCTGTTTGAATAGCGACTTACGAGCGCGACAATTTCGCGTAACCACGCTCGTGCGGCGAGTCGCGCTGCGTACGATCGTGGTCACGCGTGGTCACGCGGGTCGCGGGCATATCGGGTGCATCGCGATTCTTGGCGTAGGTCAGAGAGGATCGAGTCATGCGCAGGTTTGCTCACGCCGCGATATTGGCAGTTGCACTGTCGGGGCCCGCTCTTGTGGGTGTAGTGATGGATAACTCGGCGGTTTCGATGCTAGGTGCTCCGAGCACTTCCGGCGGCCCGTGCAGTGGCACTTGTCAGGTCGGCGAGTTCGGCACCGCCGCGGGAAGCTCGGGTGGGAAAGTACAAGGTGGTTACGTGAACAACGTACCGCTCCTGGGAGGGGGGACTATTACCCTCGGCGGTAGCGAAAATGGGGGCGGGCGCGTCGTGCAAAGCGGGCCGGTCACGGACACCACAAGCGGCAATCTGTTGAAATCCACGGGACACTTCACGGGAAACCCCGGCAACTGCAGCGGGCAGTGCTGATCATCGCGTCCCTATTGACGGTCGTTGCTTCCATTAAAGGTCACATTCGCTGCGGGTAGGACTGCCGCGCGTCGGCACCGTGCCGCGCACAGCAGTCCGCCGCGATCGGCGGCGTCCTCACCGGTTGCTAACCTGTGAATATTCCACGTCAGGCCCACTTCCAGCCGGTGTGTCTCACAAGAATGGCCGTGCCGTCGGGCAGCTGCCGATCCAGCCAATCGCAGAAGGTTTTGAGCAGGTGGTGGCACCGATTACGCGAAGGACATTTCAGCTTCCGAGACCGAGGCCCGTCCGGCACCCGGCTTTACGTTGTAACGGTCGCTATTCCACACGGTGTGAGGGCGTAAACCGCGTTGCGGCTCAACGCATCTCTGCTCATCTGCGGTCGATGGCCGGGGCGAGGCGGGCCATCCCGCGCATGATCCACGGTGTCCGCCTGGCCATCACCTCCACGGCGCGGTCCGAGCGGCGCATCGCGGTCCGACGGCCGGGGGTCGGCATTGATGCCAGCTCTGCCTCGGCCGATCCCGCCCGCGCGCCGTGGCGATCGACCGCCAAGAGTTGCCAGGTGCCGGGCACGCCGCGCAACTCGACGCTGCCGCGGTCCTCGAAGCCCGTGCCCGAGCCGACGACCAGGTCACGCACGGTACGGGAGACCAGGATGTCCCCGGCGCCGGCCTGGCCGAGAATCCGCGCCGCGATGTGTACTGCGAGCCCCCCGATGTCGGCGTCCAGCAGTTCGCACTCGCCGGTATGGATGCCGGCGCGGATCTCGACGCCCAGAGTCTCGGCGTCAGCGCGCAGCGCCTCGGCGCAGCGGATGGCCTGCGTCGGGCCGTCGAAGGTGGCGAGGTGACCGTCGCCGGTGCTCTTGACCACCGTGCCGCCGAAGCGTTCCGTGAGTTCGGCGGTGATCTCACCAAAGCGCTGCAGCACCGCCCGCCACCGCTCGTCGCCCGTCGCCGCGGCGTGTTGCGTCGAGGCGACGATATCGGTGAATAGCACGGTGCGCAGGGCGCGATGTGACTGCGCCGGCGCGGCATGACTGCCGGTGAGGAACTCCTCGATCTCGGTCAGGATCTTGTCGGGCTCGGTAAACCAGGGCGCGTGGTCCGCGCCGTCGACCTCGAGGTACCGCGCGCCGGGGATGTGGTCGGCGAGGTAGCGGCCGCACTGCACTGGCATGAGGTCCTCGCGGGCATGGATGACCAGGGTCGGCGCGGTGAGCGTCGGCAGGATCGGCCGGACGTCGATCCGGAGGCTCGATTCGATTGTCGCTCGCAGCATCCCCGGGCTGGCGCCCATGCGCTCGAACATGGCGAGTTGGCGCATCGAGCGGACCGACGGGAACCACAACTTCGCTGTCGCGCCGCTGCCCCACGCCGAGCGAGCGGCGCGGGCCATTTCCTGCATGCGGGCGATCTGGTTCGTCGACGGCGTGTACTTCTCACCGAACTCCGGTAAGTAGCGCGCCCGCAGCTCGGCCGGGTCGCGATCCAAGTCGTCCCAGCTGCTGCCGCCGGGCATGAACGCGAACGAGCCGTAAAGGATCAGCGCCCGGGTTCGTTCCGGTCGTTTTGCCGCAAACATGATGGCCTGTGGGCCGCCCTCGCTCATACCGAAGACGGCCGCTTTTGCGAAGCCGACGGCGTCCATGACGGCCTCGATCTCGGCCGCTCGCTCTTCGAGCAAACGAACTTTCGGGATGGGGTCCGACAGCCCGACCCCGGCCTTGTCGAACACGAGGACCCGACAGAACGTGGCGAGCTGCTCGAAGAAGGCCTTGAACTCGGGCAGGGTCCAGAACAGCTCGACGTGGGTGACCATCGGCCCGACGAAGACGAACTCGACCGGCCCGTCGCCGAACACCTGATACGCCAGGCTGAGATCGCCGCACGATGCGTACGACGTTTCCGCCACCGCATGAGCGTACTGCGGCCGGACGCTAGCCGTACCGTATCCACTGCATCGCGCCCGGGCGTACGACAACGCCGCCATTTCCGCCCTTCTAGAACTCTGCCGGGCGCTGACCGAGCTCGGCCGCAGTCAGCTGTTGGTCGCGCCGCCCCCAGAACGTTTTGACCAAGTGATGACAGCAAATGCGTTAAGAACACTTTGATAGCCAGCACCGCCAATGCCCAAGGACGAGTCGCAAGACCGGTCGTAAGACCGGGGAAGCGCGCCCTTAAGGGGTGGTCTGCAGCTTTTCGACGCGTACCGGGGGATCGGGCTCAGACATCTTGCGAGTGACAACCTCATCAGGTGTCGTCATCAGCTTTACGTATTCCGCTTCGTCGGCCATCACTTGGTGCGGCTTGGACCAGTCGATCGGTGGGTTGGGCACTCGCCCGCCTTCATCCTGGTACTCGACCGGCGAGCGCATCGCGGCAAGCTCATCACCGTTAATGCCGCATAGGGCCACGACCTCGGGGTCGATCCACGCTCGATCGTCAATCGCCACGGCCGAGGTAGCGATTTCGAGCGAGAGGTGCTCGGGCCCCGCGAAGTAGATCGACCGGCACAGGCCATGGTTCAGCGGGCCAAACACATTGATGCCGCGGCTTCGTATGCGGTCGCGCAGCGCGAGCAGGTCCTCAAGGGTGTCGACGTTGAAGGCGACGTGCTGCATTGTGCCGGGGGCCGACAGGCCGGCGGCGCTCCCGGCGTGGGTCATACCGATCTCGGTCGGGATGTCCTCGATTGGCGGCATATGCACGAAGGCCACGTAGCTGCTGTCGTTGAGCTTGACGAAAGCATGCTTGGCACCCGGGACGCCGTGCATCCAGTAGAGCGCCTTGAGTTCGGCGCCCAGGACGTCCGTGAAGAAATTCAACTGTGCCTTCATGTCCGCTGTTGATATTGCTAAGTGATGAACGCCGCTGGCCAGACCCATGGGAACCCTAACTGTGAGGTTGCTGAACAACCGTACGCCCGGCCACAACGCCGTAGAGCGATTCGATGGTTATTCGAATTTGCTAATTAAGTTGTGCGGCTTCTGAGCCCGGTCGTGGCACAGGATCTAGTCGTGCTTCAGCAGATGATGTTTACGACACAGGCACCCCAGATTCGAGGCGCAGGTCGGCCCCACCGGATAGGCGATGGTGTGGTCCAAATCGCAGCGATAGGCCGGCTCGTCACAGCCTGGGAACCGGCACGTCAAGTCTCGGCAGCGCACGGAGTCGGCCAACGTACGTGACGGCACATACCGCGGTTCCGGCGGCGCATCCCCGGGATGGATCAGCGGCCGGATCGTCGCGGTGTTCGCGACGTTGGCGGCCAGCAGCGGTGCGGGCAGGATCCCGCCGCCGATCACCACCGCGGGATTGGTGGTGGCCGGCCCGGTCGGCGGATCTGGGGCCAGCGCCTCGGCGATCGTCATCTCCCGCACCGGCTTATCCGGCCCGGGCAGGCCAGCCGATCACCACCATGGGCCAGCGCCGCAAGCGCATCAGCGCGGCGCTGCTGCAGCGTGCGCGGATCGGCCTCACCGCCCGGGCCATCACATCCAGCCGCTGATCCAGCGCGGCGGCGTCAGGGCCGAACAGCTGGCCGTCGATCCACGACAGGCCGCTGCCTTTTTGGTCGGCGACGACGTCGACATGGCGGCCTCGGGAGCTCAGCTCGACCCGGCGCAGCGCGTGCGGGTCCCCAACTGCGGCGGCCAACTCGGTGTCGACCTTGGCCCGCGCGTCGGCGTCGGTGATCAACGCGGTGCGATACACGATCGCGTTCACCAGGCGATAGGAGTTCTGCCCGGCGGCAACGACCTCGGCCACCCGCGGCAGCCGTTCGCGCAGCGCCCGGGCGATCATCAGCCGATGCGAGGCCACCCCGAGAGAAACGTTGTGCGCCGCGGCGATCTCGGCGGCCACCGCATCCCACTTGTCCACACACCACTGCTCACGTTCGGCCGAACCGTCGGCCGACAGCCGGGCCTCAAACACGTCGGCGATCGCGAACAGCCGCTGCACCCGCCGCGTTCTCCATCCGCGCCCACGCCCCGACCGCCCCGACACCAGCGGTGCCGTCGGCGGCCGCCACCAGCGAATCGAACATACTTTCGACAATATCCAGCCAAACCGACTCACCGCGAGGCAATACGCGAGGTCACCGGTCCCGCCTATAGATGAAGTCGCGACTGTGGATAGTGCGTGAGTTTGTTCGGAATTGTGAGTCCATTCACTGGACTCATCGGCCGATTTCTGGTTTGATCGCAACATGCTGCCGAGCTCGTACGGCGGACAGGATTGCTCGCTGGCGCGAGCACTCGAGATCGTCGGTGAACGCTGGACGCTGCTGGTGCTGCGTGATGCGTTCTACGGAGTCCGGCGATTCAATGATTTCCTAGCGCACCTCGACATGCCCCGCACGGTATTGAGCAACCGCCTGCGATCTCTCGTCGAGAGCGGCGTGATGGTGAAGGTTCCCGATCCCGGCCATTCGGGGCGTTGGCTTTACGAGCTGACCGACGAAGGGATGATGTTGTGGCCGGCGTTGTATGCGCTGCGCTCGTGGGGGGAACGGCAATCCGGTCGTCGGCCAAGGGTGTTCACCCACGATGCATGTGGCACACCGCTGGATCCCACGGCGCGATGCGAGGCGTGCGGGGTCCTACCAGCGCCCAATCAGGTCTTCGTGTCACCGCTGGGTGAACCCAGGCAGGGAGCACGGACCGACCCCGTGGCTCTTGGGTTGCGGCGCAAGCACCGCCTGCTCGATTTCCTGCCAGTAGACGGCGACGCCGCATGAGGCCGTACGGGCCGCTTCGCGGTCGGGACCACGAGCTGGCCACGGCGCTCGCTGTCGTCCGCAGGACTCGCACGCATGGTGCCAGCGGTGTGGTGCTGATCTCGGGGAACGCCGGTGTCGGAAAGACCGCGCTGCTATCTGAGATTTGTCGTCAGGCGGCGCACATGAACATCCGTCTCGCCCGAAGCAAGTGCGACGAGATCGAGCAGGCCAGCCCAGGGGCGCCGATGGTCGGGCTCCTACGCACCGGCCGCGATCCCCTCCTGGCGGCGCCCGAATTCCAGGAGACTAGCGCTCTGACCGCCGAGCCTCTGCTGCTCGTCGACCGTATCGCAGACCATCTCGCCCGGCTGGCTGATGGGCAGCGCCTGTTGCTCGGCGTCGACGACGTGCAGTGGGCGGATCGCGTCAGCCGATATGCCCTGCGGGCATTGATCTCTCGGCTCGTCGGCATCCCCGTCGTGTGGGTACTGGCCAGCCGATCCGACGACGTCGGTCTTGCCGTCAGCGCCGCCGACAGTGTTGAAGTGGAACACATCCGACTGGGCCCGTTGGCCGACTCGGCCATTGCCGATATCGCGCGGGATCGCCTCGGCCCCGACGTCGATGCGCGCGTCGAGCAAATGCTCAACGCTGCCGCCGGCAATGCATTCCTCGCGGTCCAGATCATCGACGGGGTGGCGCAGCACGACGAAACCGGTGGCGTGGATGGCATTCCCGCGCAGTTTAGATCCGCCGTGCGTTTGCGGCTAACCGGTCTGTCGGTTGCGGCGCGGCGGCTCGTCGAAGCAGCGGCGGTCGCCGGACGTCCTGTGTCGATCATCGACTTGGCGCAGTTGTGCAAGATGGACGCGAGTCCTGCGTATGACAAAGCCGTCAACGATGCGGTGACGTCGGCTCTGGTCAAATCAACGGGCGCCGAGTTGAATTTCGGCCACGATCTGGTGAAGGACGCGGTCTATGAGCTGATCGCCCCCCACGTCCGGCGTCAGCTCCATACGCGGTTCGCGTGCCATTATGCCGGTAAGGTCGGCGACCCGGCGCTGGCGGCCGCGCACGCGCGCGCCGCAGCGACCGTCGGCGATATCACCAATGCCCGCATCATGCTCGACGCCGCAGAGGCACTGATCACCACGAGCGCTGTCGACGCCGCCGACCTTGCGCTGCGAGCGTTTCGGACTCTGCGCCCGGGCCAGCCGCAATGGCTCGAGCTGGGTGAACGAGCGGTCTCAGTGCTGTCGCGCACTCAGCGCGCCGCCGAAGCGATCGCAGTGGCCGACGCTCTCCTCGCGACCGTCGACGACGCCGATGTCGTCGGCCGGATCGACACATACACCGTCAAGCCCATGTGGCTCTCCGGCCATTCCGCCGCGCTCGTCGAGCGGGCCGAGCGGGCCATAGCCCGGGCGGGAACACGGCACGACCACGTTGCCCGATTCCGCGCGGCACGCGCGTTAGCCCACACTCGTATCCTGACCGCGGATCAAGCCACCGCAGAGGCCGACGCAGCACTGGCTGAAGCGAGGGCGTCACACGACCATGATGCGATCGCCTTGGCGCTACAGGCCGCCGGCGAAGCGGCCCATAACGAACGCCGACATCAGCAGGCGTTGAAGCATTTCCGTGAGCTGCGATCGGTGACAGGAGTTCCGTACCTGGCCGAGGAGATCATGGAGCTGCAACTACTGGATCGCTACGACGACGCACAAATACTGCTAGACGGCGCGACAGGCGATAGCGGCGGCAAGGCGGGTTCAATCCTGCCGGACTTGCTGTTTGCGCAACTCAAACAGCACTACAACTTGGGTCGGCTGCAGGAGGCCGATGAAACAGCCTCGGTGCTCATCGAGCTCGGCCAGGTGACTGGCACCACGGTGCACGTCATCGAGGGCGTCCTAATGCGCGCGACTGTGGCGCTGTTACGCGGCGAGCCCGAGTTGGCAGCGCAACGGTTGCGACCTGCGTTGCGCCTCGCCGACGACGACGCGATTCGCCATCCCGGCGTTTCATTGTTGTCGGGATGGTTGACCACCGAGCAGGGCGACGTCGATAGTGGGCGGCGGATGCTGTCAGAGCTGCTGGAAACTTCCCAGCGCACGCGCAGCTATTGGGCATGGTGGCCCTGCTTTGCAACGGTTCTATTCAGCATCGGATTGATCAGCGGCGCAACAAACGTCACCCAGCGCACAGTCGAGTTCACTGAGGAAGGTGCGCGACGCAACCCCGACGTCGCCACGCTCAACGGCTTGGCGTTGAATCTCCGCGGATTGCTCGGCGGCGACCTCGGTATGGTGGCCGAATCGGTGAAGATCCTGCAACACAGCCCCCGACCGGTCTTGCGGGCCGCCGGAGCAGAAGGCTATGGCCGGCTGCTACTGTCGGCCGGCGAACGCGAGGCCGCGCTCGACCACCTCGACGCCGCATGGGACGTGTACGACCACATGGGCGCATTGGCGCCGCGAGCCCGAGTGCAGCGACTCATGAGGGATGCCGGCGCCCGGCGTGTGAAGTGGGTCAGCGATCACACCCAGGTCGAGAAGGTGTCGCTCACCGAGGCCGAACGCCGTGTGGCTTATCTGATCGCGAACGGACACACCAACAAAGCGACCGCGAAATCGCTTGGTATATCGATCAACACGGTGGGCACCCACCTGCGGTCGATCTACTCCAAACTCGGTGTCCAGTCTCGCGTTCAACTCGCAAATGTCTTGCGTGAGCTAGGTGAGATCGCCTGACCGCCCACTGTCGGCCTTGTCAGCGGACAGTGATTTGGCCGAAATCGATGGAGACCAGGATGGGCCCGATGCCTGCGGCGCCGCCCGCCCCACGGGCAGTGACACGCCGACGCGTGGGGAATAGCAAGCCGCTGAATTCGCTATACGCCGCCGCTTGATTCGAGGCGGGCGCCCCGCCGAGCACGTCGGCGTCGTAGTCGTGTTGCACCAACAGGTTGTTGGAGTCAAAGCTGTAGTACTGCAGGCGATTGTGCGTGTCGATCGTGGCTTCGGCGAAGTCGGCGCTCGTCCTTCGCCATGAGGAGTCGGCGCCCGGCCACGGTTCAATCTCGGCGGTTTGGATCCCCGGGGTGGTTAGCAGATACGGGAGAGTGAGGTAGTTCCAGATCGCATAGCTGGCGAAGTACGCAACCTGAATGTTGTCCCATGCCGCTGCAGCGTCCCGCGGAAACGACGCCCGGGGATCGGCGCGCCGGTCGATCTCATTGCCGTTTTCGGTGCGCACGCTCACCAGACCGGGTTCGAACCACGTACGCAACCTTCGGGGTCCGAACCCGCTGAATTCTACGTGCTGGCGATGCGGATCGATGATCACTGCGGCGTCGGCAAATACCCCGTCATGCCCTTTGCCGGACCAAAGGCTGCCTCCCATCGAGACCGGAGCGCTCAACGATGTGACGGCGAGCCAACGCTCGCGTCCACCATGAGCGTCGACGGCGTCATCAATCACGGTAGCGGGAGTGGTGTTGTCCGCCATGTTGATTCCTTCCGGGCGAGCTCAGCTGGTTAGCATGCCGCCTTCAACCGGAAGCGTGATGCCGGTGATACAGCTGCCGGCGTCGTTGGCCAAGAAAATCAGGGCCGCGCTGAGTTCCGTGGCGTGGCCGAGCCTGCCTTCCAGCGTGCGTGGCAGAACCGTTCGCTCGATGTAACTCGATCGCGATTCCCGCAAGCCGGATCGATGAGCGTCGTCGAACGCGTGCGTCGCGAGGTCGAACGCAACGGACTGAGGGTGGGTAACGGAATCCGGTTGGCTGCAGGGATCACACCTGTGGGAGTCGGACAGACTCCGAAGGAGATCGTGTGGCGCAAGGGGCGAAGCGAACTTTGGCACTATCGCTAGCCGCCTGTTGCGGGCGATCACCGCCGTCATGCGCGCGAATTCGTCGCTATGAACATGTGTCTCGACCCGCGGCGACACATTGCGCTCGACCGCGTCAAAAGCCCGCCGCCAGCCAGGCATCTGCGTGCTGCCTAGCTCGTCGGCGCGGCGGTTGGGGTCGGCTTGGAGGGCTTGTTGTCCCGGATCCAGCGCTTTTCCTCCTCTGACCCCGAATCAGGCGGGCGCATCCCCTGAACGGTCCACTGGTCTCGGGGTGTGTCGTCGATGTGAATCTCCCAATCAAGTCCGCGGTCACGGACAAACGGGTGAATCGACTTGTTGATGAATTTCAGGAGCAGCTCGCGGAATTCAACCGGCATCGCGTAGGCGATGTGGTCGATGGAAAACCGCACGAAGTCGTTTCGGGGGACGCCGCCGATGAACAGAGAATCCTTTGGCACGTCGTGAAAGACGACCACCACATAAAATCGTGGCATCGTCATCTCGGGGAGCCCCCCAGCCTCTGAGGCGTAGATGTCGGTGATGGCTTCGGCGAAGGCGCGCTTGTCCTCTTTCGAATAGGTGCCTTCGGTGCAATACACGTTCCACAGCGGCATGAGTTCTCCTACCCTATTGCCCGACAGATTCGCTGACGGGTTCCTGGCCGCCGGGTGCGTGCCGGTTCGGCGATACCCCTAGGTGCTCGACGAACCAGTCGCGAGCCGGGGGCGCGGTCTGCTCGAAAAACGTTGTGTAAGCATCGAAGTGCCCACCGTCGTAGCTGAGCAGCTTCTTGGGCTCTGGAGCGGTTTCGTATACCTCCCGCTGAACCTCGGTGAAGGTGCACCGATCGTGTTCAGCCAGGATCATCAGCAGCGGCTTGGGTGTCACATAGGGAAGCCAGCCCGCGGGCTCGAACTCGATGAAATTCTCCAGTGAGCGAATCGTCGTCTGGTTGTTCCAGATCCCTGATTCGATTGCTTCGCGGTACTCCTCGGGAAACTCTCCAGGGAATGCACACAGTTCGTCGGGGTCTTCGGAGAACATCGGCACCGTCATCGCTGGCTCGCCGGCCAGGCGGGCGAGCCGGTCGATTGCGGCTCTGCGGCGGATCTCGTGTCGCTGCTCGGCGGTAAACAGCTTGACTGCATTGCGGTGACCACTGACGTTCGGGATCTGCGCGACCACACACCGGACCCTCGGGTCGTTGGCGGCGGTGACGATCGCCAGTCCCCCCGAGAAACTCGACCCCCAGACGCCAAATCCTTGTTCGGCATCGAACTCCGGCTGTGATTCGGCGAAGGTGATGGCATCACGAAGGTCGGTGATCTGCTTGAACACGTTCAGTTCCTGCCGCGGTTCACCTTCGGAGGTGCCCCAGCCGCGGTTATCGAAATTGAGCACGGAAAAACCAGCTTCGGCGAATAACGCCGCGTACGGATCGATGTGCGGTTTGACTCCCCCGAAGCCGGGGCACATGACGATACCGGGATGTGCGCCAGAGCCCGGCGAGTGCAGGTAGGCCCGCAGGCTCGTGCCGTCTTCGGTCTGAATTTTCACGCGCCGCATCTCAAGCCCGCTTTCTAGAGAACCAGGACTGTGCCGAGAAGTGCAGCGTCCAGCGGTTGCCGAAGTCCGGGTACTTCGACTTAATCAACTCAACCAGTTCATCGGCGCTGTCAAGCCGCTGCGCTCCGTCAGCGAAATCACTTATGTACGAACGCGTTTCATCCAGCATCCGACTCGCCTCGTAGTCGGAGGAGTCGGGCTGTCGGTGGCCGGCGACGATCATCCGGGCATTGAGCTTCTCAATGGCATCCAGGCTCTGGAGCCAGCGCTCCCATCCATTGGGACCGCTCAACCCGAGCATCGCGTGGATCTGGTTATAGACCACATCGCCGGCGACAACTGCATCGAGGTCGGGGATGTGGACCACTGTGCTGGGCTGGATGTCGCCCTGGCCGACTTCGACGATCCGCAGCTCGTGTCCTTCGAGTTCGATTGTCAATCCGTCGAGGGTCTCTGGAACGGCGGTTGCCTTGGCAACGCGTTCGCCGAACATCGCCGCCCACTGCTGTGCTTCGGTCTCCCCCGCTTTGTTGATGTACTCCACCACCGGCGCTGTCGCGACGACGCGTGCGTCGGGGAAAGTGGCCAACAAATCGCCTGCGCCGTACCAGTGGTCGGCGTGGCCGTGGGTCACGTAGATAGTGGTCAGCTTCTTGCCCGTACGTGCGATGAACTCTGCCAGTTCGGCTACGTCCGTGCGAATATGCTGTGCATCGATCAGAACGGCCTCTGACCGGCCGGACACGAGAGTGGACGTTGTCGCCGCAAAAGTTCCTGCACCCTGCTCGAAGGGCAGGAACGGGCCGATGAACACGTCGGCCTCTAGATCGGCGTTGCCGCCGCTCTCTTTACTCATCCGGACTACCCCCCTTGCTGAGGAACTGCTCTACGTCGGCGGCGAACTCAGCATGGTGCTGGAACAAGAACCCGTGCGCTGAGTCGGGGTAGATCTTGATCTCCGCGCCGGGAATCAGTCCGGCGAGAAGGTGGGAGAAGTGCGGCAGGATCATGGGGTCGCTCTCGCCATTCGCGATGAACACGCGGTGCGCAATGGCGTTGAGTCGTTGCAGCAGTGCGTGATTCGGAATTCCCCAGGCGCACACGGCGTCATATTGGGCTTGTCGTGTCTGCCAGGTAGTTGGCTGGTCGAAGCCACTGGTTTTGGTGAACATGCGTTGCAAGGCTTGTTGGCCGGCCTGTTGACTCGATGCTGACTCCGCGAAGAACACCTTCAAGTACCCGGCGGGGTCCAGTTGAGGCTTGCCGACGGCGTCGATCACCCATGGTGCCCAACCGTGCATTCCGGCGGCGCCCTTGGGTGCCGCAGAGGCCAGTATCAGATTGCGTACCGCCGCCGGGCGCGTCAGGGCGATCTCCTGCGCAACGAAGCTGCCGATCGAGAAGCCGAGGATGTCGACTCGGTCGAATTCCATCGCGTCAAGAAATGTGATGGCGTCCGCCGTCATCTGCTCAATGGTGTTGGGGGTTGTTCCGTTCGTTCCGCCGACACCGACGTTGTTGAACGCGACGACGCGGCGATCAGAGGCCAGAGCATCGATGAGCGCAGGATCCCAGTTGTCGAGGTTGCCGCGGAAGTGCTGAAGCAGCACCAGCGGCACTGTGCCGGTGCCGACGTCACGATAGGCGTAGTCGACACCGTCCGCGGCACCGACAACCTTCGTCGGGGCGTCGGCGTACGTCTGCTTCTGTGCCGTCGTCACTTCCGCCTCCCTAGTCGGTAGATGTACGGCAGACGCCGCTTGACATCAAAACTGGCACCACGCGCGACGGCGATCCTTCACCCATTCAGGTGAGGTCCGTTACGGCTGCCGGTTCAGCACCGAGGTCCGTCACCCGAATAGGTGACGGACCGCCGACGAACGCACTGCGATGTTGGGTGACGGGCGCAAATCAGCGCCTGGGAAGGGGTCGCGCGGATGACGACATCACCCGCTCCCACCGTGGTCCTGGTTCATGGCGCCTTCGCCGATGCGTCGGGCTTTGGCGGCATAATTCGTGAGCTGCAGACCGCGGGCCACTCCGTAGTGGCCCCACCGAACCCGTTGCGCAGTCTCGCCTCCGATGCGGCCGCCATCGCGGCACACGTCGGCGCGATCGACGGCCCAGTGGTCCTTGTCGGTCATTCCTACGGCGGCGCCGTCATCACCCAGGCCTCCGCCGACTTGGACAACGTCGCCGGACTGGTCTACTTGGCGGCGTTCGGCCTTGACGTCGGTGAGAGTTGCGCCAGCGTGCAACAGTCATTCCAGCCGCCGCTCTTGGCCAGCACGTCCTACCCCACTGCATTCGACGCGCCTGGAGCACCGCAGGGACCCGACCTCTACATCGACAGAGAGCGGTTCCGCGAAACGTTCTGCGCCGACGTGCCCGTCGACACCGCGGAGGTCATGTTCGCCACCCAGCGGCCGCTGTCACTGGCCGCCCTGACCGAGAACGCCACCGCGGCCGGGTGGAAGACGAAACCGTCCTGGTACCTGGTGTCCGAGAACGACAACGCCATCCCTCCCGGCGCGGAGCGGTTCATGGCCGAACGCATGGGCGCCACCACCAAGTCCCTCGCAGGCTCGCACACCGTGTTCATCGCCCAGCCCGTCGCCGTCGCGGAGTTCATCGCCGAGGCGCTGGCCGCATGACCACTCACAGCACTCCAGTCGACCATCCCTCACGACGCCTCGTCGTGGGGTTGCCCCACGCTTACGACGAGGCGCGCGCACGCTGCGAATCGCTGGTTCCCGAGGTCGATTTCGCCCGGTTCTCGGAGTTGACCTCATGGCAGGCCACACTCGAGCTTGCCGGAATCAATGCCCCTCATGGATTCATGCGTTACTACCGCAGTGACATCACCGCCGCCATGTCCGGCTCGCCGTCGTCGTGGAGGACCACGCAATACCTGATGGGTAATCACACGATCGCCGAGCGCATGTTCCGCCATGATCCGTCCGCAATGTTGCATGCGCCGCTGCGAACCGTGCTGTACGTCGATCCCGACGGCGACACGAAAACCGCGGTGGACCAACCAAGCCTGCTGTTCGACAGCTACGGCAAGCCGGTGATCGCCGCTGTCGGGCGCGAACTCGACTGGCTGCCAGCCGGCTTGATCGAATTGCTGGGCGACGACATCCCGCCCCAACTCGGCACCGATCGCGAGGCCGTGTGATGGGACTGCTCACTGACAAGACGGCGGTCGTGACCGGGGAAAGCAGCGGTATCGGATTGGCGGCAGCGCCGCCCTCCCCGTTGACGGCGGCTGCAACCAGATCTAAACGTCCAGAAAGGCATCATGACCACAACCGAAGACGCCAATAACGCTCTGGTGATCGAGGCATTCGACACGCTGTTCAACCGGCGCGACTACTCCGCCGCCGAAGCGTTCTGGTCACCGGACTACATCCAGCACAGCGCCCACATCGCACCCGGTCGCAGCGGGCTGTTCGACCTCGTCAAGAGCCTGCCCGCAGAACTGCGCTACGAACATCAACTCGTCGTCGCCCACGGCGACCACGTCATTTTGCACGGCCGGTTCTCCAACCACGGCCAACCGGTCAACTGGGTGGTGGCCGACATCGTGCGCATCGCCGACGGCAAGCTCGCCGAACATTGGGACGTCATCCAGGACGAAGTCGACGAAAGCCAATCACTAAGCGGCCTACCCATGTTCGGCGACACCTTCCCCGCCGTTTCGCCACCGGCACCGGCATCGCAACTCCTTCGGGCGTTCGTCGACTACCTGCGTGGCAGACCCACGGTCGTCGACACCGCGAGCACCCGCGACTTCAACGACGGCCAGGCGGAGCTGGAGGGAATCTCCAGCCGACCGAACAGTCTCGGTGGCGTTCCCGCTGTCACCCTCGAACCGCTCGTCGGGACACCGGAACGTACTGTCGTGTACTTCCACGGCGGTGGCTACGTCAGCGGCTCGCCACCGGATCGCTACCTTCCCCTTGCGGGCGCCGTCGCGCTCGCCGCGAACGCCAGAGTGCACGCTGTCGACTACCGACTGGCTCCCGAAGCCCGTTTCCCCGGGGCCTTCGAGGATTGCCTCGCCGCCTACCGGTGGACCATTGGAGACGGCGGATCCGATCCGCAGTCGGTCGCCGTGCTCGGGGATTCCGCAGGCGGTAACTTGGCAGTGGCCGTCACGGTCGCTGCCCGCGACGAGAACCTGCCGTTGCCCTCGTGCGTTGCGGCGATCTCGCCCTTCGCGGACCTGACGTTCTCTGGAGCATCGTTGGAACTGCGCAAGGTCGCGGACCCCTATGTAACCCGCGAGCTGCTGGAATCCATGGCAGCCGAATATCTCGACGGTGCCGACCCGGCCGATCCTCGCTGTTCGTCCGTTTTCGCCGACCTGCACGACCTGCCGCCACTGCTGATCCAGGTAGGTGAAGACGAGATCCTGTTCGACGACGCGACGCGGATTCGCGACGCCGCCCTGGCCGCGGGAGTCGACACCACCTTTGAGCCGTGGGCCCATGGCATCCACGTGTGGCCGGTCTACATTTCCGCCGGATTACCCGAATCCGCGCTCGCGATCGAACAGCTGGCGGCCTTCCTCAAGCTCCACTCCCGGCGGGACGACACGAAGGCCGGAGTCTCGTGAACGATTCCCAGCCGCTGCTGCAGCCATACCGGATGGGTGAGTACAAGCTCGTCAACCGCGTCGTCATGGCGCCGCTAACACGCAGCCGCGCAACGAATCCCGACTTGGCACCGACGGAATTGCACGTGAACTATTACGCCCAACGCGCCTCGGCCGGATTGATCATCACCGAAGGCACCTGGATCAGTCGCGACGCCGTCGGCTGGCACGACGTGCCCGGATTGTTCACCGAAGCCCAGGTGCGTGCCTGGTCTGCCGTCACCGACGCTGTGCACCGGAAAGGAGGGGTGATCTTCGTTCAGCTCTGGCACACCGGCTCGTCGTCGCATCCAGACTTCTTCGCCGGCACAGCACCTTTGGCCCCGTCGGCCGTAAATCCTGGCGTCAGTTCGCCAACGCCGTCGGGCAACAAGCCGACCGTCACCCCGAGGGCTATGACGCCAGACGACATTCGCACCACGATCAGCGACTACGCCGCCGCGGCAGACAACGCGATGCGGGCCGGGTTCGACGGGGTGCAACTTCAGGCAGGATTCAACTATCTGATCAGCCAGTTCCTCAACCCTCGCACGAATATGCGCACCGACGCCTACGGTGGCTCGATCGAGAACCGGGCACGTCTGTTGTTCGACGCGCTCGACGCTGTCGGCGAGCGAATCGGTATCGGCAAGGTGGGCGTCAAGGCCGGACCGGCATGGGGTGAACGTGGTGAGTTCGTCTCCACCGCTGACACTTTAGCCACCAGCGAGTACGTGGTCGACCGGCTTAACGACTATCCGCTGGCGCACTTGTTGTTGATGGGCGCGATGGCCGATCTCAGCGGTGGCCCGTTATCCGACCTGCAGGGTGACGGTATGTTCAGCCACTTCAGGCCCCGCTACCGCAGGACCCTCATCTCCAACGTAGGCATGACCCGCGACAGGGGAAATCAGCTCATTGCCGACGGACTGGCCGATCTCGTCGCATTCGGCGAAACGTTCATCGCCAACCCCGACCTACCGGCACGCTTCGCCGCCTTAGCGCCGATCCAGCGGTCCGATCGCGCCTCGCACTACACACCCGGCCCCCACGGTTACACCGACTATCCGACCTACGCTACGTGAACGCCGGAGAGCCCGTGGACGAATTCACCAGTGCCGAAAAGGCATTGGCTGCGGTGCACGATGTCGTACAAACGATCGGCCATGACGACGTCCGCCGGCCCACTCCCTGTCGCGACTGGGATGTGCAGGCCCTCGGCGACCATCTCGTCGCCACGATCGCCCGCCTCGGTATCGCTGCCGATATACCGACCGCGGTGCCGGATGCGGATGCCATGGACCAACGCATCCAGGAACTGACGCAGCCAATCCTGGCAGAATGGCGGCGCCGCGGACTGGCCGGTGAAATCGTGTTCAGCGGGCGAACACTGCCCGCGCACCTCGCGCTTGGCATCCTGTCCCTCGAACTCGTCGTCCACGGCTGGGATTTCGCCACAGCCCTACATCGTCGCCTCGACGTCTCCGACGCCCTCGCCGCTCACGTCCTCGCTCTGGCGCAGCAGACCCTCACCCCACAGAGCCGCACAGCCGTCGGATTCGACCCACCGGTGCCGGTCCCCGCCAACGCGTGCGCACTCGACCAGCTCATCGCCTTCACCGGCCGCAACCCGAGAGGTCGTTTCATTGACGTTGACCGTGTCCAGCTCTACGCCGAAACACGTTCCGGCACGGCCCCAGCGCTGGTTTTCCTGCACTACTGGGGAGGTTCACGGCGGACCTGGCACCCGGTGCTCACTCGTCTGCACCCCGACCAGGCTTTCGTGGCCTACGACCAGCGTGGTTGGGGCGACTCTTCGAACGCACCCGGACCGTACGACATGGAACGATTCACGGACGATGCACAGTCGGTCATCGCCGCGTTCGGATACACCGAGTACGTAGTCGTTGGACATTCCATGGGCGGCAAGGTCGCCCAGGTGCTCGCCGCGCGCAGGCCCGCCGGTCTGGCCGGTGTTGTGTTGGTCGCGCCCGCGCCCGCCGCCCCGGTCGGTTCGACCGAACTGCTGCAGCAGCTGACGATGCACGCCTACGACGACGAGCAGACCGTCCAGCAGAGCATCGATCAGATGCTGACCTATCAGCCACTGCCCGCCGAGGTCCGCAAACAGATCGTCGAGGATAGTCTGCGCGCCGGTGACGAGGCACGCCTAGCCTGGCCGAGATACGGTTTGGTGCAGGACGTCTCGGCCGGTCTTTCCGACGTCGACATCCCGGTCCTGGTGCTCGCCGGAAACCACGACAAGGTCGAGCCACCCGCCGTGTTAGCAGATCACCTGCTGCCCCTCATGTCCCACGCCAGCATGACCGTGCTCGAGGACACCGGCCATCTGTCGCCCTTGGAAGCGCCCGACCAGCTGGCGCATTACATCACGACATTTACCGCGCGGCTGCGGCCCGCGACGCGCTAGGTCGACACGACCCCGCGAAGGCCGTCGGCACCGAAAACCGGCTCGAGCATGGCCGAGTAGTCGGGACCACGTCGCACCAGCATCCCGCCGTCGACATTGATCACCTGGCCCGTGATGTAACTCGAGGCATCGCTGAGCAGGAACACGGCCGCGTTCGCGATGTCCTCGACTTCGCCGGGCCGCGGCAGCGGTGTGCACGCGGCATAGTCGGCGCTCAGCTCGGGTGAGTCCAGAACCGGTGCAACGAGTTCAGTCCGGATGAGACCGGGGCGGATGCAGTTCACCCGCACCCACGACGGCCCGAGCTCGTCGGCCGCCAGCTGCATCAGATGATCGACCGCCGACTTGGAAACGCCGTACGCGCCGAACCAACGGTGGGTGTTGCTGGCCGCGATCGACGAGATGCCGATGAACGACCCGCCACCGCCGCGGACCAGTTCCCGGGCTGAGTGCTTGAGCACGTACATGGTCCCGTTGACGTTCAGGTCGACCGTGCGCCGCCAGGCGTCCGAGTCGACCTGTGTGATGGGTCCGATCGTCTCGCTGCCGCCCGCACAATGCACGACGCCATGCAGCCGACCGGTCCACGCCGTGGCCGCCTCGACGACACGGGCGACCTCCTCCTCGTTGATGACGTCGGCGGGTTCGTAGAGCACCGAGCCGGCACCACCGGCGGCCTTGATCTCGTCTGCCGCGCCTGCGAGCCGATCGGCGTTGCGGCCGACAAGCATCGCGTTGCCTCCGGCAGCGACCACCGCGGCGGCGACGCCCTTTCCGATCCCGCTTCCTCCCCCAGTGACCAGGACCGTTTGATCCGCCAACGACAGTTGCACTGCGACCCCTTCGTCGATAAAACTAGAACAGGTTCTAGTTGTACGTCACGGCTCGTCGCGACGCGCAAGCTTCGGCGCCCCCAGCGTGCGCCAATCCGGCACATCCGGCGGCAGCCCGACGGGATAGCGGTTCTCGTTGTGCGCCGCCCAATGCGCGTGACCCAGCTCGTGGATGTGGAAGCCGTGCCGCAATGCCTCGGTGAACCCCATCGCGTCGCTGGCCGCATTCACCGAGTCCTTGATCAGCAGCGCCGCCATGGTCGGCCGCTCGGCGATGCGGCGCGCAAACTCGAGCGTCTTGTCTTCGAGTTCGGCGCGGGGGAAGATCTTCGACACCATACCGAGACGGTGTGCCTCGTCTGCATCGATCGAATCACCGGTCAGCAGAAGCTCTTTGGCTTTGCGAGGGCCGAATTCCCATGGGTGGGCGTAGTATTCGACGCCCGGCATGCCCATCCGCACACCGACGACGTCGCTGAACTTCGCGTCATCGGCGGCAACGATAAGGTCGCAGGCCCAGATCAGCATCAGCCCCGCGGAAATCGCGTTGCCCTGCACCTGCGCGATCGTGATCTTTCGCAGATCCCTCCAGCGGCGGGTGTTCTCGAAAAAGTAGTGCCACTCCTGCAGATAGGTTCGTTCCGCGATGGCCGGAACCGTCGCGCCGTGCGAGCGAAACGTCGGATGCTGTGCGGGACCGGGTTTGCGTTCGAGCAGCGCTTCCTCCGAGCCAAGATCGTGTCCGGCCGAGAAGTTCTTGCCGCGGGCAGCCAGAATCACCACACGCACCGCATCGTCGGCCTCAGCGCGGCCGAACGCGTCGTCAAGCTGCACCAACAGGGTTCGCGACTGGGCGTTCTGGGCTTCCGGCCGGTTGAGCCAGATGCGTGCGATGCGCCCGTCGTCGAGCGTCTCGTACGTCACCTGCTGGGGCGCATCGCCGCCGACCGGTTCCGCGCTTGTCAGATCAGGGCTTGCCACAGCGGACCACCTCGTTCGCTTGGAAAACTACGGACGGGTTGCACATTACGGTGCCGCAGCAACCGTCGTTGACGCGGTGCCACAGCCACCTGACAGCGAGCTCCAAGAAATGGCACGCCCGCACCATTTTCTTTCCGATGGGACCGCGTTTTCCAGGTACTCGGCGTAATGTTTCCGCTAGCAGATGGCCTCTGCCGCCACAACTTCGGACGAGCCATCGGCAGGAACTCAAACTACAGAAAGCGTGACAATGGCGACCATGAAGCTTCCAGCGCGACGACTGATCCTTGCCGGCGGATTCGCGGTTGCTATTGCGGCCGCCCCGGTGGTCGCCGTCGTCGCCGTACCCACAGGCTCGGCGCCGACGATCGCGGCGTGCCCCGGCGGTGAATCCGAGGACACCTTCACCGGCATGTGCGTGCCAGATCTGGTGCCGAATTCGCCTGAGGTTGGCCAAACCTCACCCGGTGGACTGCCCGAGGTCGACAACATTCCGTGCACCGGAGGCAATTCCGGCCAGTGCATCGGTCTGTCCGAGGAGCAGCAGTCCGAAGGGCCGATGGCCATCCCGCACTCGTCGGTCAGCGCTAGCCCGTAATCAGATAGCCGACACAAAGCTGGGGCGCAACAATGTGCCCCAGCTTTTTCGTATGCGCCGCAGACACTTTCCCAGTGAACTCGGAGAATGCCTGCAGATTGTTCTCAGCGTTCGTAGAATGCTGCGAATGACGACTTACCCGATCACAACCCGGCGCGTAATCGTCGCCGGCGGATTCGCCCTTGCGATCGCCATTGCGCCTGCCGTCGCAATCGCCGCGCATCCAACGCATTCCGTCCCCCTTGCCGCATGCGATCCCGGTGAGGAGGAGGACGTCTACACCACGGTGTGCACGCCGACGCTGGTGCCGAACTCGCCGCAAGGATTCACGACGACCGCGGCCAACCCCGACATCCCGGAAATCAGCGGCGTCCCCTGCACCGGAGGCGATTCGGGAGCGTGCATCGGCCTGGCCGAGAACGCCGAGGACGAGGGGCCGCAGCCGGTGCCGCGGTCGACCATCAGCTCCAGCCCATAACGTGGGCTGATCCGCAAGCCCAAGGGCCGCTTTCCCAGGGAACTCGTGGAACGTATGCAGATTTCTTGCAGCTTCCATAGAATCTTCTCGACTACCTGGTCAATAGCTACAGAAAGCGTGACAATGGCGACCCTTGAGCTATCAAAACGACTGATCCTGGCTTGCGGGTTCGCGGTCGCGGTCGCCGCAGCCCCTGCGATCGCCGTTTTCGCAGTTCCCAGCGCCTCGGCGCCGCTGGCCCAGTGCCCCGGCGGCGAAGAGGAAGACCAGTTCACGGGCGTCTGCGTCCCCCACACCGTGCCGAACTCGGGTGAGTCGTTCAGCAGCATCCCCGGCAACCCCGACCTGCCCGCTGTCGACGGCGTTCCCTGCACCGGCCACAACTCCGGCCAGTGCATCGGCCTGGCCGAAGAATCGGAGGCCATGGGACCCCAGCCGGTGCCGCGTTCGACCGTCAGTTCGAGCCCGTAGCGGACGGCGCCGCCCCAGGTGACCGCACGGTCGCCTAGAGTTGTCATATGCCTGCGAAATCTGATCCCGCCGAGCTCGGCGATGTCGAGCCCCTCGCCGACCACACCGCCCGCCAGGCCAGGCGGGTCGTCGCCGCCTACGCGACCGACGCCGACGAATGCCGCGTTTTCCTGTCGATGCTCGGCATTGGACCCTCGAAGCTCGAGGCGTAAGTGGCTCCGGGGGGTGGCCGGAAGGCCGGCTCCGGGGATTCCGACTTCGTCGTGGTGGCCAACCGCCTGCCGGTCGACATGGAGCGCCTGCCCGACGGCAGCACAGAGTGGAAGCGGAGCCCCGGCGGTCTCGTCACCGCCCTTGAGCCGCTGCTTCGCCGTCGGCGCGGCGCGTGGATCGGCTGGCCCGGCATCGCCGATGCCGACGAGGAGCCGATCGAGCAGGACGACATGCACCTCTGCCCGGTCCGGCTGTCCGCCGACGACATAGAGAACTACTACGAGGGCTTCTCGAACGCCACGCTGTGGCCCCTGTACCACGATGTCATCGTCAAGCCGATCTACCACCGCGAGTGGTGGGATGCGTACGTCGATGTCAACCGGCGATTCGCCGAGGCCACCGCGAAGGCGGCGGCACAGGGCGCGACGGTGTGGGTACAGGACTACCAGCTGCAGCTGGTGCCGAAGATGCTGCGGATGCTGCGGCCCGATCTGACCATCGGCTTCTTTCTGCATATCCCGTTCCCACCAGTGGAGCTGTTCATGCAGATGCCGTGGCGGACCGAGATCACCGAGGGGCTGCTCGGCGCCGATCTGGTCGGGTTCCACCTGCCCGGCGGTGCACAGAATTTCATGATCCTGGCCCGCCGTCTCGTCGGTGCGAACACCTCACGCGGGAGCGTCGGCGTGCGTTCCCGGTTCGGCGAAGTCGACGTCGGCTTCCGCACCGTCAAGGTCGGTGCCTTCCCGATCTCCATCGACTCGACAGCGCTGGACCAGCAGGCCCGCACGCGCGCCATCCGCCAACGGGCGCGCGAGATCCGCAGCGAACTCGGCAACCCGCGCAAGATCCTGCTCGGCGTCGACCGGCTCGATTACACCAAGGGCATTGACGTTCGGCTGCGGGCGTTTTCGGAGCTTCTCGCCGAGCACCGGGCCAAGCGCGGCGACACCGTTTTGGTGCAGCTCGCGACGCCCAGCCGGGAACGCGTTGAGAGCTACATCGAGATGCGCGAAGACATCGAGCGCCAAGTCGGCCACATCAACGGCGAATACGGCGAGGTCGGGCACCCGATCGTGCACTACCTGCACCGGCCGATCCCCCGCGACGAGTTGATCGCGTTCTACGTGGCGGCCGACGTCATGCTGGTCACCCCGCTGCGCGACGGGATGAACCTGGTCGCCAAGGAGTACGTGGCCTGTCGCAGCGACCTTGGCGGCGCGCTGGTGCTCAGCGAATTCACCGGCGCCGCAGCCGAACTCCGCCAGGCGTACCTCACGAACCCGCATCACCTCGAGGGTGTCAAGGACGCGATCGAGGCCGCGTTGAATCAGACGCCGGAGGAAGGCCGACGACGGATGCGCGCGCTGCGCAGACAAGTTCTCGCGCACGACGTCGACCGCTGGGCACGTTCATTCCTCGACGCGCTGGCGTCGACAAAGCGCGACGCCGCTAAATCGGAGTGATGTATTTGATCAGCCACTTGCCGTCGATCTTCTGATAGTCGACGCGCAGGCGACTGCCGTCATAGACCGGCGTCTTGGACTTGTCGGTCACCGTGCGGTTCATGTAGACCATCACCGACGCCGAATTCCGTTGCGCGCTCAGCACTCCCACGCCGACCACGTTGGCCTGACTGACCAGCTGTCGTTCACGCGCCTGTGGGATGATGTCCTTGTTCGCTCGGTCTTGGAACTCCTGCCGGTAGGCGGGTGTGAGCAGCGGGTAGACCTTGCCGAGGCTGCCTTCAACCGTCTGATAGTCGTATCCAAATATCTGTGGAATCTGCGATTTCGCAAGATCGCCAAGCTCCGTGCGCGCGGTCTGCTCGCCGCGTAGCTCGACGCGGTTCCAGTACAGCCAACCGCCGACACCCGCGAGCGCGACGAATCCCATGGCGATCAGGATCGTCACAGTGCCAAGCAGTTTGGCAACTGTGTTGCTTCTCTTCCTCCTCACGTCCGGCCGCGTCATCAGTTGCCGCCGTCCGGGTACTTGAGGTCGTAGGCCGTCATGTGGCCGGCGTCGTCCTCGTGCACGATCACTCGCAGCCTGTACGGCCGCGACGGGGAATTCACGCCGTCCAGGTCCGTCACCGTCACCCGCACAGACACCAGCACCGCCACGTTCTTGGCGACCTCGTCGACCTTTCCCTCCAGCGCGGCGCCGTTGATGACGGCCTCCGAGCTCGCATTGGTGTCGCGGAAGATCGCCTTCAGGTTGTCGACGTTGTTGCCCTGGCTCATCATGTCGCGCAACGGGCCGCTGGTGCTGTTGACGAACCGGTTCACACTCTCGTCGATGGTGTCCTGCGTGTAGCTGAACATGTTGACCACGGCTTGCGAGGCGGTGTCGACGTATTGCTGTTTGCGGGCGGCATCGGCCTCCATGTGCCGGTTGCCGTCGAACGCCAACCAGGCGAACAGCCCCGTCACGGCCGCCGCCACAAAGGCCGTGGCCAGCGCGACGGTCGCCACCAGGGTCCGGTTCGGTTGCCTGCGTGGTGGCGGCCCCGGCTTGCTGACCCGGACCTTGACTGGCCTCGGCGCCTCGACACTGACTCCCGTGGCGGGCGTGCCGCTCGCCGGGCCCGCCGCCCGGGACGCACGCCGCCGCCTCACGGGCTTCGACGCGGATTCGCTTTCCCGGGTCATTACGCTCCTGCCCTCCGAGGCCGCCGAAACCGTGTCTTCTGCCATCACGCCTGCCTTGGAGCCAACATCAGATCAACCCAATTCTCCGCAGGCGCCAGTTTGTCAGCACCGGGTGCGTAGACGCCAGTTCCACCGGCGGGGTCGACGAACTTGCCGTTCTGGTCATAGCTCGCGATCGACGAAACCTCCCCCTGCCCTTCGGGCGCGTGGTGCCCCCAGGCCAGCGGTGCCTCCGCGGGCAGCTGCCCTCCGTCGGCCGGCGGCGCGGGTGGCGCTTGGGCGGGCGGAGCCGGAGGCGCTTCCGGCGCAGGCCTGCCGTACGGCGGCACCACCTGATCCGGCGGCGCGTAGTACGGCCAAGGCGGCGGCGGCCCATTGTCGTTCGGCGGCACCGGCAACGGGTACGGCCCGTGCGGCGCAGGACCCGGCCCGGGCGCAACTCCAGGAGGCAGCTGCACCACAGGAGGGCCCGGATCCGGATCCACCTGAGGCGGGATGAACGGAAACTTGTTCATCGGCAGGGTCATCCGTGGATCCTCCACCGGCGTTCCGTACGGCACGGGCGGACCTCGCCACGGATTGGTACCGATAGGTATGTACCCCTTGGGATCGCGGCAGAGCTGAATCGTGGGTGCCCGCTTGCCCGGGAACTCCTGGCACGGGTAGTTGCGTGCACCGCGCACAACGGCGGGGTCATTCTGGGCTGTCTTGCAGTACAGGTCGGTCGGCAGTTCCCGCAGGGTGGTGTCGGCCGGGGACCGGACCTCCGGCGGCGGGATGAAACCCGTCAGGCACGGCGGCGGGTCCTGCAGGTCAACCTTGAAGTCCAGTTTGCCGCCCTCGTCAGCAGGTTCGCCGCCACCCACGGTGAGCAGCGCGGCCATCAACGCAGGGAAGATCACCAGGGATTGCTCGAGCGACTTCCGGTAGATCACCCCGATCCGACCGAAGTTGGCGAGGTTGGCCGCGAGCACCGGGAAGGTCGGCCGGATGCCTGCGAAGGTGGCGTTCGCCTCGGCTGTCGCCCCTGGGACGTTTTGCAGCACCGACCGCAGCTGGGGATCCGCGTTGGCGACTTCACCGGTGAACCGGGCCAGCCCCTCGGCCAGCGACTTGATGTCGTCGCCGCTGCGGATCTGCGCATCCAGGAACGGCCCGGCCTGGTCGATCAGCTGCGTCACCTGCCCGTAGTTGGCGTTGGCCTCGTCGACCAAGAGCCGCGACGACTGGATCAGCCGCGCCAGCTCCGGTCCGGAACCGTTGAACGCCTTGAACGTTTCCCGCAGCAGATCCTGCAGCCGGCTGTTGCCGACGCTGCTGACCAGCTTGTCGGCCTCGGTCAGGAGCCCGGCGATGTCCTGGCCGATCCGGGTGTGCGCCTGGTCGATGCTCGATCCGTTGCGCAGCGTCGAGTGCGCCGGCTCGTCGGGCGGCACCAGGTCGATGTACTGCTCGCCGACGGCGGAGACGCTCTTGACCGTCGCGGTGACGTTCTCGGGCACCGGGGTGCCGCTGTTGAGCCGCATGTTCGCCACGACGCCGTCGTTGGTCAGCCCCACCGATTCCACGCGGCCGACCGTCACGCCGCGGTAGGTGACGTTGGCGTTCTGGTAAAGGCCGCCGCCCGCAACGAAATTCGCTTTGACGTTGTAGGAGCCGATCCCCATCGCGGCGGGCACGTGCAGGTAGAAGATCGAGATCGCGCCGACGGTGAGCACCGTGACGATCGCGAAGATCGTCAGTTGTAGTCGGGTCAGCCTATCCAGCATTACGGCGTCCCCTCGTGCTGTGTGGCGGCGCCCGGCGGAATCTTGAACGGGTCGGCGGCCTGGCCGGACAGGTTCGCCATCGCACCCGTGAGGAAGTCCGGCGGGTTGACCACCTCGTCGATCCGCTTCATGTTCGGGTCAAGGCCGAGCGATGTGGTGAACACCGATTCGCCGGTGCGCCGCAGCGTCAGGTCGAAGGTCACAAACACGTTGAGGTAGTCACCGCGAACCGCGTTCCGCAGGTACTTGTAGTGGAACGGGAACGTCGGCAATAACTCCAAGTCCTTGATGATGTCATCGACGTTGTCGTTGAACGCCTTTATCACCGGATACAGGTCCTTGAAGTCCGCGGCGAAATCGTCCTTGGTCTGCTGCAGAATGCGCGACCCGATGGTCGCGAAACTCCGCAACGCGCCGAACGCGTCGACGATGTTGGCGCGGTTGTTGTTCAGTACCTTCAATGCCTCGGGCAGCGAGTCCAGCGTCCGGCCAAGACTGTCCTTGCTGCGCGCGAGGATTCCGGCGAAGCGGTTGAGCCCGTCGGCGGCCGCGATGATGTCGTTGGTCTGCCGATCCAGCGAACTGGTCAGTTCGGCCAGCCGGGGCAGCAGGTCCGCGAACGTACCCGAGCGGCCCGCGACGGCGTTGTAGGCCTCGTCGGTGATGTCTTGCAGCGCACCGAGATTGCCCTTGTTCACCACTACGCCGAGCGAAGACAGCACCTCCTCGGTGGTCGGATAACGACCGGTGCGGTCCATCGGGATCTCCGAGCCGTTGGCCAGCTTCCCGACTCCCGGCTCTTTCACCGGCGCCGCCAGTTCTATGTGCTGCGAACCCAGCAGTGAGGTCTGCGCTACCTTCGCGGTGGCATTGGCAGGCAGGTTGACGTCCTTGTCGAGCGACAGCTGGACCGCCGCATAAAACGTGCCGTCTGGCCGCTGCACCGCATCGATGCCCGACACGCTGCCGACCGTGACGTCGTCGATCATCACCGGCGAGTTCTGCGGCAGCGTGGACACGTCCGGCAACTCGACGGTGATCTTGTAGGAGCCGTCCCCGTGGCCCGCGGTGCCCGGCATGTTCAGCGAGTTCAGCCCGCCGAACTGGCAGCCCGTCAACAACACGGCGCCGGAGGCGATGGCCAATGTCTTGCGCATCATCCGCCTGCCCCCTCGGCAGGCTGGGGGCACCACCCGCCCGAAGGGCAGGGGGACGGCGCCGCGGGCGCCGGAGTGTTCGCATCGGCAGGCGCCGCCGCCGGACCGCCGGCGTGCGACGTGGTCGCCGCGGGCGCCGGCTGCCCGGGCGCGCCCTCCGGCGTGGGCGGAACCATCAGCGAGGTCAGGTCGGCATCCGGCGGCATCTGCCGTGGCGTGACACCTGGCGCGTTCTGCCATTGCAGGTACGGCACCGGGGTCTGCGCCTTGGCCTCCGTCTCCGGGGAGTCGTAGATGATCTGGCCCTTGTACGCGGTGATGCTGTTGATCGGATGGAACAGGATCGGCGGGTAGTTCATCGTGATGCGTTTGAAAACCGGGCCCATCCGCTGGCGGCAGATCTCGGCTCGCTTGTAGTTGTCCGGCGAGGCGCCGACGTCGAACGTGCCGCCGCAGATGAACTGAACGGGGTTAGCGAAGTTCGGCAGCGTCAGCAGACCGCCCACCGTGCCCTGTGCCGGGTTGTAGATGTTGTAGAAGTTGGCCAACCCGTTGGGCGCGATGTGCAGGATCTGCTCGATGTCGTCGCTGTGATCAGTCAGGATCTGGGTGAACTCGGACAGCTTGGAGACCTGGTCGATCAGCGCCTGGTTGTTCTGGTTCAAGAAACCCTTGACGTCGCTCAGCGCCTGATTCAGCGTCCCCAGGGTGTTGTCGAGGTCGGTTGAGCTGTCGGCCAGCACCTGCGACACCGAGGCCACGTGATTGGAGAACTGCACGATCTGTTCGTTGCTGTTGGACAACGCCGTGACGAGCACCTGCAGATTGCGGATGGTGCCGAACAGGTCGGTGCGCGAATCACCCAACCGCCCAGCGGTCTGTGACAGCTCGCGCAGCGCCTGACGGAACGAGTCACCGTTGCCGTCGAACGTGTCGGCGGCCTGATTGACGAATGCCGCCAACGGGCCCTGCATCGAACCCTGTTGCGGCCCAAGCTGAGTGCTGAGCTGTGTCAGCTGTTCCTTGACCTCGTCCCATTCGACCGGAACCGCCGTGCGGTCCAAGCCGATCTCTGCACCGTCGGCCAACACCGCGCCGCCGGTGTAGGCGGGTGCAAGCTGAACGAACCGGGCGGACACCAGGTTCGGCGCGATGATGAGGGCCTTGGCGTCGGCAGGCACCTTGACGCCGTTCTTCACCGACATGGTGACCTTCACGTCGGTGGCGCGCGGCTCGATCGAATCGATCTTGCCCACCGGAACGCCGACGATCCGCACGTCGTCACCCGGATACAGGCCGACCGCCGAGGTGAAGTATGCGACGACCTTGTGGCCGGCGCGCGACGGCCACACCAGATACACGCCGACGAGCAGCGTGGCCACCAGAAGCGCGGCCAGCGCGATACGCAGCCAGCGACTGCGCGCGAAGGACGGATTGGCGTGTGTCATGGCGACTTCGGCCTCACGAGCAGCCGCTCGGAGATGTATCCGCGCAGCATGTCGGCAAGGCTGTCCGGCAGCTTGCCGGGCTGGAAGTAGAAGTCCAGGAGGACTTCGGCGGTGCTTGGGGGCGGCAGGCCGTACAGGTTGATCTGGAAGCCGGGGCCCGACCCGACCACCTCGCCGAGCGCTGTGGCGTACGGCGGCAACCGGCGCAGGGCCTCGCCGATGTGTTCCTTGCGCTCCAGCAGGTTGTCCATCACGGCGTTCAGCTTGTCCAGCGCCGGCTTGAACTCGCGCTTGTTGTCGGCGACGAAGCCGGAAAGCTGGTGCGACACATCATCGATACCGGCGATCAGGTTGCTCAGCGCCTGACGGCGCTCGTCCAGTGCGGCGAACAACAGGTTGCCATCGGTGATCAGTTGATTGACCTGACCGGCCCGCTGCGCCAGCGTGTCGGTGACCCTCTTGGCGTGTGTGAGAAGTTGTTCCAGCGCCTCATCGCGCTTGTTCAGGCTGCGTGACAAGTTCGCGACGCCGTCGAGCGCCCCACGCAGCTGCGGCGTCGCATCACGCAGTGTGTCGGTGAGAGTCTGCAGCGCCTGCTCGAACTTCGGCTTGTCCAGTTCGCTCGCGTTCTGCCCCAGATCCTGGAGCGCGGTGTTGAGCGTGTACGGAGTCGTGGTGCGACCCAACGGAATCACCGTCGACTCGCGGGTGCCCCGGGGGGTGACCGCCAACGACTTTTCGCCCAGCACGGTATCGGTCTTGATCGCGACGAGCGACTGGTCGCCCACCCTGACGTCACGGTCGACGGTGAACGTGACTTTGGCCGCGTCGCCCGCCAATTCGACGCCGGTCACCTTGCCGACCCTGATGCCCGACACGTTGACGTCGTTACCGGGCGAGATCCCGCCAGCGTCGGTGAAGTACGCCTCGTACTGCTTGCCCTGGGGCCAGAACGGTAGCTGGGTGTAGCCGAACGACACCAGTACCAGGCACGCCACCAACGCGATGCCGAAGATCCCGGTGCGCAGCGGATTGCCGCCGTCGGGCCTAGCCATTCTCCGAGCACCTCCCCTTCGACGGGTCCGGCGGGCCACCGAACGGAATCAGGATGTCGCTGCCTGCGGGGCCGTTGATCTTCAACCGGATCGAGCAGTAGTAGATGTTGAAGAACGATCCATATGCGCCAAGGGCGTTGAGCCGCAGGTAATTTTCGGCCAGCGGCTCGATGACCTTGTTGACATCGCCCTTGCGTTCGTCGAGCCGCTGCGCAAACGGGCGGGCGTTCTCGATCACTCCCTGCAGCGGCCTGCGGGACTTCTGCAGCATGTCGGTGAGGTCGTTGGATGCCGACGCGAGCGGCGGGATCGCACCGGCGATCGGGTCGCGGCCGTCGGCGAGCCCGGTCACCAGCTTCTGCAGCTGGTCGACGCTGGCGTCGAACTGAGTGCCCTTCTCATCGACCGTGCCGAGCACCGAGTTGAGGTTGTTGATGACGTCGCCGATGAGTTGGTCTCGCGCAGCGAGGTTCTGGGTGAACGCGCTGGTGGTGGACAACAGATTCGACAGCGCACCGCCCTGACCCTGCAGCAGTTCGAGGACGGCGTTGCTCACCTCGTTGACCTTGGCCCCGTCGAGACCCTTGAGTACCGGCTTCAAACCCCCGAGCAGCGCGTCGAGATCCAGTGCAGGCTGCGTGTTCTGCTTGGGAATGGTTGCGCCCGGAGGCAGCTTGCGCAGTTCGCCTGGGCCGGAGGCGATCTCGAGATAGCGATCACCGACCAGGTTCTCGTAGCGAACGACCGCCCTCGTCGACGTATAGAGCTGGTAGCGCTTGTTGACGTCGAACGCGACATCAACGGTGTCGTCCGGGTTCAGCTTGATCTTGTTGACGGTGCCCACCGGGACCCCGGCGATGCGGACGTCTTGGCCGGCCTTCAGTCGCGAGGCGTCGGTGAACGTGGCGTGATAGGAGCTGTCCGAAGCGAACCGGAACTCGCCGAACACCACCACCAAAATGGCCGCCACCAACAGCATCGCCACTGTGAAGATGGAGACGCTGAGGAGCGTCCGGTCGCGCCGCATCAGTACTCGTCCCTTTCCGCGAACGCCCCGTTGAACAGGAACTGAACCGTGGACGGCGCGTCGAACTGCAATTCGGTGTTCGGCTGATACGGCAGGTAGGCGTTGTCCGTAACCAGGAACGGCGTGTGGTACCAGGAACCGCCGTACTGCTTGGTCGGAACATTGGGCATGCCTCGACAGTTGGGGCCACCCGAGGCGTTCACAATCGGCAGGCTTTCCGGATAGGTGTAGCCGGGCGCGCCTGGCAGGAAGTTCGAGGCGACGAACAGGCCAGGCCGGATGCCACCGATGACCGGAGCGAAGGTGTCGATGGCCTTCGCAACGCCTTTGAAAAGACATCCGAACTCGGGCGAATAATCGGCGGCCACCTTCAGCGGTACCCGCAACCGCTGAATTGCTGCGATGTAGTCGTTTTCGGCTGGCTCCAACGTCGCGGTGCCGTTATTGGCCAGGCCGGTCGCGGCAAGGAGCGTGGCGTTCAGGTTGTCCTGCTGGTCGACGATCGTATTGCTGACCGTCGGTGCGTTGTCGAAGATGCGGGCCAGATCGGGACCAGCGTCACCGTAGATATTGGCCACCACTGCCGTCTTCTGAAGGTCGTCCTGCAGAGTCGGCAGTTTTGGATTCAGCTGCTGCAGATAGTAATTCAGCCCCGACAGCGTGGCGCCGAGGTCGTCGCCGTTGCCGCGCAGACCCTCGGCGAGTGCGGACAGCGTCGCGTTCAGATTGATCGGATCGATCTTGTGCAGTACATCGGTCAGCGTCTGAAACAGCGTGTTGACTTCGAGTTGGACGTCCTTGGCTTCGACGTTGGCGCCGTCCCGCAGTTGCCCGCTGGGTTGGTCCGGTGGCACGAACTCGACCGATTTGGCCCCGAAAACCGTTGTGCCCCCGATGCGCACGACCGCATTGGCCGGAATATAGCGCATTTCGTCGCTCTTGATCGCCAGCGTCAGCTTGGCCTGACTTCCGGCGTATTCAATGGCTTTCACCTCGCCGACCTGGATGCCGCGGTACTTGACCTTGGCGTCGCTCTCCATCACCAGGCCCGCCCGCGGGGACGTCACCGTCACGGTGTCGGTCGACGTGAACGCGGCCGTGTAGGACAGGTAGGTGAACACGGTGGCGGCCACCAAGAGTGCGGCCAGGATCGCAGCCGCGATTCTTACATGGCTGCGCTTGGCTTCAATGTCCGGCATCGTCGCTCCCCGCCTATCCGGAGAGGTTGAAGTTGCCGGACGCGCCGTAGACGGCGAGCGAGATGAACAAGGTGATGGTCACGACGACGATCAGCGACGTCCGCACCGCCTGACCGACGGCGATCCCCACGCCGACCGGGCCACCGGATGCGTTGTAGCCGTAATACGTATGCACCAACATCACCGCGATCGACATCACGATGGCTTGCAGGAACGACCACAGCAGGTCGGTGGGTACCAGGAACGTGTTGAAGTAGTGGTCGTACAGGCCTGCCGACTGGCCGTTGATGAAGACCGTGGTGAACCGCGCGGCGAAGAAGGCCGCCAACACGGACAACGAGTACAGCGGAATGATGGCGACCATCCCGGCCATCAGCCGGGTGGAGACCAGGTACGACACCGAGTGCACGGCCATCGATTCGACGGCATCGATCTCCTCTGCGACTCGCATCGCCCCGAGCTGCGCGGTGGTGCCCGCGCCGATAGTGGCCGCGAGCGCGATGCCCGCGATCACCGGCGCCACTATTCGCACGTTGAGAAACGCCGACAGGAACCCGGTAAGCGCCTCGATGCCGATGTTGCCCAGCGACGAGTAGCCCTGTACGGCGATAACTCCGCCGGAGGCCAGGGTCAGGAACGCGGCGACACCGACCGTGCCACCGATCATCACCAGCGCTCCAGTGCCCATGGTCATTTCGGCGATGTTGCGGATGGTCTCCTTGCGGTAGCGGGTGAGCGCATTGGGGATGTAGCGAATCGTCTCGCCATAGAACAGCGCCTGCTCGCCGATTGTGTCGACGGCCTTGGGCACGCCTCGGAAGAAGCGGCGGAGGCGGGGGGTGGCGTCGTAAGTCATGTGGTCACCGGACCAGCACCCGGACGCCGATCGCCGTCATGATCACGTTGATCACGAACAGGCAGATGAACGCGTAGACCACGGTCTCGTTCACCGCGGTCCCCACACCCTTAGGGCCACCCTGCACGGTCAGCCCGCGGTAGCAGCCGACAAGGCCGGCGACCACCCCGAACAACATAGCCTTGAAAAAAGCGAGCACCAACTCACCCAGGCCGGTCAGAACCGTCAGCCCGTTGATGAAAGCACCGGGGTTGACGCCCTGCAAAAAGACGGAGAAGACATAGCCGCCGGACAACCCGATCAGGCAGACCAGGCCATTGAGCAGCAGCGCCACGAACGTCGACGCCAGCACCCTTGGCACGACCAGTCGCTGGATCGGGTCGATGCCCAGCACCCGCATCGCGTCGATCTCTTCGCGGATGGTGCGAGCGCCGAGGTCGGCACAGATCGCGGTGGCGCCCGCGCCGGCCACCACGAGCACGGTGACGACCGGGCCCAGCTGCGTGATGGTGCCGAACGCCGTGCCTGCCCCCGACAGGTCCGCGGCGCCGATCTCGCGAAGGAGGATGTTGAGGGTGAACGCCACCAGGACGGTGAACGGGATGGCGACCAACAGCGTCGGGACCAGCGAAACCCGCGCGATCATCCAGGTCTGCTCGAGGAACTCCCGGAATTGAAAGGGGCGACGGAAGATCTTGGCGAACGTGTCCAAGGTCATCTCGACGAACCCGCCCACGGCCCGAGCCGGTGCCGCAAGCTGTTCGATCAACCTCGGCTCCGTTCTCGGCGCTTCGTGTGTGCGGAACGTATGCCATGGCGAAGAGTTCGAGACTGCTTGCCGCGGCGGTTCTCCCACCCCATTGTTAAGCGTTGCTCTTAGCGAGCCGGCTCATACTAACTAGAACACGTTCGCAGTGTCAAAGATCTGCAAAACTAGTCGAAACTATGATCTTTGCGCAGGTCAGAGCTAGTGTGACACAGCTCATTCTGTAACGTGTTCTAGCCCTCACAGGACATTGACAAACAAGAACGTCATTCTCCCTCACCCATGAGCGCAGTCGCCGAAAAATTCCGTTCGGGATCACGGTCAGCAAAGTAATTCTGCAGAGTTTTCGACAGCTCCGACGGATCCCACACATCGGATCCCGCACTGAACCGTTGCTCGGCCGTCGGCGCCGCAACCAGCGTCACCGTCGGACCATAAACGATGAACAGCTGTCCGTTGACGCCTTCGGATGCGGGAGAGGCAAGAAACCGCACCAGGTTCACGACGTGCTCCGGCGACAGCGGGTCGATCTGCCCCTCGGTCAGCTCGGGCGATTCCCCGAAGACGTCGGCGGTCATCGCCGTGCGAGCGCGCGGGGCGATGGCGTTCGCCCGCACCCCGTAACGCTCGAGCACACGTGCGGCCGACAGCGTCAGCGCGGTGATCCCGGATTTGGCCGCACCGTAATTGGCCTGGCCCGGCGGCCCGACGAGGCCGGCCTCCGAGGAGGTGTTGATGATGCGGCCGTAGACGGAACCGTCGTTCGCCTTGGCCTTCGCCCGCCAATAGGTCGCGGCGTTGCGGGTCAACAGGAAATGACCGCGCAGGTGCACCGACATGACCACATCCCAGTCCTCATCAGACATGTTGAACAACATGCGGTCTCGGGTGATCCCCGCGTTGTTGACGACGATGCTCAAGCCCCCGAGACCGTCGGCCGTTTCCACCAAGTCGTCGGCGGTGGACCGCTCACTGATGTCGCCCTCGACGGCGACGGCCTTGGACCCGGCGGCCGTGATCTCGTCGATGACGTCGGATTTGTCGAGTGCGCCTGCGATGTCGTTGACCACGACGGTCGCGCCTACTCGTGCAAGCCCGATGGCCTCGGCGCGGCCAAGGCCGGCGGCCGCGCCGGTTACCACCGCGACCAGTCCGGACAGATCAGTCGCGCCCCTATTGGGAGTCAATTTATGAATACCTCTAGTCTCTGCGGATCAGGGCAGCTCGCGGGCATTCGGCGATCGACTGCTCCGCCAGCTCCTCCTCGTCGGCAGGCACCGGGTCGGCCTTGACCACGGCGTAATCCTCGTCGTCGAGATCGAACAGGTCGGGGGCAATTCCCACGCACACCGCGTTGCCCTCGCAGCGGTCACGGTCTACTTCCACTCGCATGACAAACCTCCTCGCCGGTATTCAGCCTTGAGAATACGACCCGCCCAACGGGCACCAGTGGTGACACCCGCCTGGACCCCAAGACTAGAACGTGTTACAACCGGGTGTGGACAAGGGTCAGACCATGGGTTGCCATTAAACCCGAGTAAGGACGAGGCGATGCGGATCGGCTACACCCCAGAGCAGGAGGACTTGCGCCGCGAGCTGCGGTCGTATTTCTCGAAGCTGATGACGCCGGAGCGCGCCGAGGCGCTGAGCGCCAGCGAGGGCGAGATGGGGCGCGGCAACGTGTACCGCGACACGGTCGCGCAGATGGGCAAGGACGGCTGGCTGACGCTGAGCTGGCCGAAGGAGTTCGGCGGTCAGGCTCGCCCGCCCATTGACGGACTCATCTTCACCGACGAGGCCGCGATCGCCAACGTCCCGGTGCCGTTCCTGACCATCAACAGCGTTGCGCCGACGATCATGGCGTTCGGCACCGACGAGCAGAAGAATTTCTTCCTGCCCAAGATCGCGGCGGGAGATCTGCACTTCGCCATCGGCTACTCGGAGCCGGGCGCAGGCACCGATCTCGCCGCGCTGCGCACCACCGCGGTGCGCGACGGCGACGACTACGTGATCAACGGCCAGAAGATGTGGACCAGCCTCATCGCCTACGCCGATTACGTCTGGCTGGCGGTCCGCACCAACCCGGAAGCCAAGAAGCACCGCGGCATCTCGGTGCTGATCGTGCCGACCACGGCAGAGGGCTTCTCGTGGACGCCGGTACACACGATGGCCGGAGTGGATACCAGCGCCACCTATTACCAGGACGTACGGGTGCCCGCGACCAATCTTGTCGGCGAGGAGAACGCCGGCTGGAAGTTGGTCACCAACCAGCTCAACCACGAACGCGTCGCGCTGGTCTCCGCCCAGCCGATCTTCTCGGCGCTCAACGGCGTTCGCGAATGGGCCCAGAACACAAAGGACGTCCACGGCAACCGACTCATCGACTCCGAATGGGTACAGCTAAACATCGCGCGGGTGCACGCCAAGGCCGAGGTGCTCAAGCTGATCAACTGGGAACTGGCCTCCACCGAAGCCGCCCCATCGCCCGCCGACGCGTCGGCGGCCAAGGTGTTCGGCACCGAGCTGGCCACCGAGGCGTACCGGCTGCTGATGGAGGTGCTCGGCACCTCCGCAACGCTTCGGTCTGACTCACCCGGCGCGCTGCTGCGTGGACGCGTCGAGCGGATGCACCGCAGCTGCCTCATCCTGACGTTCGGCGGCGGCACCAATGAGATTCAGCGCGACATCATCGGGATGGTCGCGCTTGGCCTGCCCCGAGTGAACCGGTAAGAGAAAGCGGAGATTTCGCATGGACTTTTCAATGACGGAAGCCGCGGACGATCTGGGCGGACTGGCCCGCACGATCACCGAATCGGTCTGCACCGCCGAGCGCCAACGGGAGCTCGACGGCCTCGAGCAACGCTTCGACCGCGACCTGTGGGGCAAGCTGATGGAGGCCGACATCCTGTCCACCGCCGCGCCGGAATCGTTGGGCGGCGGCGGTTTCGGGGTGCTTGAGCAGGTGGCGGTACTTGTCGCGCTGGGTCGTCAGCTCGCCGCGGTGCCCTACCTGGAGTCGGTGGTGCTGGGCGCAGGCGCGCTGGCGAAGTTCGGCTCCGAGTCGCTGCAGCAGGAGTGGGCGACACCCGCGATCAACGGCAAGAAGATCCTCGCGGTGGCGCTCGACGGCGAGATGGGCGAGGGCCCGGTGCAGGCCCAATCTTCTGGGCCGGGCGGCTCCGACTACCGACTGACCGGCACCCGCACGCAGGTCCTTTACGGCCCGGTCGCCGACGCGTTTCTCGTTCCCGCTGAAACCGATTCCGGAACAAGCGTTTTCGTCGTCGCTGCGGGCGACGCCGGGGTGTCAGTCACGTCGCTGAACACCACCGGCCACGGCAGTGTCGGACATCTCGAGCTGCGGGGTGTCGAGGCCGCTCGGGTCGTCGGCGGTGACGATGTCGTCGCCTGGCTCACCACACACGGCACTCTAGGCCGCAGCGCGTATCAGCTCGGCGTGCTCGAGCGGGCGCTCGAGCTCACATCGGAGTACGCCCGCGAGCGCGAGCAGTTCGATCGGCCGATCGGCAGCTTCCAGGCCGTCTCCTCGCGACTGGCAGACGGCTACATCGACGTCAAGGGACTGCGGCTGACGCTCACGCAGGCGGCGTGGCGGTTGTCGGAAGACCTACCGGCAGACGTCGAGGTCGGGACGGCCGCTTTCTGGGCGGCCGACGCCGGACATCGCGTGGCACACACCACCGTTCACGTACATGGCGGCGTCGGGATCGACCTCGACCACCCGGTCCACCGGTACTTCCTCGCGGCCAAGCAAACGGAGTTCGCGGTCGGCAGCGCGACCGAGCAGCTGCTGCGCATCGGCCGTGAGCTGGCCGACACGCCCGCCTGATCCGTGGGCGAGGGTCTGCCGACGGTCACCGACCTGCTCGCGCCGCTGGTCGAGGTCGACGATCGAGGCGTGTACTTTGAGCACTCGTTCACCAGCTGGCGTGGTCACATCCGGCATGGCGTCGCGATCGCTGCAGCGTTGAAGGCGCGTCTCGATCCCGAACGCCCGCCCCATGTCGGGGTGCTGTTGCAGAACACGCCGTTTTTCTCGGCGGTGCTGATCGCCGCGGCGCTGACGGGCATCGTGCCGGTAGGGCTGAACCCGGTTCGGCGGGCCGCCGCGCTGGCCCGCGATGTCACGCACGCAGATTGCCAAGTGGTGCTCGCTGATTCGGCATCGGCAACGGCCCTCGATGTCGACTACATCGACGTCGATTCACCACAGTGGGCGGCCGCGGTGGCCGCATTCGCTGACGCCCCCGTCGCGGCGTACGACGCTGAGCCGGGCGACCTGTTCATGCTTATCTACACGTCGGGCACCAGTGGTGAACCAAAGGCGGTGAAGTGCAGCCAGGGCAAGGTCGCGATCGCGGGCGTGACGATGACGCAACGCTTCTCGCTCGGGCCCGATGACGTCTGCTATGTGTCGATGCCGTTGTTCCATTCCAACGCGGTGCTTGTCGGCTGGGCGGTGGCGCTCGGGTGCCGAGGCTCACTTGTGTTGCGGCGCAAGTTCTCTGCGTCAAAGTTTCTTCCGGATGTCCGCCGCTACGGCGCGACGTATGCGAATTACGTCGGGAAGCCGTTGTCATACGTGCTCGCCACACCCGAGCGTCCGGACGACGCGGACAACCCGCTGCGCGCCGTCTACGGCAACGAGGGCGCGCCGCGCGACATCGAGCGGTTCGGCAAGAGGTTCGGCACAGTCGTCCAGGACGGGTTCGGTTCAACCGAAGGCGGGGTGAACATCGCGCGCACGTCCGACACCCCGCCGGGCTCGTTGGGCCCGCTGCCGGACGGCATCGAGATCGTCGATGTAGAGACCGGTGAGCCGTGCCCGCCGGGGGTGACCGGCGAGCTGGTAAACGTCTCTGACGCAGGGCGTTTCGAGGGCTATTACAACGACCCGGAGGCTGATGCCGATCGAATGCGCGGCGGCATGTACCACAGCGGCGACCTCGCCCACCGCGACGAGGACGGCTATGTGTACTTCACGGGCCGGCTCGGCGACTGGATGCGCGTCGACGGCGAGAACCTCGGGTCGGCGCCGATCGAAAGGGTGCTGCTGCGCCACCCCGACGTGGTCGAGGTCGCGGTGTACGGGATCCCCGCGCCCGATGTCGGCGATCAGGTGATGGCGGCGTTGGTGCTCCTCGACGGTACCGAGTTCGACGCCGACAAGTTCAGAACCTTTCTGGCAGAGCAGCCGGATCTCGGGCCCAAGCAGTGGCCGTCGTTCGTGCGTGTCAGCGCCGAGCTTGCACGAACCGAAACATTCAAGGTGATCAAGCGCCAGCTCTCCGAAGAGGGCACCGAGTGCGCCGATCCGGTGTGGCCAATCGAGCGCTAACGCTCTGTCATGGGCCAACGGTAGCCTGACGAACGTGGGCTATCGCCAATTCCCGCCGCCCACCGTGCTGGGCGACCTCGTCGAATGCGCGTGGGTGATCGACGGCCCGCCAGAGCCGGTGAGAGTGCTTCCGGACGGATGTATGGATCTGATGCGGATGGACGGCCGCTTCATGGTGGCCGGGCCGGACACCACGGCGTCCGTCAGTCCACGTGACGGAGAACCGTTCGTGGGCCTGCGCTTTCATCCCGGTGTGCTTCCGCGGCTACTCGGTGTGCCTGCGTCCGAGTTGCGCAACGCGCGAGTGGCGGTGAGCGATCTGAGATCGGTGCCGCCCCGAATACGCTCACTTGTGGAGCTGGCCGCCGATCTCGCATCGGACGGTCCGCAGCCCGAGACTGCGCCGTGGTCGCTGCCGCTACTGAGCCACATCACCGGCAGCCTTGCGACAGGCTCGGCGGTCACCGATGTGGCTCGGGACGTGGGCTGGTCGAGCCGCACCCTGCAGCGTCAGTGCGGCGCCGTGTACGGCTATGGTCCGGCAATGTTGCGACGCATCCTGCGGTTTCGTCGCGCGGTGCGGCTGCTCGACGAGGGGCTTCCATACGCGGAGGTGGCCGCCCGCGCCGGGTATGCCGACCAGCCGCACCTGCACCGCGAGGTCCGCGATCTTGCCGGAGTACCGCTGGCCGCACTGCGTCAGGACAGCGGCGCAAACAGATCCACCCAGTTGCCGTCGGGGTCGGCGACGGTCGCGTAACGCATGCCCCACGGCGCGTCGTACGGCGCCAACGGGCCGGCATGCCCGGCGGCCGTGACCTTCTCGAACAACGCATCGACCTTGGCCGGGGCATCGACCCCGAATGCCAACGCCAGGCGGCTCACCTGCGATGCCGGCGGCGCCCAGCCCGGATGCATGCCGGCGATCGTCTCTTCGGTGTCGAAAGAGAGCGTATTGCCGCCGGGTAGCTCGATCGCGACGTGCGACTCCCCCGACCGTGGGGCGAGCAGCCCAAGCAGCCGGTAGAAATCCAAGGATCGTTGCAGGTCGTGGGTGAAGATCTGGAAGACGGTCGAGGTCAGGCGGATATCCATGACCGCACGCTAGCGCGGCGGGCCGGGTGACGTCGTGAACAAATCGGACACGCACGGTATCCGGTTCAGTCGCTGGGACGGCCGCGATAGCCGCGGCAGTCGCGATCATGCTGTCCGGCTGCGGCTCAGACACCAAGACCGAACCCAGCACGTCGACGAGCGCCGAGGCTGCCCCGTCGTCGAAACCCAAGGTGGGACACTCCGGAGTGGGCCTATGGCGCAATCGTTCACGCCGGGCCCGAGGGGCCCGAGTACACGCCGAGCATTGTCAAAGGGCCCCAAGCGCTTTGGCGACGTTCGGCTACTGGGCCGCCTGGATCACCGCTTCGACGGCGCGGCTGACATGGTCGGAGGCGCGATCCGGATCGGGTTGTCCGGCGTCGAGCCAGGCGATGACCGCTTCCAAAGCGACCGTGGGAACGAGCCGCGCCGCCCAGCCGCGCCAGGGGCCTTCGGCGAGTCGATCGGTGAGGTGTCGGTGAGCGATTTCGGTTGCTGCGGAGTTCATCTCGTCCACAACGTCGCGGAAGTCCGGTTCTCGCACCGCATGGCGGAACAGCAATCGGAAGCCGTCAGGATCGGCCGCGGCCGCACGGATCAACATCGCGATGCTGTCTTCGTCGTAGTCGTCAGTGCCCACGGATTCGGCCAGGCGCGCGCAGGCACGGTCAAGCACAGCGCGGTACAGGTCGCTCTTGGACGCGAAGTGGCGGTAGAGGATCACGTGCGTGACCCCTGCTTCTGCGGCGATGCTGTCGAGGCCAGTGCCGGCGAACCCCCAGCGCGCGAAGGCGCGAGTGGAAGCGTCGAGCAGGTGTTCGCGCCGCTCGGCACGAGCCATTCGGCGGACAGCCGCCTTAGCCATTGCACCAACCCTCATCCCGTGACTACGATTGTTTAAGCTATCTTATACAAGATGAATTAAACTTCGATGTGGAGGTCACCATGGTGACCCTGACACAGTTGCCCATAGAGCAGCCGCATCCGCTGGAGGTCCCGCCGCTGCTGCGGGATATGCAGGCCAATGCCTCGGTTCACCGTGTTCACACGGAAGTAGGCCATCCGGCTTGGCTCGTCACCGGACACGCCACTGTGCGCCGCCTACTCGAGGACGACCGTCTAGGGCGGGCCCACCCTCAACCCGAGACGGCGGCGCGAGCTGGGGAGTCGGTGTTGTTCGGTGGACCAACGGGCAGCTTCGCCACCGAACGCGCCGACCATGCCCGGATGCGCGCCCTACTTCAGCCGCACTTCTCGCCCAGACACATGCGTGCCTTGAGCCCAAGAGTCGCGGCTCTGACCACACAGTTACTCGATCGGTTGGCCGAGCACGGCCCGCCGGCCGACTTGCATACCGCGCTGGCATTGCCGTTGCCGATATCGGTGATTTGCGAGTTGCTCGGTGTGCCCTACGAAGATCGTGACCAATTCCGCCGCTGGACCAACGAGGCTTCCAACACACGTGACCGGACACTATCCGAACAGGGTGTGTGGCAGTTGTTCAGCTATGGGCAGCGGCTCGTCGCGGCCAAACGACGCCAGCCCGGCGACGACGTGATCTCCCGACTATGCGCGACCGAAGGCATACCAGACGACGAGATCGCCTGGCTGTCAATGGCATTGCTGTTTGCGGGACATGAGACGACGGTCGTCCAGATTGGCCTGGCCACTCTACTGCTATTGACGAACCTCGAGCAATGGCACGCAATCGTCAACGATTCTGACTTGGTCGTGCGTGCCGTCGAGGAGACACTGCGCGCGTCGCGAAAGGGCGGTGGCGGGACGATCCCGCGATATGCTCGCACGGATCTTGAAGTCGACGGCGTCACCATCAACGCTGGAGAGCTTGTGCTGCTCGACGTCGCGGCGGCCAACCAGGATCCCGCGGCGTACGTCGACCCGGATCGCGTCGACGTTACCCGTTCGGGCCCGCCCCATTTGTCGTTCGGCTACGGCTCGCGGTATTGCATCGGCGCGCCGCTCGCCCGCATCGAACTGCAGGTGGTCTTGTCCCAGTTGGCATCTCGGTTCCCGACCCTGCAGCTGGCGGTCGGGGTAGAGGAACTGACAATGCGCGCCGATGTCCTGGTCGGCGGGCTCAACGAGCTACCAGTGCGGTGGTAACTAGCTCTCCCGTATATCGTCGAGCCGCCGGGTGGCGTCCTCAAACCCCTGCACCAGCTCGGCGATGATGTCGGCGACGGGCCGGATCTCGTTCATCCGCCCGACAATCTGGCCCACCGGCATCGCGACGGTGTCCGGGTTGTCCGACTCGTTCATCCGCTGATGTGCCTCGCTGACGAGGATGTTCTGCAGCGGCATCGGCAGCGGCTCGGGAGCATCCGGCGCATCCCAGGCCTCGGTCCAGCGCGTCTTCAGCAGTCGCGCGGGCTTGCCGGTGTAGATGCGGCGGCGCACGGTGTCGCTCGAACTCGCGCGCAGCAGCGCTTCCTGGATCGTCGAAACGCCGCTCGGCTTGCGGTGGCCGAGGTCGTATTCCGCCGACGTCAGGAACGCCGAGCCCATCCATATGCCTTGCGCGCCGAGGGCCAGCGCCGCGGCCACCTGCCTGCCGGTACCTATGCCGCCTGCCGCCAGCACCGGCGCCTTACCCGCAAGCGCATCAACGATTTCCGGCCACAGCACCATCGACCCGATCTCGCCGGTGTGTCCGCCGGCCTCATGGCCCTGCGCGACGACGATGTCGACGCTGTTGTCGACATGGCGCAGTGCGTGCTTGGCGCTGCCGGCCAGCGCGGCCACCGGCACGCCCGCCTCGTGGACCTTGTCGATGACGTCCTTCGGCGGCGAGCCAAGCGCGTTGGCGATCAGCTTGATCGGATGCTTCAGCGCCACCTCGACGTGCGAGCGCGCTACCGAATGCAGCCAGCCGAGTACGCCTTCGTTGCGCTCCGCGTCGTCTGAAAGCGGCGGAACACCAAGATCGACAAGGGTTTTAGCGACGAAATCACGGTGCGACTGCGGGAGCAGCTTGTTGATGTCGACGGCCGTGCCCTCGGTGGGCACGTTGGCGGGCATGACGATGTCGACGCCGTACGGCTTGCCGTCGGTGTTCTCGTCCATCCAGCCCAGCACGGTCTCGAGGTCTTCGGGGTCGTTGAACCGCACGCAACCCAGCACACCCAGCCCACCGGCGCTGCTGACCGCGGCGGCGACCTTCTCCGACGGTGTGAAGACGAAGATCGGATATTCGATGCCGAAGCGGTCACACAGGTCGGTACGCATCAGGTCGGCGTTCCCACATGATTGGCGTGCACGTCGTCGGCAGGCCGCTCATCGGTCTGATCCTTGGCCCAGCGGTAATCAGGTTTGCCGGCGGGCGAACGCTTCACCTCGTCGACGAACCAAAGACTGCGCGGCACTTTGTATCCGGCGATCTCGCGGCGCACGAACGCGTCGAGTGTGGCCAACGTCGGCCGAGCGCCCTCGCGCGCCTGCACGACGGCCGCGACGTGCTGGCCGAATCGCGGGTCGGGCACACCGACCACCAGCGCATCGAACACATCCGGGTGGCCCTTGAGCGCGGCTTCGACCTCTTCGGGGTAGATCTTCTCGCCGCCGCTGTTGATCGACACCGAACCGCGGCCGAGCATCGTGACGGTGCCGTCCGCCTCGACCTCCGCGTAGTCACCGGGGATCGCATAACGCACACCGTTGTACGTGCGGAACGTCTCGGCGGTCTTCTTGTCATCCTTGTAGTACCCGACCGGGATGTTGCCCTTCTTGGCAATGACGCCGCGCACACCGGAGCCGGGCTTGACCTCGTTGCCGTCCTCGTCGAGGACGACGGTGCGGTGGTCGATCGCCACGCGCGGGCCGCCCATGTGGTGTTCGCCCTTGGCGACGATGCTGGTGCCGCCGAAGCCCGTCTCCGACGAGCCGATCGAGTCGGTGATGACCCGGTTGGGCAGCAGCTCGAGCAGCTTCTCCTTGATGCTCGTGGAGAACAGCGCGGCCGTGCTGGCGAGCAGGAACAGCGACGAGAGGTCGTAATCCTCCCCCTTGTCGTGCGCGGCCTGCAGCGCATCGAGCAGCGGCCGGGCCATCGCGTCACCGGTGAAGAACAGCAGGTTCACCTTGTGGCCGTGAATGGCGCGCCAGACCTCGTCGGCGTTGAATTCCGGTGCCAGCACGGTGGTTTGGCCGGAGAAAAGCGACATCCAGGTCGCCGACTGCGTGGCGCCGTGGATCATCGGCGGGATCGGGTAGCGGATCATCGGCGGGTTCGCCGCGGCCGCCTTGGCCAGGTCGTACTCGTCCTTGACGAATTCGCCTGTCGCGAAGTCGGTTCCACCGAACAACACCCGGTAGATGTCCTCATGCCGCCACATCACACCCTTGGGAAAGCCGGTCGTGCCGCCGGTGTACAGCAGGTAGATGTCGTCGGCGCTGCGCTCGCCGAAGTCGCGTTCGGGCGACCCCTTCTCCAGCGCGGAGTAGAACTCCACGCCGCCGTAGCTTCGGATTGTTTCGTCGCTGCCGGCGCTGTCATCGTTGACCACCAGGATGGTCTTGACGTTCGGCGTCTCGGGCAGAACGTTGGCGACACGGTCGGCGTACCGGCGTTCGTGCACCAGCGCGACCATGTCGGAGTTCTCGAACAAATACTTCAACTCGCCCTCGACGTAGCGGAAGTTGACGTTGACAAGGATCGCGCCGGCCTTGACGACGCCCAGCATCGCGATGACGATCTCGATGCGGTTGCGGCAGTACAGCCCGACCTTGTCGTCCTTCCTGACGCCCTGGTCGATGAGATAGTGGGCGAGGCGGTTCGCCCTTTCCTCCAACTGGGCGTAGGTCAGCTGCTCGTCGCCACTGATGAGGGCGACACGGTCTGGCACAGCGTCGATGGCGTGCTCGGCGAGATCGGCAATGTTCAGGGCCACAGAACCTAAACTAGAACGTGTTACATTTTCATTCAAGTCTGTGGGTTTCATGCAGGAAGGCGACCACCCGTGAGCGAGTCCAAAAATGCCCCCGACGCCCTCATTGAGCAGCGCGGGCACACCCTGATCCTCACGCTGAACCGGCCCGAGGCGCGCAACGCGCTTTCCACCGAGATGCTCTCGATCATGGTCGAGGCATGGGACCGCGTCGACAACGATCCCGAGATCCGAAGCTGCATCCTGACCGGCGCGGGCGGCTACTTCTGTTCGGGCATGGACCTAAAAGCGGCGACCGCCAAGCCCCCGGGCGACTCGTTCAAGGACGGCAGCTACGACCCGTCGCGCATCGACTCCCTGCTCAAGGGCAGGCGGCTGACCAAGCCGCTGATCGCGGCCGTCGAGGGCCCGGCGATCGCGGGCGGCACCGAGATCCTGCAGGGCACCGACATCCGCATCGCCGGCGAGAGCGCCAAGTTCGGCATCTCGGAGGCTAAGTGGAGCCTCTACCCGATGGGTGGCTCGGCGGTGCGGCTGGCGCGTCAGATTCCCTACACGATGGCGTGCGACCTGCTGCTGACCGGCAGGCACATCACCGCCGCCGAGGCCAAGGAGATGGGCCTGATCGGCTATGTCGTGCCGGACGGACAGGCGCTGGAGAAGGCGCTCGACATCGCCGAGGTGATCAACCGCAACGGTCCGCTTGCCGTACAGGCGATCCTGCGCACGATCCACGAGACCGAGGGCCTGCACGAGAACGACGCCTTCAAGATCGACACCAAGATCGGCATCGAGGTGTTCGTGTCCGAGGACGCGAAGGAAGGCCCGCTGGCGTTCAAGGAGAAGCGCGCCCCCAATTTCAAGATGCGCTAGGCGCCCAGTGGCCTGGCCGGGGTGTACTTCACCGGCATCTGCTCCAGTCCGCTGACGAAGTTCGCCGGGCGCAGGGGCAGCTCGTCGTCGGACGCCAGTCGCATATCCGGAAGCCGCTGCAGCACCCGGCTCGTCATGTTTATGAGTTCGATTCGGGCCAACTGATTACCAAGACAGAAGTGTGTGCCAAACCCGAACGCTAAGTGGCTGTTCGGATCTCGCTGAATATTGAAGTTGTCCGGGTCTCCGAAGACGGCTTCGTCGAAGTTCGCCGACTCGAACATCAGCATCATCTTCTCGCCCTGACGTAACTGCGTGCCATGGAATTCGGTGTCTGCCGTCAGCGTGCGGCACATGTTCTTCAGCGGCGACGTCCAGCGCAGCATCTCCTCGATCGCGCCGGGGAGCAGGTCGGAGTCGTTCTGCAGCAGATCCCACTGGTCGCGATTGCGTATCAGCTGCTCGATTCCACCGGAAATCGTGTGACGCGTCGTCTCGTCGCCGCCGACGAGGATCAGCAGCGTCTCCTGAAGGATGTCGTCGTCGGTCAGCCGTTCACCATCGACCTCCGAGTGCACCAGGACGCTGATCAGGTCCTCGGTCGGCTCGGAGCGACGCTGCTCGATCTTGCTGCGGGTGTAGTCGTTGTACGCGACAAAGGCATCCATCGTGACCTGCACATCAGCCTCGGACACAGTGGAACTGAGGCCGACCATCATTTCGTCGGACCACTTCAGGAACAACTCTCGCTCGTCCGGAAGCACACCAAGCATGTCGCCGATGACCGCCATCGGCAGCGGTGCGGCAAGGTCTCTGACCAAATCACATTCGCCGCGCTCGCATACCGCGTCGATGAGCACGTCGCACAACGCGCCGATGGACGCATCTTGGGCCTTCAACCGCTTTCGCGTGAAGCCGGCGTTGACGAGCTTGCGGCGCAACAGATGTGCCGGATCATCCATGTCGATCATCATCGGCAGGGCATCCTGGTCGGGGCGGATGCCGCCTGCGTTCGAGAACAACTCGGGGTTCCGTTCGGCATCAATAACGGCCGCATACGTCGTCGCGGCGGCCAACCCGTTGCGGTCGCGGAACACCGGCTGGTTGGCCCGCATCCAACGGTAGGCTTCTCGGGCCGCGGGACGATCGGCGTAGAAAGCGCCGTCGGCCAGATCTACGTCTGGCTTGGTCGTCGTCACTGCGAAACCTCCCGCGCGTCACCGAACGACATCTCGACGTTCTCAACAGAAGCCGATATCAGCGCGCGCTTCGGCAAGCCAAGCCCTGCAAGTTCTTTCGCGTACGTGTGATCGCCCAACCAGAGCCGCACACCTCCCGGCCTGTATCGAGCACCCGCCATCGACATCTCGAACGGAGTCTCCAGCGTCTGACCGTCACGATGCGAATACGAACGCAACACTTGCTTGCGATAAGTGACGGCCGACGGAACTGCTAATCCGCGACGGAATTCCATGCCAGCCACCAGCTGTCCGTCGATACTGGCGTCGAAGCCGAACTGATGGCCGTCGCGGATGGTGAAGTCGGCCATGACTTTCGGGAATCCCCAAATCGTCCGCCCCGCTTCGAGAGTGAAGGCCTGGTCGACCAGCATGTGGTGAATGAACGTCGACTGCAGCGCCCGAACTCTGGACGGTTCGGCCCCGGGCTGGTTGACCATCACACCGGTGCTCAATTCGTGGTACTCGCCCAGGTCGCCGTCTATGAAGTGCGCCAGTATCAGGGCAACCACTGCACGCCCGGGCAGGTACCGGCAGACCTGTAGGCCGCTGTAGTCGATCATCTCCTGGGCGGCGTCGGCGTCCACCGAGAACATCGCGGTGTGTTGAGTGGCCTTGCGGATCTGCACCGGCATCGTGAGCACCGTGCCTGCGATGGTGTGCTGCGAAGCAGTCATCCGGCCAATCTAGAACGTGTTCTAGTGATGCGTCTAGAGCGTCTTCTAGTCGGTCAGACGAGCGTCGCCAGCTCCCGGATCTGCTCGGCGTTGCGGCCGGTCACGACCATCATCGTGACGCCAGCGGCCTCCCACACCTTGATCTGCTCACGCACGTAGTCCAGATCGCCCACGATCGCCGCGTCGTCGACCAGCTCATCGGGGATCACGGTCGCCGCCTCGTCCTTGCGGTCGGTGCGGAACAGCGTGGTCACGTCGTCGACCACCTCGGCGTAACCCATCCTGCGGTAGACGTCGGCGTGGAAGTTGGTGTCTTCGGCGCCCATGCCGCCCATGTACAAGGCCAGGTACGGCTTCATCGCCGCGAACGCGGCGCTGCGGTCGTCGGTGATGACGATGTTGGCGGTGGCGCAGATCTCGAAGTCCTCGCGATTGCGGCGGGCGGCGGGCCGCGCGAAGCCTTCATCGAGCCACTCGTTGTAGGTGTCGGCCATTCGCGGGGTGTAGAAGATCGGCAACCAACCGTCGCAGATCTCGGCGGCCAACGCGACGTTCTTTGGCCCCTCGGCGCCCAGCATGATCGGGATGTCAGCGCGCAGAGGATGGGTGATCGGCCTGAGCGCCTTGCCAAGGCCGGTGGTGCCCTCACTCGACAGCGGCAGTGGGTAGTGCGGGCCGTCGCTGGTCACCGGGGCTTCGCGGGCCCACACCTGGCGGAGGATGTCGATGTACTCGCGGGTGCGGGCCAGCGGCTTGGGGAATTTCTGGCCGTACCAGCCCTCGACGACCTGCGGTCCCGATACCCCGAGCCCCAGGATGTGCCGCCCGCCGGAGAGGTGGTCCAGGGTCAGCGCGGCCATCGCGCACGCGGTCGGCGTCCGCGCGGACAGCTGCACAACCGAAGTGCCCAGGCGCATCCGGCTGGTCGACGCACCCCACCAGGCCAGCGGTGTGTAGGCGTCCGAACCCCACGCCTCCGCGGCGAACACGGTGTCGAAGCCGGCGTCCTCGGCCGCGGCCACCAACTCCGGCGCGTTCGTCGGCGGCTGCGCGCCCCAATAACCCAGCTGAAGTCCAAGTTTCATCAGCTCGCCTCTCGACCCGTTCTTGAAACCATTCTTAGAACCTGTTCTACTCGATGCTGTGACCGCCAGCCAAAGCAGCCCGGTGCAGATCGACACGCATGAGCCGCCACTTTCAGCGCCGCTGAGGCTCTCCTTCGACTACACCCGTTCAGTCGGACCACTCCTCAGCCAGTTCTTCACCGCCCTGCGCGAGCGACGGATCGTCGGCGTCCGCGGCTCGGACGGGCGGGTGCACGTGCCGCCTGCCGAGTTCGACCCCGTCACCTATCAGCGATTGACCGAGATCGTACCGGTGGCCAGCGTCGGAACCGTGGTGTCGTGGACCTGGCAGCCGCAGCCGCTGGAGGGTCAGCCGCTGGACCACCCGTTCGCCTGGGCACTGATCAAACTCGACGGCGCCGACACCCCGCTGCTGCACGCGGTGGAAGCCGGTTCGTCAGACGCACTCAGTTCCGGGGCCCGGGTGCACGCGCACTGGGTCGACGAACCGGTCGGCGCGATCACCGACATCGCCCACTTCGCGCTCGGCGACGACCCCGAGCCGGTGCCCGACACGACGGATGACCGCGACCCGGTCACCGTGCAGGTGACGCGGTCGGCCATCGAGATCCAGCACACCGCGTCACTTCCCGAGAGCGCGTACCTGCGGGCGTTGCAGCAAGGCAAGCTCCTCGGTGGGCGCACCGGTAAGGACGGGAAGGTCTACTTCCCGGCGCGGGAAGCCGATCCCGCGACCGGCCAGCAGCTCGACGACTTCATCGAGTTGCCGGACAAGGGCACCGTGACGACGTTCGCGGTCATCAACATCCCGTTCGCAGGCCAGCGCATCAAGCCGCCGTACGTCGCGGCCTACGTTCTGCTCGACGGTGCCGACATCGCGTTCCTGCACCTGATCCAGGAGATCGACGCCGCCGACGTCCGGATGGGCATGCGGGTGGAGGCGGTGTGGAAACCCCGCGACGAGTGGGGCCTGGCCATCGACAACATCGAATACTTCCGGCCCACCGGCGAACCGGACGCCGACTACGACACCTACAAGCACCACCTGTAAAGGACTTTGATGTCGGACATTGCAGACATAGCTGTTGTCGGCTTCGCGCACGCGCCGCACGTACGCCGCACCGAGGGCACCACCAACGGCGTCGAGATGCTGATGCCCTGCTTCGCCTCGATCTATAAGGAGCTCGGCCTCAAGCAGACCGATATCGGCTTCTGGTGCTCGGGCTCGTCGGATTACCTTGCCGGCCGGGCGTTCTCGTTCATCTCCGCGATCGACTCAATCGGCGCGGTCCCGCCGATCAACGAGTCGCACGTCGAGATGGACGCGGCGTGGGCCTTGTATGAGGCCTACATCAAGCTGCTGACGGGCCAGGTCGACACCGCCCTCGTCTACGGGTTCGGCAAGTCTTCGGCGGGCACCCTTCGCCGCGTGCTTGCGCTGCAGACTGACCCGTATTCCGTTGCGCCGCTATGGCCCGACTCCGTGTCGATCGCCGGCCTGCAAGCGCGGTTCGGCCTGGACGCAGGCAAGTGGACAGCCGAGCAGATGGCGCAGGTGGCCCTGGATTCGTTCGCGGTCGCCGAACGAGTGGATATGGAGAAGCCGCCTTCATCTGACGGGGGAGCAATCGACGAGCTGCTGGCGCGCCCGTTCTTCGCAGATCCGCTGCGCCGCCACGACATCGCTCCGATCACCGACGGTGCCGCCGCGATAGTGCTGGCCGCGGGCGATAAAGCCCGCGAGCTCCGCGAGAACCCCGCGTGGATCACCGGTTTCGAGCATCGCATCGAAACCCCGGTGCTCGGCGCGCGCGACCTGACCACCTCGCCGTCGACGGCAGCGTCGGCCAAGGCGGCAACCGGCGGCGACGTCGGCTCGATCGACGTGGCCGAGATTTACGCGCCGTTCACCCACCAACAGCTGATCCTGAAAGAGGCCATCGGGCTGAACGGATCGACGAAGGTGAACCCGTCGGGCGGTGCGCTGGCGGCCAACCCGATGTTCTCGGCGGGCCTGGAGCGTATCGGCTTCGCCGCACAGCACATCTTCAACGGATCGGCGCAGCGAGTGCTGGCGCATGCGACCAGCGGCCCTGCGCTGCAACAGAATCTGGTGGCCCTCATGGAAGGCCGATGAGCGCTTGCGCGAAGGGCAAAGGATTAAGTACTGATGGCTAAAACTCTCGCCGCGGTTCTCGGCACCGGGCAGACGAAATACGTCGCCAAGCGCCACGACGTCTCGATGAACGGCCTGGTGCGCGAGGCCATCGACAAGGCGCTGGCGGATTCCGGTTCGACGTTCGACGACATCGATGCCGTCGTGGTCGGCAAGGCGCCCGACTTCTTCGAGGGCGTGATGATGCCTGAGCTGTTCATGGCTGACGCCGTGGGGGCGACCGGTAAACCGCTGATCCGCGTACACACCGCCGGTTCGGTCGGCGGATCGACCGCTGTGGTGGCGGCCAGCCTGGTGCAGTCGGGCAAGTACCGTCGGGTGCTGGCGATGGCGTGGGAGAAGCAGTCGGAGTCGAATGCGATGTGGGCGTTGAGCATTCCGGTGCCGTTCACCAAGCCCGTCGGCGCGGGCGCGGGTGGCTACTTCGCGCCGCACGTGCGCGCATACATCCGCCGTTCGGGTGCACCCGAGCACATCGGCGCCATGGTTGCGGTGAAGGACCGGCTCAACGGCGCCAAGAACCCGTTGGCCCATCTACACCAGCCCGACATCACGCTGGAGAAGGTGATGTCCTCCCAGATGCTGTGGGACCCGATCCGGTTCGACGAGACGTGTCCGTCGTCCGACGGCGCCTGCGCTCTCGTCATCGGTGACGAGGCGGCGGCCGACGCGCACGTGGCCGACGGCCATCCCGTCGCGTGGATCCACGCCACCGCACTGCGCACCGAACCGTTGGCGTACTCGGGCCGCGACCAAGTCAACCCGCAGGCGGGGCGCGACGCCGCCGCGGCGTTGTGGAAGGCGGCCGGGATCAAGAGCCCGATCGACGAGATCGACGTCGCCGAGGTCTACGTGCCGTTCTCCTGGTTCGAGCCGATGTGGTTGGAGAACCTGGGCTTCGCACCCGAGGGCGAGGGCTGGAAGCTCACAGAAGCGGGCGAGACCGCGATCGGCGGGCGTATCCCGTTCAACGCGTCCGGCGGTGTGTTGTCATCGAACCCGATCGGTGCGTCGGGCATGATCCGGTTCGCCGAGGCGGCGATTCAGGTGATGGGCAAGGCCGGCGACCACCAGGTCGAGGGTGCCCGCAAGGCGCTGGGCCACGCGTACGGCGGCGGCTCGCAGTACTACTCGATGTGGGTGGTCAGCTCGGACAAGCCAGTGGACAAGGCCTCGTGAAATACACCTGCAGTGTGGCGATGATTCCGGTCGAGCAACTCGTCGAAATCGCAAAGACGGCAGAGGAAGTCGGGTTCGACTCGATCGCACTGCCGGATTCGATCTTCTACATGGAGAGGCAGTCTGCGGACTACCCGTACACCGCCGACGGCTCCCGGATGTGGAACGAGGACACGCCCTGGGCCGACCCGCTGATCGTCGCGGGAGCGATGGGCGCGGTGACGTCGACGCTGCGCTTCTACACCAACGTGATGAAGCTCGGCTCCCGCAATCCACTGCTGTTGGCGCGTCAGGTCGGCTCCGTCGCGAACCTGACCAACAACCGGTTCGGGTTCGGCGTCGGGATCGGATGGGCGCCCGAGGAATTCGAATGGTGCGGCGTCCCGTATGCGAAACGTGGCAAGCGCGTTGACGAGATGATCGAGGTGATCAAGCTCGTCCTCGGCGGCGGCATGGTCGATTTCCACGGCGACTTCTACGACTTCGACAAGCTGCAGATGAGCCCGGCACCCAGCAAGCCTGTGCCGTTCTACGTCGGCGGCCACACCGAGGTGGCGTTGAAGCGCGCGGCGAAGGTGAGCGACGGCTGGACCAGCGCGATGATGACCTGTGACCAACTGGCCGAGACCATCGGCAAGCTCAATGCCCTGCGCGCCGAGTACGGTCGTGACGACCAGCCATTCGAATTCCAAGCGGTCTGCATCGACAAGTTCGGCGTCGACGGGCACCGCGAACTCGCCGAGGTCGGCGTCACCGACAACATCGTCATCCCGTGGATATTCGACGGGCTCGGTTTCGACGCGCCGATCGACAACAAGAAGGACTCGATGAAGCGCTTCGCCGACACCTACATCCATTCGGGATGGCAGCAGTGACGGATTCACCGGTTCACCTGGCGGGCAAGCGTTCCCGGGAAGCCGCCATGGCCCGCGACAAGGAGGCGTGGCTGGCCGTGTTCGCCGATGACGCCATTGTCGAGGATCCGATTGGACAGTCGCACTTCGACCCGGAGGGCAAGGGCCACCGCGGCAAAGAGGCGATCGCGAAGTTCTACGACATGGCGATCGCACCGAGCGAGCTCACCTTCAACTTCGAGAAGACTTACCAGTGCGGCAACGAGGAAGCCAACGTCGGCAACATCGTGATCAGGGCCGCCGGGTACGAGGTCACCGCCGAAGGTGTGTTCACCTACCGGGTCAACGACGAGGGCAAGATCGTCTCGCTGCGTGCCTACTGGGAACTCGACAGGGCCACCGCGAGCGCCCGCAAGCTCTAGCCTTGCAGGGTGCACGAGTGGGACACCTTCGCAGTCGTCGTCGGAGGCTCGGCCGGAGCGCTGGTCGGGCTGCTGTTCGTCGCGATATCGATCCATGCCGCGCGAATGGCGGCATCGGCAGACCTGCGTGGCAGGGCCGCGCAAACGCTCGTGATCTTCGCTGCGTTGTTGTTGATCGCACTGCTGCTGGTGATTCCCGAGCAGTCGCAGCGTGTCCTTGGAGCCGAATTCCTTCTGCTCGCCGCGCTCGTGGCTACGGCACTGATCTTGCTCGATCGCCTTGCCCGACGGACTGATTCGCCTCGGCCGGTGGCCCGCACACTCAAGTACGTCAATCCTTCGACGCTGACCACAGCCGGTATCGCGCTTGCGGGCGGGCTCATGGTGTTTGGCGTCGACTGGGCGGATTTCGCCCTGGTACCCGTCATCTGCGCTGCGATGGTCGGCGGGCTGGCCAGCGCCTGGCTGTTGTTGACCAAGTTGACCGACTAATACGTCAGCGCGACAGACGGTCCGCCGCCCCGGTCGCCAGACCGAGTGCCAGCCGCTTCGTGCGCCGAGCGGCGTCGCCGAGCAATCTCCGTGGCCGCGACGCGCTTATCGGCCGGACGGCGACCTGATCACCCACTCCGACAGTGCCGGCGCGCTCGACACCGCAGTAGACACCAAGGCACCTCTGCGCCCTGGCGGCCACCGCCCGGGTGATCTGCCGATTGACCTCGAGTCCAGGTTGTGCGCGGCTCGGTACGACGCAGCGCACGGTCTGCATGGTGACATCGAGAACGACTTCGCCGAGTATGAGGTGCGCTCCGGTCCACCCCGACTCCGGAAGGCCTTCGCCTTGATTATCAAGGGCCAGTAGGACGTTGGGGCGGAAGCGGCGCACATCCAGATCACCGCCGATCTCCGCGCCAATGGTCGCCAAGCTGACCTGGCTCAGTACGTGGACCGGAGCCAGGTCGACGAACATGCCCGGCGGAGTCGAATAACGGCCCAGGGTGAGGAGATCCGCCATCGGCACCATCGACAAGTCCGGCAGCTTCTCCCCCTCCGTAACGCCGAAGTCGGCGCGCAGTGAGGCCGACGACAGTGCGTCCGTCTGGTGATCGCGGTGCAGCCGGTGCAGGCTGGTGTCCTCGGCCGGCGGCAGTGCAGTCAACCGGACATCGCGGCCCGCCAGTTCTGAGAGCTTGGCGTGCACGTCGCCGTCGCTGCTGGACATGACCGCACCGTCGGGGAAGGTGATCTCGACCTCGGGGACATTGCCCGGGCCCGCATCGGACGGAAGGGGCTCGCGGTACCGGGCTGTGGCGGTCAGCAATACCGGTAGGCGCCGGGCCGAAGCCGTGACGTCGCGTTCGAGGTCGCGAACGGCCCACAGCCGGTCGCCCAGAACCCCCCGGGGACCGATGTCGGCGTGCTCGAGCCGCTCGCCGCCCAGCGACTTGACCGGATATCGCCATAATTGAGCAACCTGGCCGATTGTCATGTCGATACGGTACGGCGCTTCGTCAGCCAGCAGGCCCCAATCCTTCGACGTAGCGGCGGGCCAGGTCCTGATACGCGCCGGGGTTGGTGTTCACCCACATCTCCGCGCCGGTGCCGGCGATCGGGCCCCGCACCTTGGCAGGCGAGCCGGTCACCAGCACCTCGTCGGGAATTTTCGTGCCGCCGACCACCAGCGAGTGCGCGGCGATCAGGCTGCGCGCGCCGATGACCGCACCGTCGAGCACCGTGCAGTGGTTGGCGAGCACGGCCTGGGCCCCGATATGCACCCCGTGCACCACACAGCCGTGTGCGACGGTCGCACCCGGGCCGACGTCGACAGGAATGCCCGGCGGGGCGTGCAGCACGCAGCAGTCCTGCACGTTTGCGCCCTCACGGACGATGATGGGGGCGAAATCGGCCCGAAGCACTGCGTTGAACCACACGGACGCGCCCGCCTCGACGTGGACGTCACCGATCAGGGTGGCGGTGGGGGCAATGAACGCGCCTTCATCGATCGTCGGTGATCGGCCCTCAAATGAGTACAACGGCATCGTCTAGATATACCGCAGGTAAAACGCGTTTAGATTGCGCATCGGGAGGCAAAAACTGTAACGTGTTCTAGTTAGAGAGCTCAGATTGGGAGGCCCCAGGTGACCACCGAAACCGCAGGCATTCGCGAGATCGACACCGGCGCGCTGCCGGACAGGTACGCGCGTGGCTGGCACTGCCTTGGCCCGGTGACGGACTACCTGGACGGCAAGCCGCACGGCGTCGAGATTTTCGGCACCATGTTGGTGGTCTTCGCCGACTCCCAAGGCGAGGTCAAAGTCCTGGACGGTTACTGCAGGCACATGGGCGGAAACCTCGCTCAAGGCACCATCAAGGGCGACGAAGTCGCCTGCCCGTTCCACGACTGGCGCTGGGGCGGCGACGGCAAGTGCAAGCTGGTGCCCTACGCCAAGCGCACACCGCGGCTGGCCCGCACTCGTTCGTGGACGACCGATGTTCGCAGCGGTCTGCTGTTCGTCTGGCACGACCACGAGGGCAATCCACCGCCCCCCGAGGTCCAGGTTCCCGATCTTGCGGAGTCCGCCAGCGACGAGTGGACCGACTGGCGCTGGAACTCGATCCTCATCGAGGGCTCCAACTGCCGCGACATCATCGACAACGTCACCGACATGGCGCACTTCTTCTACATCCATTTCGGTCTCCCGACGTACTTCAAGAACGTGTTCGAGGGCCACATCGCGTCGCAGTACCTGCACAACGTCGGCCGCCCCGACGTGAACGATCTGGGCACCTCCTACGGTGAGGCACACCTGGATTCGGAGGCGTCGTACTTCGGCCCGTCGTTCATGATCAACTGGCTGCACAACAACTACGGCGGCTACAAGGCCGAATCGATCCTGATCAACTGCCACTACCCAGTCACTCAGGATTCGTTCATGCTGCAGTGGGGCGTCATCGTCGAGAAGCCGAAGGGCCTCGACGAGGCGATGACCGAGAAGCTGGCCAAGACGTTCACCGAAGGGGTCAGCAAGGGCTTCCTGCAGGACGTCGAGATCTGGAAGCACAAGACCCGCATTGACAATCCCCTCCTCGTTGAGGAGGACGGCGCGGTCTATCAGATGCGCCGCTGGTATCAGCAGTTCTATGTGGATGCGGCCGACGTCTCGCCGGATATGACCGACCGCTTCGAGATCGAAATCGACACCACCGCAGCCAACGAGAAGTGGCACGTCGAGGTCGAGGAGAACCTCAAGAAGCAGGCCGACGAGAAATCAGAAGGACTGCCGACTCAGGTTTCGTGATGACTGCCCGCGAGGAAGCCCCAGACGTCGACCAGCTGGCCCGGTCGATGCTGAGGCTCTACGGCGCACATGAGGATCACGACGACCACGGCCACAACGGCGGGGAAAATAAGGAAAGCTGGGCTCGGAGTTCTTCTAAGCCACCGAGTTTCGCCACGGATCCCGACCGTGCCGCTGTGGTGCGAGAAGCCACACAGCGTGACCGCGAGCGCTACCTGACGTCCGGACTGGTGTCCGTCGACTGCCGGTTCTGTCACGTCGCGGTTCAGGTCAAGAAGCTCGGCCCGGGGCACACTTCCGTGCAATGGACCACCGAGGCCTCACAACGCTGCGCGTACTTCACCGAGGTTCGGCAGTCCGGCGGCGAGTCCGCCCGCGCTCGGGCGTGCCCGAAGCTTGCCGACAGCATCAAACACGCTGTGGCCGAGGGATGTTTGGAAGAGGTCTCGTCGGCCCCCTCCCCCGGCGACGGCTAGCGCCAATGGCACCGGCCGGGCCGCTGGGAAAAACGGGGGCTGGCACTGTTGCTCGGCTTCGTTCTCGGAGGCTGCACGCAGGTAATTGACACGCCGCAACCGCGGCCCGAGTCGTCGGTGGCGCCCATTACCGCGCTACAGGTCGAAGACCTGCTCAGCCCGAGTGTCCAAGACAAGGACGGCAATCAGTTCATCACCGTTAAGCCAGAAGAATGCAGCGGTATTGCCCGGGAGATGGAGCCACCCTTCATCTTCGACCTCCACCCAGCGACAACCGACGGTGGGCATTGGGTGGCCGACGACGGGCGGCAGGTCTACATCGAGGAGATGGTCGGCGTCTATCGCGCCGAATTCGACCCGAAGCTGGCGCTAGCGGAGGCAAGGCGCACCATCGAATCCTGTCGGGACGTCCCGTTCACGGTAACCAGCATGCAAGGCCGCGAGTACCACTTCAGGCTTCTGCCCCAGGCGAATTGCGGTTCGCCCGACATCGTGCTCTGGTCCTTCAAAGGCTATGACTGGGCATGTGACAACGCATTCGTTGCCGCACATAATGCGGCCATCGGGATTTCGACGTGTGGGAACGTCAATGGTTATGACGTGCTGTCGTTGGCTCGGCATGCGCTCGAACGGATTGAGAAACTGGCCAATACGACGGCGTGAAGCCACGGCGGCGCCCCTCACAGGTCCTTGAAGCGGTCCTTCACTTGCTCGTCGGTCAGGCCGTAATCGGCCAGCGAGTAAGTGTGCTTGGGTGCCCGCGGGCCCTGTTTACTCTCCGCGTGGCTCTGCTCAATGGCGGCGCGGGCGGCGTCGGTGAACTCGATGCCGAAGTGGTGGTAGATCGTCTCGACCTCTCGCACCGGATCGGCTATGAATTCGAAGTAATCCATATCGTAGAACTGCGCCGGATCGTGCTTGGCCCGTTCGGCATTGAACAACTGCAGGCCGCGAGACCAGGTCTCCAGCGCGTCCTGCCCGATCAAATCGCCCCTGAAACTGTTCGACCAGCCCTCGGTGGTGTGCTGCGCCAGCGAGCACATCGAGGCCATGATCGTCTCGGCGGGCCGGTGACATTGGATCACCAGGGCGTCAGGGTAGGTCTTCAACAGCGCGTCGAGCGCGAATAGGTGGCTGGGGTTTTTCAGCACCCACCGCTTCTCCGCGTCGTTCAGCCCGATCAGTTGAAGGTTTGTGCGGTGCCGCTGATAGGACTTCGTCCAGTCCTGCTTGGCGAGCCACTGCGAGTACGTCGGGATGTGCGCTAGCGTCTCGTAGGACACCGAGTGCAACGACTGGCGCAGCAGTTGCCAGCACTCCTCCACCTCGTCGGCAGTCATGTAGTGCAACCCGGTGTAGTCCGGGTTCTCGTCGTGCGCCTTGGCGAACTGCGCATCGATCTGGGTGAAAACCGGGTTATCCGACCAGGTTTCACGCGGTGGTCGCGGCTGCGGGAACTCGGCGAGCCACAACTCCAGTCCCTGGTGCGTTGGGTCGGCGGTCAGCAGACGGTGGATTACCGTGGTGCCGGTGCGCGGCAGACCGGTGACGAAGATCGGCCGTTCGATGGTTACGTCGGCATGCTGCGGATATTGTTTCCACGCCGCCTCCGACACCAGCCGCGCGACCAGCGCGTTGCGCACGAAGAAGCGATTCATCTTGCTGCCGAACTCGGTGAGGTCGGCGTCGCGTGCATACGAGTCGAGAAGGACCCCGAGGGCTTCGCGGTGCTTGTCGTCGTCGACGCCGAAATCGTCGAGCCCGCAGGCCTTGACGGCCGAGGCCTGCAGGTCGTCGACGGTGCCCACATTGGTCCGGGCGCTCATGGCTCGACTCCCGCTCGCTCCGGTCCTCGCTCGTCCCTCGCTGCGATCCTCACTCGCGCTCGTCTTCGCGCACTCATGTCACGCCTTATATTCTCCGCAGTTCACGTCCAGCGTCTGCCCGGTGATGCCGCTGGACAGATCGCTGGCCATGAACAGGATCGCCGACGCGACTTCGTCTTCGGTGGGCAGTCGCTTGAGATCGCTGTTGACTGCAGCCGCGTTATAGATCTCCTCGACGGTCGTGCCGTACTTGCCTGCCTGGTGTTCGAAGTAGCCTTTGAGCGTGCCGCCCCAAATGTAGCCGGGCAGCACGGAGTTCACGCGGATACCTTGCGGGCCGAGCTCGCTGGCCAGCGACTGCGACATGGCCAGCAATGCCGACTTGGCCATCTTGTATGCGCCCTGCTTGGGGTCGGAGTGCCGGACCACCATCGAGTTGACGTTGACCACCGACCCGTTCGCCTCGGCGAGCGCCGGTGTGAAGCCCTGGATCAGCCGTAGCGCGCCGAGCACGGTGAGTTCGATCGTCTCGCGGATGTGATCAAACGTGGTGTTGGCAAAGGGCTTCATGGACGGCACCCGGAACGCGTTGTTGATCAGCACGTCGATCCTGCCGTAGGCCTTGAGCGACTCGGAGATGAGGGTGTTGACCTGCTCCTGGTCCGTGATGTCGGTACCGACCGACACCGCGCGACGCCCCATGTCGGTGACCTGCTTGGCCACGTCGTCGAGGCGTTCGACGGTCCGGGCGGCCAGCACCAGGTCCGCGCCCGCCTCGGCACATCGCCGCGCGAGCGTGGTGCCCAGAGCCGGACCCACACCGCTGATCACCACGACCTTGTTGTCCAGTAAGCCGGCCATCCGCTACCCCACCATCCTGTTGCCAATTTGTAGATGACGCTCTGCAATTCGCGCGCGCCAGTCTTCCTCAGAAATCCTGTTCTGTTCGTAGTACGGCAGTTTCGCCGCGATCTTCTCGAAGTCGACCAGTTCCGCCGTCGGGCCGTCGGCCTCGGTCAGCTCACGAGACACCCGCTGCCACCGGAATTGCAGGTAACCCTTGGCGTGTCCGAGTGTCTCCACCCAGTTGGTGACGCCGGGGTTGCGGTCGCCGACGACGATGCGGATCTTGCCATCCGGATCGGCTTGTGCCTGAGTGCCGTTCAGCGAGGTCTGGTGGTTGATGTAGTCGAGCGAGATGTACCAGAGGCTGCCGAGCTGGAAGCCGAGATATGGCGCGTCGGTGACTGGCAGCGTGATGACGATCGCTTGATCGGGCGTCAGGTCGAAATGGCCGACCGACGAGTACTGGGTGGCCAGTCCGCCGGGAGTCAGCCGAGGCGCGACCAATGAGTTGACCGGGAGGTTGTCGTAGAACCACTGCGGAAACTGCAGCCACGTCTTGACCCGCTGCACCAGCTGCTTTCCCGTCGTGGCGTAACGCTTTTCGATCAGCGCGAGGGTCAGGGGCGGCGGCGCGGTGCCGACGGTGTCGAGGCGTTTGATGGCGAACGACCCACGCTGCGCCGACCAGTCGTTGTAGACCTCGCGGATCACCAGCTGCGAGGGCGTTTTCGGCCGGAACCGCCATTCGAAGCTGCCGTCCTCCGCGATGTCGAGCTGACGGTCGTCGAATGCGGTCTCACTGTCGGGCACCACGGTGTCGGTGTACTCACCGCCGAGCAGCTGGAAGCTCACGTCGGTGGTGGTGCCGCGCTTCCCAGTCACCACGTAGTCGTGCTCGGGCAGCACCCGGGTTCCGAAGTACAGCGTGTCCGGGTTGTCCAGGCCCATCTTCGTGAACGGACCTGTGCCGCTGTGCAGGAACGGGTGGTCCCGTTCGTAGTCGAACGCCACGTGCGTACATCCCGCAATGCAGCCTGCGAGGTACTGAAGGCCCTCCAGCAGGTCGGCTTCGGATTCGATGAAAGGGGCGTCGGCGACGAGCTTCTCCGCCTCGGCGATCGCGTCGATCAATGGCTGCGAATACACGCCCTTGAAACTAGAACGCGTTCTAGCAAGAGTCAATATATCGACCGCCGCGGTTCAAATATGGAACACGAGGTACCCTGCTCGAGTGTCCGCCCCAGAGTCCTCCGGTCGCGCGTCGCCGCCGACCGAACGGGTGGTCCGCATCCTGGATTTTCTCGCGGGCCGCCCCGAGGAGCGTTTCGGGCTTTCCGATCTGGCCCGCCGACTGGGACTGAGCAAGCCGACCTGCCTGGGCATCGTCACGTCGCTTACCGATGCGGGCTACCTGGTTCGCGACGGCGGCGACAAGACCTACCGACTGGGTCCGTCGCTTATCACGCTCGGACACAAGGCGCAGGAATCCATGCGGGTCACCCCGGCGGCCCGCGACGAGCTGCGCCGGCTGTCGGCGCGCTTCGGCGTTACGGCGGCCTTGTCGGGGGTGATCGACGACCGAATTACGCTGCTGGACCTCGTGGCGCCCGTAGGCGCACGCGCCGGCGTGGAGGTCGGCCAGAGTTACCCGTTCGCCCCTCCGGTCGGATTGATGTTCGTGCTGTGGGACGACGAGGCGGAGCGCAACTGGCTCGCGAAGGAGCCGACGCTCCCGCTGCGAACGAACACCGACCGGCTCAACCGCGTGATCGCCATCTGCCGCGCGGACGGTTATCTCGTCGAACGCCTGACCCCTGGCGGACGGCGGCTGTATTCGTTGATGGCGGGCATGTCGAGCAACCTGCCCGACGAATTGCGTGCGCTGCTGGGCGAATTGGTGTCCGACATCGGCGAGCGAGTGTACCTGCGTGACGAGAACTCGCGCGGGCGCACGCGCCACGACATCAGCGTGATCTCCGCGCCGGTCTACGACCACTACCAACGTCAGGTCATGGTGGCGTCGATGCACATCGGAAAGTCGCTGACTGACAACGAGATAACCGAACGCGCACGCGCACTGGCGGCTACGGCCGACGCGGTCACCGCACAGCTGGGCGGTGTGAAACCGGGACGCTAGTAGGCGTACGTGTTGGCGGGCTTTTCGATCCGCGTCACCCGTGACACCGCCATCGTCGGGACGAAGTTCGTCGCGGCCACAGACGTTCCAGGGACGATGGTGCCCTCCACCTGTAGCCACGTGTCCTCTGGATAGCCGGCCGCCTCGGCGACGGCCAGACCGGACAGATGGATGCGGGCCAGCTGAGCATCGGCGGCGCAGCAGATGATGACGACGCGGCCAAGATCGGTGCTGTCGGGATACTTGAGAGTGAAACCTGTGACCGTAATCAACCGGCCGCCAAGGCTGTTGGTGGAATCGGCGGCCGCCCTCATGACCGTGTCGGGAATCGACACCGTCGGTGCCCGGCCTGCAGGCAGCGGCGGAAACACGCGGCGAGCAGGCTCCGTCGTCGCCACCACTTCAGGCGTGGCGCCGTGCGCGCCGAGCGGAGGCGGTACGACGAACGTGGTGAGTGCGATCGGCACCAACAGCAGCCACACCAGCCATGGCCGATGCCGATGGCCGTCCCCGGATTCCCCGTCCTCGGCAGGGGCGTGGCGCAGGTCGCGCACGATGGACGCCACTGCGAGTGCGACCAACACGACGGCGGCGGCGATCAGCCACGGCAGCAGCGCCGGCTTCACGAAGTGCAGGTAGGTGCCCTTGATCACCATCACCACGGTGCTCAGCCCGACGAGCAGGAGCAGCGTGTTCTGCGTGCCGCGGCTCACCGCGCACCGCCAAGGAATGCCAGTCCCACGAGGGTCGCGACGACCGTGGCGACGACGAACGTCGCAGGCCCGAACCGGGCAGCGAACGGGCGGCCGAACAGCCCGGCCTGCATGGCCGACAGCTTGACGTCGACCGCTGGGCCCACGACGAGGAACACCAGCCGCGGCAGCAGCGGCACCATCGTGAGGCTGGCGGCGACAAACGCGTCGGCCTCCGAGCACAGCGCCAGCACGACGGCGAACAGGGCCATCGTCAGCACGCCGAGCATGAGGTGGCCGGCGAGGTGCTCGAACACCCAGGCCGGCACGGCAACGCGCAGCACAGCGGCGGCCGCGGCACCGAGCACCAGGTAGGACGCGGCCTGCAGGAAGTCGTGGCGGGCCGCCTCGGAAAAGACCGTCCAGCGGGACGCGTCGTCGTCGTGCTTCGGGGGCAGTCGCCGGGTCACCCATTCGGCGCGGCCCCAGCGCTGCCAGAGCAGTCCCATCGTGACGGCGGTGACCAGCGAGCCCACACAGCGGGCGAGGACCATCGCCGGCTGGCCGGGGAAGGCAACCGCGGTGGCCACCAGCACCACAGGGTTGATCGCAGGCGCGGACAGCATGAACGTCAGCGCGGCCGCACCTGAGACGCCCTCACCGAACAGTCGCCGCGCCACAGGCACCGAGCCGCATTCGCAGCCGGGCAGCGCCGCACCGCCCACTCCGGCCAGCGCGACGGCCATCGCCGGGCGCCGGGGCAGCCAGCGCGCGAGCTTCTCGGCCGAAACGAAGGCCGCGATCAGCCCGCTGATCACCACCCCCAGCACTAGGAAGGGCAGGGCCTGGACGAACACGCCGCAGAACACCGTCGCGGCCACGCCCACATTCGCGTTCCCGGCCACGAAAGCACTCATCGCGCCGGCGGATAAGGCCAGCGCGATGAGCGCGGCGAGCAAGACCTCCATCGAGCCGATACGCCTACGACGGTCGGTCGGGGCGGCGGTCACCGTCCCAATCTTGCCCGCACTAGCTGACTAGAGCGTCTGCAGAGCCTCCGAGATTGGCGTCGGCGTCACGTCAATGCCGCACTGCTGCGACAGATCGGTGATCGGCTGATTGATCGCCTTCAGCTCGTTCTCGACCTGCGGGTTCTTCTCGAAGTACACCTGGTAGGCCTTCTGGGCCTGCTCAACCGGCTGCTTCGCGATATCCGTCAGCTCCTGGTTGGTCTGCGGGTGCGCTGCCAGGTAGGTGGCTGTACTCGCCGACACCGTGCTCGCGGTGGTCGCGATGCCACTTTGGCTGCAGACGTCGGGGGCAGCGTTGGCGACCGGCATGACGATGGCCGCCGATCCAAAGGCCAAAAGGCCTCCGGCGAACATGCCGTAGAGGCCGCGTCGCACGGTCGTTGCGGACATCTTCATCGAATCACTCCTTCGGTTTGCGACTATTTGTCGCAGCCCATGGCCTAACCCGATGGCAGGGAGGTCTAAACACCGGCCGTACGATCCCGGTCACCGCGGCAACCGCGTTGACGCAGCGCAGAGCCCACGAATAGGTCGCTCAGATTTTCTTGCTTAGGTCAGCTTCGTACCTGGTGTCAGACGTCGGCAGCACCGAGGAGACGCAAGTGGCTGGTCAGCTGGTGCTGGCCAACGCGAAGGGAAGCACGTCGGGCGCGCCTGCCGCGCGCACGACCCGAGCCGCCATCGTCAGCGTCCACCCGCTGTCGGACAGGTCATCGACGAGCAGCACCGGCCCGCCTGTCGCGGCGACGACGGTCGGATCGGGCGTCAGCCACGACCCGTTCAGTGCGGCGACTCGGTAGGCGGAGTTCGCGGCCGTCACGGGCCGACGCTCGGGTGCGTACTGCAGAGTGCCCAGGTCGGTCAATCTGCCGAGTCGGGCGAGCTCGCGGGCCAGCGACGAAATCAGCAGCGGATGGCGCTCCGAGTCCACCGCCATCACGGCCGTCGGTCGAGTCGCCCAATCCCACGACGCCAACACCTTCACCGCGGCCTGCACCACGTCGCCGGACACCTCGCTATCGGGTTCGTCGAGTAGGCGCCGCAACCGCGCGCCCCAGCCCAGATCGGTCAGCCTGCCGATGACGCGGCCGGGTGCAGGCCCGTCGCCGATCTTTCCGCTCAGGTCCACGCCGAGCTTGCCCAACCCGGAGGGCCACTGCTTACGCGGCGTGAGCTCCACCCCGGGCCGCATCAGCCGTTGTCTGGTGTCCTCCGCGGTGCTGGCGTCGACGTCAGCATCGAGCCGAACTCCGGTGCAGTTGTCGCAGCGGCCGCAGCGCTCGCCATCGCCGAGTTCGGGATCGTCGAGTTGGCCGCGCAGAAATGCCATCCGGCAGTCGTCGGTCTCCTGGTAGTCGAGCATGGCCTGCTGTTCGCGCTTGCGGGCCTCGTCGAGCTTGCGGTAGCGCGGCTCGTCGTAGTCCCACGGCTCCCCCGTGCCGACCCAGCCACCCTTGACGCGCCGCACCGCGCCGTCGACGTCGAGCACCTTCAGCACCATCTCCAACCGGGTCCGGCCGAGGTCGACCAGCGGCTCCAACGCGGGCGTCGACTGCGGACGATCGGGTTCCAGGGCTCGAATCACGTTGCGCACCATGAGTTCCGAAGGGAACGCGACGGAGACGAAGTAGCGCCAGACGTCCTGATCCTCGCGGCCTGGCAACAGGATGACCTCGGCGCTCGCCGTGGATCGCCCCGCACGGCCGACCTGCTGGTAGTAGGCGATCGGGGAGGACGGCGCGCCGAGGTGCACGACGAAGCCGAGGTCGGGTTTGTCGAAACCCATGCCCAGCGCCGAGGTGGCGACCAGCGCCTTGACGCGGTTGGCCAGCAGATCCGCCTCGAGCTGTTCGCGTTCGGCCGCTTCGGTGGAGCCGGTGTAGGCGGCCACCTGGTGACCCTGCTCGCGCAGCAGGGCGGCCACGTCGTGTGCCTGTGCGACCGTCAGGGTGTAGACGATGCCAGAACCGGGAAGCGAATCAATATGTGCTGCAAGCCAAGCCGCGCGCTGCGCCGGATTGCCCGCCGTGACCACCGACAGCCGCAGCGACTCACGGTCAAGCCCGCCGCGCAGCACCAACGTGTTCCGTCCCCCGACACCGAGTTGGGTCGCGACATCGTCGACCACCCGGTCGTTGGCGGTCGCCGTGGTGGCCAGCACCGGGACGTCGGCGCCCAGTTCGGCGATCAGGGTCCGGATACGCCGGTAGTCGGGCCGGAAGTCGTGGCCCCAGTCAGACACGCAATGCGCCTCGTCCACCACCACAAGGCCGGCGTCGTGTGCCAGCGCGGGCAGCACCTGGTCGCGAAAGTCGGGGTTGTTCAACCGTTCCGGGCTGACCAGCAGAACGTCTAGCTCGCCACTGCGCACACGTTCGTGGATCTCGTCCCACTCGGCGACATTGCTCGAGTTGATCGTGGCGGCATGCACCCCCGCCCGCTCGGCCGCGGCCACCTGGTTGCGCATCAACGCCAGTAGCGGCGAAACGATCACCGTGGCGCCCTGCCCGGCTTCGCGGAGCAGTTTGGCGGCGATGAAGTACACCGCCGACTTCCCCCAGCCCGTGCGCTGTACGACCAACGCCCGGCGACGATGGACCACCAGCGCCTCGATGGCCGTCCATTGGTCGTCACGCAGTCTGGCCGTCGGGCCAGCCAACTGTTCGAGGATCGCCTGCGCGTCATCGCGGGTCGCCATGGCCTTATGGTGCCCGTCCGGTCCGACGAGGACGCGGCCACCGGCGCCCTGTTACGTCGCCGGGGCGGCGTCTCCCCCTTGCACGCGGGGTGGGCCCCCAGCTTGCGAGGGGAGTGCCCCCAGCTCCCGCTTGATCTCCAACGCGATGTCGATGAGCTGGTCCTCCTGTCCGCCGATGAGCTTGCGCTGGCCCGCCCGGTGCAGCAGCTGATGGGCGGGCACGCCGTAGCGCTCGGACTGGCGAATGGCGTGCTTGAGGAAGCTCGAGTACACGCCGGAATAGCCCATGATGAGCGCATTGCGGTCGAGCAGGCATTCGGCGGGCATCGCGGGCGCGACGACCTCCTCGGCGGCATCGGCGATGTCGAAGAAGTCGATGCCGGTCTTCACGCCGATCTTGTCGAAGACCCCGATCAGCGCCTCGACGGGTGCGTTGCCTGCGCCGGCTCCGAACCGCCGGCAGCTGCCGTCGATCTGCTTGGCGCCCGCACGGACGGCCTCGACGCTGTTGGCCACTCCGAGGCCGAGGTTCTCGTGGCCATGAAAACCAACCTGGGCGTCGTCGCCGAGTTCGGCGACCAGCGCCGCGACACGATCCGCGACACCCTCGAGGACCAGCGCGCCTGCGGAGTCGACGACGTAGACGCACTGGCAGCCGGCGTCGGCCATGATCCGGGCCTGCTGGGCGAGCTTCTCCGGCGGGATGGTGTGGGACATCATCAGGAAGCCGACGGTCTCCAGGCCGAGCTCGCGGGCCAGCCCGAAGTGCTGGATGGACACGTCGGCCTCGGTGCAGTGGGTGGCGATCCGGCAGATCGAGCCGCCGTTGTTCTGCGCCTCCTTGATGTCCTCCTTGGTGCCCACGCCGGGCAACATCAGGAACGCGATCTTGGCCTCTTTGGCGGTCTCGGCCGCCAGCTTGATCAGCTCCTGCTCGGGCGTCTTGGAGAAGCCGTAGTTGAACGACGATCCACCCAGCCCGTCGCCGTGGGTGACCTCGATGACCGGCACGCCGGCCGTGTCGAGCGCGGCGACGATGGCCCCCACTTCGTCCTTCGTGAACTGGTGACGCTTGTGGTGGGACCCGTCGCGCAGCGACGTGTCGGTCATCCGGATGTCCCACATCGGATTGAAATAGACCTCACCGATACTCATGCCTGGCCTCCTGCTCCTGCCGTTGTCTCCTCACGCGAGCGCTCGTCGGAAGCCAGTGATTCTTTTGCGATCTCCTCGCCGACCTTGGTGGCCGCCGCCGTCATGATGTCCAGGTTTCCCGCATACGGCGGCAGATAGTCCCCGGCGCCCTCGACCTCCACGAAGGTGGTCACCAACGCCTGGCCGCCGGAGTTGACCGACGGATCGTCGAACTGCGGCTCGTTGAGCAGGCGGTAGCCGGGCACGTAGGTCTGCACCTCGGCGACGACGTCCTTGATGGATTGGGCGATCGCGTCCCGGTCGGCGTCTTCGGGGATGGCGCAGAAGATGGTGTCGCGCATGATCATTGGCGGGTCGGCGGGGTTCAGGACGATGATCGCCTTGCCGCGCTTGGCGCCGCCGATGGTTTCGACGCCCTTGCTGGTGGTCTTGGTGAACTCGTCGATGTTGGCCCGGGTGCCCGGACCCGCCGAGAGCGATGCGACGGAGGCGACGATCTCGGCGTACGGCACCCCTCCCTTTTCGACAAGCGCGCGATTGACGGCGTAGACGATCGGGATGGTGGCCTGGCCGCCGCAGGTGATCATGTTGACGTTCGGGGCGTCGAGGTGCTCACGCAGGTTGGCCGGCGGGATGACAGCAGGCCCGACCGCCGCCGGGGTGAGGTCGATGGCCCGGATGCCCGCCTCGGCATAACGCGGCGCAGCGTCGCGGTGCACGTAGGCGCTGGTGGCCTCGAACAGCAGGTCGGGTTTCTCGTCGAGACCAAGCAGCCAGTCGACGCCCTCGTGGCTGGTCTGCAGGCCGAGCTTGCGCGCGCGGGCCAGACCGTCGGACTCCGGGTCGATGCCGACCATCCAGCGCGGCTCCAGCCACTCCGAGCGCAACAACTTGTAGAGCAGGTCGGTGCTGATGTTGCCCGACCCGACAATGGCGACGGAAGCCTTGCGAGATGAACCCACTGGCATGTCGTTATTCCTTCTATTCGAAACTCAGCCGGACTGAACCTAACCCGGCGAAGTCGGCAACGAAATCGCTGCCAGGAGGTGCATCTATCGCACGCGTGCACGAGCCCGGCAGCACGATGTCACCGGCCTTGAGGCGCACCCCAAAGCCGTCGACCTTGCGGGCCAGCCACGCCACCGCCGTCACCGGATTGCCGAGCACGGCATCGCTCCGGCCCTTGGCGACGACTTCACCGTTGCGGGTCAACACCGCGTCGATCGTCTTGATGTCGATGTCCTTCGGCGACACCCGCGCCTCACCCAACACCCAGCCGGCCGAGGAGGCGTTGTCGGCGATGGTGTCGCACAACTTGATCTTCCAGTCGGTGATGCGGGTATCGATCAACTCGATGGAAGGGGCGAATGCGGCCGTCGCCGCCAGCACGTCGTCTTCGGTGCAGCCGGCGCCGGGCAGGTCGTCGGCCAGGACGAAGCCGACCTCGACCTCGACCCGCGGGTACAGGTAGTTCGCCGACTTGACCGGGCGGTCTTCGTACACCTGCATCTCGTCGAGCAGGTGCCCGTAGTCCGGTTCGTCCACGTTCATCATCTTTTGCATGGCCTCGGACGACAGGCCGACCTTGTGTCCCACAACGCGGGCGCCCTCCGCGACCCGCTGACGGATATTGATCAGCTGGATCTCGTAGGCATCGACCACGTCGATATCGGCGGTTTCCGTCGGTCAACGGGGAGATCGGGACGCGGCTGCGCTCGGCCTGGGCGAGGTCGGCAGCCAGCTGTTCACGCACCTGGACACTGAGCATTGATGCGAAGTCCCCTCGTTTCGTCGACCGGCGCGGTTGTGGGTCGCCCGGGCAATTCTATAACGTGTTCTACATGACGGGTCAGGAGTACGACGTCGTCGTGGTGGGAAGCGGCGCCGCCGGCATGGTCGCCGCCCTCACCGCGGCCCACCAGGGACTATCCACAGTAGTCGTCGAGAAGGCTGCGCACTATGGCGGTTCCACTGCGCGGTCAGGTGGTGGTGTGTGGATCCCGAACAACGAGATCCTCAAGCGCGACGGCGTCACCGATACTCCCGAGGCCGCCCGCAAGTACCTCCACACGATCATCGGCGACGTTGTCGAACCCGAGCGCATCGACACCTACCTCGACCGCGGCCCCGAGATGCTGTCCTTCGTGCTGAAGAACTCGCCGCTGAAGATGTGCTGGGTGCCCGGCTATTCGGACTACTACCCGGAGACCCCGGGCGGTCGCTCGGCGGGTCGGTCGATCGAACCGAAGCCGTTCAACGCCCGCAAGCTCGGCGCCGATCTGCCCGGCCTGGAGCCGCCATACGGCAAGGTGCCGCTCAATGTCGTTGTGATGCAACAGGATTACGTCCGGCTCAACCAGCTCAAGCGCCATCCGCGCGGCGTGCTGCGCAGCCTGAAGGTCGGCGCACGCACCATGTGGGCCAAGGCGACGGGCAAGAACCTCGTCGGCATGGGGCGCGCGTTGATCGCCCCGCTTCGGATCGGCCTGCAGAAGGCCGGAGTCCCGGTTCGATTGAACACCGCTTTCACCGACCTCTACGTCGAGGACGGCAGTGGTCCGCGGAATCTACGTGCGCGGTCCTCAATGCGCCGGAATCGGCTGAGCCCGAACTGATCCGGGCGCGCCGCGGCGTGATCCTCGGCGCCGGCGGATTCGAGCACAACGAGCAGATGCGGGTGAAGTACCAGCGCGCGCCGATCACCACCGAGTGGACGGTCGGCGCCAAGGCCAACACCGGCGACGGCATCATCGCCGCTGAGAAGCTGGGTGCCGCGCTGGACATCATGGAGGACGCGTGGTGGGGCCCGACGGTGCCGCTGGTCGGCGCGCCGTGGTTCGCCCTGTCCGAGCGCAACTCCCCCGGCTCGATCATCGTGAACATGTCCGGCAAGCGATTCATGAACGAGTCGATGCCGTATGTCGAGGCGTGCCACCACATGTACGGCGGCGAATACGGGCAGGGGCCTGGACCCGGCGAGAACATCCCGGCCTGGCTGGTGTTCGACCAGCAGTACCGCGATCGCTACATCTTCGCGGGACTGCAACCGGGACAACGCATTCCGAAGAAATGGCTGGAGTCCGGCGTCATCGTCAAGGCCGACACGCTCGAGGAGCTGGCGGTCAAGGCAGGCCTGCCCGTCGACGAGTTGACGGCGACGGTCGAGCGGTTCAACGGCTTCGCCCGATCGGGAACCGACGAGGACTTCCACCGCGGCGAGAGCGCATACGACCGCTACTACGGCGACCCGACCAACAAGCCCAACCCCAACCTCGGCGAGATCAGCCATGCGCCGTACTACGCGGCCAAGATGGTGCCGGGCGACCTCGGCACCAAGGGCGGCATCCGCACCGACGTGCATGCGCGCGCGCTGCGCGACGACGGTTCGGTGATCGAAGGGCTGTACGCTGCGGGCAACGCCAGCGCCCCGGTGATGGGACACACCTACCCCGGCCCCGGCGGCACCATCGGCCCGGCGATGGTGTTCGGTTACCTTGCCGCCCTGCACATTGCCGGAAAGAGTTAAGCGCATGCCGATCAATCTCGACGAGGCGCTTGGCGCGGAACTCGAGCCTGCCGAATTCTCTTGGACCAGTAACGATATCCAGCTCTACCACCTCGGGCTCGGGGCGGGCAGCGACCCGATGGACAAGCGGGAACTGCGCTACCTGACCGACGAAACGCCCCAGGTGTTGCCGACGTTCGGCAACGTCGCGCAGAGCTTCCACATGACGAAGCCGCCGACGGTACAGTTCCCGGGCATCGACATCGAGCTCTCCAGGGTGCTGCACGCGAGCGAAGCGGTCGCGGTGCCGGGTCCCGTCCCGCCGTCGGGCACCGGCGGTGCGGTGACGCGGTTCACGGATATCTGGGACAAGGGCAAGGCCGCGGTCATCTGGTCGGAGACGACCGTCAGCACGCCGGACGGCACGCTGCTGTGGACGCAGAAGCGGTCGATCTTCGCCCGCGGTGAGGGCGGCTTCGGCGGTGAGCGCGGACCGTCGACGTCGTCGGAGCCGCCTGAGCGCGCACCCGACTTCGAACTGTCCATCCCGGTGTCGCCGCAGCAGGCGCTGCTGTACCGGATGTGCGGGGATCGCAACCCGCTGCACTCGGATCCGGATTTCGCTGCGGCAGCGGGCTTTCCGCGTCCGATCCTGCATGGGCTGTGCACGTACGGCATGACGTGCAAGGCGATGGTGGACAAGCTGCTCGACGGCGACGTGAGCCGTGTGCGCTTCTACGGCGCCCGGTTCGCCGGCGTGGTGTTCCCCGGCGAGACGCTCAAGGCCAGCATCTGGAAAGAGGGCGACGGCTTCCGAGCCGTCGTCACCGCGCCCGAGCGCGACGACGCGGTTGCGCTGGCCGGCGTGGAGTTGACGCCGGCTTGACGCACGCGCCCGTTGCGTCGTTTCCCGACCTGCTTCAGCGTTGCTGTGTTCTCACTGTGCAAGTGGTACCGCATCGTATGACGTTGCGCTAGCCGAATGTCTTGGGTTTGCCAAACCGATCCCTTTCGCGCGCAAAGACGGTTGGCACCGAGTCGACATCAGAGCGCGACCTGCTAACTTCTGGATGCGAGACACCATCCGCTTCCGCGGGATGGTCCAGTCGGACGACTCAGGAGTGCGGCGTCTTGAAGATCACCACGATCACCACCGTATTGGCATCAGCGGCGACGGCAGGAGCCGTCGGCATCGTCAACGCGCCACTCGCATCCGCCGAGGACGCGGCCGCGATGACCAAGGGTACGGCGGCTGAGGCGAACTCATGCCGTTACCTCCGTGTGGCTCACGATCGCTTCACAACCCCCATGAATCACCTGCGGTACTGAGCGTCGTAGGCGAAGCTGACCCGGTCCGCCACGCGCATCGCGACCCGCCACCCGGCGGGGAGGGCCCTCGCTCCGGATCAGGCGCGAACTCGGGATACCAGCAACCGTGGGAGTCGTTGCGGGAGAATGCAATCCGCAAGATCGGCTGCTACGCCGTGGCTGCAACGACTTTTCAGCGTCGCAACGGGTCGATCGGTGTGGCGGCTGCTGGTCCCCAGCCTGGTCGATAACTGCGATCCGCAACGCAATTCCTCGATGGCGGTCGGTTCGGTGAGTCGATTCGGTGACGAGGTGGAGGAGTTCCGGTGCGGTGATCGGATAGCTGAAGTAGTGGCCCTGGGCGATGTCGCATCCATAGCCGGTGAGGACAGCGGCAGTACCGGGGGTTTCGACGCCTTCGGCGACCGTCGTCAGGCCCAGGGTGTGGGAAAGGTCGATGACGGAGCGCACGATCGCTGCGGCACGGGGATCTTCGGTGATGGACGCGGTGAACGAGCGGTCGAGTTTGACTTCGTCGATCGGCAGTTCGTTGAGGTAGGTTCAGCGAGGAATTGCCGCTGCCGAAATCGTCGATGGCGATGCTGATGCCGAGGCGGCGCAATCCGGTCAGCACAACGCGCGGCCCGATCGAGGTTGCCCAGCATGAAGTCCTCGGTGATTTCGACCATCAGCGCGGATGAGGTCAACCCGTGGCGTTTCAGCGCGCGGTCGAGGCGGGCCGGCAGATCGAGATCGGCCAGGGTGGGCGGAAACAGATTGACCGCCACCGGAACGCCGGTACCCGCCGGCATGCCAGACGGCGGCGTCGTCGAGGGAGCGCTCAACGACCAGTTCAGTCATTGCGTGCATGAGCGCGTTGCGCCGAGCCAGGGGCAGGAACTGGTCGGGATAGAGCAGTCCGCGTTCTGGGTGTTGCCAACGCACCAACGCCTCCACCCCGACAATGTCGCCGCTGCGCAGGCTCAGCTTGGGTTGGTAATGCACCGTCAGGTCGCCGTGCTCGATGGCATGGCGCAGCTCGGCGAGCAGTTCCATCCCGGCGCGGGTGGTGACGCGCCGGTCTTCGTCTGGCGTGTAGACCATGTAGCGCGCGTGGGCGTGTTTGGCCCGATACATCGCGATATCGGCATGGCGCAACACGGTTCCCAGTTCGCGCCCGTGCTCCGGGCCGAGGGCGATGCCGATGCTGGCGTCGGTCTGCACGTGCAGCCCATCGAGTGGCACGGACTGCTCCAGGGCCCTGATCAATGCGACCGCGGCCTGCACCGCCCGGCCTGCACCTACTCGGGGCAAGAGGAGAACGAATTCGTCGCCGCCCAGTCGCGCCAGGATGTCTTCGTCGCGCAGCGAAGCGCTCAGCCGGGTGGCGACCCGACGCAGCAGTTCATCGCCAGCCGCGTGCCCGAGCGAATCATTGACGTCCTTGAAGTGGTCCAGATCAAGCAGCAACAGCGCAAATGTCGGCTGCCCCCGCATCGCTTGAACCCCGGCCCGAGAGGACCGCTGCGGCCTGGTTGTAGAAGCCGCGACGGTTCAGCAGCCCGGTCAGATCGTCGGTCTGCGCGAAATGGGCCTGCTCCCCGGCGTGACGTGCGTCGAAGAACGCGGGCAGCCAATCGGCCCAGCGCGGCCATCAGGTCGCCACCGCCAGATAGCTGGCCACCGGCGTGATGTGCACGTAACGCGGTGGCGGCCAGCACGCTGATCGCCGCTGCTGCCACCACAAGGGGCGCCGCCAGCGGCAGCCAGGTCGCCGGGACGCGGGCGACCTACCGGCGCTGTTGCCATCCCGGCGCGAGCGCGATCACCGTGACCGTGATCATCCAGGCAGCATCGACCAAGCCGCCCGATTGGTAGGTGCCTTGCGCGGCCCGGGTCATATAGGTGCAATCGACGAACCCAAACACCAGCAGGCCGCCAGCGAGCCACCACAATGACGGCGGCGGCCGCCACCGAAACAATGAGATCGCGCCAACGACCAGGGCAAGCAGCAGCAGGTCCGCCACCAGGTAAACCAGATTGATCGGCGCCCGGGCGAACGAGTTCGCCCAGCACCGGCGCCAGTTGGTGCACCCTCGCCACCGCCGCCACCGTCGCCGCGCCCAGCCCGACGACCATCCCGTCGAGCCGCAGGCTCAGGGGCAGCCGGTTCGGGCGTGACCGCACCAGCAGTACCAAGGCGATAGAGATACAGATGTAGGCGGTCCCCCACAGCAGGTGGCACAGCGTCGGGACGGCCATCGGATCCAACGTGCGCGCGAACCGCACGTGCGGGACGTTTGACAACCCGAAGGACAGCAGGCCAAGCGTAACGAAACGCCAGCCCGTCCGGTCGGGAGATGCTGTCGGTGTTCGCACCAGGCAAAGCACCGCGGCCGTTCCGTAGGCCAGCGTTTTGCAGGATCCCGTCCATCCACCACGAGTAGCCCTGCTGCGCGCGAACCCCGGGCACCGTGGTGATCAGAAAGCCCGGATGACCGCGAGAAGCGCGACCTGAACAAGTCTGATGCCGCCTGCCTGGCCGGCGATCCCAGCCGCGCCGAGCCGGCCGGTCTTCGGCGTGAGTCTGCTCGCCGGGCACCGGGTGGTCGGCGATCTCGGGTTTTGGGTCCCCTGGCGCGATTTGGTCGGGCGCCGCCGCCAGCAACATCTCCCGCCGCAGGACAGCGACGTCCGTGGGCGATCGCCGCAACGAGGTGCCCACCAGACGAAGTTCTTCTGCGCAGTCGGGGAGCGTCACGTTAACTCGCCGAACGTCGTCGACGCGGGCTGGTCGACTGCAGGCATGGTTACGCGCCCACAGGACAGGGCCGGTGTGACGCAGCCTGCGCCAGATCGCCCTTCGGCGGACGATGCTTGCTTCGTCAATGGTCTCGCACCGCGACGCAAACGCTCGCTCACAGCAAGCTTGCCATGTCCCGGGAACTGTATACGAACGACCGCTCATGGAGCCGCGGAGTAGCGATCATCTTTCCCTCCCCATCTTTGCACACAGTCGTGACCCTCCAGCCTACCTGGACCTATGCTGAGTCGTGTCGATTTTAGGCGGCTCGGCCGCGAACCGGTTGGTGCGCCATCTACCAACCCCTTCGCGCCGCATTTACCCGTCGAACAGCCACTTCATCGCGCTATATCAAGACTTCGGCCGAACAAATTGGGGTAATGCCATCCGCAAATGCCAGATGCTTTAAGTTGTGCTGAGCTCCATCGGACCGCGCCAAGCCAGACCAGCCCGACACCGTGGATTGGCGTTGCTGAAACTGAGGCGGCGTGTCGCGTTTCGCCGGAAAGAAGGGCGGTACCGTGCGGGTCCGATCCGTTTGCACACAATCTTTGCCAGCACGTTACTTACAGCGCGAGGACGGTGCCTAGTCGGGGATCGAGAGCAACACCGTAAAACAAGGGTAGCAATCTCTACGGGTAGCCGACCAGCAACGCCCGAGCAGCCCGCTTCTATGCGTAACAACGAAGGTCGAGCTTGTCCGAAGGCGCCAGCGTCGCACTGGCGAGCTATCGCGAGGGGAAGCCCGCCGACCATGGGGCTGCAGCCGGGCAGGCGGGATCAGGGAAACGGGCGCCGAAGCCTCATCGTTCGCTGCTATGCGGCCGAAATACTTTGGTATTGCGGCGGAGCAACCTCATCGCGACCTCATCCGTCTCGTCCGTCGACCTACTTCTAACGGCATCCGTGTAGCGATCGCGAAGAACATCACAGTTTGCTCGTCAGTCACCAACGGCTGAGCAGACCACCACTACACCGGCGACGTGCCAGGCCTACCCGTCTCGTCACCCCGCCGATGAGCGACTTGCATTTGCTGAATCAGCGTGTGCTACGACGGTGAGTCGCGAGAGGAGTCCGCCAGCGGGGGTCTATCCACTGATCTCTTGCCGTGGCAACTACTGGTGTGCGGTTTTCGCAAATCTGGATTATTTGCTCTATCTGCAGTACCGTATGGTGCTAGTGCGGAATCGTGGTCACGTCGGGCACCGTCCCGCCTGCGATGTCGTGGTCGACGCATTGCGTCGAATGGAGTACCGGGGCTATGACTCCGCCGGTATCGCCCTGGTCAACGGCCGCGGCAGCCTGACAGTGCGCCGCCGTGCCGGGCGGCTGATCAACCTGGAAGCCCGCCTTCGACGCCACCGACCCGGTAACGCTGAGCGGGCACTCCGGGGTGGGCCATACTCGCTGGGCCACTCACGGCCAGCCTACGGACCGCAACGCCCATCCGCGTAGCGATGCCGCCGGAAGGGTCGGGGTCGTCCAACGGGATCATCGAGAACTTCGCCACGCTGCGCCGCGAGCTCGAGGCGGTCGGGGTGGATTTCACCAGTGACACCGACACCGAGGTCGCCGTGCACCTCGTCGCCCGGCGGTACGCGCGCGGTGACACCGCCGCGACTCGTCGCCTCGGTGCTCGCCATGCTGCGCCGGTTCGAGGGGCACTTCACGCTGGTGTTCGTTAATGCCGACGAGCCGGGGACCATCGTCGCGGCCCGGCGCTCGACGCCGTTGGTGCTCGGCGTCGGCGACGGCGAGATGTTCATCGGCTCCGATGTGGCCGCGTTCATCGAACACACCCGTGACGCCGTCGAGCTCGGCCAGGATCAGGCCGTGGTGATCACCGCCGACGGTTACCGGATCAGCGACTTCCACGGCGATACCGACGTTGAGTTCCGCGAATTTCGCGTCGACTGGGACGTATCGGCCGCCGAAAAGGGTGGCTACGAGTACTTCATGCTCAAGGAGATCGCCGAGCAGCCCGCCGCGGTGGCCAACACGCTGCTCGGCCACTTCGTCGACGGCCGCATCGTGCTCGACGAGCAGCGGCTCTCCGACCAGGAATTGCGCGAGGTCGACAAGGTGTTCGTGGTGGCCTGCGGCACCGCGTATCACTCGGGGCTCTTGGCGAAGTACGCCATCGAGCACTGGACCCGGCTGCCGGTCGAGGTGGAGCTGGCCAGTGAGTTCCGCTACCGCGACCCGGTGCTGGATCGCAGCACGCTGGTGGTGGCGATTTCGCGGTCGGGCGAGACCGCCGACACGCTGGAAGCGGTGCGGCACGCCAAACAGCAGAAGGCCAAGGTGCTGGCGATTTGCAACACCAACGGCAGCCAGATCCCGCGGGAGTGCGACGCGGTGCTCTACACCCGCGCCGGGCCGGAGATCGGGGTGGCGGCGACGAAGACGTTTTTGGCGCAGATCGCCGCCAACTGCTGGTCGGATCGCGCTCGCTCAGGCGCGCGGCACCGAGTACCCCGACGAGGTGGAGCGCGAGTACCGGGAACTGGACGCCATGCCCGAGCTGAGTGGCGCGGGTCTGGACGACCTCCAATCCATCGCCGAGTTAGCCCGCGGGTTTGCGCTGTCATCGACGGTGTTGTTCCTCGGCCGCCATGTCGGCTACCCGGTCGCTCTCGAGGGTGCGCTCGAGCTCGAGGAATTGTGCGCTCATGCACGCCGAAGGTTTCGCCGCCGGCGAGCTCAAGCATGGCCCGATCGCGCTTATCGACGACGGCCTGCCGGTCATCGTCGTGATGCCCTCGCCGAAGAATTCCACGCTGCACACCAAGCTGCTGTCCAACATCCGGGAGATCCAGGCCCGCGGCGCGATCACCATCGTCATCGCCGAGGAGGCCGACGAGATGGTGCGCGCGTACGCCGACCACCTGATCGAAATACCCCCGGTGTCGACGCTTTTCCAGCCGCTGCTGTCCACGATTCCACTGCAGGTATTCGCCGCGTCGGTCGCCCAGGCCCGAGGCTACGACGTCGACAAACCACGCAACCTGGCCAAGTCCGTCACCGTCGAATAAGCACACAGGCACATTCCGTTCGGTGACGACAATCAAAATCGACTCAACAGGGTGCAGTTGATCACGGACGTCAAACCCTCGGCGTGCGTTGACCGGCAGGAGCGGATGCTCGATATTGTGATGCCGCTGCACTCGGACCCGGAATTCGTCGCGGCGACGGGGTTTCCGCGCCCGATCCTGCACGGCTGCGCACGTATGGCATGCGTGCAAGACGGTCGTCGACACATTCCTCGATGAGGCGGGTGCAGTCCCACAGCGCGCAGTTCGCCGGCGTCGTCTTCCCCAATGAGACACTGAAGGCCAGCGTCTGGAAGGCCGGTTTCTGTGCTGTCCGGTCGTGCTCTTACCGGATGAGCATGCCCTCAAGCCCGTACAGCAGTACGTGCAGTTCATTGGACGGCCAGCGGTTGGTCCACAACGCGTGCGCCCAGTACACGCTAGTTTCGCGCGCTACGCTGATCAGTGCGCTGCCTGCAACTCGCCAGCGTGCTGAAGCGGACCTCTCCAGCTTCCGCGGCCGGACCCGTGATCGTCCAGGCTCCCGACTCGCGGACCAACCGGGACGCCGCCCGGTGACGCCACCAGGTCGCGACCTCCCGGGGCAACGCCTGCCACATCGTGGGGTCCTCGGCGAACTCGGACAGCAGTGCCTCCCACGCAGCGAGCAGCTTGGGATCGTCCGCATAGTCCGGATGGGCCAGAACAAGGACCATCCCGCCCCGTTGACTGAGCTCGCGGGCCTTCTTGCGCCACAGGTCGGGATCGGCTTCTCGCAGCACGCTGAAGAGGGTGTGATCCTGCGGCAGTGTGATTGGCAGCTCGACCAGGTCCTCGTTGAAGTACGGCCAATAGGTGCAGCAGCCTCCGGGCTGGGGTTCGTACGGATCGGTGTCGGTATAGAGGAGTCGTAGTCGAACCCGAGCAGCGGCATGAGTTCCCAGTGCCGTTGCGTGGCAGGCGATCTGAACCCCGCCGCCTGCCAGCGGTCGGCGGCTGCTCGCATCGCTGGCAGCCGTTTCGAAAGCATGCGCCTCGACGCAAGGTCGCGTCCGTCATGCCGCAAGCCGTGGACCCCGATCTCGCAATCCTCGGCCCGCAACTCCCGAACCACGTCCTGATCCAGGCAGTAGCGCTCGGGTACGAAGTTCCACGACGAGCGGAATCCGTGCCGGCGTTCGGGAGCGCGCAGCAGCTCGCGATCGGCGACACCCGCATCGGTCTCCACGTCATGAGTGAGGACGAACGCCCAGGTCTTGCCGGTCGGCCAGACGTCGATCCACGGGATCGGGGCCCCGGCGATCGACGTCAGCAGGCCGAACAGCCATTCGTACATGTCGTGCAGGCTGGCCTCGATTGGCCACTGTGGAAACTCAGGCACCCCCTGTTGCGCGGCGAAGATCTGCCGCAGCATGATCTGCAGCCGGCGTGGGAGCAACAGTAGGACCAGGTAGTAGGTGCGCAGCATGGCCGACCTGGCAGTCCGCCCGACTCCCCTGCGTCCGAGCGTCGTGTAGCGTTCGGACCAGAGATTGAGCATGACCTCGCCCGGGTCGAACAGCAGGAACACCGCGCCCTCGGCGCTCTCCCACACCGCCGCGACCTCGTTGCCGTCCTCGTCGGCGATGCCGTCCAGTCGCCGCCAGCTGTGGCCCAGGTTCTGGAGCAGATCGTCCGGGCCGACGCCGACGACGTGGGCGGCGATGGTGAACCCGGCGAGCCTGAACTGGCCGGCGCGGGTCGCCGCTGTCTGGTTCGATCCACCTCGCCACCACACCAGCCGCCGCCCGTCCCCGCTCATCGGTATGAGCGGGCGCAGAACCCCCACCCGACCGTCGAGGCGCTCGAGTCCAACCCCTCGCTCTGAACGGCGTACGGAACCCGGAAGTAGTCGAAGAACTCGAACTTATGCGACGACTCGAAGACCGCGGACCACGGTGTTGACGGCACGTCACAATCCCCGTTTCGCGGCGAGATACGGCGACGGGCCAGCTCGTAAAGACCCGGCAGCGGGTCGCGCCACGAGAACACCGCCTCGGTGTCGACACCGCGCAGAGTCCTCAGGTAGTCCCGAATCTTGACGTCGCCCGCAGCCATGTCGCGCACGGCATTGGGCATGTCCGTCACGACCCGAATCCACCGGACACCGGGACGAGCGCGCTGTCGAGGGACCGACAGACCCAGCTGGTCGCGGTAGAGCAGGTAAGGAAAGTCCACCCCGGCCGCCGCGCCCAGCGTGTGATAGCCCCAGGTACGTGCGTTCACGTCCAGCAGCTTCCACTCGCCGTCGCGCCGATCGTGCTTGTACTCGAACCAGCCCGTAGAACTCGATCGCCTTGAGGAACCTGGCCGACGGTTCGGCGAGCAGCGGGAGGTCAACAGTCTCGACGTAGGTGCTGGATCGCCCGAAGTCGGACGGGTGCTGGCGCCGTCGAAGCACCGTCATGTCGGCCACGGCGGCCCCGTCCTTGAACAGCGCGCAATAGGCGTACTGGCTGTCCCCACCACCGGGGACGAGCTCCTGAATCATCACCTCGCCTGGTGGGACGATCGCTGCGGCGCGGCGGTACAACTCGCGCAGAGTCGCCGCGTCATCGGCCCGCCAGGCCTTGGCGCCGGTCGCGTAGAAGAACTTCTCCTTCACCGCCGGCTTGATCACGAGGGGTGCATCGACCGGAATCTGCGACAGGTCACCCTCGTCCTGCGGTATCCACGTTCGCGGCGTGGCGATCCCGAGCTCGGCCGCCCGGCGGTAGGTCTCGCGTTTGTCCCAGACGGCCGACACCGACTCCCATCCGGGGGTCGGAATCCGGAACCGCTCGGCGAGCCGGTCGCGGCTTCCGGCGATCGCCGCGACCATCTCGTCACGGGTCGGATAGACCACCCATCCGTCGAGACCCATCGTGTCCGCCGCCCGGATCAAAGCGTCCACGGTGGCGTCGGCAGTGCGGAGGTCGGCGACGCGAAGCCGGTGATCGACATATCGCGAGACCGAGGCGATCGAGTGCTCGTCGTCGAGCAGGCAGATAGGGACGCCGCGACGGCCGAGACTGCGGGCGATGCCCAGACCCTGGTAGTCACCGCCGAGCACGACCGCACCGACATCGGTCGAGTGAGGCGCCGAGCCGCGTCGCCTCATTTCACTGCCCTGCTCGACTCTCGTACTCGAGCAGCTCCGTTGAGCTTCGGCGACGCCGCCGACGAGCCGTTCACCCGCTTTCCGGTCACCGCGCGGGTCAGGGACTCGGCACCGAACCAGCCGCCCGCCACGAACCGCATGATGGGCCCCCAGCTGTTACGCGGCTATGGCTCCCATGAAGTGCAGGCCGGGACAGCGGACTCCATCCCCTTGCCCAGCACCGGATATCCGTCGACGCAGCGGACCTGACGCAGCAGGTCCGGTGGGAGGAACCCATAGCGGGAGATGTCGACCCGGTAGCCGGTGCCGAACAGGACATGATCGAAGCTCTGGGTCCGCCCCGTGTCGAAGGTTACCGACACATGGGAGTTCTCGCGGTGCATCTCCCGCACGGTTCGGCCGAAATGAACGGGGACCATCTCGAGCCGTGGCTGGAGCCATGCCGCACCCGCGGGACGA